>CACZZL010000001.1 GCA_902785605.1 uncultured Bacteroidales bacterium
GAGATCCCGGCTTTCACGCCGGTTGATGAGACGACGGCTAAGATCGGTGCGAACGTAGCGGCTTTCCTCGAGGCAGAGATGAAAGCGGGACGTATCCCGGCTTCGTTCCTGCCGATCCAGAGTGGAGTAGGTAATGTAGCAAACGCCGTACTGGGTGAGTTAGGCAAAAACCCCAATATCCCGCCGTTTGAGATGTACTCGGAAGTCATCCAAGACTCCGTAGTTGACCTCATCAAAGCCGGACATTGTAAGTTCGCTTCCGGTTGCTCGCTGCGACTCGTAGAGTCGAAGATGGCCGAAGTACTCGGTGATCTGGATTTCTACCGCGACAAGCTGTTGCTCCGTCCGCAGGAGACTTCGAACAGTCCGGAGATTGCACGTCGACTCGGTATCATCGCCATCAACACCGCGTTAGAGGCCGATATCTACGGCAACGTCAACTCGACCCATGTATGCGGTACGAAGATGATGAACGGTATCGGCGGTTCAGGTGATTTTGCCCGTAACTCGTACCTGTCTATCTTCACGACCGCTTCGACGGCGAAGAACGGCGCTATCTCGTCCATCGTACCGATGGTGACGCACCTCGATCACTCCGAGCACAGTGTCAAAGTGCTGGTGACCGAACAGGGTGTAGCCGATCTGCGTGGCAAGAGCCCGCGTCAGCGCGCTGAAGAGATCATCAACAACTGCGTCGCTCCGGAGTACCGCGAGATGCTGCGGGATTATCTCAAACACGCCAAGCACGGCCAGACCCAACACAACCTCTCCCTCGCATTCGCTATGCATGAGGAGTTCCTCAAATCAGGCGACATGCGCAACACCAAATGGGAGAATTATTTGCGATAATATCGCAATAAGTGTGTCTGCAACCATAAAAAACGTCCTTTCGGGCGTTTTTTATTTGCATATATGCAAAAAAAGCAGTACCTTTGCACTCGATTTGAATTATGACACTGTTATTCGTATTTTTATTGGGTGCGATGGGCGTCAGTTTCCTGTGTTCCGTACTGGAATCGGTGTTGATGTCAACGTCGCTCAGTTATATCAATTTGCGTGAGGAGGAAGGCTACGGGCCTGCCAAACTGATGAGCACTTACAAGGACGACCCGGGTCGTCCCTTGGCTGCTATCTTGTCGTTGAACACGATTGCGAACACCATCGGAGCTGCCGGTGTGGGTATGCAGGTCGTCGCTTTGGGATATGGCAAATGGTTCGGCCTGTTCTCGGCCTTTACGACGATCCTGATCCTGTTCTTCGGTGAGATCATTCCGAAAGTGATCGGTACGACCTATTGGCGTCAGTTGATGGGTTTCACCGCACGAACGATTCGTCTGCTCATCATCGTACTCTATCCGCTGGTGTGGTTGGTTGATCTGATCTCACGCATGGTGCCGGACAACGAAGACGAACCGTCCGTGAGCCGGGAAGAGGTGCTGTCCATGGTCAGCGTAGGAGAAGAAGAAGGTGTGGTAGACGAGGATGAGAACAAGATCTTCAGCAACCTCATGCGACTCGATTCGATTCATGCCTACGACGTGATGACCCCGCGTGTAGTAGCGAAGATAGCGCCGGAGAACATGACCCTGCGGGCGTATTACGACAACGACGAGTACGACCACTTCTCGCGAATTCCGCTCTATAAACCCGAGGCGCCGGAGTATATCACCGGCTACGTGTTGCGCAATGATGCGTTGGAGGAGTTGACCGAAGACCATTTCCGCAAGACGTTGGGCGGCATCAAACGCCCGCTGCCGGCTTTTGATCAGGATCTGACTCTCGGCAACATCTTCGACTCCATGCTCAAGCAGAAGAGCCAGATCGCGCAGATCATCGACGAGTACGGATGTTTTGTAGGCATCCTGACACTGGAGGACATCATTGAGACCATCTTCGGTCTGGAGATCATCGATGAGAACGATACGGTCATCGACATGCAGCAGTATGCCCGCGACCGTTGGGAACAAAGACAAAAGAAATACAAGAAACTTGAAACCAAACAGCAACATACGGATTCTCAACAAGAAAGCGAAGTTTGAGTACATCATTCTGGATCGCTACACGGCCGGTATTCAGTTATTCGGCACCGAGATCAAGTCTATCCGCGAAGGAAAGGCTTCGCTGATCGATTCCTACTGTGCGGTGGAGCACGGCGAGATGTACGTCAAGCAGATGCACATTGCCGAGTACCGGTTCGGCAGTTACGCCAACCACGAGGCCAAACGGGATCGTAAGCTGTTGCTGCAGCGTCGTGAGATACGCAAACTGGAGAAAGCGACCAAGGACACCGGTAAGACCATCATTCCGCTGGAGCTGTTCATCAACGACAAAGGGCTGGCGAAGATGGAGATCGCGCTCTGCCAGGGTAAGCACACCTACGACAAACGTCAGTCGCTGCGCGAAGCGGATGACAAACGACAAATTGCGCAAGTTAAAAAACTTGCCCAATTAAGTTGAAAGTTGAAAGTTTAAAGTTTATAGATAGTATGAGTAAAGCATTATTAATGATTTTGGACGGATGGGGAATCGGTCACAAGGACAAAGCCGATGCCATCTATTGTACTTCAACGCCCCACATGGACAAGTTGTTGGCGACCTATCCTAACTCGCAGCTGCAAGCCAGCGGTGAGAACGTCGGTCTGCCGGACGGACAGATGGGTAACTCCGAAGTAGGTCACCTCAATATCGGTGCCGGTCGTGTCGTTTATCAGGACCTGGTGAAGATCAACCGTGCCTGCAAGGACGGCAGTATTCTGGACAATCCGGAGATCAAGGCAGTCTTCTCGTATGCGAAAGAGAGTGGTAAGAAGATTCACTTCATGGGCCTGACCTCGGACGGTGGTGTGCACTCGAGCCTGGAGCACCTGTTCTACCTGTGCGATATCGCAGCCAAGTACGAGTTGCAGGGTAAGACGTTCATTCACTGTTTCATGGACGGCCGTGACACCGACCCGCGTTCGGGTATCGGATTCATTGACCAACTGGAGGCGCATTGCGCCAAGTCGGCCGGTGAGATCGCGTCTATCTGCGGACGTTTCTACGCCATGGACCGCGACAAACGTTGGGAGCGTGTCAAAGTAGGCTACGACCTGTTGGTGAACGGTAAGGGTGCTGCGTTCGAGTCGATGCACGAAGCGATGCAGGCCAGTTATGATGCCGAGGTGACGGATGAGTTCATCAAACCGATTGTACACGTTCGCAACGGTAAACCGCTGGCTACGATCGAAGAGGGCGATGCGGTCATCTTCTTCAACTACCGCAACGACCGCGCCAAAGAGATCACGATTGCGCTCACGCAGCAAGACATGCCGGAGAACGGAATGAAGACCATACCGGGTCTGCACTACTGCTGTATGACGCCGTACGACAGCAGTTTCACCGGTTTGCATATCCTCTTCCCGAAAGAGAACGTGACCAACACGCTGGGTGAGGTAGTGAGCAAGCTCGGTCTCAAACAGCTGCGTATTGCCGAGACGGAGAAGTTCGCACACGTGACGTTCTTCTTCAACGGCGGCCGTGAGGCAGAGTTCGAGAACGAGGACCGTATCCTGATCCCGAGTCCGAAGGTAGCAACCTATGACCTGCAGCCGATGATGTCGGCACCGGAAGTGACGATCGCCCTCCGCGATGCGCTCAACAGCCAAAAGTACGACTGCATCATCCTCAACTACGCCAACGGTGATATGGTCGGCCACACGGGTGTGTATAACTCTATCCAGCAGGCCATCACAGCGATCGATATCTGCGTGAACGAGACGGTCGAGACCGCGCTTCGCAACGACTATGAGATCATCATCATTGCCGATCATGGTAACTGCGACAACGCCATCAATGCGGACGGCACACCGAACACCGCACACTCGCTCAACCCCGTTCCGTTCATCTATATCTCTAAAGAGCACACGGGCGCACGCGTAGAGAACGGTATCCTCGCTGACGTAGCACCGTCGATCTGTCATATCTTGGGAATCCAACAACCCGCTGAGATGACAGGTAAGAATTTAATTGTGGATTAAATTCGTTGAAAGTTTAAAGTTTAGAGTTTAGAGGAAAAGAAAATGCAAAAAGAAAGCGGCCCGATGGGTCGCTTCTTTTTTGTTAGGCTCACAGAGGAACCTAATCAGAGCAACATAAAATTACTCAGCAACAACCTCAGCAGGAGCCTCCTCAGCTGCCTCCTCAACCGGAGCAGCCTCTTCCTCAGCAGCAGCCTCTTCAGCAACTACCTCAACCGGAGCCTCAGCCTCAGCCTCGCAGCACTTTTTGTCGCACTTGTTTCCGCAAGCCATTGCAGCAAAAGCAACAGCTACGATAAGAAGCATTTTTTTCATACTAAAAGTGTTTTTTAAGCTTAAAAATGATGTTATGTCTTCGCCTTTTTGCGAAAAACGTTGCAAAATTAATACTTTTTTTGCATATGTGCAAATATTTTTGTAATTTTGCACACTGAATTTTGCAAAACATGGGAAAAAATCGTTTTTTGGATAAGTCTTTCCTCAAATTTTGGGGTTTGAACATCATTTTAGCCGTTCTCTTGGCAGCCGCTCTTTTGACGGGTTTGTTTTTCTGGTTGCGTAGTTACACGCAGCACGGTGTGGAGGTAGAAGTGACGGATGTACGCGGGATGGTGGTAGCGGAAGCGCAGCCTATTCTGGCAGCGCAGGACCTGCATCTGGTCGTGATCGATTCGACCTATTCGGATAAGGTGCCGTTCGGAACGATTGTGGAGCAGGACCCCAAACCGATGAGTCATGCCAAGCATGGCCGTGCGGTGTATGTGACGATTAATGCCACCACCAAACGTCAGGTGCTGGTGCCGAACTTACAGGATATGAGTTACCGCCAAGCTGAGGCCACGCTGCACGGGTTGGGCTTGAGAGTCGATACGGTGTATGACTATAAACCGTCCGCTTACCGCGACCTGGTGCTGGATGTGAAACGGAACGGGGAGAGCGTAACACCCGGAACCAAACTGCCGGTAGGCACGCTGGTGCGTCTGGTAGTAGGAAAGGGGATGGGCGAAGAGGAAGTGGAAGTACCGAGTGTAGTGGGACTGACGCTCCAGGAAGCGCGCAGTACCTTGCTCAGTTACCGTCTGATCGTCGGCGCGGTGACCTGTGACGAGGCTGTGGAGGAGGACGGAACTCCCTTATACGTCTATCAACAGATACCTGCTGCCGGAGAAAAACTCATCGAAGGAGAGACGGTCGCGCTGAAATTAACCATGGATGCCGAAAAAGCAGTAGCCGGCACGCATACTAACGAACCGGAAGACGACAATTGGTTCTAAATGGCGAACGAGATAGAAGATATTGAGCAAGAAGAGTTGTGGGAGCGTTGGCGGTGCGAAGTCGATAAGGGGCAGGGCAAGGAGCGTATCGACAAATACCTTGCCGAGCACATGACCAACACCAGCCGCAACCGTATCCAAACGGCTGCGGACGCGGGTAATGTGTGGGTGAATGGCAATCCCGTGGCATCTAATTATCGGGTCAAACCGGGCGATGTCATCCAAGTGCTGCTGGACCATGAACCGCACGACTTCACCATCACGCCGGAGAATATCCCACTTACTATCGTGTATGAGGACGAAGACCTGCTGGTAGTCAACAAACCGGCAGGATTGGTCGTTCATCCGGGACATGGCAACTACGAACACACGTTGCTCCATGCTTTAGCATGGCACTTTACCCATAACCCCTCACCCGTAACCGATCAATCCCCCATCGACATCAACGATCCGTCGATAGGTCTCGTCCATCGTATCGACAAAGATACCTCCGGTCTGCTGCTTATCGCCAAGACTCCGGAAGCGAAAGCGCATCTGGCTAAGCAGTTCTTCGATCATACGACCGAGCGTACGTACAACGCGCTGGTGTGGGGTACGTTCAAAGAGCAGAGTGGTACGATAGAGGGCGCTTTGGCGCGGGATAACCGCGACCGAACCATCTACCGCGTATGGGATCTCGAGGAGTGCCCGCAGGCCAAAGAGGCAATCACGCATTGGCGTGTGCTGGAGCAGTTCCCCTATGTGACGCTGGTGGAGTGCAGACTGGAGACGGGGCGTACGCACCAGATCCGTGTGCACATGAAACATATCGGCCATCCGCTGTTCTGTGACGAGAAATACGGAGGATGTGAGATATTGAAAGGTCTGCGTACGCAGAAGTACCGCCAATTCATCGAGAACTGTTTTGCGCTCTGTCCCCGTCAGGTCCTTCACGCGCGTACCTTAGGATTCACGCACCCGCGCACGGGCGAGCGTATGTTCTTCGACAGTGAGTGGCCGGAAGACATAAGCGCGCTCATTAACAAATGGCGCGCTTATGAACCGAATACCTTGACCTGAGGTCCGGCATAATTTATCAAAAAAATCTCACATACGTCATGCGCATGTGAGATTTTTCAATACTTAGAACACATCCGTTGTTTTGCGGTTCGCAGGAGCAGGAGCTAAGGTCGCTTGTTGATCAGAAACGGGACTGGTTATTTTCATAACATCCAGATCGACCGCAACACTCGTTACTGAGGGAGTATTATATACTTTCTTTTTCATAATGCTTCAATTGTTTCAATCGTTCATAACTCCATCCATTATTGTACTTTCTTACCGGTAGCCGTATAGACCTCTCCACCACGGAGAATATATACTTGGTCATTCCAAATAACTTTCTGCGCAGCAGGGAGTCCGGTTTGGATCTCTTCAGTGCCTGTTGTGACAGACGGTGCATAATTGCGTACAAGCAACAATCCGTAGTGCATGCTGGTGCCTTTCTCCAGTTGGATGGAATAAGGAGCGTCAGTGAGGTTCCAGATCGGGAGTCCGTCATACGTCAGATAGAGTGTGTTCTCTTCCTCTACCTCTGCGGATTGGTTGTTGGTGATGGTGTACTCACCGGCAACCGGAGCATACAGACCAAGCGGATAAACGGTTTGTCCGTTCACAGGAGCCATGGTGCTCTTACACAGTTTCACGTTGTACTGCTCTACCCAGATCTGCGGACGAGCTTGCGATGTACTAAGTTTCATAACATCGCTACCAATGGTATATTCATCGGCTTTGTCTTCATCCGCTTTCACATACACACGGTCGGTCCGCATGTTCTCGGCAGACAACTCAACGGTGTATAACTCACTGGCGGTAATGCCGTTGCTGCGTCTTGGTGCACCATGAACCGGCGGAATAGGATTTTCATTACCCGCTGTGTCAACACTAAGTACAGAAGCAGTAGTATGGACTTGTACATATCCGGCCTTACCGACAACGAACTTGTAGCTTGCAATCGGGTAGGGATCATACGTATCGTGACCAATCTCACCACCGTCGTGAATCTGTATCATATCCACACCGGTCGCCAACAGCGTATGGTATGTTGCCGGGTTAGCAATACCGTTCCAACCACCATTCGTAGCATCATCGGTATTAGAGTTGACCAAATCCACATTTTCACTGTAGTGAATCGGGCTGCCGCTCTTCTTTGTGAAGCGGAGCGTATCCACGTGGAACAGGAGAGAGATCGAGTAGGCAACACCCGGTTGGAGGGTGCGGTTACCTGCCGGCAGATCTTCGATATATTTCCAACAATCATATACCGGACCTCTCGAAGCACGTGTAGCCTCGTCGTGGTAGGTGATATCGTAGTGTGTACCGAGGATCATATCGTGCCATGTGGTCTCTCCGCTGTTCTTATACTGCAGTTTGGTGTTGTCCAAATCTCCAATCTCGAACGGCACACCGAATACATTCCAGTGACGTCTGTCTGCCTCAATTGCCAAATCGAAATAAACATTATTTGCCAATACATTACCGAGGATCTCACCGGATTGGCTTTCCCCTGCTTCCAGAATGAGATCCGTGGTGGTGAGTTTGGCATTATTGGCAATGTGTAATGCGCCAGATACACGTACGGTGGTGGTTACCACTTCTGTGTCCTCATTGATCTCCACCGGGAGGGAAGGCTCATTAGCAAGCAAATCAACGCGGTAGAGTGCCGTATAAGTGACATCTCCGCCTTCGACTACAGAAACAGGATCGCTCCAACCGGAGAAGGTATATACTTTTCCGTTCTCGGATGCTCTCGTCGGAATACTTGTATTCTGCGAAGCGGGAGGAGCAGGATCGCCATACGATCGTTGTGTGTAGGCTAATGTATGTCCATCCCAATCCACCCATAATACCGGATACGGTCTTTTGTCTTCGAGGAACGTTGCCGTATAAGTTGCATTGTCGGTCACAGTGGTTGGTTCGGGAGTCCATCCTTTAAATGTATATACCACTCCTGTAGTCATTTTCTTACCCGGAGTCTCGCCTGTGTAGTTCGGCGTCTGACCATACTCCACTTTTTCGGTTTTCAAGGTCTCACCATTACCGTCAACCCATGTAATGTCATACTTGTTCACCGTGCTATTGAACTGAGCCGTATAGGTAGCATCACCCGTCACAGACGCAAGTGCAGGCGACCACGTATTATTGAACGTGTACGTGTATTGAGCAGTAGCAGTCTTGGTCGGAGTTTCACCTATGTAGGCAGGAGTCTGACCATACGCTACCTGCTCCGTCTTCAACGTCGCATCGTTACCATCAACCCATGTAATAGTGTACTTGTTCACTGTGCTATTGAACTGAGCCGTATAGGTAGCATCTGCTGTTACGGTAGTAATCGCAGGATCCCATCCGCTGAACGTGTACGTGTATTGTTCCGTAGCCGTCTGGGTCGGATCTTCACCAGCATATTCAGGTGTTGCACCTTTCTTCGCAGCAGTGCTTTGCAACTTGGTACCATCATAGTTGTTGAAGGTGATGGTATATGCCTCGGCTACTTCGTACTTGTACGGATCTTCGCCGACCAAATCAAGGGCGTGGTAGTTACCGGATACCGCAGGAGCTGTATAGAGAGACAGATTAGCATTAACATTATACCAACCGCCTTGCATCGTTGCCTGTGAAGCATTATTGCCGGAACTTATTGCATAAGCAGTTGCATTGGCATCTCCTGCACTTTCTACTTTAAATTTACCTCCTGTCACAGTAATCTTCGGACTTCTCAGCGTTGTGCCGACAGCTCCTGATTCATTTAGTTCCTTTGATAAAACCAAACCATAAGCTTTGGTCGTTTTCGCCTTAACATTAAATGTTCCATCCGTAATGGAAATAATACCCGGCATATAGTGTTGCCCCGCTATTGTATCACCCGGGTTTTCTGCATCTTTAACTGTTACTTTTAAACCATATAGTCCTGCATAAGCACCCCAGGCATTTTCTTGTGTAGAAGTCACATTGAATGTACCACCCTTGATATTGATTGTTCCTGAATACTTACCGGTACCCTTTGCTCCAATCGTTCCATACGCATAGACACCGTATGCGTATGTCGTACCTGCTGTCACATTAAATGTAGGATTTCCGTCCACAGTGACAGTTCCTCTTGAAGAATAAATACCTTCTGCCGTTAGTGTGCCTGTTGATACATTGAATTCAGGTGCGCCGTTCACAGTAACCGTACCTCTTGAAGAAAAAATACCATACGCGGCTGATGTTTTTGCCGTGGCGGTGAATTTTCCACCGGAGATAGTGATTGTTCCTGCATTTACAAGTCCCGCAGCCGTTTTTCCCGTTTTTGCAATTGCCGTAAATGTTCCTCCTGCAATAGTACTACCCGTAGAAGACGCCGGAATATAAACTGCGTATGCAGTATTGGTACGCGCTTTGGCTATTACTTTTACGGTAGAAGTAGAAGGAATAGTTACAACGCCTTTATATGTAGTACTCTTATACTGTGTATATATACCGTATGCTTTGGTTGAACCGGCATTCTTTATTGTATCGTTAGTAGCCTCGATTATACCGCCATTGATAGTAGCCTCTCCGAGCAAATTGATACCGTAAGAAGTATTCGAATATGCGTGACCGATAATATGGCCACCATTGATTGTCAGTTTTTTAGAATAATTATATATTCCACCAGCAGTAGTGCTTGCATTGGTCTGACCTTTAATTAATCCGTCGTTGATTGTAACGACCGAAGTGGTACTTTGCGCGATGAAAAGCGCATACGAACTATACTGCGATTCGCTCTCTACCGTACCATCGTCCATGGTAAACGTTTGCCCCGCTGTTACATATACACCTGTTGCCGCAGAATTTTTATTGGCAGCAGCAGAGGAATATGCATGAGTATTTTGGCTATATATTGTACCGTGCTTCAGATTGACAATACCAGCAGTAATAAAGAGACCATATACACGCGCGTTTTCGCTGGTAATCATAGAAATCTTACCTTCTTTTTCTGCGCTACTATCATCAATGGTAAATGTCTTACCGGTAGCATTTACGTCAATTAACTTAGATATTGTACCGGAAAGCGTATGATTATTCAAATCCAACATACAGTTCTGCGCATTGGTGTAAGCCAAAGAGGTAGTAATACCCGATACATCTTGGAGGAGTTTCAGGGTAACTGTTCCGGTTGCTGAATTAGTTGCTTCCCATGCCTCTGCGAAATCCGCATAATACGTTGTAGCGCTACCTACTTTCACACTTGCCACGGTCGGAGCTGTGCTGTAGTGCGCAGTATAGGTAACTGCGCCGCTGACTATAGGCAAAGCATCTGCGGCATATACCGTTGTGCCATCATCCCAACCATCGAAGGTATAACCAAAGTTCTCGTCCGTTTCTTTTGTCGGAGTTTCGCCGTCGAAGGATGGCATTGCGCCAATAACAACTCCTTCATCCGTCTCGATAGTATTATCGCCATTCTTCCAAGTAACAGTAACGGTATTGAGCGTACGCGTAAAGACAGCTTGGATGTTATCTACATTACCTGTTACAGAAGTAGGAACATTCTGCCATGTACTGAACGTGTAGGTGTATTGAGCATTGCTTGCTGTCGGAGTAGCCGTAACGGTGGTAGTACCAATTGTTAGCACGTTGTCGCTTGTCGAAACGGATGTACCATACGGCACGGTCACGGATGTCTCGTTCACACTACCATAACCAGCCTCAACGACACCTATTGTCAGCGTGTAGTTATTCTTTACCTTCGTCACGTCAGCTGTGTAAGTAGCCGCACCGCTAACAGCCGGAATAGCATTCGCCGCATAGGTGGTCGTACCGTCATTCCAGCCATGGAATGTATATGTCCATTCTGCTGTGTTCGTCTTGCTATAATCCGGCGGTGTAAGGCTCTCACCTATCAGTTTTTCTTCTCGGCTGAGTTCGTTGCCGTTTTCATCATTCCAGATGATGGTATAGGTAGGCACGAACTGGGCGTACAACGTACCATAGTTCTGAAGAATGGTTGCTCCTTCGCTTATTTTGTTACCACCTTCAGCCTTAGTGTACCAACCTTCTAAGATGTGACCTGCTTTGGTGGCAGCGGGAAGCGCAATATTTGCACCATGGCGTACATCCGTAGAGGTCGTCGCGCACGCGCCTCCATTTGCGCTCGCGTTCCAATTAATAGTATATACTACACGATCGTAATAATATGCCAATTCAGTTGTACCTGCAGCACCTATCGTCAACTGCTGCGGACCTGGTGTTAAGAATCCATCGTAACTCTTGCGATCCGGGGTAACTGTTGCACCCGTCGTTCCGGTCAAGTTATCTGTCTCAACTAAGGTATAGTTATCATCATCAATATTCTGCTGATAATGCTTTACATAATACTTGGTATTGGTTGCCGGATTCCATAATGCGGTAAAGGTCACATTGTTATCCGGCATACTGCTGGTCGGTACCGGATCCCAACGATTGAACACATATCCGGCCTTGGTCACAACAGGAATCGTTGTCAAAACTGTACCATACGCAACACTTCTGCTTTGTGTTCCGGTAGCATTCTTCGCAGGCCATGTAGTAGAACCAATCTTACCGGCTGTACCAACTGTACCACCTGCCAAATCCCATGTCAGCGTATGGGAATTCACCGTAAACTGGGCATAGTAATCCGCATCAGCATTAATCACCGTGGATGCGGTCAGTTGCTTGCCGCCAGAAGCAGCCGTAAACCAGCCATTAAACGTATAGCCGTATTTGGTAGCCGTAGGCAAGGTACCTACCGCCGTCCCCGGATCTACATAAATGTTTTCTGTCGCACACTCTCCGCCGTTCGTAGCCGCATCAAAGTGCACACGATATTTGAGCGTAGTGGTCGCAAAATGCGCATAGTATGTTGCACCGGCAGATGTTACATTGGGTAATCCATTCGGCTCATAAACCTTTGCGCCATTGGCTTCCGTTGCCCAGCCATCAAAGGTAAAAGAGTTGGTTGAGGTGCTCTCTTTGGTCGGCTCTGTACTACATACAGGTGTAGTGCCCACCTCCTGATAAACGGGATCAATGATATTAGCCGTACCATCCTCGCTCTTGAATGTCACCTGATATGCCTCAGCCACTTTGTAGTAATACGGAGGACGATTAGCATCTCCTGCTGCCAGAGTCAGAACGTGTTTCGGCGAAGGAGTATAGGTTGCCAAGTTCCCATCATGGCTATAGTAACCGCCATTGATGTGGAAATCAGCTGCCAAAGCAGATGCATTGCATCCTAACACATCTCCTGTTCCTGTCATCTGATAATACCCACCATTGATCGTACATTGAGGTGTAGCGCTTGCGTCATTTTTCGTTTTTGTGGCAGCCACAGCAATACCGCAGGCGAGTGTGGTTTTCGCATTAGCCTTGAACGTACCGCCCGTCACTGTTGCAGTACCTGCCGCTGCATAGTCGCCATTAAACACCTTATATGAGTTAGTTAGATTAATCGTCCACGTCGTACCGGTGACGAGCAATCCATAGGCCGTTGTTGTATTGGTCGTATTCGCAGTAATTGTTCCCCCTGTGATATTTACTACTCCCACATGCGGCCAACCACGATTGCTATCACCATTAGCAGCAGTCGCGGTCACACCATATGCTTTTGTCGGCGCATTTGCCGTTATGTTCGCTCCGCCACTTATCGTCGTTGTTCCTCCAATCGTGCATACACCATACGCTGTGCTTTGGTTGCTCTTTTGCACAGTTGAAGTGATTGCACCACCGGAGATGGTAGTTGTTCCGTACGACAAGACACCATAACTTGTCGTGCTTGTTCTGCAAACAGCGGTTATTGTTCCTCCAGAGATATTGGCTTTAGCATAATAGCGGGCTTTAGGCGTATTGTTCGGTGTTGTAGCATTGTAATCACCAGTTACAGTTGCAGTTCCTCCACAATAAATACCTTGAGCAGAACCTGTAGCCTCCGAATAAATCGTACCGCCTGTTACATTGACCGTTCCTTGATACGATGATCCGGCAGATACAGACACGCCTCGTGAACTTGAACTACCATTAGCAATTGCCCGAACCTCTCCGCCTTTGATATTGATGGTTCCATAACCGATGATACCGTATGGAGAGTCATTAGTTGTAGCAACCGTTTCGAGAATTCCACCATTGATAGTGACAGTTGGAGTACCGGATGCAGTTTCGATACCATACGGATTGTATGCTGATTTTACCTCAATTGTTCCTCCATTAATAGTCAAAGTCTTGCCGGAAGCAACTAGTATACCTTCTATATAACCTAATTTAGTAGATTTTGTATATGGAATAGGGTTCTCTACATGCAATTTGCCATTCGCCATAACTAAAGAACCATTCTGTAAGTATATACCTCTCCATCGTTTGGTGTTATTTTCGGTAGTAAAAGACGTGACGAGTTTTAACTCTCCTTTCTTTTCCGCAGTGTTATCCGTTATCGTGAATGTAGAACCAGCTCCGTTAAGAGTCAGCATGTTCACGGCTGTTGTTCCATCTCCCGTTACCTGCACCTCTGCCGTGTGACCGTTCAGATCCAGCGTACAAGTGGTATTTGCTCCGGTAAAGGTCATCGGAGTAGTGATGTTTACCAGATCACGAAGAAGCTTAATAGTTACATTTTTCTTAGCACTAGCAACCGTTATAGCTTCGTTAAAACGGAGCAACTGACGTGTCTCTGTCGCATCCGTCACTTCTACATACGGTTGAGCCAACACCCACTCACTACCGATATATTCATAGTAAATTGTTACGTTCGTTTCGTCTTTAGTATAGAAGAACGGTTCTTCGCGTTCTACCGCCATCCACCTCTCTTCATACCAGATAAATGTGGTCTCATCTACCACATACGCTTTCTTCTCTCCTTCGTACTTGGTAGCTGCATGCCAGTTACATCCCTCAAAGCAGATATAATACTTAGTAGGATCTGCGGCCTCGTGGAATGCAGCATCATCACTATTGGGCTCTAAAGCAATAAAATGTCCATCCACCAATGCCTTTTTCGTATCCTCAATTGTGTACAAGCAGTTTACATCTGTCTCGCCTAATTCACTCCATGTACATGTAGTGGAAACATCTGTTTTGGTGTACAGCTTGTTATTTGAACCACTATACAACCCTTCTGTTTCGGTCGGGATGAACTGATGCCATGCAGAAAGCATCGTCCAATTGTAGAAGTAGTCATTAGCATCTTTCCACCAATAATGCATAACATGTTCCTCATCTTCACCACTACAATCAGATGTAACATTGAACCACTTCATGCGGGCTTCCAGGCCAGTCTTGTCATTGGAATAGACCGCATCGGTATTTACATCTGCGCCCGTGTTCCTATTTTCATTCTCTTCCCCTATATTCTCACCCGCCATATAGGTAAAGTCAAACGTGTGGTCTGTTTTCTCGTTTTGCTTTCCATCCACAAACCAACGACCATGCACATTATGGAACGTATTTTTTGTAGATTTAGTATAGAAACCGTCTTCGTTGCAGAGGTTTGCAGCAGTCATAGTTGTTGTGCCCAACTCTCCATCTCCACTGGTCTTGGTGCTCTTATACCATTTAACAGACCCTGCGCTTGGGAGCGAGGTAGAAAAGATGACCTTTCCACCGCCATTACCCATCACATTAGCACCTCCTGCTGAACTATACAAGCCACCAGAAGACACCGTTAGCGTACCATCTACCATGAAGATTGCGTCATCCATATCTTTATTCGATGAACCGTTTCCGCGATTCTTATGAGAAGTAAGAATAGGATAATCACCACCGTAACTCCGATAATACTTCGAACTAATCCACTCTCCCCACTCGTCTTTGTCGTACAAATAAATCTTAGTCGCTATAGTAACATTCGCATCCGGTTTAATCTCGACCACCGCGCCCGGCTGTATCAACATCGGCTTGTTTAATGTTAGATCACACTTTGTGAGTATGACCTGCATATTACTATTAATTGGCAAATCAAAGTCCTTTGAGTTAACATCATACCCAGACACATTCAATTCAATATGATCAATAATAGCCGTTCCGCTCAATTCATAACACATTAGGTCGGTTGTCGGATCATACCACTTACGAACCAACGAATTCGAGTCTGTTAGTTTGAACAACGCCGCGCCTGAACCTATTACGTCAAAATCTGTTTCTTGCGCTTTACTACTCATATTGAAAGTAAAGAAGTTCTTGAGCGTGGAACCATATTTATATGTGACCGGGATCTCAATATTCTGGATAAAATAACTTTGGAATGGAAAGAAACGAGACGACCCCATTGCTATAGAACCTGTAAAAGTACCACCACGCCAATCGCCAGTTGCAAAATCTTCCCATATTGTAGATCCACTATTCGCAGTAATAGTTCCTACATCTTGGGTGTTGTTGCCTTGATCCATATCTTGACCTTTGATGAATCCCCAGCAGTACAAAGTAGAACCGTTATTTAACTCAATGTGTCCACCGGCAGACATGTCAATAAAACCACAAGCACCGGTCACATATCCACTTGGATTACCTCCATTACCAGCACACGCCTGACCGCCAACACAGATAGTACCATTACATACAATATTGACACCTTCCGTGAATTTCAGTTTCTTGTATATAGTAATAGCTGTTGCATTTTTTGTCTCATTTATCTTAACCGGCTTCGTCTGTACCGAATTGCTTGTATTGTAAGGCACCAAAAGCGTCACACCTGCCGGAATCGTGTACGTACCATTGTCTGCAGGCAATAAATCTGCTCCATCTAATACCGTTTCTTCGGCGACAGGAATAATCGTTTGTCCTGATACTGCTGCAGACAACGCTGCTTTAAGACCATAATACTCTGTACTCGTAGATATATTTTTGAATTTAGGCGTAGATGTAGATACAAAACGCGCACCTATACTTACATTTCCGGATTCTGAGAAATTTACACTCTTGGATAGATCGTTTGATATATCCAAGATAGTTCCAGATGTGTTAATTTGATACCAGCCAGCAAATACATAACCACTCGCAGGAATAGGTTCCGACAATAAAACCTCCTCTACGTTATTTGCATTCGCCCCTGAACTCGAAACCGTATTCGTTACGCCACTTATTGTGGATTTATAAGAACCTGTCTCTGTGCCAATAAAGGTAATATTGACTAATTTTTTCTCGGAGAAATATGCATACAATGTCTTAGTAACGGTATTGGAATAGTATAATGTCTCATCCCCTGAAAAATTACTCTCTGAGGTCGTTGCGTTTGCTGTTCCACCAGGATTACTGCTACTACTAGTCGCAGCGGGAATAGATACCGTGTATGGATACGTTTCTGATGTAGATAAAAATGAAGAAGGACGAGTGGAACTTTCCGACCATCCATCAAACTTATAATTGTTATTTTGCGGTTTAGCAGACAAATAAAACGTTACTTGTCCGTTAGCAGGTAGTGACGAGTAGGAATTATTATCTTGAACGGGACCACACGACAAAGATGGTGAGGTGGCCTGATCTTGTGTCGCAGACGTAGTGCTAGCATACACATAGCCATTTCCCGTGCTCGTCGCAGTTACCTTGGCATAATAATAATACTTCTTCGTCGTTGTTCCTGCCCAAGCACTACTCATGCTCACCATTAGCAGCACTAATACCATCGCTGCATAGCGGAAGAGGTTTAGGCTTGCCCCGCTCTCGCGATGACTAGAATTGTTCAACTTCAAAAATTTCATTCTCATATCTTTTTGTACCTTTAAATTTTTCGTTATTTTGTATTTTCAAGCAAATGCTTCACTTCTTTATCGAAATCCGATTCGATTAGTTGTGTCTTATTGAATATCTCATATTCTTGCTCTGCCTTTTCTTCCGCTTGGGCTCGTGATATGCGTCCCTTATTCGGCAGAATCTTGTATTTTCGGAATTCCAGAAATGCATTCACGCTGTTTGCAAACTGCTGCATCGTAAACGTATTTTCCTCCTCTATCAAATCCTCTACATAGTCAAAGAATCCCGTTACTGCTCGCTCCAAGCGGCGAATCTGCTGTTCGTCTAAATAGTTCTTAGCAATCGTTACATCCGATTTCAATATCCGTCCTTCGGGAGCATTCTTCCACGTCGTCAAGCCCATGTGCGGTTTTGTATGGTCGGCCGTATCGTAAACGATCTCCGCTGCCGTTTTTCCTGTAATCGCGTAATGGAACTTGTTTTGTATCATCGCGTAGAAGTCACGGGTAGTTTGTGCATTTCGGTCATAATCAATACTACATTCCGCATAGATGTCCGTAATTTGCTGCCAAATACGTCGTTCCGAGGCTCGGATGGAGCGAACGCGCTCTAATAACTCTCGGAAGTAATCTTGTCCGAATGCCGTCTTTCCCTGCTTCAAACGATCATCATCCAGTACAAAACCCTTGCGGATATATTCATTCAGCACTTTCGTCGCCCACTGGCGGAAGCGAGTCGCCTGCACTGAGTTCACACGATAGCCGACAGAAATAATAGCATCGAGGTTGTAGAAATTGGACTCTGTTGTTTGCGTTTTCCCTTCTATTGCACCATGTTGAGTGGTTGTTTCAATTTTTGCAACAACCACTTTCTCGTTCAGCTCACCACTCTCAAAAATGTTCTTCAAGTGCCTGCTGATAGACGATTTGTCAACTCCAAACAATTCAGACATAGCTTTCTGGGTCATCCAAAGAGTTTCTTCTTTGATAACCACCTGTACTTTCTCCGAATGTTCGGGAGTGTTATACAATATGAATGCTATATCTTTTGCCATTTTCTTTGTACCTTAATTGTAGTTTCGCTTGAATAACGCGCACGCACATGCAAGCGGCGCGAAAAGCGCCGCAAAGTTACTGCTTTTTTTTAGAATAAAAAAATTTTAGAAAATAAAAGTAAAGAAAAACTACTTTTTGTTAATTACAGGTAACAAAACAGACGACTGTTTGAGCAAAATAATCGCAAAAGAGAGGGTAAGGATGATATGCGGCCAATCGACGAGGATGTGTCCCCAAAAGAACTCGCCGGACATAACGAGACACCAGATAAGAAGGACAGCCGCATAAGGCAAAGCCCAATATTTGCGCCAATACCAGAAGATAGCCGGCAGGATATTAAACGGAATGATGAGCCAGTTCCAGTCGGTACATGGGAGATCAGATAACAGAATCAGATAAGTCATCACCGCACCTATCATCGTGTATAGCGTCAATAAGGTGTAGTCCACCGCTTTCCAAGGCGCAAAGGCTAATAAAAGCAGCAACATACTTACCAGAAGGGGAGTACACCATGTGCCTTCGTTATGATGGGTGGCATCCAGTAAGATACGCGGTTCGGCATCTAAAACAGGTTCTCCGTTGTCAAAAGTGGCTTTCTGCCAGACCTCCACCAAATCCGTCGGCACAATCAACTTTTGCTCGCAGGGATAGTCTTTATCAAATTCCGATCCCACCAAGAAAAACAGAAAAAACCTCTCCCATGGAGCACTATCACCCACAAACATCACCCCTAACTCCCGCATTGTGTGTTTTGTATATTTTTCATCCCATGGGGCATAATGAATGGCACCGGTTCCAAGGGCTTTATGAATAACCTGAACGACCGATTTGGCGCAACCGCGACGGAAATAATCATAGGGGATATTAGCTCCTTTTGCCGCCAAATTATCCATCACCTCCCATAACTTCTGCTCCTGCTCCGGGGAAAGATTGATGGTATATTCTCTAACGCCCCGGCCTGTCATTTGATATACACTTAAAAACTCATCCGTCGGAATGCCGAACATGCCCATCTTCAGATTCCCTTTCAGGAATGTCCATATCTTATCGCGCACATTTTCGCTCTCATAGGAAAAGATATAATCGAGGTTGAAAGTAGGGCATTGCAAATGCAGCGCGGCATGACCGAGTGTCGAATAGAGCACCTCATCCGGATCGCAGACCACGAGACTAACCGTCACAAAATCTTCAGCCAGCCGATCGATGGTGTCGTTGAATCCTTGGAGGGCGTTGCGCTCGGCAACAGAGAGGGTAGTGTCTGCTACGGGCGAAGACTGTGCCATCACTCCCATCGGGAGCAAGAGCAACAATGCCATTCCACCTATTTTCCGAAACAGAATCATATCTTTTTGTACGAGTTGCTCTTATGCATTTTGTTGAATCCAGAGGGAGAAGAAAGGGTCATATATGGAGTATGTTCCTTTATCCTCTGTAATCAAATCCTTTTCTAATAATCCTCGGATAGCGGCATTGACCACGCTGACCGTTTGCAGATGATATTTTTTAATAAAGGCCTTACCTGTAATAGCTTTGGCCTTTCCTTCGCGAGCAACAGCCACAAACACTTCCCTCTGTTTATTAGGCAATTTTTCCAATAAATCCGCATATGTCTCATGGAACAAGCCTAAGATATAATCGATCGCATTATTTACCATCTCGCGAGAACAGGTTTGCCCTTGCGGCGTCTTCAAAAACAATACATTTAAGACGCGTTGGTTACATGACGTAATCCCATCAAATCTGCGATAGGTCTCTTCCACCGCCTCAGCTTCTATCTGTTTACCATAATTGGCGAATTGTTTCTGCGCGAATTCTGTATATTTATCCAACGAGATAGGAGCCAGATTTATCACCATCACGGATTGGTAAAACGGTCGTGCCGAAGAAGTGAAGATTTCTCCCATCAGATGCCGTTTTGAGCCCGCGAAGATAAATGTAGCATTTACGCATCTCTGAATGTACGTGCGAAGCGTTGCCTCAATACTTGGTGCGTCTGCATACGATACGATTTGTTGAAACTCATCGAAGGCCACTATGCAAGGTCTATCCGCATGGGACAGGTAGTAGAATATCTCATCTAGCGTTGTCTCCGGG
This sequence comes from uncultured Bacteroidales bacterium, assembly GCA_902785605.1. Taxonomy (GTDB): domain Bacteria; phylum Bacteroidota; class Bacteroidia; order Bacteroidales; family Paludibacteraceae; genus Colicola. Next base: position 20,137 of record CACZZL010000001.1, read on the forward strand.
TGCTCTATATCACCAAGCGCCACACTCCATGTCGGGATATTATTGATGTCGTAGGAGACATTGCTCTTCAAGGAACGTAAAACGGACAAAAATCCCTCCCATACGACTTTTCCCTTCGGTTTTAGTTCCTCTAAAATTGCACGTCCGAAGGCATTGACAAAGTCACGAATGGATGCCGTGGCGTAGATATCAATATAGAACGTATAATACCTATCCTTGATTTCCGGCTGCGATAAATAATGACGTATCAAGTCTGTCTTTCCGACACGTCTTGGCGAGATAAGCGCGACATTATTTCCATTGGTGGTCAGTTCCACTAATTGTTGCGTCTCTTGCACCCGATCGCAGAAATATTCAGCGCCCGCATAACCTTTTGTAACAAATGGATTATCCATAATATATTGATTTGTTGTCAGTTACTGCATATTTCTATCGTTTTCTCCTAAATAGGATAATCCTAAATAGGATAAAAATTTAAAATCCGCCGCAAAGGTACAACAAATATTTGGAATACACAAGGCTTTTATGGAAAAAAATCAAGTTTATTTGAGTTTTTTGCGTAAAAAGGCTTGTTATTCGCACAAACGTGCGACTGTACCTTCGGAGAATTCCTTATTTATAAGGGCGTGCCGAAGTGCATTCCTGCTTTTTTTTGATATATGCAAGCGTTTTTTCGAAAAAATAGGAATTAAAATCTAAAATTTGTTATGCAAAGATTGCAAAACAGAGAAAATTACATGTCCTTTATAGACAAGCCCCTTAATGCAAAATGGTATTTGCCGAATGAGCCGGGTAAATTGCCCACTTTTTCTTCTAACTTTGACATACTCAATTTGCGTTCATTTCGCTTGACTTCGGCGATTAGCCCGGAGTGACTGAACTCATCCAATGCGATGATGTCTATCTCATTGCCTCCTTGCTTATCCCACCAGTTGCCGACTTGCGTGTAATTGCCTGTTTCCATGAGTTGAGTCTGGAAATAGCGCTCCAGCGTTCTACCTGTGAACTGCTCATAATGAGTGTTGATGTTCTCGCGTAGCAGACGTAGTTGTCCGCTTTCTATCAATGCCTGATACGGGCAGATAAAACGGAACCAAAAACGCAAAAACGGGTCGGTGATTTCGTAAGACGATATCTTGGAGTTCGGTGAAGCCAGAATCGGTCGGATGCGTGATGCCATGCCAAAATTATTCTCTAGATTAAGCAAATACACCCCACTATCTTTCTGCAATGCCCCGTCAATATCGCTGCGGTGGTTAAGACCGGATGCGATAAGCTGCAAGATGGAATAATAGGTGTTATAATCCGAGCTGAATTCGTTATTGATTAGATCTCGTCCTTCTGATAGAAAATACGAATCCATGCGGCAGACATAATTGAGCATCTTCTCTTTCGTATAACACCCTGCGTCCATTAGTAACTCTACATACTTTGCCACACCACCGGTGAGCATATACAAACAAAGCAGGTCCTCGTTCCTGTAGTTCGGACAATGGTCACGGAAAATCTGCTTAAAGGTCTCTATCGTAAACGGTCGCAAAGTCATCTTGGATGTGGGACGACCGTAGAGAGGTTCGTTCTCGTTCTCGAAGATGCGTTTCATCAGCGATAGAATACTACCGGACGCGATGAGGTTGATATGCGACTGTGTGTGGTACCGATCCCATATGTCCTGTATCTCGCTAAATATGGCAGGATTGACCTTGTAGAGATTTTGAAACTCATCGATGATAAGCGTAAAATGGCGCGTGACAGACTCACGCATAATGACCTCAAACAGGTCGCGAAAATGCGTCAACGTACCATAGACCTGTATATGCAACTGCTCCTCTATCGCACGCTGAAATTTCTGACAAAGAAACGCTTCGCTATCTTTCGAAACAAAGAGGTAAGCAGACTCCACATCTTGCATCGCACGCATAATAAGCGATGTCTTACCTACGCGCCTACGGCCCATCAATACAGTAAATGTAGCACTATTACGCGACTGCAATTCAATCGAATGCAATACTTCTAATTCTGCTTCTCTGTCGTAAAATTTCATAATGTTAACACGTATTAATATTAATCGCTATTTACAAATCCGCCGCAAAGGTACTGCTTTTTTTTGATATGTGCAAATAAATCGTTCATAATTTAACAGAATGATGCGAATTTTTGCTCTCTGATTTTTGCAACAGCGCGGAAATAGCTTTTTGTAAGAGGCTGAATGATAGTGGTATAGATGCTGTTTTGGTGTTGCAAAGCATCTAAATTAAGGAGAGGGTCTATACGGAAAGAGCTTGCAGAGTGGTGTATATTAGTAGTAAATTCTCATTTTGAGATCGCGAACTCGAGACTTAGACTCTCGAATATTGTTTAACTTAAAAATCTAAATGTATGATTAAAAATCTAAACTTAACAGAGGTACAGGAAGACCTCCGCATCGCCGAACATCTTGACATGCAAAAACTTCCTGAGAGTGTGCAACAAATGATTGGTTTGGCAGCGACACCGGAGGAACGGGACATTATTCTGATGGCTACGCTCACAGCCGCGAGTGCGTGCGTACCTAATTTGTATTTCAGGTATGGCCCGACGGGCAAGAAGTACTATGCGAACCTGCAATGTTTCATCTTGGCTGCTGCGGCAAGTGGTAAAGGAATCGCGAACCAGGCGCTGGAGATGGTACGGGTGCTGGATGAGCAGTATCCCATGCTGATAGCCGGAGACAGCACGTTAGCGGCGTTCTACAAAGCGCTCGAAGAGCAGAACGGCTGCGGCTACATGCACGAGAGTGAGGGAAGCGTGATCACGGACATCTGGAAGAACGCTGCGGCGAACTACAACACGGCGCTGCGTAAGGCTGCTGAACATGAGGCGATCAGTCGCAACCGCGTCAAAGGAGCATCGGAGATCAAGAATCCGAGGTTGAGTATGCTGCTCACCGGTACGTTCGGGCAATACAAGGCGCTGGTGCCGAGTGTGGAGAATGGTTATTTCTCGCGTCTGCTAACCGTCGTCATCCCGGGAACAAACGGTTTCGACAAGCGCTATGTCTCGTCCAAAGGAACACAGAGTGACGTGCCGATGGTGGTAGGGCAGCGGTTGTTGCGCACGTACGAGGCGCTGATGGAAAACGGCGAACGCGAATGGAGTCTGACAGACGCGCAGAAAGAGCGACTCGGCGAACACCTGGAGACGGAGTACGGGACGTTGATCGGGCTATTAGGCGATAATTTTCACTCGGCGGTGATACGTATGGCGGTGCAGATTGAGCGGATAGCAATGATACTGAGCGCTATGCGCGGCAACTTCTCCGAATGTACGGACGATGACTACGAAACCGCCGAATTCATCGGAAATAAATTGCTGCTACACATGGCGAGTGCGTACCGAATGATAGACGGAGACGCGCAAGATGTCGTGCCGGAGATCAAACCGATCGACCAACGCCGTGTCCTCTTCGACCAACTCAAAACCGAATACGCCCATAAAGAACTGGTTGCAGAAGCCAAAGCACAGGGCATTTCTGCCAGAACAGCCTTTCGATGGAACGAAAAATGGCTTTGCGAAGGCCTCATTACAAAGGCAGAATACGGCGTATATCGAAAAGTAGGATGACAAAGTGACAAAGTGGCAAAGTCTAAACAATGCTAATGTGCTTATTTACAGCAACTTTGTCAACTTTGCCACTTTGCCACTCAAATTCTTCTTTCATTAGGTCGGATGCCATCCGACATCGACCCCTTATCGGACCGTTATCGGTCCTACTACGAGGTAATCCTAGACCATTGACGGTCCAATCAGGATACCATGTACCTACCGGTACGTCATATTTTAACAATTTAACACTTTAACATGTATTATTATGGCATTAGTAACATTTGCAAATGGAATAGACACTATCCGTGGCGCTCTCGATAGCGTCAAAGAAGGTCAAAAAAGACGGGCACGTCTCGTATGTCGCTGGCGCCCACAAGGCCCGCAATCCTATGATAAAGACGGCTGCAAATTACACGAACTCTTTTATATGCGCTTTCATGAAGGGCCTTGGTCGGAAGGCGCGACGAAGAATCGCGAGATGATCAAGGCGGCGCTACGCATGGCACATGACATTGAACGGGTGTGCTATCATCCCGACGAATTTGGCGAGGAGGACATAGCGCAGGCTCGTATCTGGCAGGAAAAATACGCGGAGTATCTATCCACTATTCCGAAAGGGTGCAAGCAGCACTATAAGTTCTTCGGCTGGATGCAAAACCAGATTTATCAGGGGATAAGGCGTGAGATAGTAGGGCTTACTCCTCAGGGATCTGAAAGCGGAAGTACCCCATAGCCTCGAGCGCTAAGACTTCGTCTTTCACTTCCGGTGTGAACCGCCCGTGTTCTTTCATGGCACGCTGGAACTGCGAGGCGTTGTTACGCTCCATGTAGTTGATTTTCAGGTGCTCGCTTAGCCACTGCCGCATGTCCTGATCGGAGCATTTGCGGCGGATGTAACCGAGTTGGCGCATGGCATAAACGGAGGTGGTGAGGTCGCGGAAATGGTTCGGGTGCTGCTCCATGAGTTGGAGACGGTAGAGCAAGTGTTCTTGCACCTCTTCCGGCACATCGTTTGCCCAGAAGCGAATCTCTTTTTGCGGCAGAAGTCGCTCGGAGAGAAACTTCGTCCACTCCGTTTGCCATCGTTGCCATTGTTTCTGTTCGGATGGCGCGATTCCTTCGATTTCATCGGACAAAAATGACCAATCGGTTTCTTCGGCAAAGATCTTTTTGCGGTCGGCAGCAGTGATTCGGGAACCGGGTAGTTCTTGCTTTTGGGCTACATACTCGTCGGAGAACCACTGCAGATAGCGCTCCATGATATCAACTGCTTTCTCTCCCTCAAAAGCGAAAGTCGGTGCTTCCGTCATATCGGGCATATCTGCCAGTTTATCTACGGTGGGTGCGTCGGTCCAATCGGTTTGGAGGAAACGTTGACGGCGGGTCTCTACGCGGGCGGCATCAATGAGCCATTGAGCGAAAGGCACCTCCCAAGGGACGGCTTCCCATATATGTTCGCAGAAGGTATCTTTCACCAGATACTGCATGTATGCGACGGTTAGTTCCACCGCCAGATTGAGGAGGCGGATATTGCGGAAGATATCATTGAGGCTATGTTCTCCGACGGCCAACTGGACGTAGTTATCCCGCAGTTGCTCCACTTCGGCAGAGAGATATCCCAGATCGTCACGCAGCACCTCGCGATCATAGCGGAGGAAGAAATCCGCACGTTGTTCATCGCTATCCACGGCTATGCCGCGTGCATCGCCTTCGGGTGTATCAACGATGAGAGCCGCGAGAACAGCAGCAGCGAAGAAGCCGCCGAACTCGATGGGGTCATCGTCGTCGGGCGTATAGATGAGTCGATGCGACTCATAACGCGTATGCGTGTCTATGGTATAGTTGTCTAATAGGTGCATGGTTTGGGGTAGAGGATTAAGGGGATTCATTTAACACAAGAGCCACTCCCAGCACGGAAGGACCTCAATCTCGCCATAGGTATCAGATAGCCGGTCTTTCGTATCAAAGGTAATAATCGTGCGACGCTTGCAAGGCAATGCATTGGCAATTTTTGATAAGCCATTTATCTCACGAACACGCGTGGAGTCATCCGAAAGATTATAACAAACTTGAATCGCCCATTCTTCCTCCGGGATATAAAAATCCACTTCTTCACCCGCATTATAGAAATACACGGTATCATTCTCGGGATCATGTCCGTAACGCCGGAATAATTCCAAAGCTACCATATTCTCCAAAAGCGCCGTTTCGCCATTGAACAAGAAGAGGTTGAGAAATCCATTATCTATGAAATAGTACTTACAAACACTTTCTTTCTCTGATATGGCTCCCTTGATATTTCTCAACCGCAACAAGAACCAAGCATCTTCGGCATAGGAGACATAACTCTGAACAGTAGGTACCGAAATCTTGCCTCCGATAGACGACAAAATATGGCTTATCCGGTTATAGGAAACCGATTGCCCCAGCGTTTCTGCCATCTTTTTGATCAAAAGACGCAATGCCGGCAAATTGCTAATCTTATTCCGAGTGGCTATATCGTTGATATAAATCTTTTGATACGTACTGCTGAGATACTCCCGCGGGACTGCTTTTTCCAATGATTCAGGCATTCCTCCCCAAAGAAAATATCGGTTATAATGATTGAAGAAGAGCGCTCGTGAAGAGGTCGTAAGCAAGGATTTCTCATCATGCGGCACATTCTTGATCGCCAGATACTCCTTGAAACTATAAGGATAGATGTCCTTGGGAATGAACCGTCCTCCCAAGGCACCCATTACTTCTTTGCTTAACATCTTGGCATTACTGCCCGTCAGGCAAATATGATACTTGCTATCTGCCATTCGGCGGGCAAATTTCTCCCAACCGCCAATATTCTGCATCTCATCCAGAAAAATACGGGGCTGACGTTGATAAAGCTCCTGATGACATTCTATAAGGAGGTTGAAATCCGCGGCTGTGAAGTTATCAATACGCTCATCTTCGAAATTCACATATAGGATATCAGCAGGTGTCAGACCGGATTTCAACAAACTCTTGATGATCGAATATAGAATATACGATTTACCCGCACGACGCACACCGGTAAAGACATAGTTGGCCGATTCATCCAACGCATAATCACGCGGAAGCACATCGATTGTTTCCACCAATTTCGTATTGTCCAAGAGGACTTGTTTTAGTATCTGCTTATCCATTTTTACAAACCACGCTTAATAACTTTTTCTGTTTTTATAAATTATCACTTTATAAATTCGGTGCAAAGGTAGTACTTTTTTTTGATATATGCAAATATTTTTACAAAAAAATCGCACATACGCTTGCACGTACATGCGATTATTTATCTGATTTTATGCATTATAGTCATAGCGAAATTTTCGTCACACTTTTTTCGTCACATAAATTTCGCTGCAAAATCACAACAAATATTTGATATATGCAAGAGTTTGCCCATAAAAAAAGCGCCGAAGCGCTCTTTTTACGTTGAAGATTTCCTCAATTCCTGATAAATCTGGTTGTACATCCAGCCGAAGAACTTATAGTGCTGTTTGCACCCTTTCGGAATAGTTGACATATTTTGAAATTGAGTACAAATATATACCGTTTTTGTGGTTTTTGCAAATTTTTTGAAAGATTTTTTCATTTTTTTGCATTTATTTGAAAAATTTGTTGTAATTTTGCAGCGAAAAATTGAAATGTCTATGAAACGGTTCTTCTTTTTGGGGGTTATAGTACTGATGGTGGCGACGGGTCGTGTGTCTGCTGCCGAAGAGTTGGATATCCATTCGCTGCACAGGCTCTCCAACACGATGGAGCATTCGGAATTTGTGAAGATGGCTATCCGTCACGATGCGTTGACGCGTTCGATCACGGTGCAGGAGTGGTACGCCGAGCTGGGCGTGGTGTCAGATGATACGCTGAACATGCTCCTTCTGCCGACGCTGTATGACCTGATCGCGAAGGATTATTATGAGCGTCGTTTGCCCCAAAGAGACTCGATCTATCAGGCATGGACGGCTTTTCATGCACAGGACGAGAACATTCTGCCGCGTCTCTATTTGCACCTGAAGGCCCGTTCGTATATCCCGACCGATACCTTGTATGCACTGTATGAAGCAGAGAAGAACCGTTGGGAAAGCGGCTATATCCTGAGTCGCATTCATGAGTATGACCGACCGTATTTTTACGGGCTACTCAAAGAGTACCTGGAGACTTATCCGACCTCGCCTTTTGTGCCCAATATTCGTTATGCGCAGCAGCGATGCGAGCAGTTGGCGGTGTATTACTCTTATGAGAGCCGCTTGAGCACGACCGATTCGGTAGTGATCGATTACAGCAACAGCAATGCGCATGAGATCGTGTTTGAACTATACCGTCTGCCGAAGCGCTTGCCGAAGAAAGGCAAGTTGGGTGCGGCGCTGGAGAAGGTGGACTCCGTGCGCGTGACAACGGACAAGGAGTGGATCTTCGTGGAGCAAGAGAAGCAATGCCGCATGGCTCCACTGCCGTTCGGACGCTATTTGGTCTATGCCCGTCTGCCGGAAGACTCGCTGCAGCGACCTGCTTCGGCGTTAAAGGACGATGAAATCGAGCAAAATGCCTTCTTTGTGAGTGATCTGCGGGTGTTCGGGCTGAACGAGAATGTGTTTAATAAGACGCGTCCGTGGTATGTGGTGATGGATGTGCATACCGGACAGCCGATATATCGCGCCAAGGTGAAACAGGCTCGTATAGCCCACCGTACCAACCGCAACGGCGAGACCAAATTCCGCAAGGACGGTTATTATTATCGGCATCTCTTTATGCAGTACAAGGACGATAGGTACCACGAGCCCTTCTTATACGGCGGTTCTCCGTCGGAAGAGAAAAGCGGACAATTGAAACTGCTGCCGAATGCAACTATTTTCCGTCCCGGCGACACGCTGCGGCTGGCTATCGTAGGAAACGGTCGTGTTCGCTACCAATCGACGCTCATCACCAACGCTTCGTTGTGGGTGCAAGTACGCAATTATAGCGGCTATTCATTGGACACCGTGCTGACACTGGATGAAGACGGAACGGCGAACTTCTCTCTTCCTTTCACCGGCGATATGAAGCGGGGTGCGTATAACCTCACTATCTGGCGAAGTGATTGGAAAATAGGCAAGATTGCCGCATCCGGATATTGTTCGGTGACCTTGGAGGACTACCGTCTGCCGACGTTCAGCGTGGCGATCGATGACTCATGCCGTGTGATGCAACGCGACCGTCTCCAACCGATCACCGGTAAGGCGATGCGCACCAACGGCCTGCCGCTGAGTGGCGCGGAAGTGCTCACTACGATCCGGATGTGGGATGAGGGCTATCAAGTCAGTTACTTGGACACCACGCTCACCGATCAGGCCGGTGTGTTCCGTGTGCAGTTGTCCGACCGAGCTGCCGAACGGGCACAAAAGTGTGATATGCTGTTCATTACCTCTACTGTCACCGCCCAGGACGGCGAGACACGGTATGCCCATATCTATACGATGCTGCATTCCGACCAACCTACCGACCAACCCGATCCGGTTCGGATAGCCGGTGTGCCGCAAGACTCGTTGCTCTGGGTTCCGGCTGACAGCATGCTGATCAACGGTCGGGAAGTGACGATGCGTCTCGGTGTGCCGCGTGCCTGCTGGGTCTATTGCGTGGTCAGCAGCCGTGAGCGTTTGCTTTCGCACACGTGGCGGCAACTGGAAGCCGGCATGCATAGTTATTCGTTCACGCTGCCCGATGCGCCGGATGATTATTTGGATGTGCACTTTGTGACTACCGGTCCGAAGGGGCAGCACGTGGATTGTCACCGTCATCTGCCCGGCGTGTCGCCGACCGAACTGCATATCGTGCCCGTTACGATGCGGGATTACCTCACGCCGGATGCCCGCGAGACCTGGACGTTCCGCCTGACCGATGCCAAGGGGCAGGCTGTGCAGGGACGTATGGTGCTCGCGATGACGGACAAGGCTTTGGAGGAACTCAAATCGTCCGTATGGACCAATCGCGCATGGGTGCGTTGGACGATGCCCTATACATCCATTTCCGAACCTTTGTACGGCAGCCACTCGGAGCAGGCCGGTTCGCATGTGCCGGCAATGAAGAACGGCTTCCGTTTCTTCCCGCCGCTACTCTATGCTCCCTACCGTGTGGATAGTACGAAGCTGCTCGTCATCCAAGGCAAGATTGTCGATACCAACGGCGAACCGGTTATCGGTGCATCCATCACGGTACAAGGCACGACGACCGGCACCATCAGCGATTATGAGGGAGAGTTCTTCCTCGCCGTGCAGCCGGGTGCCATGCTCGAATGCAGTTTCGTGGGCATGCAAACGGTGACGCTGCCGGCAAGCAGTAACATGTATATCGTTCTGGAAGAGAACGAAGAGGCGCTGAAAGAGGTGGTGGTGACCGGGTACGGCGTTGCCGGTGTCCAAGTCCGTGGCGTAGGCAGTCTGCGTGCCAAAGCCAATACGGTCTATGAAGTAGAGACGCTGGGCATCGCGGAAGAGGAGGAAGATGTGTCATACCTTGTCGTGGCTCAGGATGGAAACAGCGCGCCGGACAGCAAGCCTGTGGCGGAGTCCGATATGTCGCTGCCGTTGCGGGATGGCGACACGCGTCTGGCGCTGTATCTGCCGACCTTGCAGACGGATGAGCAAGGCGAAGTGCATGTGCATTTCGTTACTCCGCCGGATAACACCGAGTGGATGATACAAGCGTTCGCGTGGTCTCGGAATGCTTCGGCGGACTACTACAGCCGCACGCTGATGGCACGTCGGACGCTGATGCTGCGTCTGCAGTTACCGCGTTTCCTGCGTCATGGCGATGTGATTAGTCTGCCTTGCGTGGTGAGCAACACGGCTGATACCGTGCGTCAGACGACCGTACGGGTTGTGATACGCGATGCCCAAACGGACAGTGTTCTGCTCTCGCACACCGAAGCGGTGCTTGTTCCCGCGTCGGGTTCGCACACGCTGTTCGTGCCTTATACCGCTTCGCGTAAGGCGGACATCGTGGTGACGGCGACCGTGCAGGATGCGCAAGGAACGACCGATGGCGAGAAACGGCTGTTGTCGATACTGCCGCTGGACGAACCCGTGCGCGAATGCGTACCTTTCTATATGCGCGCGCAAGACTCCGTTGTCACCCTGCAGTTGCCGAAGGCTGCTGAGTCGGAGAACCGTCAAGTGGAACTGCTGCTCTGCACCAATCCCTTGGCGTATATCGCTGCGCAACTGCCGACAGAGGTTGATTCGTCCGCTGTCACCGTCACCCAGTTGGCGCATAACTTATACGCCCTCTCGCTGCGGAACAAGTTGGCGCAAGAGTTCCCGTCTTTCATCGAACCCGTGGATTGTTCGTACCTCGTGACCGAACTGAAGAAACACCAGCGTACCAACGGTGCTTTCTCGTGGTTGAAAGACTACCGAAGCGGTGCGTCGTATTACCTTACCCTACGTGTGCTTGCGCTGCTGGGCGAACTGCAGGAAACAGGCGCATTGGACAGCCGCCTGAACTATACGCAACGGCAGGCCGTTCGTTATATCGACCGCGAGATGCAGAACCGCGAAAAAGAGTACCGCAAGACGCATCATGACTCGCTGCCCGATTATCGTGCTTATGCGCAGTATGCGTACGTGCGCGTGTTGTGCTCCGAAGCGCAAGATGAAGATACCCGTCGTATTGTTTCCTCTATTCTGGATGCACTCTATGCGCACTTGGATAGTAAAGAACTGACCTCTTGGCCGTTGCTGGCGTTGACATTTGAGCGCGCCGGGCAGCACGAGCGTGCGTTGGCGATGATTAACGGTCTGCGTCGTTATGCGACAATGGATGCAGCGCATGGTATGTACTGGAACAACCTGCCGGATCGCTGGTGGTGGTATCGCCAAGCAGATGTGCAGGCTTCGTTCCTGTTGGCATTCAGTACAATCGACCCGCAGCCGAATGAGTTGGACGCGTTGCGTCAATGGCTGATTCTCAACAACCGCACGACCGAATGGGGACAATCGTCGTTGAACGCGTACGTGACGTATGTGCTGATGCATAGCGTCCCGGTTGGCACACCTGCTGAGGCTCCTGTTCAGACGATCGCTCTGCCGGACAGCACGGTGAGCTATACGCTGCGCCGTGAGACGGACGGTCCGATGTGGGGTGCGCTGATGAGTTCGTACATCGCTCCGGCTAACCAACTCCGTCCTTTCGCTACGAAGGCAATTGGTATCACGCGTACGTACGAACGTGCCGATGAGGCGACGAAACCCGATGCGCCGCTGACCAAAGGGGATCGCATCCGTGTCACGCTGACCATTACTACCGACCGTGAGATGGATCAGGTTATTGTGACCGACCGTCGTCCGGCGCTGCTGGAACCGGTTGGTGCGTCCTCGTACGCATGGCAAGAGGGTGCGTTCTACTACCGCGAGATCCGTAACACCGAGGAGCGCCTGTACATCGAACACCTGCGTCGCGGCACGACGGTGCTGACCTACGAATGCTACGTCACTGCTACAGGTACGACCTTGGCGGGTTTGACACATATCAGCAGCGAACTCGCACCCGAGTTCACCGCCCATACAGCCACAAAAACACTGCAGGCAGAGTAGTGAAAAGGTCGGTTAAAAGGTGTCAAAAGCGGTATAATTGGTCAAAATGAGCAAAAAAGGATGGGAAAATGCGCAAAAAATGCAAAAAAATTTGCGTATGTCAAAAAAAAGCAGTACTTTTGCAGCCGCTTTTGACAAAATGGCGGGATAGCTCAGCTGGTTAGAGCGCATGATTCATAATCATGAGGTCCCCAGTTCAATCCTGGGTCCCGCTACAAAAAACCACTCATCACGAGTGGTTTTTTTCGTATGATTATGAATCATGAGGTCCCAAGTTCTTATCTCGGATAAATCCTCGAACGATTATGGCTCCGCCATTTTCAATCCTGGGTCCCGCTACAAAAAACCACTCATCACGAGTGGTTTTTTCGTTAGCCTACATTGAACTGACTGCCGCCGATGAACTCACGTAGGATTGAGGTGCGGGGGATATAAGAAGCCTCCAGACGCTCGAAGAAACTCAGGTAATAGAGCAGCTGCTCCGCCACTTTGTATTCCTCCGCCGCAGCCGGCACTGTCTGCAAGGCTGTCTCCACCGTATTGCGGATCGCCGGCAACTCATACAGCATCGAGGTGTCGAACTGGGCATCCGCCCGGTCGCGGAAAGGTTCAATCCATTTCCCCTCTCCTTCCCGCACATCGGCCCAACCGGCGATAGTCTGGATCGGCGTTTTGCCCCGGGTACGATAGTCCCGGCTCATGCGGCGCAGCAGCCGATGCACATAGGTCGGGATCCATGTCTCGCCGTCCAAGGAAACCGGACTCATCGGAGCGGCAAAGATCTTATACTTGTATTTATCATCCAGATGGGCAGTCAGGATCGGATTGAGGGCATGGATACCTTCCATCACCAGCACCGCTTCATTCTCCAGCGCCAAGGTCTCCCCCGGATACTCACGACGCTCTTCGGCGAAGTTGAAGGTCGGCAGCGCGATCTCTTTGCCTGCCACCAGGGCCTTGAGGTCCAGCTCCAACTGCTCCAGATCGATCGCATAGACGGACTCATAATCCTTGCTTCCATCGGGTTTGAGCGGCGTCAAGGTTCCGTTCAGATACCAGTTATCGAGCGACAAAGCCACAGGTTGCTTGCCCTGCGCGAGCAGCTCCAGACAGAGCTTATGACTCGTACTGGTTTTTCCGCTGGACGAGGGTCCTGCAATCAGCACTACCCGCACATCCCGTTCGCATATCTCGCGGGTGATACGGGCCAGCTGCTCGGCATGGTAGTTCTCTCCTTCGGCCACCAACTGCGGGGCATGCCCGGACTCAATCATCTCATTGATGTACGCCACACGACGTTTTTCTTCAGCTATCATATCGGATCTATATCTATGATTATTTTTGTGTTTTTATTCGATTTCATCGAAGAAATATGGTCAATTGCTTCCTGCACCCGCCGCTTGGCTTCCGCCATATTGGCGCCACTCTCGATACGCAGCGTCAGCTCACGCAGTGTGTAGGCTTGTACCCGTTCAATCGAGGGTATGATCACGGCCGATACCCGGTTGCCGAAGATCTGCTTGAGGTAGGCCTGTAACTGCTCTGCTGCGGCTTGCACGCGGGCACTGTTATGATCCTTCAGACGCAGCCGAATAACCCGATGAAATGGGGGATAATGGAACAGTTCTCGTTCTTTGATCTGCTGTTGGTAGAGGGCATTGTAATCGTGCTGTTGCACCATGCCGAGCACGGCATTAGACGGGTCGAAAGTCTGAATCCACACTTCACCTTTCGTTCCTTTGCGTCCTGCGCGGCCTGCGACCTGTTCGAGCATCTGATACGCTCGTTCGTACGCCCGGAAATCCGGTTGGTTGAACAGCGGGTCGGCATTGAGTACCGCCACCAGACGGACGTCATCAAAATGGAGTCCCTTGGTAATCATTTGCGTTCCGACCAAGATGTCGCACTCGTGGTTGGCAAAGGCATTGATGATATCCTGATAAGCGTTCTTGTTCCGGGTCGTGTCCAAGTCCATACGCAGCACACGTGCTTCGGGGAAGAGCGTTTGGATCTCATCTTCAATGCGTTCTGTTCCGAAACCGATGATTTTCAGTTCGCCCCCGCATTGCGGACAGACCGGTGGAACAGGTGTGTGGTAGCCGCAGTAATGACAGCGCAGTTCGTTCGCACGTTTGTGATAGGTCATCGGCACATCGCACTGGACACAGCGCGGCGGTTGACCGCAGGAGTTGCACTGGATGAGCGGAGCGTAGCCGCGGCGGTTCTGGAACAAGATGACCTGTTTGTGCTCCGCCAAGATCGCACGAATACGTTCCACAAGCGGATCGGAGAAGTGTCCGTACATCTCTTTGCGGGTGTACTGACGCTGCAGGTCAATGAGGGTGATATCCGGCAACTCAACCCCGCCGAAACGTTCGGTAAGGGACACCAGACCGTAGGTGCCCTTGAGCGCCAGAAAATACGATTCGATCGAAGGCGTAGCCGTGCCTAACAGCACGCGGGCATGGTGCTCCTGTGCCAGCATGATAGAAGCTGCCCGCGCATGGTAACGCGGAGCCGGTTCGGCCTGCTTGTAGCTGGGATCATGCTCCTCGTCCACAATGATGAGCCCTATGTTCGGTACCGGCAGGAAGATCGCACTCCGTGCGCCGATGACGACGTAGTTATTGGAGATTGGAGATTGAAAATTGGAGATTTTCTTGTAGCGCTCTTCCCGTTCGGCATCGGTCAGACGGCTGTGATAGACCATGAGTTGGTCCCCAAAAACCTTCTGCAGACGGCTGGTGAGTTGGGTGGTGAGCGCTATCTCCGGCACCAGATACAGGACGTTCTTACCGGCCTGGAGTTGCTCCTGAATGAGGTGTATGTAGATGTCGGTCTTACCGCTGGAGGTGACTCCGTGCAGGAGGACGATGTCTTTTCCGGAGGCCCATAAACCCTTGATTTCATCGGCACAATGTGCCTGCGCTTCAGACAGATCGTGTAGGGGTTCGATGGGTCCGGTGTAGGCTTCCAAGGCTGAGCGGCGCCGTTTGGGCGGATTGGTCAGTCGTTTGTCCACGCCGGAAGGTAAGGCAGCGGCCATCACTTCGCCTAAGGTGCACATATAGTACCGGCTCATCCACTGCCACAAAGCCAACTGTTCGCGGGAGACTGCAGGGGCGTTCTCGAGAATGCTCGTGATCGGACGAATCTTATCCGCCCAGGCTGCATCAACGGGTTCGGTGTGTTCGCGCAGCACGATGCCTCGCATCTCTTTCTTGAGCAACGGCACGATGACACGTGTGCCGGGAGACGGCATAGACAAATCATCCGGGACGCTATAGGTATAACAATCCCGGATGGCAAGGGGTAATATGATATCAACAAACCTCACTCGCAATCGCTTTGTTGTAGCAAGCGCGGCAGAGGGGTTCGTAGCTGTCTGTTTCACCCAACAGCACGCGTTTGTCGGAGGCTACGAGACGGTGGCTGACATAGGCCAAGTCGCCGCAGTGGACGCAGATAGCATGTGTCTTGTACACATCGTCCGCGATCGCCATGAGGGCAGGGATCGGACCGAACGGAACGCCCTTGAAGTCCATATCGAGACCGGCTACGATGACGCGTATACCGCGATCGGCCAGCTGCTTGCACACGTCCACGATACCCATATCGAAGAACTGTGCCTCGTCGATACCGACTACGTCGATATCGTCCACCATGAGCAGAATGTTCTGGCTGCTGTCCACGGGCGTGGATTGAATGACGTTACGGTCATGGCTGACTACATCCTCTTCGCTGTAGCGCACATCAATGGCCGGTTTGTAGATTTCCACGCGCAGTTTGGCGAATTTGGCACGTTTCATACGGCGGATGAGTTCCTCGGTCTTGCCGCTGAACATGGATCCGCATACCACTTCAATTGATCCCCGTCGGAGCGACGGGCCTTTGGTGTCTCGTTCTGAAAACATAATTTCTCAAATTTTGCATGCAAAGTTACAACTTTTTTTTGAAAAATGCCTAAAAATTCCCGATATATCCACAAAAAATAAGGATTTATCGAAAAAAAAGTCCAAATACTTGCGTATGTCAAATTAATTTTGTAATTTTGCCGCCGATTTATGAGTAAATCACAATTAACAAATTTTATATGCATATGAAGAAAGGTTTATTTCTTTGCCTCATTGCTGCAACAGTAATGCTGGCGTCGTGCGGTACCGTACCCGAACTGGAAGAGGTCGTAGTTAACCCGAGTCCGCTGGAGATGAAGGGTGGTAAGGTACATGCAGACATTACCGGTACCATTCCGGCCAAGAAATTCGCTAAGAAGGGTGTGCTTGTAGTAACTCCGGTTCTCAAGTTCAACGGCCAGGAAGTACTCGGGCAACCTGTCACCTATGTAGGTGAGAAGGTAAAAGAGAACGGTACTACCGTTAATTACAAGAAGGGTGGTAAGTTCACACAACAGTTCGATTGCAACTATGTTCCCGCAATGATGAAATCCGAGCTGTACCTTCGTTTCGAAGCTCGCAAGGGTAAGAAAGTGATTGAGATTCCGGACGTTAAGATTGCTGACGGTATCGTTACCACGCCGGAGTTGGCGAAAGTAAACGACAACCCGACCGCTTCTACTCCCGACAAGTTCCAACGTATTATCCAGGAGTTGACCAAGGCTGACGTGATGTTCCTTATCCAGAGTGCTAACCTCCGTTCGTCTGAGACGAAGTCGGATGGCGTAAAAGCGCTGGAGAACGCTATCAAGGACGCTAACGCTGACGAGAAGAAAGAGGTTAACAAACTCGAGATTTCCGGTTATGCATCTCCGGATGGTGCCGTTAATCTGAACGAGCAGTTGGCACGCAACCGTCGCAAAGTGACCGAGGATTTCCTCAAACGCGACCTCAAGAAAGCTAAGATCAACGTGAACTTCGCAGGTGACGTTACCCCGGAAGACTGGGAAGGTTTCCAGGCAGAGGTAATGAACAGCAATATTCCTGACAAGGAGTTGATTCTGCGTGTTCTGTCGATGTATTCTGATCCGGACGAGCGTGAGGCACAAATCAAGAAACTGGCTTCTGCATACCCGGTTCTCGCTGAGCAGATCCTTCCGAAGCTACGTCGCAGCCGTCTGATCCTGACGACCGATATCATCGGTAAGAGCGATGACGAGATTCGCGCTTTGGCAGCTAACGATCCGGACCAACTGAATGTAGAGGAGTTGCTGTACGCTACCACGCTGACCAATGACAAAGCCGCTAAGTTGGCTATCTATCAGAAAGCAGCTGATAAGTACAACGACTACCGTGCATACAACGGTATGGGTCAGATCTACTACAACGACAACAACATCGCTGAGGCTCGTCGTTGCTTCACGAAAGCATTGGCTATCGAGCCGAATGATCCGGACGTGAACTACAACGCAGGTCTGGCAGCTCTGGCTGACGGTGATCTGGACAAAGCTGAGGAGTACCTCGGCAAGGCAGCCGGCACGAAGGGTAACCTGGGTGCTGCTATGGGTACGCTCTATACCAAGAAAGGTAACTACACCGCAGCGAAAGAGGCTTACGGCGAGAGCGCAACCAACAACGCAGCTGTTCAGCAGATCCTCAACAAAGAGTACGAGGCTGCTAACAAGACGCTGAACAACGTGAAGGAGCCGAACGCTACTACCGCTTATCTGAAGGCAGTTGTAGGCGCTCGTCTGAACGACAAAGAGGCAGTTTACAAGAACCTCAAAGAGGCTATTGCTAAGGACGCTTCGTTCAAGGCACGTGCTCAGAAGGACCTTGAGTTCGCTAAGTTCGCTGAGGACGCTGAGTTCCAAGCAATCGTTAAGTAAGTATGTCCGTACTTTTTCCAAAAGTACCCAAACCCCGTGAGTGGGACTATCGCCCCATTTACTTCGACCCGGAAAAGGAGGCGCGCAAGGATAAAAGACTTGCGCGTCTTCAGCACGGGGCTTTCCGGGAACAGCATGAAAAGAACATGACAGAGCTAAGGAAGAAAAAGAATTCCCGGCTCGTGTTGTGGTTGGCACTACTCGGTGCACTCGTTGTAGTGATGTTTTTCATCCTATAACATCTCCTAATTATATATAAGGTGTGGATATCATTCATTTATTACCGGACAGCGTAGCGAATCAGATTGCGGCAGGCGAGGTTATTCAGCGCCCTGCATCGTGTCTGAAAGAGCTGGTGGAGAACAGTCTGGATGCCGGCGCCAAGCGCATTCAGGTCATTGTTCGTGATGCCGGTCGTACGCTGTTGCAGGTGATCGATGACGGAGTCGGAATGAGCGAGATGGATGCCCGTCTTGCTTTTGAACGTCATGCCACCAGTAAGATCCGCGAAGCGCAGGATCTGTTCTCGCTGCGCACGATGGGTTTCCGTGGTGAGGCGCTGGCTTCGATCTGCGCGGTAGCGCAAGTAGAGATGACCACCCGTCGTGCGGAGGATGAGACAGGCACGCTATTGGAGATACACGGTTCGGACGTGGTGCGGCAAGAGCCCTGCAGTTGTCCGGTGGGCACGAACATCAAGGTGAGCAACCTGTTCTTCAATGTACCGGTAAGAAGAAAATTCCTCAAGACCGACCAGACGGAGCTGCGCAATCTGCTTACCGAGTTCTACCATATCGTGCTGGTGTATCCGAAAGTGAGTTTCACGTTCGTACACAACGATGAGATATTGCTGGAACTGCCGGCCGGTACGGAGAAACAGCGCATCGAGGCCGTGTTCGGCAACCCGAAGAAGAATGTCTATACCTCTGCGTTTGTGGATGTGCATACGGAGACTGACTTAGTCTCTATTCGCGGGTTTGTGGTCAAACCGGAGAACGCGACCCGAAAAGCGGAGCAGTACTTCTTCGTGAACGGGCGTTATATGCGCCATCCGTATTTTCTGAAGGCGGTGCAAACAGCCTATTCGGGCATGTTGGTCAATGACTACCAGCCGTCTTTCTTCATCTATTTTGATATCAATCCGGAAGCCATTGATGTCAATATTCACCCGACCAAGACGGAGATTAAGTTTGCCGACGAGCAGACGATCTTCCAGATTTTGATGGCTTCCGTCCGCGAGGCGCTGGGTAAGTTCACGCTATCGCCTCAGATTGATTTTGATACTACCGGATCGATTGATATACCGCTGGCGCAAGACCAGCCGGTGAGCCGTCCGCAAGTGACGGTCGATCCTACCTATAATCCGTTCCATACGCGTGGAGCGGTCTATCCGGACCGGGTTCCGACCAATTGGGAGAGTCTGTATGAGGGCCTTTCGCAAACTCGAGATCTCGAGACCTCGACATCTCCGGAACCGGTAATTGCCGATGTTGATTCGTGTCCGATGTGGCAGTACGCCGGTAAGTATATTCTACTACCCGGGGCTACCGGACTTGTGCTGATTAATCAGCATCGTGCGCATGCGGCTGTTCTGTATGCGCAGTTCCTGGAGCAGTTATCGCACCTGCAGGGCGCGAAGCAGCAGTTGTTGTTCCCCGAAGTGATCAGCCTGCCGTCGGATGAGATGGTGCTGTTGGAGCATATGTTGGCCGACTTGCGTGCTATCGGGTTTGAACTGGATCAGCTGTCCCCGGACAGCTATTCGATACAGAGTATCCCGGCGCAGTTGTCCAATCAGTCGGCACTGCCGGTACTGCAGCAGATCATCCAACAAGTGCGTGAGCGCGGAGCGGATACGCAGCAGGAATGGCGTGAACAGATTGCCCTGTCCTTGGCGCAGAGTGCGGCTATTCCGTACGGCAAGACGCTGACGGAACCGGAGATGCGCGATCTGGTGAAACGGCTCGTGCTACTGCCGTCATACCGACGTATGGCAGACGGCAAAACGATCGTCTCTGTGCTGACTGACGAAGAGATAAATAAACGATTTTGATAGCATATGAAAAAAATCACCTCGTACATTGTACTTAGTACCTTTGTCCTTTTCGCGGCTTGTACGCCGCAGGACCATCTGACTATTCTGCATACGAACGATACGCATTCGCAGATCGAGCCGAAAGCAGACGGTAATGGGGGTTATGCGCGCCGTATGGGCTTGATTAAGCAAGAGCGTGAAGCGGATAAGAACCTGTTGCTGCTGGATGCCGGCGATTTCTGCCAAGGCACGCCGTACTTCAATTTCTATCACGGCCGTGTGGAGATTGATGCAATGAACCGCATGGGGTACGATGTGGTTACGTTGGGTAACCATGAGTTCGATAACGGACTCGATACCCTGGCTGCTGTGCTGCAAACGGCTCATTTCCCGATCGTATGTGCCAATTACGATTTCACGGGAACGGCCTTGGAGAAGATCGTCAAACCATACGTGGTGCTCAACAAAGGCGGTGTGAAAGTGGGTGTGTTCGGTCTGGGTTGTGACCCCAAGGGACTGATTGCGGACAAGAACTTCAAACCGGCGCAGTACAACCATCCGTATGCGATTGCGCAGCAGGTGACGGATGAGTTGCGTGCGAAAGGATGCGACGTAGTGGTGTGTCTGAGCCATCTGGGTACCTTCGGCAAAGCATCGGAAGATGTGTGCGATTCGGCATTGGTCAGTCAGACCCGCGGGATCGATGTGGTCGTAGGCGGACATACGCACAAAAAGTACACGGATTTGCGGGTAGCGAATGTTGACGGAGACAGCATTCCGTTGTGCCAAATGGGCAAGAGTGGCATCTATTTAGGCAAGATTGTGCTAAATTTAGGTGACAAAAGCAAAAAATAAGTCCAAAAATTTGGTCAATTCAAAAAAAAGCAGTAATTTTGTGCCGTTTTTCCAAAATACGCGGAAAAAGGAAGGTAAAGAAATTATTAAAAACACACATAATTAATAACTAAACATTTTAGTATTATGGCAGAAATTGAAGCAAAAGTGAAAGCAATCATCGTTGATAAGCTTGGTGTGGAGGAGTCTCAAGTAACGAACGACGCTAACTTCCAGACGGACCTGGGCGCTGATTCGTTGGATACCGTAGAGATGATTATGGAGTTTGAGAAGGAGTTCGGTATCTCGATTCCGGATGAGGATACGCAGAAGATTGCTACAGTAGGCGACGCTATCGCTTATGTGGAGAAAGCAACGAAGTAATTCGTTTCCACAAGTGGTTTACGAGTTTACGGGCACACTGTAAACTCGTATGCTATATTTATACATTTAGGTTACATGCAGTTAAAAAGAGTTGTTATAACAGGTCTTGGTGCGCTTACTCCGGTGGGTAATTCCGCACCGGATACATGGGAAGCGTTGGTGAAAGGAGTGAGCGGAATCGCGCCTATTACTGCGTTTGATGCGAGTCTGTTCAAGACTCAGTTCGCGGGCGAGGTGAAGAACTTCGATCCCGAGGCATATATCGATCGCAAGGAGGCGCGTAAGATGGACCGCTATTCCCAGTTCTCCGTGTGTGTGGCAGATGAGGCTTTGCGCGACAGTCAGTTGGACTTGGAGCGTGAAGATCGTTCCCGCGTAGGAGTAGTATGGGGCAGCGGAATGGGCGGATTGCAGTCTCTGGAGCAAGAGATGTACAGTTTCGCTGAAGGAGACGGCACCCCGCGTTTCAATCCGTTCATGATCCCCAAAGCGATCCCGAGTATTGCGGCCGGACAGATCTCTATCCGGTTCGGTCTCGGGGGTTTGAGTTTCTCGGTATCCACGGCTTGTTCTTCGTCCTCTCATGCAGTCGCTTCCGCGTTTGACCAGATTCGTCTGGGACACGCCGATGTACTGCTGACCGGCGGTGCTGATGCGGACATCAGTTCGACAGGTGTGGGAGGATTCAACTCACTGCATGCACTGTCCACACGCAATGACTCGCCGGCTACGGCCAGCCGTCCGTTCTCCAAATCGCGTGACGGGTTCGTGTTGGCAGAAGGCGCTGCCTGCTTGATTCTCGAAGAGTACGAGCATGCCAAGGCGCGTGGTGCGAAGATCTATGCGGAGATCATCGGCGAAGGTATGACCTCGGATGCGTACCATATGACCGCTCCGGATCCGGAGGGAAAAGGTGCAGAGCGTGTGATGCGTTTGGCTCTGCAAGATGCCGGAATTCGTCCCGAACAAGTGGACTTCATCAACACACACGGTACATCCACCCCGTTGGGCGATGTAACGGAAGTGAAGGCGATTGAGCGGGTGTTCGGCGAGCATGTGTATGAGATGAATCTGGATTCGACCAAGTCGATGACCGGTCATCTGATCGGTGCTACCGGCGCCGTTGAAGCGCTGGCCTGTATCATGGCGCTGAAGGAAGGTATCATTCCACCGACGATCAATCACGACCCGGAGGATATGGATGAGAACATCGACTATCGCATCAATTTCACGTTCGGCCAGGCCCAGAAACGGGATATCCGCTATGCGCTGAGTAACACCTTCGGCTTCGGAGGACACAACGCATGTCTGATCTTCAAGAAGTGGGAAGAATAAAAGATAGGGTAAGGTGCCCCTGAATGCATCTATATTAGTCACTGTTTTAAAAATTTAAGGTATTATGATTACAAAAATTGGTGAGAACGCAGGCCTCGTATGGGGTGCTCTGCAGAACGGCGCTCAAGGTTTGAAAGCGCTGAAGAAAGCTACCAAACTCAAAAACGAGGAGCTCTATTTGGCTCTTGGTTGGCTGGCACGTGAGGGTAAAGTAACCTTTACCGAGGCTGAGGCTGATACGATTATTGCATTGGCATAATCATGGTAATTGCTATCGTAGGCGCTTCAGGCGCCGTCGGACAGGAACTGCTGCGTGTGCTTGCACAACGGCAGTTCCCCGTATCCGAACTTCGTTTATTCGGTTCAGAGCGGAGTGCCGGCACAACGTATGAATTTGAAGGCAGGCAGTACGAAGTACAACTGCTGGAACACAACGACGCTTTCAAGGGCGTCGATATTGCTTTTGTCTCCGCGGGCGCGAGCGTGTCACGTGCGTATGCGGAAGACATCACCCGCTTCGGGGCTATCATGATCGACAACTCCTCCGCATTCCGTATGGACGAGGATGTGCCGTTGGTAGTACCGGAAGTGAATGCGGCGGATGCCTTGAACCGTCCGCGTAACATCATTGCCAACCCCAACTGCACCACAATCCAAATGGTGGTAGCGCTGCAGGCGATTGAGCAGATCAGTCATATCAAACGGGTGCATGTGGCGACCTATCAGGCAGCATCCGGTGCCGGGGCGCAGGCGATGAAAGAGTTGGAGAACCAATACCGTCAGGTGCTCAACGGCGAAGAGGTGACGGTGAACAAGTTCGCTTACCAGTTGGCGTACAATCTGATTCCTCATATCGATGTATTCACCGACAACGGCTACACCAAAGAGGAGATGAAGATGTACCACGAGACCCGTAAGATCATGCACTCGGACGTGAAGGTGAGCGCTACCTGTGTGCGTGTGCCGTCGCTGCGTGCGCACAGCGAGAGCGTCTGGGTAGAGACCGAACAACCGGTGAGTGTGGCGCAAGCCCGAGAGGCTTTTGCGCAAGCACCGGGATGTGTGCTCATGGACGAACCGGAGAACAAAGTGTATCCGATGCCGCTCTTCCTGAGCGGAAAAGACGAGGTGTTCGTCGGACGTATCCGCAAAGATCTAAGTGACGAGAACGGACTCAGTTTCTGGTGCGTGAGCGACCAGATTCGTAAAGGCGCGGCACTCAATGCCGTTCAGATTGCAGAATGGTTGATCAAATCGAAATAATGGCTCCGGTAGGATGCTGGGAGAGTTTGGCAGCGGCAATTCATGCCGGTGCTACCAGTGTCTATTTCGGTATCGAGCACCTGAACATGCGTGCCCGCAGTTCGGTCAATTTCACCACGGACGATATGGCCACGATCGTGGCTACCTGTCGTGAGGCGGGCGTGAAGACCTACCTAACGGTCAATACGGTCATGTATCCCGAAGACCTGCCGCTGATGCAGCAGATCGTGGATAAAGCCCATGCGGTAGGCGTGGATGCGGTGATTGCGAGTGACATAGCAGTCATGCAGTATGCCAATTCGATAGGTCAGGAAGTACATCTGTCCACGCAGCTCAATATCGCCAACACCGAGGCGCTGAAGTTCTATGCGCAGTTCGCCGATGTGGTCGTATTGGCCCGTGAACTGAACATGGAGCAGGTGGCTTCTATCTACAAGGATATCCAAGCGCAGCATATCTGCGGTCGCAGCGGCCAGCCGATTCGGATAGAGATGTTCTGCCACGGCGCGCTGTGCATGGCTGTGAGCGGTAAGTGCTACCTGAGTCTCAATAACTACGGTCTGAGTGCTAACCGCGGGGCGTGCGTACAAGTATGCCGTCGCGGCTATACGGTCAAGGACAAATCGTCGGATTTGGAACTGGATATCGACAACCAGTATATCATGTCGCCCAAGGATCTGAAGACGATTCATTTCCTGAACAAGATGCTGGATGCCGGCGTGCGGGTACTCAAGATCGAAGGTCGTGCCCGTGGTGCGGAATACGTGGATACGGTGGTACGTTGTTACAAAGAGGCGGTCGAGGCTTGGCAGAACGGCGAATACGCCAACGATGCGGTCATCGAGCCCAAGATAGCCGACTGGAACGAGCGGCTGAGCCGCGTGTTCAACCGCGGGTTCTGGGACGGGTATTATCAGGGTCAGAAATTAGGCGAATGGACCCATTCGTACGGCAATAAGGCCACTCGCAAAAAGCTATATGCTGCGAAGTGCACTAATTTTTTCAAAAACCTAAGCGTTGCAGAGTTCGTAGTAGAAGCCGTGGATGCGATTGAGGAAGGGCAGGACTTGCTCATTACCGGTGAGACGACGGGTGTATATGAATGCAAGGCGCAAGGCATGCGCGACACGAAAGGCAACCCGACAAGCCGGGTACAACAAGGACAGTTCTTTTCGCTCAAAACGGATACCTTGATCCGTCGCGGCGATAAACTATACATATGGGTGAAGGAATAGCACATATAATCTCCCCGTTGAGTGCGCCGTGGTGCGGCTGGACGATGCTGGTGCTGATGCTGTGCGCCATTCTCAGTGAGTGGACGCAGCCCGGTATCATCACGCAGGCCTATGAATCGCTGATCGTACATACCGAGCGTACCTACAAGGGGTCGCCGAACACGTTCCTCGGTCAATTCCTAATGGCGCTGTTCCGAATCGGAACGATCGGTATGGCCTTGTGCCTGTGCGTGTACCAAGGAACCGGTTTTTCGTTCACTGCGTTTGCGGGGATATGCGGACTGGTGGTGGCACTGCTGCTGGTCAAGATGCTCGTTAATGTTGTTATCAATTACACGTTTGCGTTATCCAATCGTTTTGGTAACGCGTATGAGATATATGCAGACATCACTACCTTAGCGGTTCTGGCACTGTATCCGATTGTGCTGGTCATGCTTCGTGTGGACAATCCGGAGATTACCCGATGGGGAGCCGGTGTGGTGGCGCTGCTTTTTTTAGGAGTGTGGATCTACCGCAGCATGCGGATGTACGTCGTGTCGCCTCTGGCGGTGGTATATCTGGCACTGTATATAGGTACATTAGAGGTGTTACCGATGGCGTCCCTCTATGTTTTATCTGATAAAATGATAGCTATCTTATGATAAAAAGAATTCTTTTCTCTCAACCGAAGCCGGAAACGGCACATAACCCCTACTCTCGTTTGGAAGAGCAGTTTGGGGTGAATTGTGATTTCTACCAATTTATCCATATTGAAGGTCTTTCGGCGCGAGAGTTCAGACAACAACACATTAATCCGTTGGATTACACAGCGGTTATTCTGAACTCCAAATTGGGTGCAGAGCACTATTTCCGTTTGTGTGAAGAGATGCGTGTCAACGTGCCGGAATCGATGCACTACTATTGCAACTCCGAGCAAGTGGGACTCTATCTGCAGAAATTTATCAATTATCGCAAGCGTAAGGTCTTTTTCCCGGAGACCGGAAACAAGTTTGAGGATATATTGCCGGCTATGCACCGCCGTCCGAACGAGAAGTACATGATGGTGCTGTCCGATATCCATACGCAGGATCAGATCAATATGTTTGCCGAAAACGGTGTGGAGGTGACTCCGGCTATTATGTACCGCACGGTGACGACCGCATGGCCTGCCGAGCGTCCGTTTGATTACGACATGATTGCGTTGTTCACGCCGGCAGGTGTCACATCGCTGCGCGAGAACTTCCCGGATTGGAAGCAAGGCAAGACGCTGATTGCGGCGTTCGGCGAGGGTACGATTCGTGCGTTGGAGGATGCCGGTTACCGCATTGATATCGAAGCCGGCCCGGGCAAAGCTTTTGCCTCGCTGCCGATGGCGATAGCAGATTATTTGGACAAGAATAACGGCTAACGGCGAAAGGCGAATGGCGAATGGGTTTCCTAAACATAGCAGGTTATGCGGACAGGAGCGCATTGCGCAACTGTACAAAGAGGGCAAGCGCTTCACGGCGTGGCCCCTGCGTGTAACCTATATGCCGGTCGGAGATCCGTCGTCTGTGATGAGTCACCAGGTTCTGGTATGGGCTCCGAAATCGCTCTTCAAACGTGCGGTTAAACGCAATCACTTGCGCCGTTTGATGCGCGAAGCGTATCGGCTTCATCAGGACCTGCTGAGTTCCGGCCCGTATCTGATCGCGTTCAATTATATGGATAAGGAGGAACAATCTTATGCCGTTATTGAGAAAGCTGTATGCAAAAGCCTGAAGAAAATAAGTGGAAAATAGGGATGCGTAAGCTGTTTCTGATACCGGTATATTTTTACCGCTATTGCATATCGCCTCTTACGCCCCCTTCCTGCCGTTACACCCCGACCTGCAGTCAATACATGGTGGAGGCGGTAATGAAGTACGGTATTTTCAAAGGCGGTTGGCTGGGTATCAAGCGTATATTACGTTGCCATCCCTGGGGCGGATACGGGTATGACCCGGTGCCCTGACGGGCTATTTTAGATTGGAAATTTTAGATTTATGCGAATTGATATTATCACCTGTTGTCCGGAATTGTTGGAGTCTCCGCTCAATCACTCCATTATTCAGCGCGCAAAGACGAAGGGTCTTTGTGAGATTTATGTGCATAACCTGCGTGATTGGACGCTGGACAAACATCGTAAGGTGGATGATTATGCCTTCGGTTTCGGAGCCGGCATGGTACTGCAGATCGAGCCGATTGACCGCTGTATCTCTCATCTGTGTGCAGAGCGTCACTACGATGAGATTATCTTCACCGCTCCGGACGGGCAGCGTTTTGATCAAAAAGCCGCCAATGAGTTGTCGCTGAAGGAGAACATCATCATCCTCTGTGGTCATTACAAGGGAGTCGACCAGCGTGTGCGTGACCATTTCATCACGCGTGAGTACTCGATCGGCGATTTTGTGCTGACGGGAGGCGAGATGCCTGCGGCTATGATGACCGATGCCATTGTGCGTTTGTTACCGGGAGCGCTGGGCGATGTGGAGAGTGCGTTGAACGATTCGTTTCAGGACGGATTGCTCGAAGCAGGTGTCTATACCCGTCCGGCGGAGTACAAGGGATGGAAAGTGCCGGAGATCCTCTTAAGTGGTCATCAGGCGAAGATCGAAGAGTGGCAATATGAGCAATCGGTAGCCCATACGAAAGAGAGAAGGCCGGATTTATTAGAAGAAAACTAAAATATCGTAAAAGGCGGCAAAGCACTGTTATTTTGCAAAGTAGAATTGACATTTTTATGTTTTATAACATTTTTTTTGCAAAATATTTGGTCATATCGTCAAAAAGCAGTACTTTTGCACCGTGTTTTTCATGGTATTAGATTTAAGGTTAAGTAAAAAGATTGGGTTGTCGGGAGACAACCTTCTTTGTTTTATGTAGGTTGATCTTTCTTTTTTGCTTGTCTTTTTCATAGAAAATACGCTTTTTTCTTGCATATTTCAAAAATAAATAGTACCTTTGCGGCATGAATCGTACTATATTGTGGGTTGACGACGAGATAGACTTGTTGCAACCGTATATCATTTATCTGAAAAATAAAGGTTACGATGTGTTGACTGCCAGTAACGGCGAAGACGCATTGGAGGTATTTCGTGCTCAGTCTTCGGATGCAGGACAGCCGATTGATATCGTTTTCCTGGATGAGAACATGCCGGGTATGTCCGGTTTGGAGACGCTTCAAGAGGTGAAGCGTGTTCATCCGGAAGTGCCGGTTGTGATGATTACCAAATCTGAAGAGGAGCATATCATGGAGCAAGCGATCGGTGAGAAGATTGCCGATTACCTGATTAAACCCGTCAACCCAAGTCAGATTCTGCTGTGCCTCAAGAAGCATATTCACCAGCAGGCGATTGTGACGGAACAAGTGCAACAGAACTACCGTCAGGAGTGGAGTGATATATCCTACATGATCGACACAGCTACGACGATGGAGGAATGGCAGGCGATAGAACGCACCTTGTCCCGGTGGGACATTGAGTTGGAGAACAGTCCGATGCGTGCGCTTATTGAAGACCAACGCACGCAGGCCAATGCGGCTTTTGCCAAGTGGATAGCCAAGAACTACGAAAGCTGGTTTGAAGGCGAGCAGCGGCCGTTGATGTCGCATGACGTAATGAAACATAGCGTGTTCCCGCTGTTGGACAAAGGCGAGAAAGTGCTGCTTTGCGTGATTGATAACTTCCGCTATGATCAATGGAAGACGATTCAACCGCTACTGAGCGAGTTCTACGCCGTGAGCAACGAACAGCAGTACACTTCGATCCTGCCGACGGCTACGCAGTATGCCCGTAATGCCATTTTTTCCGGCCTGCTGCCGCTGCAGATTCAGCAGATGTTCCCGCAGTATTGGGTGGAAGAAGGCGATGAGGAGAGTAAGAACCAGTACGAGAAAGAGTTGGTGCAGACCTTGTTGGAGCGCTATCGCCGTCGGGAGAGTTTCACGTATTGGAAAGTGAACGAGAGCGATTTCTGCGAGCGTGTGATTGCGCAATTGAAAAGTGTGCAGACCCCGCTCTCTATTGTGGTGCTCAATTTCATTGACATGCTCTCGCACTCGCGTACGGAGAGTAAGATGATGCGTGAATTGGCGAATGACGAGTCTGCCTACCGCAGTCTGACACTCAGTTGGTTTCGCCACTCGCCTACGTATGAGTTGATGCGTCGCGCCGCAGAGTTGGGCTTTACGCTGGTTCTGACAACCGATCACGGGACGACGCGTGTTAAGAATGCTGTGCAGATCATCGCGGACAAGAACACCAATACCAATATTCGTTACAAGGTAGGCAAGGCGCTCAATTGCAACTCGAAGAACGTGTTCTCCATAGAACAGCCGAAACGCGTTGGTCTGCCCTGCCCGAACGTGAGCAGCAGTTATGCTTTCTGTACCGGAAGTGATTTCTTTGCGTATCCGAATCAGTTCAATTACTACGCGCAGTACTACCGCAACACGTTCCAGCATGGCGGTATATCCTTGGAGGAGATGATTATTCCTCTGGTGGTACTCAAACCGAAAAACTAAGGATGAAATTCCAGTGTGGCAACGACCGGCTTATGATCTGAGCCGGTTGTTTGCGGTATGGTGCAGGACACCGGAACGAGCGGGTCGGAGCAGAGGATGTAGTCGATGCGCAATCCGAATCCTCGGTACTCATACGTTCCTCCCCAATTCCACCACGAATGTGTATAGGACCAGGCATCATGCAGCCCTTCGCTGATACACCAATAGGCGTAACTGAGCGGAATGGAATTGAAGTCTCCTACCACAATGACGGGATAGGGGCTGGCTTCGATCTCCGCACGTACCACGCGCGCCTGTTCGTTGCGCAGGGGAATGGCACGACGCCATTTGGCTTCTATCTTGTCCATGTCCTCCAAGTCTTCGGAGGTGAAGTTATAAGACTCCAGGTGGTTGTTGATGAGGCGAATGGTATCCCCATCCACTACCATGTCGCAGCGGTTGGAGAGGTTGCCTCGGGACTGATAATGGATACTCTGCTTATGGATCAGCGGGTACTTGGCCCATACCATTGTGCCGTATTGGTGCCGTTTGTCGTAGATGGAGAAATCGATATAGGAGTACGGATACTTCTTGCTGAGCGTTTTTTTGACATCCGGCAGGGTGAGGTATTTGGCATCTTTATAGACATCCACTTCCTGCAGGCAGATGACATCCGCGTCCTGAGAAAGGAGGTACTGCAGCACCTCGTTCTTCTCCGGTTTCTTGAATTCACCCATCCGCCCGGTGTTCCAGGTGAGGATCGTGATGGCTATAAGAATAAAATCCAGCATAGATGAATCAACAACTCTCCTTATACGCGTTTCTGGTAGTGGAAATCTTTGTATTGGTCATCTTTGGTACTGTCTAACCGAGGGTGACGGTTAAACAGCCGTTTGATCTTGTCCCACAACTTGAAGATCTTCGGTTCTCCCCAGCCAATCTTTTTCCAGTACAGAATGAGCAGCCATCCGAACAGCATACCGCCTAAGTGCGCAAAATGCGCTACATTGCTGGCCGAAAGACCGACCACGTTGCCTATTCCGGCAAACAGTTCGATGGCGGCGTATATAATAACGAATATGCGCGCACGTATAGGAATCGGGAGGAACAGAATGTACATCGGCACATCGGGATACAACCATCCGAAAGCGAACAATATACCGAATACGGCTCCGGAAGCGCCTATCGTATTCAGGAAGTAGGCGTAGTGAGCTATTTGAGCGGCATCATAGAAATGACCCATATTGCTCAGCATAGCCATCCAAACCAGTTCCTGTATCAGCGCGGCACCTAATCCGCATACCAAATAGTAAATGGCAAAACGACGGGCACCCCATTCGTTCTCTATGACCGGCGCGAACATCCATACCGCAAACATATTAAAAAAGATGTGGCTGAAGTTCGCATGCAGGAACATATAGGTGAACGGTTGCCACCAATGGAACGAGGATGCGGTCCAGTAATGAAGGCCGCAGATACTGTCCAAATCAATGTTCCAGCGCTCTAAGAAAAAGGCGAGGAAGAAAACTACAAAATTTCCTATCAATAGATAGCGTGTAACTGTGGGTATATTTCTCATATCGACTGCAAAATTACTGCTTTTTTTTGGATTATACCTACAAAAAGTAGTCCAAATTGATAAAAAAGCAGTTTTTTTCACGAAAAAGACTATTTTTTTTCCAAAAATATTTGCAGTTTAAATATTTTTTTGTAATTTTGCGGTCGTATTCCGAAATAGGAACTAATAATTCACATTATTAATAACTAAAAAACACAAAATTATGAACAAATTAGAACTTGTTAAGGCAGCAGCAGCTAAGGCTGAAGTTTCGAACGCATTGGCAGCAAAGGTTATCGATGCAGCTCTGGAGGCAGCAGTTGAGGCAGTTAAAGCAGGTGAAGGCGTACAGCTCGTAGGTTATGCTAACATCGCAGTTGTAGAGAAAGCAGCTCGCAAGGCTAAAAACCCGCGTACAGGTGCTATCGTTGAGGTTCCTGCAAAGAAAGCAGTTAAGATTAAAGCTGGTGCAAAATTTGCCCTCTAATCCAACATGCTAGTTTAGCAAACGAGTTGCTCGAATAAGAGGGCAACTCGTTTTGCGTCTGTTTATTTTAGGTATTTGAAAAAAATGTTGAACATTATTTTATGCGGCGCGCCGGGTAGCGGAAAAGGAACTCAGTCTGCCTTTATCTCGCAAAAATACGGCCTGCAGCATCTCTCTACCGGAGATGTGCTCCGCGCCGAAATAGCCAAAGGTAGTGAATTGGGCAAACAGATCGATGC
Organism: uncultured Bacteroidales bacterium; assembly: GCA_902785605.1. GTDB lineage: Bacteria > Bacteroidota > Bacteroidia > Bacteroidales > Paludibacteraceae > Colicola. The sequence continues at coordinate 51,957 of CACZZL010000001.1, forward strand.
GCTGATCTCGAAAGGTAATCTGGTTCCGGACGAGATGATGTATGGCGTGATTGAGAATTATATTTCCAGTTTGCCTGCAGATTGCAAAGGAACGATTTTTGACGGTTATCCCCGCACGGTGGCACAAGCCGAGTCATTGACGGAGTTGCTCAAAAAATACAACATGGATGCCATGATGATTGATCTCATGGTGGATGAGCAGCTGTTGATTCAGCGCCTTATTGAGCGAGGCAAAGTGAGCGGCCGCAAGGATGACAACCTCAATACGATTCGTCACCGCATCGCTGTGTATCATCAGCAAACGGAGCCGGTTGCGCATTACTACCTCCATCACGGCAATTATTTTGCTGTCAACGGGAACCACACGATGGCCGATGTGTTCCTGCAAATCATGCGTGTCATTGAATTGGCACATCACGAATAACAAACCCGTAACCCTATGACCAACTTTATCGACTATGTGAAGATTTACTGCCGCTCCGGAAAGGGCGGTGCAGGATGTATGCACTTGCATAGAGCCAAATACCTGCCGAAGGGAGGTCCCGACGGAGGAGATGGCGGTAAAGGAGGTTCTATCATTCTGCGTGGCAACCGCAATCTGTGGACGCTGCTCCATCTCAAGTACCAGAAGCATATCATGGCAACGGATGGAGGCAAAGGCGGACAGAGCCGTTCGTTCGGTAAGGACGGAGAGGACAAGATCATCGAAGTGCCCTGCGGTACGGTGGTGTACGACGGAGAGACAGGTGAGTACATATGCGAGGTGAAAGAGCATGACGAGCGTATCGTTCTGCTCAAAGGCGGTCGAGGCGGATTAGGAAACTGGCATTTCCGCACGTCGACCAATCAAGCGCCTCGCTATGCACAACCCGGTGAACCGGCCCAAGAGCGGACGGTGATCATGCAACTCAAAGTGTTGGCCGATGTCGGTCTGGTCGGATTCCCGAACGCCGGCAAGTCCACGCTGCTGAGTGTGGTGTCGGCCGCCAAGCCGGAGATTGCGGATTACCCGTTCACTACGTTGACACCTCAGTTGGGTATTGTCTCTTATCGGGACGGCAGGTCGTTCTGCATGGCGGATATCCCCGGTATCATCGAAGGTGCGAGCGAAGGACGAGGTTTAGGTCTGCGCTTCCTGCGCCATATTGAGCGCAATGCCGTGCTCCTGTTTATGGTGCCGGTAACGAGCGAAGATATCGTCAAGGAATACAAGATTCTGCTCAATGAGTTGGAGCAATATAACCCGGAGTTGCTCACCAAGGCGCGCATCTTAGCCATCACCAAGATCGATGCGTTGGACGAGAAAGAGCTCAAGAAAAAGAAAGCCTCCAAGAAACTGCAGGAACTGGATCTGCCTATCGTGTTCATCTCTTCCGTCGCCGGTGAAGGCATCGACGAACTCAAAGATGCATTGTGGGTAGAGCTGAACAAAGAGCAGAACCAAGTGATCGAGATCTCGCATGCGCCGATTGACGTGGCTGTTATTGAGCGAGAAGAAGAACCCGAAACAGCAGGTGATGACGAAGAGGGAACGATCTACCTCAACGAAGTAGAGGAAGAGTGGGATCTGGATAAGTACAAAGGTATCGGATGGGATACCGAATAGTATTCGGGCGCATTACGCTATGCAGCATAATTTCTACGATAGGATGATTGAGTGGCGGGAACGCCACATCAGCGAGAAGCACCTGGTGCTCCTGCTGTCGTTCTTCGTAGGCGCTTTCTCGGCTGCGGCTGCAGCCATCCTTAAGACTTTCATTCATTTTATTCAGCAACTGGTAGAGGGGCATTTGATCGCGGATGACCGCACTTGGTGGTACCTCATTACGCCGGTGATCGGTATCACGCTTGCTGCTCTATTCGTTAAATACATCGTGCGAGACGATATATCGCACGGTATCACGAAGATCCTCTATGCTATTTCTCAACGTAAGTCTATCATTAAGGCGCATAATATGTGGTCGTCTGTTGTCGGCTCGGGACTGACAATCGGTTTCGGTGGTTCTGTCGGAGCGGAGGCCCCGATCGTGCTGACCGGTGCTGCAATCGGTTCCAATCTGGCCAAGGCCTTTCGTTTGGATCAAAAGACAATGATGCTGATGATCGGCTGCGGTGCTGCCGGAGCGATTGGTGGTATCTTCAAAGCGCCGATTGCCGGTTTGGTCTTCACGCTGGAGGTGCTGATGATGGATCTGACGATGACCTCTGTTGCACCCTTGCTGATCTCGTCGGTTACCGCGACAGCGATATCCTATATCCTGACGGGTACAGAACCGATGTTCCCCTTGGATAGTGCGGAACCGTTCCTGGTGCAGCGTATCCCGTGGTATCTAATCTTAGGTTTGGTGTGCGGGTTGATCAGCCTCTATTTCACGCGAGGAATGAACAAGTTGGAGCAGTGGATGAAGCACAGGATCGGTAACATGTGGCTCAAACTGCTTATCGGAGGTGCGACGCTGAGTCTGCTTATCTTCCTGTTCCCGCCTCTATACGGTGAAGGATATGATGTGATTCGCCAACTCATTAACGGAAACAGCCTTGGTGCATTGGATAACAGTCCGTTTGCCAAGTATCTGGTACATACGGATTTCTATACTAACCTGGGTACCACGCCCACGCAGTTGCTCATTCTGACGTATTTCATCGCCATCATCTTTGTTAAGATCGTGGCCAGCGTTGCGACTAACGGTGCAGGTGGTGTCGGAGGTATCTTTGCTCCTTCACTCTTTATGGGCGCAATAACGGGATTTGTAGTCGCGCGTATCATGAACCTCACCGGTCTTATGGTTCCGGAGGCGAATTTTGCGTTAGTGGGCATGGCGGGACTGATGTCCGGTGTGATGCATGCACCCCTGACGGGTATCTTCCTTATTGCCGAGTTGACAGGCGGCTACCATTTGTTTATGCCGCTCATGATCGTCAGCGTCATCTCGTATCTGACCATTATGTTATTCGAGCCGCACTCTTTGTATGCGATGCGTCTTGCGCAGAAAGGCGAATTGCTCACGCATAACAAAGATCGCAATGTGCTGACGCTTCTAAAGATGGATAATGTGCTGGAGACGGATTTTATTACGGTCTTCCCGGAGATGAAATTGGGTCAATTGGTCAAAGTGATCTCTGCCAGCAAACGGAATATCTTCCCTGTGATAGACAATGACGGGCATTTGAAAGGCATATTGCTGTTGGATGAAGTGCGCAATATCATGTTTCAACCGCGTTTATACAACCGTTTCACGGTCAGCCAGCTCATGACCTCTCCGGCCGCTATCCTGCGTTTTGATCAGCCGATGGATAAGGTGATGGAGACGTTTGAGGATACCGGAGCGTGGAATCTGCCGGTAGTGGATGCAGACCGACGCTACCTTGGGTTTGTTTCCAAATCCAAGATTTTCAATTCATACAGACACGTTCTCGTTCACTTCTCGGAAGAGTAGTCAGGATTTTGTTTGCGGAACTTTGATGCGTGCGGTTAGAAGAATGATGATCGCCGTGATAGCCGACAACGTGTCACTAACCGGAATGGCCCACCACACGCCATCCAAAGGTGTCTCAAAAACCATGGGCAAGAGGAGCGCTAAAGGAATCAGATAAATGACTTGGCGGGTGAGGCTTAAGAAAATTGCTTTTCCGGCTTTTCCGATCGAAGTAAACAGGTTACCCGTCACCATTTGGAATCCGATAATCAGCATAGTCGAGCAGATGATGCGCATGGGCCGAATCGTCTGATCAATCAGTACAGGGTCGTGTGTGAACATCTTCGTTACCGTTTTCGGGAAGCATTCGCCTAAGAAGAATACCACTCCCATCACTCCCGTTGCATAGATGCATGTCAGATAGAACGACTTGAGTACGCGGTCATATTTCTTCGCGCCGTAGTTATAGCCTGTGATAGGCTGCATTCCTTGGTTCAATCCCATCACGATCATGGCAAACACAAACGTCAATCGGTTAATCACTCCGTAGGAAGCAATTGCCATGTCTCCTCCGAAATTCTTTAACTGGTTGTTGATAATGATGACCACAAGGCAGTGTGCGATGTTGTACAGGAAAGGCGACATGCCGATGGCTAATGCGCGTAGTGTGATATGTCGGTTGAGCTTCCAAATTCCTCGATGAAACCGAACTAATTCGTTCTTGTCCATGAACTTGGTGAACTGCCACGTAACAGCGATTGCCTGGCTGATGACGGTTGCTAAGGCGGCTCCCCGCACTCCCATATCCAGCCCGAAGATAAAAATCGGATCCAGGATGATATTCACCACCACAGCCACAATAGTCGCTGTCATGGAGAAACGCGGATGGCCGGCTGAACGCAGCATGGCATTGAGACCGAAATAGATATGGGTCAGGATATTGCCATACAGGATTATCTCCATGTACTCATGTGCATACAATAGGGTGTCTTCGCTTGCTCCAAACGCCATGAGAATAGGATCCAGCCAAACCAGTCCGATGACCATCACGATGGCTGACAGGATGATGTTCAGCACAATCACGTTCCCCAGCACTCTGTTGGCACGGTCGTAGTCTTTTTCTCCCAGATAGATGGCTAATAAGGAAGAAGCGCCGACCCCAACCAAACTACCGAACGCCGCGCATATGTCCATGAATGGTTTAGCCACGGTCAATGCCCCCAAGGCTAACGCACCGCAGCCATGTCCGATATAGATACTGTCTACTATATTGTACAGCGAAGTGGCTGTCATTGCAATAATGGCAGGCAGTGCGTACTTGAATAGCAGAGTATGTACCGGCGCGGTGCCGAGTTCGGAGGTTCGGGACATGTTATTGGTTTGTGTTCAGTTCTTTGGCAATCTGTTTGAATGCTTCTGCTGCCGGATGACCGGATTGCATCGCAATAGGCAGTCCTTCATCTCCTCCCTCACGGATGGATTGTACTAGCGGAATTTGTCCCAATAGCGGAATATTCAACTCCTCTGCCAGTGCTTTTCCTCCGTCTTTTCCGAAAATATAATACTTGTTGCTCGGTAGTTCGGCCGGAGTGAACCAAGCCATATTCTCCACGATACCGAGGATGGGGACATTCACTTTCTCATTGCGGAACATCTCAACCCCTTTACGTGCATCTACCAGCGCTACCGGTTGAGGTGTAGTGACAACAATCACACCTGTCAGGTGCAATTCCGATATCAATGTCAGATGAATATCACTTGTTCCGGGAGGAAGGTCAATCAAGAAATAATCGAGTTCTCCCCAATGGGCATCTTCAATCAGCTGTTTGATGGCATTGCTTGCCATACCTCCCCGCCATATAACCGCTTGTTCGGGATTGACAAAGAATCCGATAGATAGCATTTTGACGCCGTATTGCTCAATCGGTTCAATGAGCGTACGCCCCTCTTCCTCTACCGATACCGGACGACAGTCCTCCGTGCCGAACATCTTTGGCATAGAAGGGCCGTGGATATCGGCATCTAATAGTCCCACACGGAAACCTGCTTGTGCCAATGCTACTGCCAGGTTGGCTGTAACGGTCGATTTGCCGACTCCTCCTTTTCCGCTATGAATGGCAATGATGTGTTTGGCGCGGACAGGGGCGTGGTGATCGGAGACCGAAGTTGGGATATTTTGCTTAACAAACTTGGTGTGGATGTGTGCAGAAACGTTCGGATCGATGTAGGTTTGCAACGCTACTTCGGATGCTTTGATGACTGATTTGAGGAAGGGATCGTTATCTTTTTGAAAAATCAACGAGAACGAAACCTCAAAACCCGATATGCGGATATCGTCTTCCAGCATACCGCTTTCAATCAAGTCTTTGCCGGTGCCCGGGTAACGCACATGACGGAGGGCATCTATAATCTGTTGTGGATACATACTATTTCTTATCCTTTTATTGGTTAACACGAAAAGACGTGCAAAGGTACAAAAAAAATTGCTTTCATGCAATAATTTCTAGATAAAAATGACAAAATATTCGAAAAAAAGGTGCAAAATCTTGCATGATTGAAAAAAAAATCGTACCTTTGCATGCGATTATAAACGGAGGGTGCCGAAAATCCGCAGAAGAGTAGGCATGAAACAAGAAATATATGGATCAAGCTAAGATTGAAGCTTACCTGTCAAAAAATGGCCCTAAGTTACCCGAATCGAAGTTCGCTGAGTTAAGAGCTGCATTGGCACAAATAAACGATGACCAATTGATTAGCCTTGAGTCCGTCAAATTAAAATCGCCGACAACGATGACTCTTATCGCATGGTTGCTTGGTTTCTGGGCAATTGACCGTTTTGCGATGGGGCAGATATTGTACGGTGTTATCAAATTGCTAACATGCGGAGGAGCTTGGGTTTGGTGGATTATTGATATCTTCACAGCACGCAGACGTACTCGGGAGTATAATTACGCTAAACTGAAAGATGCTCTCGCAGCTCAAGGTATCGCTTAACGCATGTCCCGTTTTAAGCCATTCATATGGCTGTTGCTGATTGAGTTTACGGCACTGGTCTTTGTACTGGGTGTCGTATATTTTCAAATACCAATTGCTTGCCCGTTCAAGGCAATCACAGGTATTCCGTGTCCGGGGTGCGGAGGAACACGGGCATTTATAGCATTGTTACATGGACATATATGGGAGGCTATCACCATTAATCCTCTATCCGTATTACTTATTCTTTGTCTATTAGTAGCACCGGTGTGGGTGTTTGTTGACTGCTTGCGGGGAACGAAAACCTTGGGCCGCGTGCTGAAATACCAGTGGCCGACGTGGAGTATCATCGTAATGGCGGTGGTTATACTTGCTAATTGGATATGGAATATCTGCAAAGGTATATAAAGAGTTCTAACCTATTCAAAACAAAAAAGGACATCGTTTGATGTCCTTTTTGTCGAGAAGACGTGACTCGAACACGCGACCCCTACGTCCCGAACGTAGTGCGCTACCAACTGCGCCACTTCTCGATTTGCTCCGCAAATCTCGATTCTTTGGCATACCAAATTTTCTCGATTTCTACGAAAGCGGGTGCAAAGGTACTGCTTTTTTTTGATATACGCAAATTATTTTGCAATTATTTTGCACTTTTTCGCTTAAAAGTGCGTTTTCCGGGCTTAATGGGCTCATTTTTTGCCATTATTTCCCTCACATTCTCCTCTGTCATCGTTTCCGGTGAAACAGATTTAGGAATTTGGTAGTTCCCTTCCGGAGTATGGATATAAGCTCCATATCGACCATTCAGCACCTGAATATCTCCCCATTGATGAATAGGGGTAGCGGCCTGTTGTTTCTCAATAATGAGGGCAATCGCTTCTGCCATCGTCATCGTCAACGGGTCCTTCCCTCGCGGAATACTGATGAACGATTTATTAAACTGCACGTACGGGCCATATTTACCTTCGCCGATAACCACCTCTTTCCCTTCATACTCTCCGAGCGTCATAGGAAGTGATGTCTTGAACAGTTCCAGTGCTTCCGGGAGAGTAATGGAGAAGATCGATTGACCTTTCTTGAGGCTCGCAAACCGTGGTTTCTCGTCCACGGCATCACCGAGTTGCACGCATGGCCCGATCTTACTGATTTTCGCGTACACAGGTTGACTGCTAACAGGATCTATTCCCAGCAACCGACCGGCGACTTTTCCCGATGGAATCGATGAAAGTAATGGTTTAAACGTTTTGTAAAACGCATCAACAGTCTGTACCCAATCTGCACGACCGATAGCGATGCGGTCGAACTGCTCTTCTTCGTGTGCAGTAAAATCGTAACTCAGGATAGACGGGAAATGTTCCACCAGGAAATCGTTTGTGATGCGTCCCAAATCCGTAGGGAGTAACCGTTGTGCATCGGCACCGTACATTTCTGTTTTTTGCTTCTCGGTTACCATGCCGTTTTTGAGCGTAAGAACCGAGGTGTCGCGTTTCTGACCGGCCACAGAGCCGCGTTCCACATATTTGACATGTTGGATGGTCTCGATAATCGTGGCGTAGGTGGAAGGGCGCCCGATTCCGAGTTCTTCCATGCGTTTAACCAGCGTGGCCTCATTATAACGGTAAGGCGGTTTGGCGTAAGTTTGTACAGCCTCGGCTCCTTGCAAGCGCAATCTTTCGCGCGGAGACATCGCCGGTAAAATACGTCGTTCTTCTGCATCCTCATCCGAAGACTGTACATAGACACGCGTGAAGCCGTCAAATGTGATCACTTCTCCTGTAGCGGCGAATGCGTACTTACTACCGTGAATAGATACCTCTATGGTGGTTTTCTCACTTTCTGCCTCTTCCATTTGAGAGGCGATGGTGCGTTTCCAAATTAGTTCGTACAGACGCTGCTCGTCTTTTGTGGCACCGGCAGTCAAAGTGCTCATATAGGTCGGGCGAATCGCTTCGTGTGCCTCTTGTGCACCTTTGGCTTTCGTGTGGAATTGGCGTGTGTGCACGTATTCTTTTCCGTATTTTTCGGCGATTACTTCTTTGCTTGTAGCCAAAGCGAGCGTGGAAAGATTGACAGAGTCCGTACGCATATAAGTGATATGTCCGCTCTCATACAACGATTGCGCCAAACGCATCGTTTTTGATACCGTAAATTTCAGTTTGCGTGCTGCTTCTTGTTGAAGCGAAGAGGTAGTGAAAGGCGGAGCCGGCATGTGTTTAAGGGGCTTACGCTGCACATCTCGTACGATGAACTGTGAAGATGAGAGACTCTCCAGAAACTCTATGGCGTCCTTTTTGTGTGAAAAACGATGATTCAATTCGCACTTGAGTACCGAAGCATCCCCCGGATTTACTCCGATGAAATCGGCAAAAACACGATAAGAGGACGATGCTCTAAAGGATTCAATTTCCCGCTCTTTTTCCACAATCAAACGTACCGCGACAGATTGTACACGTCCGGCAGACAGACCGGTGGTCACTTTTTTCCATAAGATGGGTGATAATTCAAAACCGACAATGCGGTCCAATACACGGCGTGCTTGCTGTGCATTTACCAAATTATAATCGATATCGCGCGGGTGCAGGATAGCATCTTGAATAGCAGATTTGGTGATTTCGTGAAATACGATACGTTTGGTATCTTTGTTCTCCAGTCCTAATACTTCCTTTAGATGCCAAGCAATTGCTTCTCCTTCACGGTCTTCATCGGAAGCCAGCCAAACGGTATCCGCTTTTTTGACTTCGCGTTGCAATTGCTCAATCAGGTGCTCCTTGTGCGCATCAATGGCATAGTGTGGCTGGTAACCATGCTCGAAATCAATACCCATAGAGTTTTTACCTATAGGCTCGATATCACGCACATGACCTTGACTGCTCAAAACATGATATTCAGTACCCAAAAATTTTTCAATTGTCTTAGCTTTTGCCGGAGACTCTACTATTACTAAATTTTTGCTCATAATCACTATTAAATAAGGAGTGCCCTCCAAAAAACGGCTGCAAAAGTAGTATAATTAATTTATTTATGCAAATTTTTTTTTCAATGCTTGCATATATCAAAGATATTTAGTATCTTTGCAGCCGATTTGAAAAAAATAGTTGTAAATTTTTTTATTGAAAGGCTTGCATGGATATTTTTTTAGTCGTATTATTAGTGCTCGCGGGCGTCGCGCTATTATTAATGGAGATGTTCCTGCTTCCGGGTTTTGGCATAGCGGGCATCAGTGGATTTGCCTGCCTGATAGGCGCAGTAGTTGTGGCATGGCTGTTCATTAGCCAACTGGCCGGTATTATTACCTTGTGCGCATGTGTATTGCTCACTGCATTGGCCATATGGGGATTTGTGCGGAGTAAGGCATTGGATAAGATGGCATTGGATACCAAGATTGATGGTCATGTCGAGTTGGCGAACAACAAACTCAATAAAGAGGAAAATAAAGAAAAAAAAGAATCATAATCAATCATCTAAAATTTACTCATTATGGGAGCAGCAGAATTTAGTATTCTCCAACTGGTGCTGGTTGGATTAGTAGGCATCGGTGTAATCATTTTCTTGTATTATGTGCCCTTTATGCTGTGGATCAACGCGGCTGTGAGTGGTGTGCACATCAGTTTAATTCAACTTTTCCTTATGCGTATCCGTAAAGTGCCACCCGCAAAGATTGTTAACTGTCTGATTGAGGCGCACAAAGCCGGTTTGACAGATGTGAAGCGTGACGGTCTGGAGGCGCACTACCTGGCCGGTGGTCATATTGAGCGCGTGGTGCATGCACTCGTGTCGGCCAGCAAAGCAGGTATCACACTGCCGTTCCAGATGGCAACAGCAATTGATCTTGCCGGTCGTGATGTGTTTGAGGCAGTGCAGATGTCAGTGAACCCTAAAGTGATTGATACCCCTCCTGTTACAGCAGTGGCGAAAGACGGTATTCAGTTGATTGCCAAAGCACGTGTAACTGTACGTGCGAACATCAAGCAATTGGTTGGTGGTGCCGGTGAAGATACGATTCTTGCCCGTGTTGGTGAAGGTATCGTTAGTTCAATTGGTAGTGCAGAGAGTCACAAGCAAGTATTGGAGAACCCGGATTCGATTAGTAAACTGGTGCTCTCTAAAGGTTTGGATGACGGAACGGCATTTGAGATTCTGTCCATTGATATCGCCGACATTGATGTAGGTAAGAACATCGGTGCGCAGCTCCAAATGGATCAGGCGGAAGCAGATAAGAATATCGCACAAGCGAAAGCTGAAGAGCGTCGTTCGATGGCTATTGCCAGTGAGCAGGAGATGAAAGCAAAAGCACAGGAAGCACGCGCCAAAGTGATTGAGGCTGAGGCACTTGTGCCGCAAGCGATGGCAGAAGCTTTCCGTAATGGAAACCTCGGCATCATGGATTACTATCGCATGCAGAACATGCAGGCAGATACCGCGATGCGCGAGAACATAGCCGGAACGGGAGACAAGAAGGGTAAGAAATAAAAGGAATGAAAATAGCGCTTCTCCAATATCCGATTGAATGGGCAAACCCGCAGGCAAACGTCGGTTTGTTAGACGAACGCTTGCGGGCTATTGCGGGACAAGCGGATATAGCAGTGGTGCCGGAGATGTTCAATACCGGTTTCTGTACGGATCGGCCTGGCTTGGCGGAAGAGTGGGGAACGGGTCCTGTATTCCAATCCCTGCAACATATGGCTGATGCCTATAATTTCGGTATCATCGGCTCGATGATGGTTACCGATAACGGACAACTATACAACCGTGGGTTCTTCTTCCGCCCTCAAGACGCACCATTGTATTATGACAAACACCATTTGTATAAAAGTGGAGGAGAAGCGGAATTTTTTACGCCCGGTAATATGCGAACCATATGGGAATTTAGAGGAGTGAAGATACGCCCTGCCGTATGTTACGACTTGCGGTTCCCTGTTTGGTTGCGGCAGGATAAGCATAACTTGTACGATATTTTCATATGTGTGGCGTGCTGGCCGACTGTTCGGATTCAGTATTGGGATGCCCTGCTGCAAGCTCGAGCGGCTGAAAATCACTGCTATGCAGTGGGAGTTAATATGGTAGGTACCGACGGGTTGCAAATGGACTATAACGGTCATTCGGTCGCTTATGATACCTGGTTACATGACATAGCCGGATTTGAGGATTACGAATGTGCCACACGTATCGTCGATTTCTCAATAGAAAAACTGAGACATTTCCGAGAGGTATTACCTCAGTGGGAGGAAGCAGATGAATATAAACTGGAAAATACGGGAGTTGACCGCTGAAGAGCAGGCTGCTGCTGAGCGGTTGAGTGCTGAACTGGAAATCAGTTCGGTTGCCGGACGTATTCTGGCGGAACGCGGGATTCGTACGGCGGCTGAAGCACGCGCATATATACGACCGTCTTTGGATAGCTTGCATGATCCGTTCTTGATGCGCGATATGGGAAAAGCTGTGGACCGCTTGTGTCGTGCAATTGATAATCATGAGCGAATCATGGTTTATGGCGATTATGACGTAGACGGAACGACTGCGGTGGCACTAATGTACTCGTTCCTACGAACCCAGACAGATAATCTCATCTATTATATCCCCGACCGATACACAGAGGGATATGGTATCTCCACCAAAGGTATTGATACTGCCAAGGAAAAAGGATGTACACTCGTGATAGCATTGGATTGCGGTATCAAAGCCGTGGAGAAAATGGATTATGCTGACAGCATAGGTGTGGACTTCATCATCTGCGACCACCATACCCCCGGCGATATTATCCCGCGTGCCGTGGCGGTGTTGAATATGAAGCGCGCGGATTGTTTGTATCCGTTCAAAGAACTGAGTGGTTGCGGAGTGGGCTTTAAGTTAGTGCAAGCGTACGCACAACGTCGTGGTATCGCTATGCAGGAAGTGTATCGTTTGCTACCGTTATTGGCTATGTCTATTGCCAGCGATATTGTACCGGTAACGGGCGAAAACCGAATATTGGCATTCTATGGCTTGCGAGCCCTTAATGCTCAACCGTCCGTTGGCATTCAAGCCATTATGAAAGTAGCCGGAATAGAAGATAAGGTCATCACGATCAACGATTTGGTCTATAAGATAGGTCCGCGTATTAATGCTGCCGGACGTATCAAGAGCGGTGCCGAAGCAGTACGACTGCTGATTACGGATGATGCCGAGGCGGCATTGCGGTTCGCGCAAGATATAGACTCGTATAACCAGGATCGAAGAGACTACGATAGCAAGACAACGGACGAGGCGCTGGAACAACTCCAAAAAGATCCGTTGAATGCCGGCAAACATACGACCGTTGTCTATTCGCCTGAGTGGCATAAGGGTGTGGTTGGAATAGCTGCCAGCCGTTTGACAGAGACCTATTATCGTCCGACAATCGTGCTGACAGCCGGAGAAGATGATATTATCAGTGGAAGTGCCCGTTCGGTCAGCGATTTTGATATTTATACGGCGATTGATTCATGTCGGGATTTGCTTACCAATTTCGGCGGACATAAGTTTGCTGCCGGACTGAGTATGCATCTTAAGGACTTGCCTGAATTCAAACAGCGTTTTGAAGCATACGTGGCAGCGCATATCACACCGGAACAGCAAGTACCGACGCTGGAGATAGAAGCCGAAGTGGAATTGAGCGATATGAATTGGAAGATGTATAAAATCTTACAATGCTTAGAACCATTTGGTCCGGGGAATGAACGGCCGCTTTTCCTTTGTCGCAACCTGATTAATAACCGCAATACACGTGCTGTAAGTGACGGTAGGCATCTGCATTTGGACTTAACCGACCGCATGGTAGCGATGGACGGAATCGCTTTTGGGTTGGGTGAAATGGCAAACCATCTGCAGAATGGTCACTCGGTCGATGTCTGCTTTTATCTGGAGGAGAACAGTTACCGTGGTCGGACAACACTGCAAATGAATGCGCAGGATATCAAGAAGAATGAGTAGGCAGGTGTCCTTCTATCATACGTGGTTTGCCGTACATGTCCTGGCTGATACGTATCTTTGTGTAGCCTTGCTCTTGTAAAAGTACTTCCATTTCTTTTGCAAACGTCTCGTTGATTTCGAAGAAAAGGTGTGTACCCAACCGCATCAAGCATATGCGGCGGTAAAAAACCAACGGATCATTATCCGGTACAAACAATGCGGATGCCGGTTCATAATCCAATACATTTCTGCGCATTTCCTGTTTTTCTTGTTCGCAAATATACGGAGGATTAGACACAACGATATCGAAACCGTGTCGAAATGACTCGATTTCAACGGAGAAAATATCTCTTTGCAGAAATTCCACTTCTGTGTTATTCCTTCGGCTGTTTTCTTTAGCTACCTCTATCGCCTTTGTCGAGATATCGATTCCGGTTATCTGCCATTCGGGGTGTTTCTTTTTTAGAGCAATCGCAATACATCCGGAGCCGGTACCTATGTCCAGCACTCGATACGTGGATTTCGGATATGGGATATTGGATATTAGGTTTACCAGTTCTGCTGTTTCCGGACGGGGAATAAGTGTGTCGGGTGTAACTTTTAGGTCTAATCCATTCCATAATGTGTGACCAAAAATGTACTGAATGGGTTCAAAATGCAATAAACGATCAATTTTCTCTTGCATATTTGGCAAAAAAGCAGTATCTTTGCACCCAAATTGAAGTTGGGTGCGGTTCAGTCCGGTCTCCTCTTCTACTACCCACCAGGCCAATGCTTCTGCTTCATCGGCGGGATAAACGGCCTGAAGTTGCGATGCTATGTTACGAATTGTTTGAATCACGCTGCAAAATTACAAAAAAAAAATGGAATATGCAAATTATATTGCCCGTTGTATAGAAATTGCCCGTAGAGGAGTGTATTATGTAGCCCCTAACCCGATGGTGGGAGCCGTTTTGGTGCGCAATTGTGATGAGCAGATTCTTGCGGAGGGATGGCATGAGAAATTCGGAGAAGGCCACGCGGAAGTGAACTGTTTTCGGAATTATGAGGCTAAAATTGCGAATAACGAATTATCCGCAGAGTCTCTCAAAGAGTGTACCCTTTTCGTCTCATTGGAGCCCTGTTCCCATTACGGCAAAACGCCGCCATGTGCGAAGTTGATTATTGAGAAAGGAGTCGGACGTGTCGTGGTAGGTATGTTAGATCCAAACCCGTTAGTGGCAGGCAAAGGCGTGGCAATGTTACGTGAAGCGGGAGTAGAGGTTATTGTTGGCGTGTTGGAGCAGGAGTGTCGGGAACTGAACAAACGATTCTTATGTCTCCACGAGCATCATCGCCCCTATGTTATCCTCAAATGGGCACAGACTGCAGACGGCTTCATTGATAGAAAACGAGATATCGGTTCTCTATCGTCAACTCTCAACCATCTTAACGGTGCCTTGGCTATCTCAACTCCTGAGACGAAGAAAATAGTCCATCGGATGCGGGCGGAGAATATGGCGATTATGGTTGGTACGCGCACTGTTTTGCTCGATAATCCGCGTTTGCTCAATACCCATTGGGAAGGTCGTAATCCTATTCGTGTGACTTTGGACAAGCATGGCGTCATTCCTTCTAATGCCCGTATTTTCTCCGATGAAAGCGAGACAATCGTTTATCGTGAGCGCACGGATTGGCCGTTTGTGTTAGAGGATCTAGCGAAACGTCATATTCATTCCATTTTGGTAGAAGGAGGATCCACACTGTTAAATCATATCCTTGATACCGGGCTTTGGGATGAGATACATATTGAGGTTGCGCCTGAGTTCACCATCAAAGATGGCGTTTTGGCACCTCTTCTACTTCTCCCCAAAACGTATGAAGAAGTGGATGGACATCGATTATATACGATAAAAAAGTAAAAATATTTGCATACATGCAAAATTTTCTGTATCTTTGCACCGAATTTGCATTTTTATGAAAAAAACAGGATTAGCAGTAGTACTTGTGGCATGCTTGTTGTGTGGTGCATGTACAGCATTGGAGAAGAAACAACGCGCCGGAGCGGTCGTTGAGTTGAACGGACATTACTTATACCGCTCAACCCTTGATTCGTTGACGGTAGGATTGTCGAGTGAAGATAGCATGCGGGTGACGCAACAATATATCAGCCAATGGGCAAAAGATATTCTGCTCTATGATGCGGCTAAATCTTATGCCACCTCCGAGATGGAGCAGATGGTTGAAGATTATCGCCGCACATTGTATGCTCAAGCCTATGAGACCTATCTGATTGAGCGTCGTATGCCCAAATCGGTATCTGATACGATGGTGGAACGCGTCTATTCACAGATGCCTGATCGTTTTCAGTTGGATGAGAGTATTGTTAAAGGAATGTTAGTAGTGATACCTTCTGATGCACCGAATATCGTCAAATTACGTCAATGGCTCTCCAAACCAGAGATGGACGCGATTGAGAAATATGCGTACCAAAATGCGAGTGGGTACGAATTGTTCGACACCCAATGGATGACAATAACAGAATTATTGGCGCATATGCCGGTAGAGCGTGCCGATTTGGAAACGGCCCTAAAGACCAAGAACCAGATTGAAGTGTCTGATTCTTTGCAAGTATATATTCTGCAGGTGACGGAGAAATATTTGCGCGGAGCACAAATGCCTTTGGAGTATGCTCGTCCGGAGATAGAGCAGATGATACTGAATGCACGGCAAGTGGAGTTTTTGCAAAAAGAGCGCGAACGTTTGTATAACGAAGCTATACAGGACAAAAAAGTTAATTTTTTTAATGAATAATCATCAATTCTTATGAATATGGGTAAACGAAAGATAGTATTGCTGTTCCTAATGGTCAGCCTTATGGTGCAAGCACAAGGTGTGATTGATGAGGTGATTTGGGTGGTAGGTGATGAAGCGATCTTGCGTAGCGAAGTGGAAGAAGAACGCTTGAGATGGCAGTATGAAGGTCAGCAGATAGCAGGTGATCCCTATTGCATCATTCCGGAGCAACTGGCTATTCAGAAATTGTTTTTGCATCAGGCAGTAATCGACTCTATTGAAGCAAATGAATCAACGGTGAGCCATCAGGTGGACATGCGAATCAATTACTATATCAACCAAATTGGTTCCAAAGAAAAAATGGAGGAGTATTTCCGCAAGCCGACCAGTGAGATACGAGAAGAGTTGATGACCACGGTACGCAATCAAATGATCATCCAGCAAATGCAGCAAAAACTCACTTCGGATATCAAACCGACTCCGGCGGATATACGGCGTTATTACAATTCGCTGCCGATGGATTCGATACCTATGATGCCGGCGCAAGTGGAAGTGCAGATTTTGAGTTTTGAGCCAGCCGTGCCGGTTGAAGAGATAGAGCGTATCAAACAGCGTCTGCGTGAGTTCACGGAGCGTGTGCAGAACGGAAGTGCGGATTTTAGTATGTTAGCCCGCCTTTACTCGGAGGATACAGAGAGCGCTAAACGAGGCGGAGAACTGGGATTCGTCGGTCGTGGACAGTTGGTGACAGAGTTTGCCGATGTGGCCTTTAACTTAAATGATCCGCGTCGTGTCAGCCGTATCGTGCAAACAGAGTACGGCTATCATATTATCCAACTCATCGAGAAAAAAGGAGAACGTATCAACTGCCGTCATATTCTTCTGCGTCCGCGTATCAGTGCAACCGACAAAATCAACGCGCTCAATCGCTTGGATAGTATCCGACAACTGGTGGTAGCTGACAGTTTACAGTTTGAACAAGCTGTTATTCGTTTTTCAGAAGACAAGAACACCGTAATGAATGCCGGTCTGATGATTAATCCTAATACCGGAGGTAGTCAATTTGAATACCAGGATCTGGCGCCGGAAATTGCCAAGCAGATATATAGTCTGCGTGAAGGCGATGTCTCTCAACCCTTTGTGCTGATGGACCAGACAAAGAATCGCGAGGTGTGTGCTATCGTACGAGTGAAGAAAAAGACCGATGTCCATCGGGCTAATCTGACCGATGATTTCCAGACGATCAAGGCCATGCTGGAGCAGAAAATGAGTGAGGAGTTCCTGCATAAATGGATTCTAAAGAAGCAGCAAACTACTTTTATCCAAATTGCTCCGGGGTGGCAAGGGTGTGATTTTGAGTATCCAGGATGGATTCATTGAGACCGCATGCAACAAAAATAGACACCATTCGCTATGTTTACTGAAAGACGAAAGACAATGATGATTCGACCGATACTGTTCGGTCTCATGTCCTTTGTGTTATGTCCTTTGTCATTCGGTCAGACGATGGTCTATTTAGAGCGGGCAGAGAATCTGAATTATGACGAAGAGCGGATAGCGGGAGCTCAGATACTGAAAGGCAATGTGGTGTTTCGTCATGAAGAAGCATTGATGTATTGTGACAGTGCGTATTTCTATGAGAACACTAACTCTCTGGATGCTTTCGGGCACGTGCGGTTCGTGCAAGGAGATACTTTGTTCGGTTTTGGCGACCTGCTGTATTATGACGGTAATACCAAACTGGCACGAATGCGCAGAAACGTGCGATTGATTCATGGCCGCGAGAAGGAAAATCCGACTATCCTCATGACGGATAGTTTGAACTATGACCGTGTCGAAGGAGTGGCATATTACTACACAGGAGGTGAGGTGAAAGATTCGCTCAATACCCTGACTTCGGTTCGCGGCAATTATCGGACTAGCACCAAGCAGGCGGTTTTTAGTAAAGAGGTGATACTGAGCAATCCGCGTTTCGTGTTGACCAGTGATACCTTGTTGTATAATACCGCTACCAAGATAGCGGACATAGTGAGCCCGACAAACATCATCTACGAAAAAGAAACAGATATCATCTCCTCCCACGGTTGGTATAATACAGAGACGGAACAGTCTATGCTGTTGGACCGCTCTATTGTACATCATGTGGACGGTAAACTCATGACGGGTGATACCATCTATTATGACAAACGGATCGGTTTCGGAGAAGTGTTGGGTCAGATGCAGATGGTGGACTCGGCGCAGAAGGCTACACTTTATGGGGAGTACGGCCAAATGTGGGAAGAGAACAGTCGTGGCTATGCCACGGATAGTGCACTGATGGTTGATTGGTCGGATTCGCTGCACCTCACCTATATCCATGCAGATACGCTTTTTACGGAAGAGCGACATTATATGGACACCGCGATGACTGAACTGGATAGTACCTACCGTCGGGTACAGGGGCATTACGGAGTGCGCGTATATAGAGATGACATGCAGATGACCTGTGATTCAATGGTTTACCTTACTTCGGATTCCACGATGCATCTGTATTCCAAACCCATTTGCTGGAGCGAAAACAATCAGATATCCGCAGACAGTATGGTCGTGTTTCTTGTGAACGGAATGGTGGAGCATGCGATAGGGTACGTCAACGCACTATGCGTCATGGAGGATTCGCTCAACTTCTACAATCAGATGAGTGGAAAAGAGATGATTGCCTATCTGGAAGAGGGAGAAGTCAAACTGATTGATATGAGTGGCAATGCGCTGACGGTTTATTACCCCAAGCAGGATGACGGTGAGTATGTAGGACTCAATACTACCGAGAGCAGTTTTATTCGGATGTATATAGAGAATCAAGAGATTCATCATATTCGCTTCACTAAGGAAACGACAGGTATTCTCTATCCGATGGACCAGATTCCCGGTGGTGCAGATAAGTTGGCTCTCTTCTTCTGGGCAGCGGAAAAACGTCCGACCGGACCGGAAGATGTATTTAGAAAAATTGATAATTGAATATATGAAGAAAGTATTTTTGACATTGATGGTTGCTTGTATGGCAACTGCAATGTGGGCAGGAGAATTACCGAAAAGCGGTTTCGGAGTGCAAATCGGCTGGGCACAACCTATTTTGCGTATCAATGATGCGAATCACAGGGATACGCTTAATAACATCGTTAAGATGAATGGTTTTAAGGTCGGCTTGGTGTATGATGCCAGTTACATAGCGGGATTTGGAAGTTCGATGGGTATCAACTACACGTTCGGTGTTTATAATGGCGGTTGGAAAACCAACAATGCCTATGGCATGCCTTATCCGCGTAGCCGAACGATGAATACGTATCACCAGTTAGAACTATTCGTGGACTGGCAGTATAAATTCGAAATTGCTAAAGAGACGTATCTGATGCTCTATACCGGTCCGACAATCCAATGCGGTATTGGCTTTGGAATGCGTGTAGATAAGCAGCAATATGAAGATGTTCCGTATGAAACGGTCCGATATAATGGTTACAACAATGATGTGCCTGACCAGCAATTCAAACGCCTAAATGTGACATGGGGGGTAGGTGCCGGTTTTCAGTACAGGCGTTATTTCTTGCGTGGCGGTTATGATTTCGGTCTCATAAATCCGTACAAAAACGCGGATTTTACGACTGGTATTCACTCGCGTGGCCGACTCGACCAGTGGTCTATTAAAATAGGTATGTACCTTTGGTATTATGGAGAGTAATGATATCGCGTGAAACCATAGATAAAATCTACTCAGCGGCGAAGATAGAAGAAGTAGTCGGCGATTATGTGACACTGCGCAAACGTGGTGCCAACTTAATTGGTCTATGCCCGTTCCATAACGAGAAAACGGGCTCGTTCACTGTCAGCCCGTCCAAAGGCATATACAAATGTTTTGGTTGTGGAGCGAGCGGGCATGCGGTCGGTTTCATTATGGAAATAGAGCAGTGTAGTTATGTGGAAGCGCTCAAACAATTGGGCAAGAAATACCATATTGAAGTGGAGGAGCGTGAACTGACCCAAGAGGAGCAACAACGCCAAGATGACCGTGAGTCGATGTTCGTGGTAAACGATTTCGCTAACAAGTGGTTTCAAGAGCAGTTATGGGAGACTCCGGAAGGACAAGCAATCGGTCTGAAATACTTCCGAGAGCGCGGTTTGAGGGATGATATCATCCGTAAATACCAATTGGGTTATTCTCCCGAGAAAGGGAGCCCATTGGCAGCAGTGCTGAAGAAGAAAGGGTTCAAGGAGAAGTTTATTGTAAATGACGTTGATACTAAAATAGGTGTTGGTGTAGTCGGCAAGAGTGAGGATGGTCGATTGTATGACCGTTTCCGCGACCGCGTTATGTTCCCTATTTTTACTGTAAGTGGCAAACCTGTAGCATTCGCCGGACGCATTCTTAAAAAGAAAGACAATGTCGGTAAGTATGTCAACTCACCGGATTCGCTCATCTACTCCAAAACGAACGAACTATACGGTCTGTTCCAAGCCAAACAAGCAATTGCCCGTGCAGACAAGTGTTATCTGGTAGAAGGACAGATGGATGTTATTTCTATGCATCAATCGGGTATAGAAAACGTGGTGGCAAGTGGTGGTACGGCACTGACCAAACCGCAGATATGGCTTATCAAACGTTTCACTTCCAATATCACAGTGCTCTATGACGGTGATGCAGCCGGCATTCATGCCGCCTTGCGAGGAATAGATATGTTTCTTGAAGCCGGATTTAATGTAAAAGTGGTGTTGCTGCCGGACGGAGAAGATCCGGACAGTTATGCACAAAACCACGATTCTACCGAGTTTATTCGCTATATAGAGGAACATCAGACGGATTTCATTCGCTTCAAATCTGCGTTATTGAGCAAAGAAGCCGGTGATGATCCGTACAAACGTGCTGAACTAATCAAAGATATCACTGCTTCCATAGCGATTATACCCGATATGATTACTCGTCAAGTGTACGTCAAAGATACCGCGGAACGACTCCATATGAGCGAGAAAGTGCTATCGGCAGAAGTGGTTAATCTGCGTAAAAAACATGCTGCAGAAGTACATAAAGAGGAAGAGAAAAAGGCAGAAGAAATCAAGCAAACGCAACGAGATAAAGCAGATGAACAGCATCTGAAAACACCTTTGACTACCGTATCGGAGAAGCCGCGTAGCGGGTTGGATGCAAACTTCTATAATCTGATGCAACTCGTTGTCCGTTATGGAGAGCAACCTATTGATGTCAATGGACAGCGTTATTCGATCGGCGAGGTGATTGTCTATACCTTGGAATCAGATGAGACAAAAGCACCGAAACCTGTTTATCAGGCGATAATGGATGAGTTCAAACGTCATTGTAAGGATGAAGGGTTTAAGGCCGAAAGTTTCTTTAAGTTCCATCCGGATCCGCAAATCAGTGCGATGGCAATTGATATGATTGCTGATAAATATCAGTTTACCAAACCCGAGAATGACGTACAGTTAGGGGAATTGGTATCCCGGTTGCTCTACGAAATCAAACTGACAGTCATTAATATGCAAATAGAGCAATTGGATGCGGAACTTAAGGAAGCACAGGTAGCCGGCAATTTGGAAAAACAAATGCAACTACTTTCTCATCAGCCCAATCTGCTTCAAGCACGTAACGATATATGCAAAGTACTTGGCAATAGAGTAATCAATATTTAAATTAAAAGTGCAATATGCTATTTGATAGCATCGTATATGGTCCTATTCACAGTCGCCGTTTAGGTGTCAGTCTCGGCATGGAGATTATGCCGTTGAAGCATAAATTGTGTACGTTCAACTGCGTATATTGTGAGTGTGGTTGGAATGAACCAGTGACACATCCTATACTGCCTACTCGTGAAGAAGTGAGAGAGGCTTTGGAAAAGAAACTATCTGCCTTAGCTATGGATCATTCTCCATTGGATGTGATTACTTTTTCGGGGAATGGAGAGCCTACACTTCACCCCGATTTCATCGGAATTATTCGAGACACATGTGCACTTCGTGATAAGTATTATCCTACCGCTAAAGTAAGTGTGCTTAGCAACTCGACGCAGTTAGGGCGCGCGGATGTAGTGGAGGCCCTTCGAATATGTGACAATCGGATTCTTAAACTGGATGCTGCAACTGATGAGATGATGCATCGAATTGACTTGCCGGTAAACAAACAACTGACCGTGGATACACTGCTACGATGGTTGGCACAGTTCGATGGTGATTTTACGTTACAGACTTGTTTCCTTCGCGGAGAGCATAACGGACAAAGAATAGACAATACCACTCCCGAAGAACTGAGCGCCTGGTATCAGGCAATAGAAAGAGTCCATCCAAAACAAATTATGATATACGTCATAGATCGCAAAACTCCGGAGGAACATTTAGAGAAGATTTCTCCCGATGAAATGGGGAGAATTGCTATTCCTTTACGAGAAAAAGGCTATGATGTGATTGTTTGCGCATAACACCTGTCTCTTGTCATGACTATTCTCGTTGCTCCGTTGAATTGGGGGTTGGGACATGCCAGCCGATGTGTACCACTGGTGCACCGTTTTTTGGATGAGGGACATGAAGTCATTTTAGGAGGAGACGGAGAGAGCCTGGTATTATTGCGTCGTCATTTTCCTAAACTCAGATACGTCTATTTGGCTCCACTTACCTTGCGTTACAGTAGCGGAAAAAGCCAAGTGTGGGCGATGCTAAAAGCCTTACCTTCTCTCGTTTGTTGGGCAATTAAGGATCACACGCTACTGAAAGCCGTGTTAAATGAAGAGCATATAGACCGCGTAGTTAGTGACAACCGTTTCGGTTTGTACAATAAGCATGTGGAGTGCATCTATATGACCCATCAGTTACATATTTTATTACCAAAAACTTTTAAATGGGCGGAAGGAATAGCAGAAAGGCTGCATGCTTGGGTGTATCGGCATTATGATCGGGTATGGGTACCCGACTATGAAGAAATGGACAAAAGTCTTGCCGGTGAACTGAGCCATCCGATAAAACTAAGAGTAAAAAAACTAAAAATGGATTATATAGGTCCATTGAGCCGTTTTTCTGATTTTTCCGTTTCCTGTTTCTCTTCTTCGTACGATGTAGTGGCGGTGTTAAGTGGGCTGGAACCCCAACGGAGTCTTCTGGAGACTGAACTGAAGCATCGTTATGCCGGCTCGAATGAGCGTGTGCTGCTGGTGCAGGGATTAATGAATAAGCCAAATACCTGTTTTAAACGTGGTAATATGACGATTGTGCCCTATATAAAAGACGAGGAATTAGTTAATGCTATGTGTGGTGCAAAACACCTCATCGCGCGTTCGGGCTATTCGACGATCATGGATATGGATGCGTTAGGCATGCTGCAAAAAGTAGAGTTAATTCCTACATCCGGACAGCCCGAACAGGAGTATTTGGCGATTTTGCATAGCAAAAAGTAGATTTTTTGCACAAAAATTCGCGCGCGCTTGCGTATATTAAAAAAAAGTTGTAACTTTGCAGGCTTTTTAAAATAATTCGGAAAAATATTAACTAATTAAAACGTATACCATTATGAGTAAAGTAACTGTTGTTGGCGCAGGTAACGTAGGTGCTACATGCGCAAATGTATTGGCCGTTAATGAGGTGGCTAATGAAGTATGTCTGATTGATATCAAAGAGGGTTTTGCTGAAGGAAAGGCGATGGATATCATGCAAACGGCGCAGCTCATGGGTTTTGACACTGTAGTAGAAGGTGTAACCAATGATTATAGCCGTACAGCCGGTTCGGATGTTGTGATTATCACTTCCGGTCTGCCGCGTAAACCGGGTATGACTCGTGAGGAGTTGATCGGTGTGAATGCAGGTATCGTAAAGAGCGTTTGCGACCAGGTGCTTAAGTATAGCCCGAATGCTATCCTCGTCGTTGTTTCGAACCCGATGGATACGATGGCGTATCTGACCTTGCATGCACTGAAGTTGCCGCGCAACCGTGTAATTGGTATGGGTGGCGCATTGGATAGTGCACGTCTGAAATATTTCCTCAGCCAAGCGCTGAAGTGCAACGCAAATGATGTAGATGGTTTCGTAATCGGTGGACACGGTGATACTACGATGATTCCGTTGACGAGCTACACGACCTATAAGGGTATCAATGTATCCGAGTTCCTCAGCCCCGAGGAGTTGGAGAATGTCGTTAAATCGACCATGGTAGGCGGTGCTACGCTGACCGGTTTGCTCGGTACTTCCGCATGGATGGCTCCGGGTGCTGCCGCTGCTTCCGTAGCTGAGGCGATCATCAAGGACCAGAAGAAGATGATTCCGTGTTCGGCAGCTCTCGAAGGTGAATATGGCATGAAGGATATCACAATCGGTGTTCCTTGTATCATCGGAAAGAATGGTATCGAGAAGATTCTGGAGCTCAATATAAGTGATGCGGAGCGTGCTAAACTGCATGAGAGCGAAGCAGCCGTTCGTAAGACTACAGCTATCTTGAAGGATTTGAATGTCCTTTAATCGTTAATCGTAAAATCGTAAATTCCTTTATGGATTTGTTCGAGAAATGCGATCATTTTGAGACACTCAAATATGTTCGCCAATTAGGTATCTATCCGTATTTCCACGAGTTGGAGAGCCGTCAGGCACCGATCGTGCAAATGGAAAACCACCGCGTTATCATGCTCGGTAGTAACAACTATCTGGGTTTCACGGAGAACGAGGCGGTGATTGCTGCCGGTCATGCTGCATTGGATAAGTACGGTACGGGTGTCAGCGGTAGCCGCTTCCTGAACGGTACGTTGGATCTGCATCTCCAGTTGGAGAAAGAAATAGCGGAGTTTACCGGTTACGAAGAGTGTATGACTGTTTCGACAGGTTTCCAGACTAACCTCGCTATCATTTCCGCTATATGTGGCAAGGATGACTACATCCTCAACGACCGTGAGAACCATGCCTCCATCTACGATGCTTGCCGATTGAGTTACGCGAAAGTTCTTCGTTATCGTCACTCGGATATGGAGGATTTGGAGCGTCAGCTTAAGTCGATTCCGGAGAATGCCGGCAAACTGATTATCACAGACGGCGTGTTCTCTATGCGCGGAGATATTTGTAAATTGCCGCAGATATGTGCATTGGCAGAGAAATACGGAGCTCGCGTAATGGTGGATGATGCCCATGGTTTCGGAGTCCTTGGCCCAGGTGGTCGCGGAACAGCAGCCCATTTCGGTTTGACCGATAAGGTGGATATCACGATGCTTACTTTCTCCAAGTCCTTAGCTTCTATCGGAGGTTGTATGCTCACTTCTCATCGCGTGGCTGATTGGTTGCGTCACGTGAGTCGTCCGTTCATCTTCTCTGCTTCGATTACTCCTTGCTCGGCGGCTACGGCTCTCGAAGCATTACATCAACTGATTGCCGATCCGCAGCGTCCGGAGCGACTGATGCATATAGCCAAATATTTCCAGAAGCAGTTACTGGCGGCTGGGGTGAAGATCATCGAAGCCCCGACACCTATCGTGCCGATCTTTACATATAAGACGCTTGATACGCTCTATTTTGGCAAGAAGATGTTCGATGAGGGTGTGTATGTCAATCCGGTTATTGCACCGGCATGTGTGGAAGGTGAATGCTTGCTGCGTACCACGCTGATGGCAACACACACGGAGCCGGTGATTGACGAAGCGGTAGAAATCATTGCACGCGTACTACGCGAAGGTGCGCCGGAAATGTGATGAAGACATTGGTTATCTCCGGAGGCAGTTCCGGTATAGGAAAAGCAACAGCCTCGCTCTTCGCAGAGCGGGGTTGGTGTGTTTTTGAACTGAGCCGTCATGGAAAGGAGCAAAACGACAATGTGCCAAGCACAAAGGGGAAGATTGTCCATATCTATTGCGACGTGTGCTCCGAAGAAAGTACTATTGCGGCGATTAAAGAAGTATTGCAGCAGACTGACCATATTGATGTAGTTATCTCCAATGCCGGTTTTGGTATATCCGGTCCGGTGGAGTTCACTAAGATTGAGGAGGCAGAACGTCAAATGAATGTCAATTTCATGGGAGCAGTTCGTTTCACGCAAGCCGTATTGCCGCAATTACGCAAACAGCAAGGAGGTCGCATTATATATACATCTTCTGTTGCCGCAGTGTTGCCTGTTCCATACCAGTCATTCTATTCGGCCTCCAAAGCGGCTGTTAACGCTCTTGCATTGGCTCTGGCGAATGAGGTTCGTGAGTTCGGAATATCCGTTTCCGTGATGATGCCCGGTGATGTAAGCACCGGTTTTACCGATGCGCGGAGCAAGTCCTCTGCCGGAGAAGAGGTGTACTTGCAAGCGAACAAGGCAGTGACTACAATGGAGAAAGATGAGCGTGGAGGCATGTCGCCTATGCAGATGGCGCGGCTCTTCTACCGTATTGCGACCTGTCGAAGACCTAAACCGCAGTACGTGGGAGGATTCAGCTATCGCATACTCTGTTTCCTCGATCGTATCTTGCCTAAACGGTTGGTCAATTGGATAGAATATAAGGTTTACTCGTGATGAAGCATATTCGTATCATATCCCCCTCCGGTCATCTGGATACGTCTTACATAGACGGTGCTTCCTCGCGCCTGCGCGCGTGGGGATATAAGGTGAGTGAAGGCGCGCACGCGCGCGAGACTTGGGGGCGCTTCGCCGGCACGGATAATGACCGTGTCGCCGATTTGATAGAGGCACTCAACGATTCATCGGTGGATATGATACTCTGTGCCCGTGGCGGCTATGGGATGCAGCGTATAATAGACCGTATTCCTGCCATCACCAAACCCGTTATCGGATTTAGTGATATCACCGAGTTGCACCAATTGGCAGGAATCAGTCATCAACCGTCGCTCCACGGAATCATGTGCAAACATATAGCTACCTTGCCGGAAGACAGTGAACCGATCGTAGCTTTGCGAAAGGCGCTGGCAGGGGAGACCTTAACGTATCATTGGGATAACCATCCGCTCAATCAAATGGGAGAGGCGTGTGGTCCCATCGTAGGAGGTAATCTCTCGGTACTTTACGGATTGCAGGGGACACCATATGGGCTGAATAAGTTTAGTTATCAGTTTCCTATCCTGCTGATAGAGGATATAGGCGAGCGGCATTATCATATAGATCGCATGATGCGTAATCTGCGCTTGAGTGGCGTGTTGGCGCATTTAAGCGGTTTAATCGTAGGTCAGTTCTTTGATTGCGAGGACGATCCGTCTATGCCTGGTTCTGTTTATGAAACAATAAAAGAGGCAGTTGCTGATTACAACTACCCCCTTATCTTCAATGCTCCTATCGGACATGTGGAGCGCAACTTACCCTTATGGGTACATGGTCATACGTCCGTCCACTGTGGCCCGGATGGTGTCCTGCTCACGAACAGCCTGTAAGTACAAGTCTCGAATCAACAAATCACTGTCCCACAACTCGGAATATTGTGCAAGGGCGTCCATGTGGTCTGCTCCTCCGGACAAGTAATCGCTGGTGGCTACATGATAAAGAGCTTCCGGATTGACAGCGCGACCTCCTATTTGCACATCAGCCAGTTGACCGTCCACTACTTTGACGCGCATACCGGCAACTCCTTGTCCTCCGTATTGAGCGAAGGACTGACAGAGCTCAATAATATCGGAACCTTTGAGTGTTAGAACTACCAAACGGTTGTCAAACGGCATGAGTTCGAACACATTACCGCGAGTGATGGGACCTTTGGGCCAGGAGCATCGCATACCTCCCATGTTAACAATGGCTATATCTACAGTGCCGTCGTAGTGTTTCTTTGCAGCTTCCCATAGCGCATCGCTGGCCCAATTGAGCATTGGACATTCCGGTGCTGCAACATACAATGCTTCGGGTGCATAACCAATCTGTACGTTCATTTCGCGCTCTAAGTCTGCTGTGATGGGTGCCAAATCGACCATATATGTAGTGTCTTGTATGGCATCCAAAGATGTGTTTACGGGAATTGCTTCCGTACTAACACCGGTTACTTTCTGCTGCTTCTGACAAGCCGGCAAGAGAAATAAAGTGCACAAGGCGATGAGGGTTATTTTTCGCATAGAGCTTTCGCAGTTTGTGCCGCAAGGCGGGCATTGTTTAACACTAATTGTATATTTGCAGCAAGGCTGTCGCCTCCTGTCAGGTCTTTTACTTTAGCCAGTAGGAACGGCGTACATTGTTTTCCGTGAATGCCTGCCGCATCCATGTCATGGATAGCTTGCTCAATTGCGGCATCTATCACTTCTTTGGGCATTGAGTACTGCTCGGGAATAGGATTCGTTACAAGCATAGCGCCTTTTAGTCCGCAATCGATTTTGGCTTGGAAAGCTGCGGCTAATTCTTGAGGCGTATCAATGCGATAATCAACTCCGAAACCGCTGTGGCGAGTATAGAAAGCAGGCAGTTCATCTGTTCCGTATCCTATTACCGGTACACCCTTGGTCTCTAGATACTCGAGAGTTAGACCTAAGTCCAGGATTGATTTGGCTCCTGCACAGATTACCATAACGGGTGTTTGTGCCAACTCCTCCAGATCGGCGGATATGTCAAAGGTCTGTTGCGCACCGCGGTGAACGCCGCCTATACCTCCGGTGGCGAACACTTTTATGCCGGCCATTGCAGCGATGATCATCGTGGTGGTAACTGTCGTGGCGCCATCTTCTTTTCGTGCAATAAGCACCGGTAAGTCACGACGTGAGGCCTTAATCACATATTGTCCTTTTTGGCCTAAATATTCGATTTCATCGGGAGTACAACCGGCTTTCAACTTGCCTCCTATAATGGCAATCGTAGCAGGAATAGCTCCGTTCTCACGAATTGTTTGCTCCACTCGCAGAGCCGTCTGCACGTTCTGCGGGTACGGCATGCCGTGACTGATTATTGTCGATTCCAACGCGACAATCGGCTTACCTGCCTTCAGTGCTTCCTGCACTTCCAGCGATATTTCAAGATACTTGTTCATAACAATATATTAGCTATATCCGGGTTCACTGCTTTGGTGCTCATGAGGGTTGCTCGTGCTACCATAAGGCCATACTGCGCAGTTTGCGGAAAATCAATCCCCTTGGTGTATGCATAGACGACTCCGGCGAGGAAGGCATCTCCTGCTCCGGTTGTGTTAACTATCTCTCCGGGAAGGGCAGGGAATAACCATTCTTGTGCTGCGTTACGGCAGTATGCCCCTTCTCCGCTTAAGGTAATGTACACATGCGCTACACCCATGTCTAATAGTGTTTGCGCCGCTTCGGCATAAGTGCTTGTTTGAGTTACAGATAAAGCCTCTTTGAGATTTAATTTGAGCGAATGCAAATAGGGTAACTTGCATTTGCGCAGTGCATTGATAACCCGATGTGCTTTGGTACTGCTTACTCCATCAATAAACAACGGAGCTGTTACGTTTTCCATCAACCACCGAATGGAGTCCTCGGATATATTGGCATCTGCTACCACATAATTAGAGCGATTGATATCTCCACTACGTTTGGCCAGCCATTCAGGCGTGATGTGGCGGATTACATCAGTATCCGCTACGGCAGCAATCATCTCACCTCCGTGGTTATTAATACACAGATAGATACCGGAACGTGCTTTGGGGGCTTTGTCTGAAAGATGCACATCCAGACCCTGTTGCTTACAATAGTCGTGTAGCAAACCGCCGAATAAATCATCTCCGAACACCGTCATCAGTTGCGTGCGCGCACCCAATAGCGCCAGATTATGTGCAATATTCCGCGCTACACCGCCATAACCAATCTCGATGTGGCCGGGATTGGAGTCTGCGGCAATGAATGCGTCCGTTAACGTAGCGGATAAATCTACGTTAGCTCCTCCGATGACAGAAATAACAGCCTCCATAAGTTTGTTTTATCCTACCGCACAGCCGTTCTTAACAGGAGCAGAAACAGTAGTAACTACCAGTTTCCCATCTGCATCTACAGCAGAAAGAATCATGCCTTGCGATTCGATACCCATCATCTTGCGTGGCGGGAAGTTCGCTATAAACAGCACTTGTTTACCGACCAGAACAGAGGGATCCGGATAGGATTGTGCAATACCACTCAATATGGTACGCCCGCCCATACCATCGTCTAACTTAAACTGCAGCAGACGATCGGATTTCTTGACGTTACTGCACTCCAAAACAGTCGCAACGCGAATGTCATTTTTGTCGAATTCATCGATAGTTGTCGGCTCTTTGATAGGTTCCGGACGCCAATTCTTAAGCGCTTCTGCTTGTGAGGCTGCTTCATTCTCTTTTTTGATTCGCTCCAAGCGATCCAATTGTGCCTGAATAGCGCTGTCCTCGATCTTCTCAAACAGAAGGCTGACTTCACCGAGGGCGTTGCCTTCAGCAAGGATATCAATGCGGCCCAAATCGTCCCATCCGATGTGTGCATCGAGGTGTAACATAGCGCGCAATTTTTCCGATGAATACGGAAGGAATGGCTCGAAAGCTATGGCAAGATTAGCTGCGATTTGAAGTGCGAGATGCAAGACTGTCGATGTGCGGTCCATGTCTGTCTTTGCCAATTTCCAGGGCTCTGTGTCTGCCAGATATTTGTTGCCGATGCGAGCCAGATTCATGGCCTCCTTGAGTGCGTCGCGGAAACGGAAGTTTTCAATCAACTGCTCAAGCGTTGCTTTGACGTTCTTAAACTCCTCAATGGTTGCTTTGTCGTATTCGGTCAATTCGCCGCATGCAGGCACTCGTCCTTCAAAATACTTGTTGGTAAGCACCAATGCACGATTAACGAAGTTGCCATAGATAGCCACCAATTCATTGTTGTTGCGCGCTTGGAAATCTGCCCACGTAAAATCATTGTCTTTGGTCTCCGGTGCGTTGGCTGTCAGCACGTAACGCAATACGTCCTGCTTGCCTGGGAAATCATCGAGATACTCATTGAGCCAAACTGCCCAATTGCGCGAAGTGGAGATTTTGTCTCCTTCCAGATTAAGGAATTCGTTCGAAGGCACATTGTCCGGCAGATTATACCCCTGTGCTTTGAGCATAGCAGGGAAGACGATACAGTGGAAAACGATGTTATCTTTTCCGATGAAATGAATCATTCTGGTGTCTTCTTGCTTCCACCATTTCTGCCAATCACCATATTTCCCGGGTTCTTTTTCGCATATCTCGATAGTATTGGAGATATAACCGATCGGAGCATCAAACCATACATATAGGACTTTGCCTTCCGCGCCTTCTACCGGTACCGGAATTCCCCAATCCAGATCACGGGTGACGGCACGCGGCTTGAGTCCTCCGTCCAGCCAACTCTTACATTGGCCATATACGTTCGGACGCCACTCTTTATGGTTGTTTAGAATCCAGTCTTCCAACCATGCCTGATATTGATCCAAAGGTAGATACCAGTGCTTTGTCTCTTTCTTGGCGAGCGCATTGCCGGTCTCTGCGTTATACGGATTAATCAGTTCATCCGGAGAGAGCGTAGCTCCGCATTTTTCGCATTGGTCTCCGTAAGCACCGAGCGAGTGGCAACGCGGACACTCACCGCGGATATTCCGATCGGTTAGAAAATGTCCGGTCTCCGGATCATAGAATTGCTCACTGGTCTCCTCAACAAATTGTCCGGCATCGTACATGTGACGGAAATAATCTGCCGCAAATTTGTGATGGATATCGGAGGTGGTGCGAGAGTAAATGTCAAACGAGACTCCGAAATCTGCAAACGAACGTTTGATAAGTTCATGATAGCGATCTACCACTTGTTGGGTGGTGATACCTTCTTTACGTGCGCGAATAGTAACCGGAACACCGTGCTCATCGCTTCCGCAGACGAAGAGTACTTCTTGTCCTTTTAAACGCAGGTAGCGGGCATAAATGTCCGCGGGAACATACACTCCTGCGAGGTGTCCGATATGCACCGGACCGTTCGCATAAGGTAGTGCTGCTGTGATTAAAGTGCGATTAAATGCCATATTTTGTGTAAATTTGTACTAAAAATAAAAAAAATACTTAATTTTCTTGCGTATTTCGAAAAAAAGTAGTACTTTTGCGGTCGCAAACTGGCGTTGCTTTGTAGACTTAATCCGAAATCGGCTGCAAAGATACAACAAAAAAATGAAAAATACAAATTATTTCGGTGAAAAAACATCAATCATATTGGGTTTTGTTGCTTGTGGTACTATTTAGTACTACGATGCAGGCAAAAGTGTACAATTATTTTGGAGGATATTTCCAAGCAGGCGAATGGACATTGTTGCCCAAGGAGAGTACCTATGGCCCGAGTTTCGGAGGCGTAGGAGGCTTGGGTTTTGTGTATGAAATGCAGGCAGGTGGAGCGTATAGCCCAACGCGTTTCTTGTTGCATGTGGGAGTCGGAGCGCAGGGAGGTGCTACCTATTTTATGCAGGGAAGCAGTACAACTGCAGTGCTCGAGAATCAGCTTGATTTGGATGGTGATATGACGTTCAACTATGTGTATGAAGTGAATGATCGTCACGACCAATATACGAACGTAGCCCTGCAAGTGCCGTTGATGATAGGTGTACAGAGCGGAAAATTCTATATGTTAGCCGGTGCGAAAGTGGATGCCAACATGTGGACATTATCCCGTTCTTCTGCTTTGTTGACCACCTATGGCGAATATAACCAGTTTGATGCGTTCCGCAGTATGCCGGAATATCAGTTCTTTGATGATCTGCCGATTAATAGTAGTGTTCGAACAACTTTAAAGCTGGGTATTAATCTGAGTGTGGAAATGGGTGGCCGTTTGGGCCTGGTGACAAACGCAATTGGATATGACGTTCCGAAACGTAAAATAGAGTATCGATTGGCCGGATTTGTGGATTACGGTCTGATGGATATTCATTATCAGCGTGAACAATTGGCATTAGGTACGTATAACCCTGCCAATCATGATCAGATACTGCCGATTGAGGGAAACTTGTCCTATAACTCGGGTTCGACTGTACCGGTGTACGGCACGACCAGTATGGTGGATAATCTGGTGATGAACGATATTATGTCAACAACAGGCTTTGCTGCATCGGTGAATAATCTGGTGGTCGGATTGAAGTTTACCGTCCTCTTCCAGTTGCCGGAAGCCGGTCAGTGTGTGATTTGTCGTGATGCGTACCGCTCATCCGCGAAGTCAAACCATGGAGGACGCGGAGTGCAGCACGAGGAATAATTCGTCCTCTTTCACTTCCCGTATTTTACCGTCAGTGGCCACGGATATATGGCCTGTTTCTTCCGATACCACAATGCATGTGGCATCGGATTTTTCTGTCAGGCCCAGTGCTGCACGATGTCTTAGACCGTAGTGCTTTGGAATCGTTTGGTCTTTGCTCACCGGTAGGATACAAGCTGCGGCTAACATCTTGTCATCACGGATGACAAGTGCTCCGTCATGAAGCGGAGTATTCTTAAAGAATATATTCTCTATTAAACGTGCGGACACGCGTGCGTCCAGGCGCTCACCGGTATCCACAATCTCTTTCAGGTTGCCCGCGCCGGCCAACACAATGAGAGCACCTGTCTTTTGGGAAGCCATATGCCGGCATGCCTGTGTGATCTCAAATATCTGTTGGCGTTGGACTCCTTCTCCTTCCGGTGTGCGTTTGCGCATAATTTGAAGAGGGGAGAAGCGTGATCCTACGCGGTAGAAGAACATACGGATCTCTTCTTGGAAAATGACAATCAGAGCAATCGCTCCAACGGATATGATGCGGTCAAAAAGCGCACCGGTGAGGTCGAGTTGGAAGACAAAACTGACTAAAAACCATACCACAATAAACGCCAGAATACCCCAGAACAGATTGGCGGCTCCTGTGCGGCGCAGCAGACGATAGGTTTCATACAAAATTCCAGCTACGAGCAAGATGTCTATTGCGTCCTTGAATCCGAACGAAAAAGATAATAAATGCATATCTCTAATCTCTTAATCTCTCAAAAATGTTTATAGTTTGCGCGGCTTCCTTCACGTCGTGCACGCGAAGGATAGTAGCACCGTGCTGTAGCGCATACAGGTGTAGTACTTGCGTGGCACTCAAACAATCCTCCGGATGGATACCAAGCGGTTTCCATAGCATGGACTTGCGACTGACTCCCACTAATATGGGACGTTCAAATCGGCGTAAATCGTCCATCTGTCGCATGCATGCATAGTCCAAATCAGGACTGCCGATGAACCCGAATCCGGGGTCCAAGATTAAATCCAGATCGTGTAACTCCGGATGCTTTTGAGGTAGGCACAAGTCTCCTCGGAGCGTCCAGATATACGGAGCATGATAGGCACGTACTAACGCGAACATAGTTTCGCATCCTCCGGATATATCATTGATGATCATCGGTCCGAATTGATCAAGCGCACGGCGTGCAATCTCCACACGGAATGTATCTATGGATAGCGGTGTCTCGGGCATCTCAGCACGAATGGCTTCTAGGGCAGGTGCCAATCGTAGCCATTCTGTCTCTTCGTCAACGGGGGTGCTACCCGGTCGGGTGGAGCAAGACCCGATATCCAAAATGTCCGCTCCTTGTGCTACGGTATCGTGCGCCCAAGCAACTACCTGAGCCATATCTGTTAGTCGCGAAGCAGCATAAAAACTGTCCGGAGTAACGTTGCCTATTGCCATAATTTGCGCTTTCACGCTGCAAAATTACAAAAAAAAATACAAATATGCAAAAAAAATGAACAAAAATTTGCGTATGTGCAAAAAAAGCAGTACATTTGCAAGCTGAAACGTGTGTACGTATATGTACGCGCACCAAAAACTAGAGAATAAAGGACATAATTAATAGTTCAAAACAATATGAAAAGTGTATTTAAGTATCTTTTGATTGTTTCGGTGGTAATGGGTGCTGTCGCTTGTAATAAGCGCGAACTGAACACCCGCGTGAGCAACACCACAGGTTGGTATTATTTTGACAAAAAGACTACCAATTTTGAGGCGAGAGAGGGTGTCGGTAATGTTAACCCTCCCGGAATGGTGCCTATCCAAGGTGGTGTGCTGACACTCGGACCGACGGATGAGTTCCTGACAACAACGCTTAACAACGAGAGTCGTCAGGTTACGGTTAGTTCGTTCTATATGGACAAGTATGAGGTGACCAACCTGAACTGGAACGAGTATCTCCATTGGATGGAAATCGTGTTCGGCGATATCGCTCCTGAGTTGGTAGACAAAGCACGTCCGGACCATAAGGTATGGCGCGAGGACATGGCTTATAACGACCCGTATGAGGACAACTACTTCGAGCACCCTGCTTTCTCGTTCTATCCGATTGTCGGTGTGAGCTGGGATCAGGCGATGGCTTATTGCCAATGGCGTACGGACCGTGTGAACGAGATGGCGCTGGTAAACGCCGGAGCAATGGCAATTCCTGATTTCCCGTATCTGTTGGAAGAGTGGGATGAGGAAGGAGCCGACGAATGGAATCAGGAGAATCCGGGCTATGAACTGGTAGCCATGGAGCGTGAGATAGAGGGTGAAAATCCGGGAGAGACGGAGACTGAGACCTACTATCGCCTTCCGTTTGAGTATATCCGCGATAAATTTGTATTCAATACCGAGAAATATTTAATGGATGATAGTTATCAACCCGAGCCGGGCCGTCGTCCGAAGCAGGACTTGTTCCATGGAACGGACCGCAAGGCAACGATTGCGGACGGTATCTTTGTTACCGGTTATCGTTTGCCGTTGGAGGCAGAGTGGGTATTTGCCGCTTATGCTCCGGTTGCGGGCGAAGATGGTTTGACCATTGAGGGTAAGGTTTATCCGTGGTCGGGTTATCATCCGCGCGATATGTCGAAGAAGAATCTGGGTATGATGCAGGCTAACTTCGTTCGTGGACGAGGCGACATGATGGGTGTCAGCGGCGCGCTGAATGACCGTTATGTAATCACCAACCCGGTAGACGCATTTGAGCCGAATGATTTCGGTCTGTATAACATGGCCGGTAACGTGAACGAGTGGGTAATGGACGTTTATCGTGAAACAACGTTCCAAGAGTTCACGGAGTATAACTCTTACCGTGGTAATATCTTCAGCCACGCGGTATTGGATGAGGAGGGTAAGTATACAATTGATTCCATCGGTTGTGTGAAGATCACTTGGGGTAAGGAGGACGATAAGCGTGATGTGCTGGATGGTGATTTCGCTAGCTTGATTAATACCGACTATCCCCTGGATACCGCCGGTGTGGCGAACCTCGAGAACTACAAACCGGATCCTACCGATATTCTGGCTCCGAAGATTACGAAGAATAGTCGCGTGTACAAAGGCGGTTCTTGGGCAGATCGTATTTTCTGGCTCAATCCTGCAACACGTCGTTATCTGGATCAGGATAAGTGTTCGTCCAAGATTGGTTTCCGCTGCGCGATGTCTACGCTGGGTGACCAGATTCCGAACACACCGATGGAGCGTTAAATCACAAATCATAAATCATAAAACACAAGTTTAGTATGGTATTTCCTGGAGATATTCGCTATACAAGCGAGCACGAATGGATTCGTGTAGAAGGAGATGAAGCGTATGTAGGTATTACCGATTACGCGCAGTCTGAGTTGGGAGAGATCGTGTTTGTCGATGTGCCGACGCTGGGCGAGACTGTAGGTCAAGGTGAGGTGTTTGGTAGCATAGAGGCAGTAAAGACGGTCAGTGATCTCAATATGCCGGTAACGGGCGAAGTGCTGGAAATCAACGGTGCGTTGGATGCACAGCCGGAGTTGGTGAACAACGATCCGTATGGCGAGGGATGGATCATTCGTATTGCTGTCAAAGACGCTGCCGAATTGGACAAACTGATGGACGCTAAGGCATACGAAGCCAGCCTCTAACGCGCACGCGTGTATTATATTAAGGAAAAGCGACCTCATAGTGTAATGAACCCCAAAAGTTGAACAAAAAACTTTTGGGGTTTTATTATGAAACATTCTATTGAAGAGAGGCTATTAGCTGTACAAAAATGTTTAGAAGGTTACGCGCCTAAAGCGGTAGGTCGTCAAATGGGGATAGAAGATACAGAATTATCAGTGTGGCTATCACGTTATCAACTAGAAGGTGTTGCCGGACTACGAAAACTTCCCATAAAACGTGCCAATTTTGAAACAAAATGCAAAATTGTTTGCGAGTTTGCAGAAAAAGGAGTACCTTTGCGCAAAATTTGTGCAGAGTATCACGTATCTCGCTATGCAGTCCAGTCATGGACTCGTATCTATCGTCAAGGCGGATACGAGGCTTTGCGCGCTATAAAGCCACAAGGAACAGGTCGTAAAGGTATGGGACGTCGAAAGAAACAAGAACCGCAGACAGAGTTAGAGCGTCTGCGCTTCGAAAATGAGTATTTGCGTGCAGAAAATGCATTGCTAAAAAAAGTGAGGGCTTTAATGGAAGAAAGGGAGAAGCGTCTACACGAGATTGGGCGCAAGCCATCCAAACATTAAAGCCCGAACACAGCCTTGATTTGCTCCTTGAGATCAAGGGGATGGCTCGTACTACGTATTATTATAATATCCGTCCGAGAGAGGACAAGTATGCGCAAATACGCAAGGATATAATACGTATATTTAATAGGAATAAAGGACGTTATGGTTACCGGCGGGTATACCAACAGCTGCGCACGGAAGGCAAAGACATCAACCACAAGACAGTAGCTAAACTAATGGTAGAAATGGGCTTGTATGCTCGGAAAACCAAATTGCGTTACCGCTCTTATAAAGGAGAAATAGGTAAGATTGCACCTAATGTACTTGAAAGAGATTTTGCGACAGACGCGCCTAATCGCAAGTGGACTACTGATGTCTCACAGGTGGATATACGTGGCAAGAAATGTTATATATCGCCTATACTGGATATGTGGAACGGAGAGATTGTTAGCTATGTCATCTCTGATCGTCCGGATCTAAAGATGGTAGTGGATATGTTGCAGAAAGCGTTCCGCAAACATCCGCAGACAAATGGTCTAATAATGCACTCGGATCAGGGGTGGCACTATCAGCACACGCGCTACCAGTATCTATTGCGTGAACATGGTATTACGCAAAGTATGTCCCGTAAGGGGAATTGCTTGGATAACTCAGTTATGGAGAACTTTTTCGGTCTGATGAAGAACGAGCTGCTCTATAACAATAGATGGGAGAGTATCGATGACTTTAAGGCAGCGTTAAAAGAGTATATCCGGTACTACAACAACGAACGTATCAAACTAAAATTGAAAATGAGCCCGGTACAATACCGAACTCACTTTCAAAATCAAGTCAACTAGATTTAATAATCCGTCCAACTTTTTGGGGTCACCTCATAGCGAGGTCGCTTTTTTGTGTAAAATAGACTTAGCAAAATGAAATAATTATGCACTTTTATGAACAATTTGTTGCAAATTTAAAATATTTTGTGTAATTTTGCACACTAAAACTTGTTTGTTATAGACAGAAAATTATTTTTAACGTATAATTATATATAGTTATGAAGAAACATTTACTCATGTTATTGGTAGCCGTGATGGCTGCAGTAATGAGTCTTGAGGCGCGTGTCATTGTGATTAACGAGGGCTTTGAGAATGGTATTCAGGACTCTGTTTGGACGCAGGAGTATATCCCTGCGGACATGCCTATGCCATGGGCTGTGGAGGATGTTGATGATGGTTTGTCTTATCCCTCTACGGTTGTGCAGGGTAGCAAACGTGCCTATTTGCGTAACAACAAGGGCGAGACGATCGGCTATAAGACTCGTCTGGTTAGTAAGGTGATGGACCTCCGTCCGACGAAGGTCTATATGCCGGAGTTGACGTTCTGGTATGCGAACCCGAAGTGGGGCGCAGACCGCGATACGCTCCGTGTGCTCTACCGCACCGGTTCGTATGCTGCGTGGAAGCAGATGGCGGAGTTCAGTACCGCCAGTTCCGATTGGCAGTATGTCAAACTGTCCTTGCCTGAAGTGGGACAGACCTACCAGATTGCGTTCGAGGG
Source organism: uncultured Bacteroidales bacterium (assembly GCA_902785605.1). GTDB lineage: Bacteria > Bacteroidota > Bacteroidia > Bacteroidales > Paludibacteraceae > Colicola. Next base: position 90,962 of record CACZZL010000001.1, read on the forward strand.
AAAAGACAACCTCGGTCGTGGTATCGTGCTGGATAGTATCAAGCTGCAGTCGGCTCCCGAGTGTACCACTCCGCATGACCTGATCGCTACGAACAAAGGTGCCGGTAAGGTCAATATCTCGTGGACGGCGAGCTGGGATGCGGACTTCTATGAGCTGCTGGTTACCAAGGATACGATTGTTCCGGACCTGATTGACGAGATAGAGGCAACCACTCCGGAGAAGATCGTTTATCATGATTTGGTAAACGGTGTGACCAACAAGGACCTCGTGCTGGAGGCGGGTGAGTTCTACCTCGCCTATGTGCGCTCGCTCTGTGAGGGCGAAAACAGCTCCTGGAGTAGTGAACAAGACAAGGAAGAGCCCTTCGGCTTCAAGGTTCGTACGGTGAAGCAAGTGCCGTTTACGGAGACCTTCAACTATAAGTCCGGTGTCCTGCGCGACGTGGATTGGACTTGGGGTAGCAATACCCAAAACACCAACCCGTTTGTCAACTCCAAGGCTTCGGCTACGGCGTGGGCGTATTATTCTCAGGATGTGACTCCGGCAGTTATTTTCTCCGGTGGTGAGACCTCGAAACCGGAGACGATGATTGCGGCTAACCGCTTTGTCTATCTGGCGACGCCGGCATTGGCGGACACGGCGAACGATGAGTTCCGTGTCAACCAGTTGCAGGTGCATTTCTGGAGCACGGTCTATACGTACACCGGTCGTCAGTACGGTCGTAGCATCCTCGTGGGTGTGATGGACGATCCGGAAGATATCACCACCTTCGTGCCGATAGATACCGTGAGCGTATGGGGAAACAAGACTTTCCAGGAGAATATCGTGGACCTCGGTTCTTACGAAGGCAACGGTTCTTACGTGGCTTTTGTCAGTGACTTCGACCGTCCGAATGTGTTCTATCTGGACAATCTCACCATTGAGTACCGCAAGGATGTCAACAAGGTCACCAAGATCACGGTGAACCCGCGTGACACCTATGCTACCATCTCGTGGGAAGGCAATGCTGCTTCGTACAACGTGCTGGTGACCAACGCAGAGGTGGATCCGTCCAACCCTGCCGCATCGGCTATCGTTGACCAGGCAACGGTCACGACCAACAGCTATCTGTGCCAGGCACTGGAGGCAGACCACAGCTGGAACCGCCCGTACTATGTCTATGTACAGGCAGCCGGCACCGAGTGGTCCTATCGTTACCCCTTTGTGACGATTGCTTCGCAGCGTGCTATCCCGTATAATTTTGATTTCGAGGCAGGCACTACTAGCAAGTATCAGATTGCCGGTATGAGCGGACAGTTTGCTGCCGGTCTGGGTGTCTTTGGTAATAACGGAACCACTTATCCGGCTGTGCTGACGGACTCCAAGTATAGTTATAGCGGTATCGGTTCGCTGTTCATGAGTAAGCGTGGTGGCGCGGATGTATGGGTGACCCTGCCGCCGGTGGAGAATCTGGATGAGGTACAGGTGAAGTTCTACCTCAGCGGTTATAACACCTATAACCAGGCGCATGCTACTATCGGTGTGATGTCCAATCCGATGGATATCAATACCTTTGTGCCTGTGTCCAGCTTCATGCTGAACACCACGGGTTATACCCGCTGCTATGCGAACTTCGTCAACTACAGCGGTCCCGATGGCGTTATCGCGATTGTATGGGACGATGTGATGAAGATGAGCCAGAACACCATCAACTATATCGACGAGATCATCGTGGAGGAGTTGTCTGACTGTGTTCCGCCTACGAATATCAGTCTGGATATTCTCCCGGATTCGATCACGGTTACTTGGGAGAGTTCTTCTTGGGATAAATGGGAGTTCTTCCTCTCCCGTTCCGCTTTGAGCGAGACGGACCGCGTGCATAAGACGCTGGAGGATATACAAGCCATGCGTGGTGTGGTGGTGGCGGATTCGCTGGAGTGGTTCAACCCCGCGGCTGCGCCGACCTTCGGTTTCGGAGGACTCACGCCGCACGCAACCTACTATCTCTATGTGCGCTCGACTTGTGACATGGATTGGTGGAGCGAGATGTCGTTCAGCACACCTTGTCGTGAAGAGGAATATCCGTACAAAGAGAATTTTGAGAACTATAACATCGATGCCACCACTGCCGGTTGCTGGCAGTTGGCGGACTACATGGGCGTCGGTTATCCGAGAATCTACAACGACGGCACATCCGGATCTCCGGAGAAGACGCTGGAGTTGTATTCGTCCGGTACCATCCATCGTTCGGTGGCTATCCTGCCGCAGGTGGAGGGTAACCTGTCTGACATGTTGCTCACCTTCGACGTACGTACGTATGCTGGCACTGCTTCATCGTCGGCGGTTATCTATGTCGGTTCGATGGAGGATATAGAGAACTCGAATACTTTTGTGCCGTTCGATACCGTCTTCGTGGATGGTGCGGACTTCAAGAAAGTGCGTTTCGTCCTCGCGGACTACGAGTTGGCGTATGACAATATCGCCATTACATCCGGTCTGGGTAACTTGCTCATGAGTAGCGATGTGATTATTGATAACGTCGAGCTCAAAGACCCGTCGTGTATTGAGGCATATGACCTGAAGCAGTCGGGTTTTGCAGCGCATTCGATTGACCTGACGTGGAACGGTACCTCTGATTCCGACTTGTGGGAAGTGAAAGTGCTCAGTTCGAATGTCGGCATCAATGCCATTAAGAACAACTCTTATAACGCTGCCTATGACGTGCTGCGTGATTCGATTGTGACCGGTAAGGCCTTCCATCTGGAGAACCTGCAGGCATCGAGCACCTACTATGTCTATGTACGTACCCTTTGCGGGGACAGCACATGGATCTCTACACCGGTGACCACTTCGTGCGAGATGCTTGATCCGACCAAGTCGAACAAGGAGACCTTCGCAGCCTATGCGGATGGTGCACACCCGAACTGCTGGACGCTCGGCACCCGCACCGGAACAGGTACGCTGCCGTATGTGCATGCGGTGAACTCGCAGATGGCACTGTATATCTACCAGAGTTCCACCAGCGCACCTGCCTGGGCGGCATCTCCGGAGATCAAGTGCGACTCGCTCGAGTCTATTGTGGTTACCTTCTCCATGAGTGCGTACAACGGTGAGGTATGTGTCTGGGGCGTGATGACAGACCCGACGGATCTGAACACCTTCGTACCGCTGGATTCGATGGCAGGTACCGGTACCTCTACGTTCTACGAGAAAAGAGTGGATCTGAGCGACTATGCAGCGCTCATACCGCCTACTGCCAAGCATGTGGCATGGCGTGCTCGTTACAACAAGAGTGACTGGGTGTATATTGATGACATCTCGTTCATCTCCAATGCCTGCCCGTTACCCAAGCCGAGTTGCTCGGAGATGACTACGTCCAGCGTACGTATCAGCAGCGGTCTGCGTACCAACAGCGACTGGGTGCTGTTGGTGACGAATGAGGCTATTTCGGAAACGGATCTGGAGACGGAAGGATATGTGGTACCGGAGTCCAAACTCGTTTATCTGGACACCTTGAACAGTCGTTCGCAAGTGATAAGAGGCTTGGAGGGCCAGACGAAGTATTATGTATATGCAGTTACTCTGTGTGATTCTGTCACGAGTTCGCAATGGGCTTCGATCAACTTCACTACGCCGTGTCAGGCAATGACACCGGAGGCAATGGGTACCATCACCTTCTCCGACAAGGCGGGTTATGAAACCGGTTCCGGCGGAGAGATGCCGTGTTGGACCGTGGGCAGCAAGACGCAAGGCGCGTCCACTACCTATATCCCGTATGTCAACAACTCGTCCACTTATAAGCACAACGGCAACAACTACCTGCAGCTCTATGATAACTCGACCTCTTCGAGCAGCAACGTGGGTGCGTATGCCATCATGCCGGAGCTCAATGTGGACTCGATCAACAAGTATCAGGTGACCTTCTGGGGTCGCAGTAACACTTCTACGTCGGCGAATAACCAGGTGATCGTCGGTGTCATCACTGACCCGAGTGACATGAGTACTTTCGTGCCGGTAGATACATTGAATCTCAGCAAATCGGCTTGGGATCCGTACAGTGTCGGCTTTGAGCATTATGAGGGTGACTACATGGGTGAGTTTGGTCGTAACATCATGTTCCTCTCCGACTTCGGTACTACCAACTATGCTTATATATCGGAGATCTCTGTGGAACTCATTCCGCACTGCCGTTCTATCCAATCCTTCACGGTGGATAGTGTAGGTGAGAAAGAGGCGGTTGTCAGCTGGAAGGGCTATCAGGACACCTATCGCGTGATGGTGGCTGACAAATGGCTGACGGACGAGCAGAAACCGAAATATCACTACCTGATTGATTCGGTTGTAGATCATTCGGAGGGTATTCGTCTCACCTCGCTCAATGCGGCTACTACGTACTATGTATATGCACAGGGTGTCTGCGGCAACGATGATAGCACCGCTATCTCGGTGACCTACGCTACCTTCAAGACCGAGTGTCCTTCCGAGGATGGTGTACCTCTGCCGTTCTACGAGGACTTCGAGTCGTATAGCACCGGTACCGGTTCTCCGGGATGTTGGGTGTTCCGCGCAAGCAGCGGTACTTCCTATCCGAAGCTGAGTACGGTGAGCGGTATGGATACCAAGGCTGTCGAACTCTATACCACCAGTTCCAATAACTCGTGGATGATAACGCCTGTATTGGACGGTGACCTGCAAGACATGGTGCTTTCGTTCGATGCGCGTGCTTGGAGTTCGAGTTATACAGGAACGCTGTATGTCGGAACAATGGCGGATCCGAACGATCCTTCTACTTTCGAGCTCATCACTTCCTATCCGTTGAATGATGCATCGAGCTTCGTTCGTTATACCATCAATCTGGGCGACTACGAACTGCCGTACAATAATCTGACGTTTACCTCCGGATTCTATTCCGCGATGGGCTTCACAAAATCCAGTGATGTCTATATCGACAATATCAGCCTGGAGCTCTCGGCTACCTGCAACGCTCCGAAACTCAAACTGATCGGAACCTCTTATGAATCCGCAGACCTGACGCTCAAACCCTCTAAAGCGGAGGATGCATTGTGGGAGCTGGCTATCATCCCCGAAGCGGACTATGAGAACATCGGAGATATCAACAGCTACCTCAACACGCTGCCCAAGATGACTGTGGACTCCACGCACGTCGTGTTCTCCGGACTCACTCCTGCTACCTCGTATTTCGTCTATGCGCGTACCGTATGCGGTGTCGGAGAGGTTAGTCTGTGGACACGTACTCCGCTGAAGATCAGCACCAAGTACTTCTATGAGGATACGTATTTCTTCGGATTTGAGAAAACGGAATTGTACGAGAACAGCAAGTACTCGCAGAGCGGTAACTTCTATATCCACCCGGCACTCGAAGCCGATCGTGACTCCTTGGGTACGGAATCGCAGTCGTACATGTACTACCCGTACAGCCGTCAGGATAACGATACCGTCCGCTATGCAAGAACGGGCGATGGTGCGCTGGTTCTCCATGCTTATAAGAACTACCATGGTGCATATGTCATCTTCCCGGCTATCAACCAGCCTAAGGCGCGCAGCTTCGAGTTCAAGATCCGTCCGGGTGATATTACCAAACCGAGCGGTACCTCGAGCTGGCTGCCCCGCTATTCTGAGAATGGTCTGTTGGAGATAGGTCTGGTGGACAAGGATAGAGGCTTTGAGACCTATGAGCGTATCGCTAATGTACGTCTTGACAAATTGGCGAACGGAGCCGCTACTAACAAGAACAATTACTTGTACAAGTACTATAACCTCGATCTTGATTCGGCTACCGTAGCCACCAAACAAGTGGTATTCCATATGCCGAAACAGGATGCCGACAGCGTCTATCTCTATATCGATGATGTGCAGATGGGTGCGGCGAAAGGCTACAGCCTCGTTTCGCTCAAGAAGATTGTGACGGACGGTACGACCGCGCTCATTGAGTGGGATCATGTAGGTGGTCCGTGGGATCTGACTATCAAGAATGCTGCCGGTGTGACCGTGGCACAATACAACCACCTCACGACGACCTCTCAGTTAGTTACAGGTCTTGTTCCGCGTTCGGAGTACTCCGCTACGCTGACAACTGCGGTTGCTACGTCCGGTTCGTACGTCAAGACGGACAAACTCGTCTTCCACACCATTTGCGAAACGATGGAGCCGAACGCTAACGGTACCGATTTCGTATGGAACTTCGACGACGCGGCCGAGTGGGAGGCGAACGATGTATTGGCAGGCGGATCGTCTGACTCGCTCTACTACAAACCGGCTTGTTTCCACACCGGTATCACCTATGACGAGCCGGTTAACGGATACCAGTGGCTCGTTCAGCGCAAGGGATATGAGTACACGGGTGCAATGACGGGCTACAACGCTTCCAGACACTTCGAGGTGGGACGTAACAACAGCCATGCGCTGCGTGTCAACACCACGGAGGCTAACTACAGCTCCTATATCGTATTGCCGGAACTCAACTGCGGATTCGACACGATGATGATTGAGTTCTACGGACGCTGCTTCGCGAACTACGACCAGACATACAGCTCCGCTTCATCGCGCGGTCGTATAGTGGATGCTACGTATCTCAATAGTACATACAGCCAGTCGCTCGTCATCGGTACACTGACCGACCCGACGGACTTCAGCTCGCTGCAGATTGTGGATACCGTCACCTATACGCAAACCGATCTGACGATATCCGATAATGTCAACGACGATCCGGCAGGTCTCCGTTATTGGGAACAGATGCGAGTGCCGCTGGAGCATGCGCAAGGTAAGTACATCGTACTCTTCCAAACGGCTCCGGGCTTGTTCTTCATCGACGACCTCGCTGTCAAACCGGTAGGTAATACCCTCTTTGCGCCGACCGGCACACGTACTTCGGACGTGACCACCACCACAGCTACGATGTCTTGGAACACCCACCATCCGGAGCTCACCACCGTAATCGTTCTGCTCGATGCGGAGGGTACGGAGATCTCTCGTACACAGGCGACAGGTACCTCGTACCAGATGACGGGATTAGACCCGGCTATGCGCTATATGTGGTATGCATACCAGACCGACGGAACCAACGAGTCGCCTGCTACCAGAGCGCTCACCTTCGCGACCGAGTGTGTGGTCGTAACTCCGGCTTACACCTGCGGCTTCGAACCGGCTGAGGGTTGGATGAACATCGAGGGTCAGAAAAACTATACCCAGACTCTCTGTTGGACCTATGGCGATGCGGCACAAGACGGATGGATGAACGCCAACTACGACCCGTACAACCAGCCGAACACCAAGGACTTCAAATACAGCTACGACGGCTCGAATGCAGTCATGATGCGTGCTACCACCAGTAGCCGTCTCACCTATCAGCCGTATATCGCTATGCCGGCAATGGATATCCGCTCATACGATACGCTGCAAGTCATGTTCTGGATGCGTCCGGCGTATGTATCCGCTTCGACCGACTCCGTGCTCATGTCGTACACCGGTTCGACCTACTCCAAGTCCGTTATCGTCGGTACGATGACCGACCCGACGAATCCGGCTACCTTCGTGGCGATTGATACGGTGACCTATGACGGTACGCTCTCTACGGCTAATCATGCTACGGCGGCGAACGACTACCTCTTCCAGCAGATGAAAGTGGAATTGGCAGGCGCTACTGGTCCGTATGTGGCATTCATGACCTCGTTCCAGGAGAAGGGTAGCAGAACGCAGAAGACAGGTGATTATATCTGGATTGATAATGTCTCGTTCGAGCACAGTCAGGAGTGTAAGGATCCGACCGAGCTGACCACGCTGCAGATTGGTACCTACCATGCTGTGCTGACGTGGAACGGTATTGACTCGGCGGGAACTTACCTCGTACAGGTTTCGACCGATCCGTTCTTCGAGAAAGAGGATGACTTTGTCTTCAACGAGGAAGTGGAATCGAACACCTGCACCGTGAAGAATCTGCAACCGCTGACATCTTATGTATGGCGTGTTCAGGCGCTCTGTGGCGAGCGTTGGGGCGAGAGCAGCTTCAGTCAGAAAGCATCCTTCAAGACCTCGCGTAGTCCGTACTTCCTCGAGGAGTTCTCTACGACTGTCAGTTCGAACGAGTGGATCTTCAGTAAGGCACATGCCGACAACGTGGTTGATACGACCGGAACACTCGCCAAGGGTGTGGATAACTGGAGCTTCAGCCGCAAGGCGGATAATAACGGTCTCCAGGGACCGCACTATGCCGCTATCGGTTACAACGCGGACTACCACTGGATGGTGACGCCGGACTTCTATCTGCCGGAGGATGATAGTGTGCACTTCTCGATGGATCTGGCTCTCACTGCATGTAACGCAGCGCACCTCATCACTTCCAACGCAGTGACGGAGAATGATATGAAGGATGATTATTACTTCATGATTATTCTCTCTGACGACGGTGGACAGACCTGGAAGAGTGAGAACATCCTCGCCAAGTGGCAGAACACCAATCCGGAGGGTATGCAGCTGCGCGATATCCCGGCTACGGGTATGCGTGTGCGTTATAGTCTCGCCGCTTATGCCGGCAAGAACGTACGCATCGGTCTCTATCGTGAGGCACGCTCGACTTCCACTACCGGTATCGCCATCCATGTGGACAATGTCCGCTTGGCATACTTCGACAAGACCGTGGAGCAGGCATCTGTCTGCCAGTACGAGGACTTGACGATTGGTGAGATCCATCTCTCCGGTGATGACACTCAGCCGGGTATTCATGCTTATCCGACGAGCTTCTACGTGACCGACGCCGAGGCGAGAGCCGGCAAGCGCGATAGCGTACAGCAGCTCGAGATAGAGGTTTATCCGGCGCAGGAGACCTTCTTCACGGATACGATCTGCGAAGGCGAGCAGTACACCAACTACGGCTTCCTGCCTAAGGAGCAGTCCGGTGTTTACCGCCGCAAACTGCACACCATAGAGCATGGTTGCGATAGTGTTGTAACCCTCACGCTCTACGTCAAGGAGCGTAGGTTCGCACCGGATGAGCAGGTGGCTATCTGTCGCGGTGAGTCCTATGTATGGAACGGCAAGACCTATAACCGTGCCGGTCTCTTCCAGGATACCCTCGTTTCTTCAATCGGTTGTGACAGTATCGAGACCCTCGTGGTATCGTATGTGGACAGCCAGGAGGATACGATCTATGTGGAGAACCGCGTAGAGTTGAGCGAACTGCCTTACACCTACATCAATCCGGAGCATCCGTACGTGGCTGACCAGGCACCGATCTTCTACGCTATCGGCACACCGAAGGGTGTCTATATGGATGTGGTGAAAGTTCAAGGCACCGAGTGTCCGGCTACCCTCGTCCATACACTCACCATCTATGACGCACATGAGGATATAGACCTTATCTCTGTGGACGGAAAGGCTGCACACAAAGTCATCATTAACGACTGCCTCTACATCATCATCAACGGTGAGTGGTACAACGCTGCCGGTCAGAAAGTGGCTGACCCGCGCAAATAACGTACTGACCGATAACGCACAGGAAAGCCGCCTTCGGGTGGCTTTCTTGTGTATAAATGTTCAATTTCGGAATCGGAGGCGTATCGGACTTTTATCGGACTCATATCGGAGGCAATACGGGTTCAGAAATGTTCTATATGGCATATTCTACCATTTTGCAAACTTAATTTAGCAATTTTGTAACAAAATGACGAAAAAATGAAAAATAATTTGCGCATATCGAAATAAATTTGTAACTTTGTCGCCCAAATTGATATATTATACCTATATTGGAATAATAGATATTTATTTATTTTATTGTTTAACTAATTACTTAAAGCTTATGAGAAAAGTATTACTTTGTTTGGTCATGGTGCTCTTTGCTACATGGGCAACGGTACAGGCTCAAGAAGTTATTACCTTAACCGGTAATATGGAAGAAGAGCTGACTCCGGGTAGCACCTACGCCTTTTATGATTCAGGCGGACCAAGTGCCGATTATGGCACCAGTCAAAGCTACACGGCTACGTTTACTTGTACGGGAAGTATTACGATTAACTTTTCGTCATTTGCAACGGAGTCCTCATCCGGTTGTTACAACTGGGACTACATGCTTATCTATGATGGCGATGCGACGGACGGCGAGTTGCTTGGAAGACTCCAGACCGGCTGTGCGTCTGCAACCATCACTACAGATGAAGATTATGTAGCTCAGTCCGGTACGCTCACCATTGAGTGGCATTCGGATGGCTCTACCACGGCTGCCGGTTGGGAAGCTACCATTACAACGGAAGCTTCGGCAGGTCCGACTTGCGACAAACCGGAAGCCGTAGACATTACGGATGTGACGGCTACCTCTGCTGTTGTTAACATCACTGGCGGTTCCCAGACGAACTACCAGATTGAGTACAAAGCTGCTGGAGAGGATGCTGCGCAGAAAGTGACGACCAATTTGATGGCGTACACCTTAACGGGTCTTCAACCTTACACTGCATACACAGTGCAAGTAAAGACCATTTGTGGTGACAACACCAGTGCAGCTCGAAACGCTTCGTTCAAAACCCTCATCGGCATTCCGTATTCGGATGCGCTGGCTGCGCAGGGTGAATGGACTAAAAAACAAGGTCTGCTCAGTGATATTATGAGCGGAGTGGACTTTGGTACATCAACTGGTTCGTGGAACTTCGGTGCACGCAATGATGTGCTGGGTGGTCCTCATGCCTACATGAACCTTTATGGTACCGCTTGTAAAAACTGGATTATCAGCCCGATGATTCCGCTGCCGGAGGGAAGCAATTATGTGCTGACCTACGATGTCGCTTTGACGGACTTCAGCAGTGCGAACCCGGTTGATAATCTGGGAAATCAGCCTGATGATAAATTGGTGGTACTCGTTTCGACGGATAGTTGCCATACTTGGACCATCCTTCAGCAGTGGGATAACCAAGGTTCGTCTTATGTGTATGATGAGATTGCTGTTGCAGGCGAGGAGGTGGAAATTGACTTAAGCGCATATGCCGGTCAGTCTATCCAAATCGCGTTCTATGGTGAATCAACTCTATCTAACGGCGATAACGATATCCACGTAGGTAACGTGCTTATCGATTATGCTCCGTCTTGTATGATGCCGGACAGCCTGACGCTGGTTGATGCCAATACAACCAAGACTTCCGTTCAGTTGGACTGGAAAGCAAAGAGCGGCGAAACCGCTTGGATTTTGGAGTACAAGAAGGCGACGGATAATGACTTTACTGCGCTCAATATCACGCAGAAGCCTTATACATTGACCGGTCTGCAAGAGTTTACCGAGTACAAAGTACGCTTAGCTGCAAAATGCTCGGATGCGGAAGATGGTACCAGCAAATTCTGCAAAGCCATCACTATTAAGACCGCTTCCGGTGTACCTTTTGTACAATCCTTCGACACCGCTTCCCTGCCTTCTGAGTGGAGACGCTATGAGGCATTGCTGAGCGATGTAATCAATGAAGGTGCGCAACTGGAGCCGGTATCGAAAGGTTGGGACGTAGATGCCGCAAATGGTATCTTCACCTCTGCTGACAATCACCTCGTATTGAACTTGAAAGATACTACGGCGTACTGGATTATCGGTCCGACGATTGAGATGGAACCGAATCAGCAGCTTACTTTCGATCTGGCATTCACCAAGTCTGCCGGTAACAAGCAGGCAGTTGAGGCCGGAAAGCAGAACTCGCAGAAGTTCTATGTATTCATTTCTACCAATGGTGGTGCGACCTGGACTGACGTGGCTAAATGGACCAACGCCGGTGAAGGATTCTCTTTGGATGGTATCAATGCCGAAGGTCAGTTGGCTAAGATTGACCTCACTGCGTATGCTACCAACAGCATCCAGATCGCGTTCTATGCTGAGTCAACCAATGGCGAGGACGCAAGTAACAACCTCCACATTGCTAATCTGAAGATCGATAATATTCCGGCTTGCCAAAAAGCCAATAGTTTGAATATCACCGGTATCCAAGGTACTACAGCAACTGCTGTATGGGAGGCAGATGAGAATGGTACATGGGAGTATGGTTATGTACTGAAGCCGGCTACCGAATTTGTTCCGACAAATGATGACTTTATTGGCACAACCGAAGGAACTACATTCACTATGACCGAGCTCACAGAGACGACCCACTACCTGTTCTTCGTTCGCCGCTTGTGTGATACGGATACGAGTGAAGTTCTTATCAAAGAGTTTGCTACTATCCAGACCCCGGCTGATCTGCCTTACAATCATGATTTCGAGAGTGGCAACGGCTGGTTGCTGATCAACGGCGAGCTTGAGAACCACTGGGTATGGGGCGAGGAATCGCGTGCGAACAATACCGCGAACGGTTCCAAGGCACTCTATATTTCCAACGATAACTTTGGTTCCTATGCATACAGCAGAGGTACCGGTAAGGCAGCTACCGTTTATGCTACCAAGACCTTCTATTTCGACCAGACGGGTATGTACTCATTCCAATACGATTGGAGAAACTATGGTTATAGTACATCTGACTTCCTGCGCGTAGCGTTGGTTCCCGCGGATGTGGAACTCGAGGCTTCCTCCGCGATTCCGAGCGGATTCTCCTCTTCCGCACTTCCTGAGGATTGGGAGCCCCTCGATGGTGGTTCTAAGCTGAATTTGGATAGTGCTTGGCATCATGAGCTCTTTGAGGTGGCAATCGATAAGGTAGGTTACTATAAGATGGTATTTGTTTGGAGAAACAATACCTATACTTCCGGTAAGAACCCGCCTGCTGCAGTGGATAATGTGAAGGTTGCACGTATCCGTTGTACGAAGCCGACCCATTTGGCACTTGCAGAAGTAGCTGCAGAGTCCGCATCGTTCAATTGGGACGAAGTAGAGGGCGCTGCCTTCGAATATGCAATTGTGGCTGCTGATGCAGAAGGTATGTTTGTCGAGCCGACGGAATATACAGAGGTTCCGAATGCTGCCAACTCCATCCAGTTGAATAACCTCACAGAAAAGACGTCCTATAAGTTCTACCTGCGCAAAGCATGTGGTGGTGAGGATGGTGTGAGCGACGCTGTCAGCGTTGAGTTCAAGACGAAGCCGTTACCGTTTACTGTTCCTTGGAGCGAGAACTTCGAAAGTGCAACAGCGAATGCTATCCCTGAGTACTGGGACAATACGGCATCCTCTTCTTACGAATCAACAACGACTAAATATTACATCTGGGGTGTATATAACTACAGCACCGGCAACAATAAGATGATACGTATGTACAACTCATTGGTTAAAGCCGGTACAGCGCTTATCAATACTCCGCTAATCGCACTTCCGGCTTCTCCGGTATGCGCATTGTCGTTCGATTATTCGAACTTGGCTAACTGTGGTGCCTTCTCCGTTAAGATTTCCGAGGATGGAGGTCAGAATTGGGAAGATTTGCAGAGCTATGGAACAACAGGAAGCACGAATACTACCAACCCGGGTACGTTTACAGAGGCTGAAATCCGTTTGGATGGATATGAGGGTAAAACAATCATGCTTCAGTTCTTCGCAAATGCCAACTATAGTAGTGGTGCTATCTTTGTGGACAATATTAAGATTGAGGAAGCTCCGTCTTGTGTGAAACCGACCGATTTGGCTGTTATTGATAGTCTCACGACTACCTCTTCGGCTACCATCACATGGACTCCTGGTCTCAACGAGACTAACTGGTTTGTTCAGTATAAGAAGAGTGCAGACTCTGTTTGGACGCTCGTTCCGGATTCTGTACTGTCCGATACATTGGTTCTTGCCGGTCTCGAAGCTGCGAATACTTATGATGTACGTGTAGCTGCTTGGTGTAACATCGCAGATTCAACGGCTGTCAGCGAGTACTCTGCTTCGATTACCGTTGCTACGCTTTGCGAGCCGTACTCGATTGCTGATAAGGGTGATTATATCGTAGACTTCGAGGCATACAATGGTGTCGCTTATAACGCTGTAGGTGTTACTCCGGTATGTTGGGAGAACGGTGGTACATCCACGTACGGAGATCCGCATGTGGTGGATAAGACCGTCAGCTCCTCTTACGCATACGTACACGAGGGTAACAAGTCTATGAACTTCTGCTCCTCTGCAAATGCGTATGCATATGCTGTATTGCCGGAATTCGTTGATTCGCTCAAGTTCTTGCAAATCGGTTTCTGGGCACAAATGGAGAGTGCTACTAACGGTACCCTGTATCTGGGGTATGTGGATAGTGTGGCTTACTTCCATGAGTTGACGTCCTATGCAAACAGTTATGGTGCGATGTCTTACTATGAGTCGAAACTGGATACGATTCCGGATGAAGCTCTTCGTTTGGCATTCGTTTGGTACGGAGCTACTTCTTCCTACTACTCATGCTGTATCGATGATATCAAGATCATGTATATCCCGAATTGTCAGAAGCCGGAGAACGTAGCGGCTATTGATAGTCTCGCTACTGCGAACGCGGCTGTTTTGACATGGGTACCGCAGGGCGAAGAAACCGCTTGGGTTGTACAATACAAGCAGAGCACGGATTCTGTCTGGGCATCGATTGTAGCAGACAATGACACCTTCCTCTTGACGGGTCTTAAGGCGGCTACATACTATGATGTACAAGTTGCTGCAGTATGTGGTGCAACGGAAACTTCTGAATATTCTATCCCGGCTAAATTCCATACCGGTTGTGCCCTTGTTAACGAATTCCCGTACAACGAGAACTTCGATATCATGGAGGGTAAGACTTCCGGCAGGAACCTGCCGCTCTGCTGGAGCCAGATTAATACCGGTACGAATACTACGTACAATTACTATCCGATGGTATATAAGGGCGCTACATATGCTAACTCTGGCACAAACTGCTTGAAGTTCTATTCATACTATAGTAGCACGGCATCTACTACGGTTACGGATCAGTACGCTATCCTTCCGGAGATGGATGGTATCAGCGCATTGCGTATACGTTTCAACGCACGTAAGTACTCTGCATCGTATGATGGTTCGTTTGTAGTCGGTGTTATGACCGATCCGGCTGACGCTGCTACCTTTGTAGCACTGGATACTATCGCTCCTACGGCTGCAACCTATGAGCCGTTCAGAGTATTGTTCAATGCTTATGAGGGTGGTGGTAAGTATATCGCTATTAAGATGAATGCGCCTACCTCTTCTTATAAGGGCTTCTATTTGGATGACATCGTAGTTGATTCGATTCCGAACTGCCTCGAGCCGGATAGCTTACAGGCTGTTCTGACGAAGGGTCACGGTTCGATTGCCACCCTCAACTGGGCTGCCGGTGCAGCTTCCGCTTGGGAAGTGCAGTATGGTAAGAAGGCTGACTTCACGGATGCTGTCACGGCGAACGTGACAGAGCCGACCATTGACCTCACGAACCTCACATCCGATTCTACGTATTACGCTCGCGTAAAAGCAATCTGTAGTGAGACTGAAGAGAGTGAGTGGTCTAATGCCATCTCTTTCACGCCGATGGATGCTATCATTATAAACGATGGTACCACAACCAGCAACTACGTGCCGTTATACGGATACTATGTTGATATGGGTACAAGCAGCCAATTTATCATCCCGGAGAAAGAGATTGCTGATATCACATGGGATTCTATTACACAATTGACGTTCTATACTTCATCAACTTATAAGAACCAAAGTTGGAGCGGTTCTAAATTTGATGTATATGTAGCAGAGACGACTGACACTGTTCTTAATGCAATGGTGGCTTGGACGTCTATGACGAAAATTGTGAACTCGAAGCATCTTGAGTTGGTAGATCAGCAGATGGTAGTAACGCTGGATAAACCCTTCCAATACCAAGGCGGTAACCTCATCATTGGTGTCAAGGAAACCGTAACCGGCGACGAAGGATATAGTTACTGGTATGGTAAGACGGGTGTATCCGGAAACTCTATTTATGAGTACGGAAGCAATCCTACAGGTTCTGGAACGAAGAGCAACTTCAATCCGAAGATGAAGATTGATCATGTACACGGTGAGATGCCGACCTGCTTCGTAGTGAAGAACATCGCTGTTTCGGATATCACCGCATCTTCGGCTGCGCTGACTTGGACTCCGGGTACGGAGGATCAGAACGCTTGGCAAGTCGTTTACTCGGCTGACCCGGCATTTGATCTGGCTAATGTAGCTGCAGAGGATATCCATGACGTAGCAGCTCTTCCGTATGCTATCGCAGGACTCGCAACCGATACTTTATATAAGGTATACGTACGCGCGAACTGTAGCGATGAGGAGAATGAAGACTATAGCTTATGGAGCGAACTGTTCACGTTCCATACCGCTTCGGCTTGCCAGACTCCGTCGGATGTCAAAGCAACCGAGATTGGTACTACTTCCGCGTTGATTAGCTGGAATACCTATGGTCAGACCGGCTTCAACATCGCATGGAGTGATGGTACGAACAATGATACTATCTATAATGTGAACAGCCCGTATCTGCTCGAAGGTTTAACGCAGAAGACCATTTATAGCGTGAAAGTACAGGCAGCTTGTGCCGCTGAGACGAATGCTTGGTCTGCGCAAAGCCTCTTCAAGACCTCTTATGGTATTCCGTTTGAGGAGAAGTTCGGTGAATCTGCTCCGGCTGATTGGACGCAATATGTAGGTCTGCTGAGCGATGTACTCAATGGTACTGCTCGTACATCTTCTTCGTTATGGTACTTCGGTACTGCTAACGGTGTATTTGATGACCACGCACGTCTCAATGTCTATGGTACCTCTCGTGACCACTGGTTGGAGACTCCGGCTATTTACGTAGAGGGTGATGTACAACTGACCTTTGACGTCGCATTGACGAAGTATAGTGGTACATTAGCAGAGATAACAAAGACGCTGGGTGAGGATGACCGCTTTGTTGTTCTGATCTCTACGGACAATGGTGATACTTGGTCTATTCTCCGTGAGTGGAATAATACTGGTTCAGAGTATGTTTACAACAATATCGCATGCTCTGCGGAAGGTGAGCAGGTTACTATCAACCTTGCCGCTTACAATGGACAGTCTGTCAAGGTGGCATTCTATGGTGAGTCAACGGTATCGGAAACGAACAGTGACAACAACCTCCATATTGATAACGTCCTCATCGACCTCGTTCCGTCTTGTATCAAGCCGACCGGTTTGAATATCTCGGAGGTAAAAGCACACACCGCCAAGGTGGCTTGGACCGCAGAGGAAGGTCAGACGGCATGGCAGATTGCTTATGCAACCAAGGCTACTGAGAGACCGGATACATTATCGAATAAGATTGATGTGAACACGAATTCGTTCGTATTGACGGATCTTGATCCTTCGACTACTTACTTCGTATATGTTCGCGCGAACTGCGGTGAGCAGGATGGTTATAGCAAGTGGACCGATGGCAAGTCCTTCAAGACGACTATCGCTTGTCCGGCTCCGACCAACCTCACAGCTACACTCACGCCGGGTGACGGCACGGTAGCTACTTTGAAGTGGACTGCCGGTGGTGACGAGCAGGCTTGGAGAGTAGAGTATAGTATCAACGCAAACATGTCTGACTCGATTGCAGTAGTCGTATCGGATACGACACTGGTTCTTTCCGGTCTGACCGCTGAGACGAAGTACTACGCTCGCGTATTGGCTGATTGTGGTCAGTTGGATAGCCTGAGTGCATATTCGGCTGTCATCTCCTTCACGCCGACGGCTGCGTTCACGCTGACAATCAACGAGGGAACAACTACCAGTGAGTATGTGCCGGTTTACGGATACTATGCAGATAATGCAACGCAACGTAGCCAGTTCATCATTCCGGAGGCTGCTCTGGAGGATATCGAGTGGGGCGCAATTCAATCGTTGACCTTCTACGGTTACTATTCTGACAATTCTAGAACGACGTGGGGTGCTGCTCAGTTTGAAGCTTACGTGGCTGAGGCTCCTGCAGCGACCATGACGGAAGAGGCTGATTGGGAGGCTATGACGAAAGTCATGAACGCCGCTTCGCTCACTATCGTGGACGGTAAGATGGTGGTTACCTTTGATTCTGAGTTCCAGTATCAGGGTGGTGACCTCATGATCGGTATCAAGCAGACTACAGCAGGTTCTTGGGCACGTGCTAACTGGTACGGTGTTACGACTACGGGTGCATCCTTCGGTGGATATGGTACCGGCACTAACTACGCACAGCGTAACTTCCTGCCGAAGTTGACCATCGAGTACGTTCCGGGTATTGCTCCTGCTTGTCCGAATCCGAAGCAACTGACTGTTGCTGATGAGACGGTGGATGGCGCTACCTTCACCTGGAAGGCTGTTGAAGGTGCAGCTTGGGAGTACGCAGTGGCATTGGCTACTGAGGCTGAACCGGCTAACTTTACCGCTGTTCCGGAGAACGCAAATACGATCACGCTCGACAACCTCGATCCTGAGACGGCATATGTATTCTATCTCCGTCGCGCTTGTGGTGTGGATGGATATAGCGACGTGCTCTCGATTGCATTTGAGACGATTGAGATCATTGAAACTGTTCCGTACATCGAGAACTTCTCGGATGCGCAGGCTTGGAAACTCTACAACGATGCAACCAACGCTTGGACGATCGGTTCCGCTGCTTCGGAGAGTGGCAATGCACTCTATATCTCCAACAACGGTGGTGCAGCTTATGCATACGACGGAGACGCTTCGACCGCTTCCTACGCTACCAAACTCATCAACTTCGAAGTAGAGGATACAACCTATATCTTCGAGTATGAGTGGAAGGCGGTAGGTGAGTACTACGTCAGTGACGAAGATCCGTCGGAAAGCGGTCCGGTTGACTACCTGCGTGTAGGTCTTGTTCCTGCTACTTCGGTTATCGAAGCCGGCACGCCGAACTTGCCTGCAGGTTGGATTGCTCTCGATGGTGATGCAGCACTCCTCGGCGCAGCAAACTGGAACAACAAGCGTGTTGAGTTGGCTGTTGCACCGGGTCTGTACAAAGTAGTATTCCTCTGGATCAATGATGACGCAGATGCGGGCGAAACACCGGCTGCTATCAACTACTTCTCGGTACGCTTCAAGACTGGTGACGCAACCGGCTTCGGAGGTACTGATGCAGACGCTGTCAAGGCTGTCAAGTTCATCCGCAACAACCATGTTTACATCCTCGTCAACGGTATCATCTACGACGCTACCGGACGCCGGATTGAGTAAACTGGGACATACACAGATTTTAGCAAAAGGGGCTGCTTCGGCAGCCCTTTTTGTGTGAAATCGCTGACAAAAAGCAAAAAAAAGACGAAAAAACTATCAAAAACTTGCATATTTGAGAAATTTTTAGTAATTTTGCCGCCCAATTGTGTAAATTAGTAACAAAAGGTGCTAAAAAGACTTGTATTCATAGGATGGTGTGTGCTCTCGTGCGTAAGCGCAAGTGCCTATACCGCTTTGTCTCCGGACATCACGCATTTCGTGTCCTTACACGTCGATGCGGGATACTCGTCTTTGCTCCATAATATACCGGGACAGAAACCCGCTGCCGGCGCGAATGCGATGTTCGGTATCGACTATCGCCTGAACTACAACAGCTTCGTTTTTACCGTTGGAGCGGAGGGTATGTATGAGCTCAATGCCAATCATTTGGATAATCTGGACGTGTCTATCCCGATGATCGATACCGAGGGAGACCTGTTCGATATGCATGTGCTCGTGGACAAATCGCGCGACCTGAGCCATATGGCGAATGTCAATATCCCGATTCTTTTCGGCGGCGAGTGGAAACGCTTCTATTTCCTGATCGGTCCCAAGATCTCGCTGAATCTCTACGGCGCGACTTCTTCTACCGCACTGGTTACCACGTACGGTGAGTACGACCGGTATTACGATGATTTCTACAACATGGAGAATCACCAGTTTGTAACCGGGCAACGGATGAGCAGCGGTATGATGCCGATGAAGTGGAACATGGGTATCATGGCGCACTTGGAGATCGGCGGACGTGTCGGACATATGTTCAAGCACCAACAGTTCCGTCTCAACCCGGACAAGGTGCGTATGTATCTCGCTGCTTATGCCGATTTCGGCGTGCTGAACATACATAGCACAACCGGCGGGGCACCGCTCTTTGAGTACCGCGAGACCGATCAGGGTGTACAGTTCTATATCCAGCCGCTGCTCCTGAGTTCGATGTCAGACGGCGCGGTGTTCAGAAACCTCAATGTTGGAATCAAATATACGATTGCATTTGAGATGCCGAAACACGGCAAATCCTATATTTACGACGAGAAAAAATACGATCGTGACTATCGCAAACGCGGTGGAAACCAATCAATTCGATAAACAAGATGAAACGATTACTCTACATAGTGCTATTAGCAATGGGTTTGGGAGTAGTAGCTCCTGTAACATCCGTAGTGGATAACTCCGTAGCGGCTGCTTATGCCGTGGATGACAAGGCAAAGGCCAAAGCGCAGAAAGAGAAAGAGAAGGCGAAAGCAGCTGCGCAGAAGCAGAAGGAAAAGGAGAAGGCTGCTGCTGCGAAAGCGAAAGAGAAAGCAGCGGCCGATAAAGCCAAAGCCAAAGCGAAAGCTGACGCGGATAAGGCGAAGGCAAAGGCCAACGCCGACAAAGCGAAGGCGAAAGCGAAAGCGGATGCTGACAAGGCAAAAGCCAAGGCTGCTGCGGATAAAGCGAAAGCCAAAGCCAAAGCCGATGCACAAAAGGCAAAGGAGAAGGCAAAGAAAGCTTCGACCAAGCCCAAAGCAGAGCCTGAACTGAGTGCAGCGGAGGAGAAAGAGCAGTACATGCAACTCATCGCGAATATCGAGAAGAAGAACAAGCGTGTGCTGGCGTATGTCAACCGTGACATCAGCCATCGTCTCGGATTCTGGGGACAGGTCGGATATTCCAACCTCTTCACCTCCGGTATCCAATATACCCCCGCGACTTCCGGAGCTAACCCGATTGGTTTCCAGAACAAGGACAACGGATTTGTCGGTGGTGGTGCAGGTCTCGGTTACCAGTTGCGTTACAAGCAGTTCTTGATGACCGTAGGCGCGGAGTTCAATACCTACAACTCCGTCATGGCTATCTCCAACCAGCAGGACGGCACGTTCGCCTTGCAGTACGGCATGGAGCCTTACGCTTCGTCCATGATCTTCCACTACGCCTTCAACCCGCTCAAGGAGCAGATCATTGGTGGTTTTGCACAAGTGCCCCTCCTCTTCGGTATGGAGCACAAGAACATACCGCTCTTCTGGCAAGTCGGTGCCAAGGCCGGTATCGGTGTCTGGGGACAGTCAACCCTTTCGGGCACGTACACGACCGACATCGAGGACAAGGAGCTGATCGGAGGTCTGACGGATATGTACAACCACGCACTCGTAACCGATGAGGCACTCAAACGTCCTGCGAACAAAGTGTCCTTCGGACTCAACGTGGCAGCGACTGCAGAAGTGGGTGTGAACCTCGACAAATGGATGAACAACTCCAAGACCAAAGTGCGCGTATCTGTCTTTGCCGACTACGGTGTGCTCAATGTGCAGAAATACAAAGCACCGGAAGCAATCACAGGCTGGCCGAATGCGACCCAAGACATCCCGACCGTCATGATGGCGGATAATAACCCGCTGAACTTCGCTACGCAGTCCGCTCTCTCGACGACCTCTGCAGCGAATGCGAAAGTGAACCCCTTCCTTGTGGGTGCAAAGATAGCCGTATGGTTCGAGTTGCCGCGTAAGCAACTGGTTGTGAGTCCGATGCCGCCGAAGCCGCAACCGCGTCTGGGCATCTATGCATTCGACGAAGAGGCTCAGATCGCGCTGGGTGGTGTATCGGTTGAAGTGCTGGATGCGGCCGATAAGGCGAAGAAAAAGAGCACCAACAAACAGGGTCTGCTCAAGGTCGGCCGTGTGGACGAAGGACAGTACCGCGTGGTGGCTACCAAGAACGGCTATTTCACAACCGATACGATTATGCATCTGGTGGAAGAGTTCACGTATGACACGATCCAAGTGCCTCTCCGTCGTATCCCGGCTCCGATTATTCCGACGCTGTGTATGAATATCTACGACGACGAGACGAAGGATCCGATCGAGGCATTGGTACGCCTCACCTCGCTCAGCGACACCATCGTCCTCTATGCCGCACAGTCTGCGGATGACGGTTTCGTAGAGACTCCGCTCACAGCAGGCGATTACATCGCTCACCTGACTGCGCAGGGTTACATGCCGAAAGATGATACGATCCATTTCGTACAAGACACCGTTGATATCTTCATGCAACCGATTAAGGAGGGTATCAAAGTGAAGATCGAGAACCTGTTCTTCGCTACCAACAAGACCTATATCCTCCCGCAGTCTGAGCAGGCGATGTCCGATCTGGCTACCTTCCTCTTGGAGAACCCGACCGTCACGATCCATATCACCGGTCACACCGATGCCGTAGGTACGGATGAAGCGAACCAGATTCTGTCGGAGGGTCGTGCGAACGCCGTTCGTCAGAACCTCATCGACCGTGGTGTGGCGCCTGAACGTATGACCGCTGAAGGTAAGGGTGAGAAAGAGCCGATCGCGGACAACGATACCGAAGAGGGACGTCAGCTCAACCGTCGCGTAGAGTTCGTCATCACCGGTACCGACGGCGCCGACATCGAGCAGGTATTTGAATAAATCAAAAATCATAAATTTGAAGATTTGCTTGCAAATAATCGTTCGAGCAAAGCGAGATAAGAAATTATAAATCATAAATCATAAATCAAACATGAGGAAACTCCTCATCCTACATATTATCCTTCTGTTCAGCGTCTTCGCCTGGTCACAGAGTTCGGGTGTGGCTTCCGGTCTGCCGTACGAATGCGGCTTTGAGGAGAGCGAGGACCTCTCCGCTTGGACGCTGAACTCCGGTACTCCCAATGCTACCGACAAATGGATGTACGGTACGGCGGTGCATAGTGCCGGACGGCGCTCATTGTACCCCTCGGCTGACGGCGTGGATCCGATCTTCGGACAAACGCCCAACATCACCGTGGCAATGCTCAAGTACAAGTTCCCGCAGGCTAACAGTATTCAGAAGTACGACGTCAGCTTCGATTGGAAAGGTATCGGTGACTCGACTACCTCCAAACTGTACGTCATGCTCTGCCGTGAGCAGGATCTGACCGCGACCGGTCCCACGAACCTCAACTCGATTATTAACTCTCCCGGTGCCCGCCTCTCCAACCAGATGGTGAACGCGTGCCAGTCATTGGGCGAGTCCGGCGAGAAATTCATATGCGGTAGTGAGATTTGGCAGAACGTATCGTTCTCCAACGAGGTCAGCGTTAGTGCGAACAACTCGCAGTATAACTTCGTCTTCCTCTTTATCTGGGTGAACAACAGCACGGATACCGTCACCCGCACTTCCATCGCGATTGATAACTTCCAGATCAACACGGCGGCTATCAAGAAGCCGGAGAACGTGGCGGTTTATCCGCAGTGTGAGGACTCCTCGCTGCTCGTTACCTGGGATGGAAAGAATGCCAATACCTTTGATATCCAGTACCGTAAGCTCGGCGAACTGAACTGGACACATACCTTTGGTGATGTATCTGATGATAACGAAGGTTTCGAGCGGGACGGTTCGCTCTGCTCCTACACCTTGAGACCGGTGTTGGAAGGTACATATGAGGTACGCGTGCGCGGTAAGGGTGACGGATTGGTGACGAATTATGCCTATACGACCAATATCCTCGTCTATTGCCCGGACAACCACTGTATCAACTATGTCAACCTCTATGGTCCTAATGTGACATGTACCTACGGTTACTATTTCGGACACCAGAATCAGGATCCGTATACGAATATAGGTATCATTGATTATGGTCCCGATGCGATGGAGAGTCGTCATACCCTGCATGTCGATCCGACAGAGACAGACCCGCGTACGGACAATCAGCTCCATACCGTGCCGCCCGGAGCATTGGCTTCGGTGCGTCTGGGTAACTGGCACGACGAATGGGAGGCGGAGTCTATCACCTATGAAATCCTCGTGGATTCAGCCAACCAGGGTATCTTGATTGTCCAGTATGCCGTTGTGCTCGAGGAACCGGGACACACCGAAGAACCGGAGTTCCGAATGGAGGTGCTGGATCAGAACAATAATCTGATTGATGCAACCTGCGGTTACGCCAAGTTTGCCTATTCGGATGCCGCTGGATCCGGATGGCATACCAGCCATCAGGGATACAGCAATATCGCTTGGAAAGACTGGACGACTGTCGGTGTGAACCTGCAACCCTATAACGGACAGAATATCAAGGTGCGCTTCACCACCATGGACTGTAACGCCGGTGGCCACTTCGGATACGCGTACTTCACCGTTGACTGCGCGAACGCGCATATTGAGACGGAGAACTGCGGTACCGATGCGTATGTACAGTGTACGGCACCGGACGGATTTGCGTATACGTGGTATAAGAATCATAATCCGGACTCGGTGGTCAGCAACGACCAGACACTCATCGTAGATGCCAGCCGTACTCATTACACCTGCCGGGTGAGCTTCATTGAGCAACCGGACTGTTTCTTCGAAATCAGTACCACCTCCGAGCCTCGTTTCCCGGTGCCGGATTATACGTTTGAGCCTGTCTATGAGAACTGCCAGAGCAAGTTGATATTTACCAACACCTCGCACGTCATGAACAAGTTCGACGGATATGAGAACCATACCTCGGAGCGTTGCAACGACGGACGGTGGTCCTTCCGTAGCTTGCGTAGCGGACAGACCAAAGTGACAACCGCTTGGTCGCCTATATACACCTGCCTCAACGAAGGCGATACGATAGAAGTGACCTATACGACCTATATCGGTGCGAACAACTCTTGTGACAGTACGCGCGTAGATACCATCATTGTGCCCAGTATCGTTCCTCAGAACACGGTCTTCTATATGTCGACCTGTCCGGAGTCACCGGTGAACTTCGCCGGCAAGTGGTTCCAGACGGATACGACTTACACCACCTATTCGCCGAACTTTGCAGGCTGTGACTCCACGTCGACCTTGCACCTCACGGTATATCCGTACGTGGGAGACACCTATATCCACGACTCCATCTGTTCGGACGGAGGCGTGACGGTGAACGGCATACGCTATACCCAGCCGCTGGATAACTACCTCATCATGCTCAAGACACCGCATGGCTGTGACAGTGCGATCTACCTCTCCTTGACGGTCAACGAGCGTCTGCAGGCTTCGGTAGGACAGGAGTCCTTCGTCTGCGCCGATGACGAGCAGCTCTATCTGTACCTCAACATCACAGCAGGTGTGTTCGACAGTCTGGAGATTCATTTCGATACGCCGCAACTGCGCGATACCGTCATCTATGACTCCTCGCTCAGTAGCGTCGCCATTCCGTATGACAAGGACATCACGCCGGGTACGTACAGAGTATACCTGCGCTTCCATCAGTTCTGCTGCGGTGTTTACACCGAGGAGCACGACATTGAGATACGCTATCGTAGCTCTATCGTGGAGCAGAAGTGGAACGACGTGCTTACCTTGCTCAGTCCGAAGTACAACGGCGGCTATGAGTTCACCGCCTTCCAGTGGTATAAAGACGGTATGCCTATCGCAGGAGCTACCCATTCGTACCTGTACGAGCCTCTGGACTTCGATGCAACATATTATGTGGAACTCACGCGCGAAGACGGTACGGTCATGACCACATGTCCTATTCAGCCTGTTTATCACGAGCAGCAGACTCCGTTCCCGTCCATCGTGCCCGCCGGACAACATATGCCGATGTATATGGAGCATGCAACGACCATCTGGTACTATACCATTTCCGGTCAGCTCTATAGCACGTTCGGTTTACCGCAAGGATATACCACCCTGCCGACTCCCGAGCAGACAGGTGCGTATATCATCAAATCAGTCAATGCACAGGGCGAGACCCAAGCCCAGGTAATGATAGTAGAATAATAACGCAACATACAAAATGAATATGAAGCGATTGATACAATTGGCAGTTGCAGCCCTGTTGGTGGCTGCCCCTGCACAGGCTGTCAGAAGATACTCTTGTGACTTTGAGACAGAAGCAGCGCGTAACCGTTGGACACTCAACCCGACGGCTAACCAGACCATCGCCAACCAGATAAAGAACAAATGGTATATCGGTGAGCCGGGTAACAACAGTAAAACAGGTCAGTTCGGTCTGTTTATATCGGATGATAACGGTGCTTCTGCCCATTATCAGAACAAGTCCTGCTGGAACTTCGCGTACGATACCATAGCACTCGATCCCTCTACCGTGGGAGACTACACCATCTATTTCGACTGGTGCTGTATGGCGAATGTGGCAAGCGATTTTGACGGCTTGTACCTGTTTTGGATACCGGACTCGATTGCCATCCGCTCCAATGCAATGAATGCCATCCCTAAGCTGTATGAGAACTATATCATCCCGCTTCAGCCGAATGCGAACATGGATTACCTCAACGGTACTTCCACCTGGCGTCAGTGCGTGGCTACCATACCGGACTCGCTGTGTGACGGTACACGCCACTGTCTGGCTTTTGTATGGACCAACGGCTCGAACCAGGCACAGCAGCCCGGTGCGATGATTGATAATATCTATATCACCGACGATGCGCCTTGTGACGCGCCGACGAACCTGGTGGTGACGCCGAACGGTACCACCGTGTCCTTGTCCTGGACCGGTGACCAGACCATGGATTATGAAGTCACCGCCTATTCCTATGACGGTGAAGCATGGTATGGACCGAAGATCGTAACCGGCACCCAGACCAATTTCACCGGTCTGCCTATCGGACAGACGGACTTCATCGTACGCACCAAGTGTGCCGAGGACTTCTATAGTCTCAAGACGATTGTATCCAAGCTCATCTATTATCCCGACCAGCTGTGCGTCGATTACCTCAACTTGGACAATGCCACCTGTTATATGGCGAATTCCTCTACCCACTCCAGTACCAGCACGTACACCGATTTCAAACAGGTGCCGGCGGTGGATCTGGGACCGTCGAATGTCAATAGTCTCCATGTAGTCCATTTTGACCGTAATGAATATGAACCGCGCACCTTGTATCAGGCGAAGACGGTGCCCGATGGTGAGTTGGCGTCTATTCGTCTTGGTAACTGGGACGATGATGAGTTCGCGGAGCGGATTGAGTTCTCTTTTGACGTGGATACCATCAAGTATCCGGTCTTGCTGCTCAAGTATCTGCCTATTTTGGAGGCACCGAACCATGACGATGACGAGAACCCCCGTTTCATGCTCGATATGCTCATCAACGGCGTTTCCATCGGTCGTTGCGGTATGGCGGATTTCAATGCCAACAGTGTGCGCCAGAATGGACAGTTGACTCCCGCCGCTATTCGTCAAGGATGGCACTACATACCTTCCGGAGTTGTGGAAGGCGGATATACCGATATCTTCTGGAAAGACTGGACGACCGTAGGTGTCAACCTCAAAAAGCCGGAGTATCAAGGCAAGAAACTGACGGTGCGACTCACGACCTTCGACTGCGTCTTCAATGCGCACTTCGGTTATGCCTACTTCACCCTAGGCTGCTCTGATGGTAAGCTGAAAGGCATGAAGTGTGGTGAGATCAACCCGGTCTTCGAGGCACCGGACGGATTTGAATACCGCTGGGCATATGCCTACAACGAGAAATATCGTAGAAAACGTGACGGCTCTATCCCCGAGCAGTATGTGTTAGGCCGTGGTCAGACGTATGAGGCCGGTATGATGGATGATAGCTTGTACGTAGTCGATTGTATGTTCGTGCAGGACAGTACCTGTTTCTTCTCGCTCTATGCCTCTACGCTGGCTACCAACCCGATCTCGAAAATGAAGAAACCGCACATCATCCGTAGCTGCCGCGACAGTATCTATCAGGTTAAGTTCGACGCTTCGCCCTCCTGGGTACAGGAGATTGACCACGTCAAGGGTGATACCCTGGTCAGCAAGACATACCATATAGAGTACTACGAGTGGAACATCGAAGGACTGCCATACGGATGGTCCGACGAGGTGTCGCCGACATTTAACTTCCCGCTCGAAGGCGGTGACTACCATGTCACGCTGCGTACCACATGCGGTGTCTGCGAAGATGTGCTGCACTATGACCTGCATCTGGAGCCGCTGGGACCGACCGCTGAGACGCAGACTTATACGCTCTGCGATGACGACCGCAAAGGTGAAGGATTCAAATGGCAGGAGCGCAACGATTCCACGTATCACACCTACGGACTCGTGGATTCGGTGGTACTCCTGAACCCCGCAACCTCTTGCGATAGTGTCATCTATCTGGAGCTCAGAGAACCGAAACGTATGTTCGTCGATACGATGGTACTCCCGGAGGATCTGCCATATGTGATTGCAGGACATGAGTACTATACTACGACCATGGATACGATCCCGGCATGGAGTCTCAACTGCGACCTGACGTATGTGCTGAACCTGGAGGTATATGAATCGCTTCTCGTCAACCCGAAGACGGCGTATGTGCGTTGTGAGGGAGACGGCGACTCGTTGCTCCTGGAGTGGGAGATCACCCGTGGACGCAGTCAGGCTGTCCTCTATACCTTCGACGGCAGCGCACAGGAAACGATCTATAATACGGAGAAGGCCAAAGGCCATTATGCCGAGTCGATCTACGTCGGTGCGGGTCTGAAGCCGAATGTGTACAACGGTACGATCTTCTTAGTGGACCTCAAACCCGAGTTCAGTGTGAAAGTGGACTATACGCTCACCGTCAATTACGCTTCCGCGGTCATCGCACAGCGTTGGAACGACGTGCTCGCGATCCGCAATGCGGACTATAACGGCGGTTATCAGTTCGACTCCGTGCAGTGGTACGTGAGCGGACAGCCGATCGAGGGTGCAACGGACTTCGTGTACTACACGGGAGGCAATGATGTCAAACTGCGTTTCGGCGAGGAATACACGGCGTTGCTGACGCGTAACGACGGTGTCAAACTGTTCACCTGTCCATTTGTTCCGCAGGCTGTGGCAGCGGATGTGACGGATATGCCGTCGCTCGTTCCGCCGTCCACGACGCTTCAGATCAACGGCAAAGGAAAGGCGCTCTGGTACGACATGTTAGGTCGTCTGCATCACACCGATCCGTACGACCATTCGGACATCGTAACACCTGCTGTAGCCGGCTATTATCTGCTCGTGCTGCAGGCCGAGGATGCCCACACGATTCATCGCATAATGGTGAAGTAAATTCGCCAAAATGCTCAAATTGGCACCTCCCGGCATCGACCCAACTACGGTCCGTTTACGGCCCAATATCGGTCCAACTACGGAGGATAATTTGTGAGCAACATTGAAAGCAGCAATGAAAATGCAACTGAAACGAATATCCTATATGGCGTGCGTGTGCGTGTTCCTTATGACGCTGTGCGCACAGGCGTACGCGCAAGACGGTTCGACGTGCTATCGGGCCATCCCGCTGGGCGATAACTATACGGTAAACATAACCGGTCCGAGAACGGTGTGGTACACTGCGTGGACTTATGACCTGCCGCTGTCGGTGTATTTCATCCCGAACAACGCGTCCGACCCGGAGCCGGAGGTGACGATGGACTTCGGCTGTACACCGGGTATCTACGCCGACCCGATCATCTGTCTGCTGTTCTGCCGCGGCGGTACAGCCACGCTGGAGATGCCGCATAAGCCCAAGTTGAACACCACGACTGTGGACGGGCGCTTTGCGTACTATCTGTCCATGGGTAAATCCTACCGCGACATGCTGCTCAAGATGGGTATTGACTACAACGTACAGGTGTTCATCAAAGTGGTGTACAAGGCGGGTGGCGAGATGAGTATCGCGCCGGATAACATGTTCTCCAACTGTATGGATGGCGCTAAGTTTATTCATTTCGGTGACACAGTACGCGTCCGTACGGACAATGTGGACCGCCATGTGGTGGTACCTTATGTACAATGGCAGAACGACTCGATTCGCTATACGTGGCAAGGCACGGCGCCTTGCCGTCTGCTGGTGGCCAGCGACTGCCGTTTCAACGTGCTGGACGACGGTTCGGATGAGAATATCCTCGATATCATCGAACTGCAGCCGGGCGAGTCGTACAAAGTGAAGAGCAGCGACATCAAGCACTATGTCAATTTTGTGGACAACGAGGCCGGTATGTTCTTTGCCAAGTGCTACAGTACCGCGGCAGGTGTGCTGACGGTCGAGCAAGTGCCGATGGATCCTCCCGACGGAGGCGCTGTGCTGCTCCATTACGACGAAGAGCAGATTCTCATGGCCAACGATACGAACGCGCTCTATGCGATTGCGCAAGACTGGAATGTGAACACACGGTTCTTTGTACCGACCGATCACATCTTCCGCATGTACGTTGGCAAAACGCATGATTTCACACCTTCCACAGCTCTGTTCTCCTATACGTTCGCTCGCGCGGTAGACGGTCACGAACTGGTGCTCGACGAGACGACGATGAAGAATATGTGGAAGAAGAAAGCCGGCAACTACCTGTATATCCGTTTTGCGTGCACCGCGCGAACCTCGATCATCGCGTCACAGTGGACTGCTTCGCCTTGTGTGGCCAACACGGATATCCCCTTTGTCAAGAGAGACACCTCGGTTTATGTGGGTAATAAGAATTACTCCTCGAACTACTTCCGCTTCCGCTATCTCGATTGGGAAGGCGGAGACATGATTTTTACTTGGCAAGGCAAACAAGCTAACTGCAAGGTGGCTGTAGCAGATACCTGCCAGTTTACGGTGGCTAAAACGGATCCGAGAGTGTTCTGTTATTTTGCGGCACAACGTCGTTCTAACGCCGCTACTAAACCGTACACGGTGCCTGCTGATACGGTCGCTAAATGGCGGAATTATACGGACGAAGACGGCTATCTGTACCTGCGTATGGATCCCGGAACATACCCCGCCAACATGGACATTAACTCCAATGCTCCTGCCGAAACAGACCCCGTTTACCCGGCTTCTACGATCGCCGTTTTGTGTGTGGACAATAACCCCGGAAACCTCTCCGTACTCGTCTCTGAAGACCAACATTTGACGCTCATCAATGCCTCCGGAACGACCGTTTCGGAGTGGGATGCCGTCGTGAATACCCCCCATTCGTTGACCTTGTCTTCCGGTCTGTACACCCTTGTCGGTTCGATTGAAAATGTGACCATTCAGGTACCTTAATCCTTCGAAAAAGGCCATTTTGGGTTACAAAATGAAGATTTTTCGTCGAATTTACGCAGAAAATTTGTGTGTTTCGTGAAAAATTTGTACCTTTGTGCCCGTTTTGGTATGTGCCTGCGTGTAACGCACACGTGTACATGCGCATAAAAAGAAATAAATGAACAACAACCATCGGACATATGCTATTTCGATCCGGCGCTTTTGGCGCCTGCTGCTGACGGTGACCTGCCTGTTGCTGCC
Organism: uncultured Bacteroidales bacterium; assembly: GCA_902785605.1. Taxonomy (GTDB): domain Bacteria; phylum Bacteroidota; class Bacteroidia; order Bacteroidales; family Paludibacteraceae; genus Colicola. The sequence goes on from CACZZL010000001.1 coordinate 122,283, forward strand.
GGTCGGTATGTGGGCAGAGGGCGAGATCGAGTATGCCGGTATTACCGTAGCCGACGCTACGTTGGTAGACGACACCATGCAGCTGTATGTTCGTGACGGAGCGAACTATATGAAAGTGGAGTCGGAGCATCTGCCGGCTACTTTTGTGTATGTGCCCGACAGCGCTTTCGGTCCGTTACCGATTGCGACGGTGATGGGAGATACGATGCCGGCTACGGTTCTTTTCTCCGGATGTACCATGGGTTGGGTGTGGCGCGTAGAGCGTCCGGAAGATGAGTCGGCGCAACTGGTGTCTGTTATCACACACGAGGATGCGACCGTCTATGTCTATCCGCTCGTTTGTCCGGGAGATGCTGATACGATCGCTGAGGCTTGGGACAGTCTGATGTGGGCCGGCACAGTCTATACCGAGAGCGGTGACTATGTGGATTCGATCATCACACCGGAAGGTTGCCGTTACACCAACACGCTGCATCTGACCATTCATAAGACCCTCTATCAGCATGCCCCTGAGGCTGTCTGTGACAGTCTGGTGCTGGGTGGTAAGACGTATGCCGAGAGCGGCGCTTATGTGCTGGACACTGTGGCATTGCCGAACGGTGATCGTCAGGTCAACATACTGGATCTCACCGTCTCCCGTTCGACGACGGCCGAGATCGTGGCAGAGCAGTTTGACTCGTACACTTCGCCTTTTGGCAAGCTCTATACACAGTCGGGCACCTACATGGATACGACGACGAATGTGGCGGGCTGCGACTCGGTTGTGACGTTGCAAGTGACCATTCATACCACGTCGTATGACACGGTACGTGAGACGGCTTGCGACAGCTTTACTTACAACGGCATCACTTATACCGCGGATGGCAGTTACAACGATACGACTGTGTTGCCGAACGGTGACCGTGTGGTGAATACGCTGGAACTGACGGTGAACCATTCGTCTTCAGAGGAGTTGTTCATTACCCGTTGTGAGTCGTATACCTCCCCGATGGGAAAGACCTATACGCAGTCGGGTGACTATACGGAGAAGGGCACCAATGTGGCGGGATGTGATTCGGTGATGACTATTCATCTCATCATCTCGCATGCTACTTACGGCCAGATCACGACCGAGGCCTGTGTCTCGTACCTTGCTCCGTCGGGTAAGGTTTATACCGAGTCGGGTGTGTACGAGGATACGACGACCAACGCGGCAGGGTGTGACTCGATCATCACGCTTGAGCTGACAATCATTCCCGATTGCTTCGAGTACGAGATTGTCTATTTCTGCCGTGGCCTGAACACCGAGCACGATGAGAAAGTGAGTGACGGGTTGGTACGCCGCTACAGAGCCTATACGTACGAATCGCCTGATACCTGGGACTATATGGCAGGTGTGATCGTTCGTACGGAGGGCGAACGGACGCTGGTAGATACCAAGCGTGCTGAGATCAACCTGCAGGCTTATTACTCGGACGGTCTGGAACCGGTCACCGGTGTGACGTGGAGTTATTGTCCGAAGGGGCAGACGACCTATCAGACGCTGGAGAGTCAGATGCAACCGCAGTGGATTGAGTCCGGTGTGGTAGCGATGCAGGTGTCGTTCCTCTGCGGACACACCTACCGCAGCAGTTTCGCTACCGGCACCGAAGCGGTAGAGCAGACGGAGACGGAACTGATGCCGACTAAACGATTGGTCAACGGACAAGTGGTGATCATTCGCGGAGACGCGACCTACACACCGCTGGGACAAAAAATTCAATAACACATACTGACAAAAGTATATTTATAGATATGAAAAAACAGCTTTTGGGAATCATCATGGCGCTGAGCGCACTGAGCCTGTCGGCACAGTCGATACCGGAGGAGTATTTGAGTTGGCCGTGCGAGATGCTGCGCGACTCGCTGAACCTGCCGTACTTCTACTGCGACTGCCGTGAGAACACCGAGGTATTCGCATTTCCGTTGGAGCGTGAGATTACCGATACCGTTTGGTATACCGCGACCGTGAACGACCTGCGTCAGGGTTTGTCCGCCTACTGGTTCGCTAACTGCTCCGTGACGATGGAGGTGTACGCTTTCTGCGCCAGCAAGAAACCGACGATGGTGATCACGGTGGGTGCGAACCGCAACTGCGATGTAGATAATACAAAGATCAACCAGAAACTGGATGAGATGGGTGAGACGGCGCGTCTGCAGGCTGAGACCCTGACTCCGCACTTGCGCGTTTATCCCAACAACGGCGGTTCGGGGCATGTCTATTGTTACCCGTACGACCAAGGACCGCACTCGACTTGCGAGAATCCCCTGCCGCTGCTGGTCGGTATGACCTATGTCTGCGACAAAGAGGAGAACGTCTATCGCATGGAGTGGTCTAAGATACCGGCTTCCGGTAAGTCGTTTGTACACTGGAAACAGAAACAGAACAAAGGATGCGAAGTGTGGATGACATTGGACAGCTGTATGGGTGAAGAGATCGGACGAGCTGACCTCTCCGACTCGCTGCATGTCTATCAACCGGATTCGGCTTCGCTGGTCAACGCACGGAGCGCAAAACGTTCGCTGTGGCTGCACGTGAAACACGCTGCTGGCATTACGGGACGTATCTATTTATATTCCAATCCCAAATACGAGGAAACGGCCCTGCCGGCAGTCACCAAGAAGACTTGCTACGGCAAGACCATCAAACAGAACGAACGTACCTACAGCACCGACACGGCGTTTGTAGACACGATATGGGTGGCACGCGATACGCTGACGACCCAACGCATTAACCTGACCTTTACTCAACCGACCCTGGAGTATGACACTGTCTATGTCGATTCGGCCGCTATTCATCGCGGCTACCGCTATACGCCGTCCGGCGACATCCTGTACGAGTTCGGAGACTACACGCTGGAAGTGAAGAAAACCAACACGTGTACCCGCCGCATCCAGGTGACCGTAGAGCCGAAGAAACCGGAAGAGCCCCCTGTGAATCCGCAAGAGGGTCTGGAGGACACCCCGGCAGCCCGCAAAGTGCGTAAGATGGTGGAGAACGGGCAGATGATCATGATCATTGACGGAAAGAAATACAATGTCTTAGGACAATCTATTCAATAAAAAACAATAATATTAACCAATCAACAAACAAATGAAGAAGTTTTTCTTACTGACCCTATTGTCCATGGTGACCGTCTCGATGATGGCCATCGGTAACAATAGCGGTAGTACCAAAGCCAATGCAATTGACTTTGATTGGAGTACGGGAGTGGAGCACGCAGGCGGTACCAAGTGGTATCGCGTGGATTTGGCACCTCTCTACGAAGAGGAGAATCCCTCCCTTACCCTGTATCTGACCAACCCGAGCAACGAGGTGGGTACTTCTGTAAATGTTAGCATGAAGGCAACGGTAGCCGGCGAGACGGAGTCGAAAGACTACTCGATCGCAGCGCGTCAGTACAAGACCTACACGGCCAATGCCTCTCTGCTCGTTCGTCTCAAACAGACGGAGATCTACCTGACTCTTACGTCGAACGGTCGTCTCAAACTGAGTGCTAAGGTGTTTGAGGCAGCCGACTTGGATGAGACCTGTAAGGATGCCCGTACCCTCAACTGGAACACGCTCGCTACCCAGGCACCGAGTTATTCGGCATGGTGGAAAGTGAGCCTGGATCCTGTGAAGAACGCGTCGGACAAAGATGCGAAGATCACCATCACCAACACCGGTTCTCAAACGGTGAACCTCAAGGTAGGTCAGTCTCTTGACTGCCCGTCTTCGGGTTTGACTAAGCGTAACTACACGCTTGCTCCGAACGAGTCGGTAGTGGACACCGTACCGCGCAGCATGATCCTGAACGTGCAGCCGGACGAGCTCTACTTCGGTATTGAGAACGTGGAGTCGCAGGTGAGCATGAAAGTGGAGCTGGTGAACCAACCCGCACAGCCGATCATTCCGGCAACAGAGCATGCCGTTGAACTGCATGTGACGGACACGATTGTCATTCCTGCCGGCCGTACGCTGTACAAAGTGAGCGTGGCTGACATGGACTCGATGATGAAGTACGAGCCTGAGTTTACCTATCGCAACGAGCAAGCTGCTCCTGCTAACCTGTCCATTAAGATGGCGTTCGAGCACGAGGCGTATGGTACCAGCAACACCGACTACGAACTGGCTCCGGGCGAGGAGGAGATCGTAGTGTACAAGAAGAACATGTTGGCCGGCTTGGCAGATGTGGATTCGATCTTCCTGCTCACTATCACCGACCAGCCGATTAACTTCTACGGCCGTTACAAACACGTACGTGAAGGTAAGGCTTGTAAGACCAACATCGACTTCAACTGGGAGACCGGTCATGTTCAGGAAGCACGTACCACACAGTGGTATGCAGTGGATGTGACAGCTGCTCGTAATGACCTCAAGGACATCATGGTGTATGCTATGAACCTCAGTGGTGAGCCGGCTAAGGTGAAGACATCGTTCGCATTCTCCTGCCCGTATATCGACTTGCAGGAGATGGAGCGCACTCTCGCTGTAGGCAACGACACCGTTTCGCGTCGCGTCGTTTATTCGACCTATGCCCTGCTGTCGGATGTCGTATGGTTCGGTTTGGAGACCGACCAGGAGGTTCGTTTCTGGGCTGACACAGTGGCTGCACAGACCAAAGATGATCCGGATCCTGCTTGTTTGTCGGCTACTGACTTCAATTGGGAGCAAGGTGTACATCAGAATGCCAACGACACCACCTGGTATCGTATCGACATGACTATGGTTCGCGAGTCTGCCGCTAAGTTCCCGACGCTGAGCATCCAGAACTTCAGCACGACCGACACCCTGACGCTCGTTACCGAGCAGTCGCTCGAGTGTCCGGATCAAATCGAGAACGAAGTGCGTACGATCAAGATCGAGCCGAGCGGCTCGTATGAGAGCAAGATCTCGCGTAACTTGTTCGAGCATATCTCGCAAAACGAGTTGTGGGTTCGCCTGACCGGTAACTGCGAGTTCTCGCTCCAGGTTCGTCTGACCGAAGAGTCCGCAGGTGCCAGCTGTATGTCCGCTGTGCCGTTCAACTGGGTTTCCGGTAACATACAGGATGCGAATGCCAATGTATGGTACTCGGTTGACCTACGCGATGTAATGCAAGACGGCAACGATATCAAACTGCATATCAAGAACAACGATAATGAGCCCTGTAAGGGTTATGCGCAACTCATCTACTCGTGCCCGAGCGATGAGGAGCCGTCTCTGCAGAACTTCAACCTCGCTAAGTCCGAGGAGCGTAAGATCACCGTCCAGGCAAGCGCATTCGAAATGGTGGACGACAGTACGATCTATGTGAACGTACAAGGTTCGACTTCGATTCGTTTCTGGGTTGAGGTACTGCCTCCGGAGGACTTCGATACCATCTACGCAGACGGTTTGACGCTCATCCCGCTCCAGTGGGATAGCATCTATACCCAAACGGAAGATACCGTATGGTACATCATTCCGCAGTCGGAGATCGAGAAAGTACGTAATCTGGACGAGAAACAGAAACCGGTAGCGCATGTCATCAACCTCGGCAGCGAGGAGATCTCGATCAAGGGTGAGGCCGCTTTTGCGTTCCCGATCACAAAGAAGATGATGACCAAGACCAAGGGCCTCAAGGCCGGCGCACACTTCACAGATACGATCCCTGTAGGTACGTTTGACCAGTTCCTCAAGAAAGACTCGATCATCATTCGCGTGACCCGTCCGAAGGGTACGGCTGCATTCCAGTTCCGTGCAGAGCTCGTGAAGGCGTTCAGCGGTAACGACCGTAAGGATGCTATTCCGTTCCCGATCGGTAAGATCATTGAGCAGTCGGCTAACTCGGCTATCTGGTATAAGATGAGAACAGCGGATTGGAAGAAGAATCCGAACATGTACAACAAGAGCCTCAAGGCATACACCAAGAACGTAGGTACCACTACGGCGGATATCACAGTAGAGGCTTATGACGGATACGATTCGGATGTGAATATGTTGGAAGGACGCGGTTCGATTCGTTCGCCGCAAGGTGAGATCCGTCAGCGTACGATCCCGGCACAAGTCATCTACGGCTTGGGCGATGTAGAGGTTTACTTCCGAGTAACTACGACCGATACGCTTATCTTCGAGACCTTCCTTGATAGCGAATACGCTCCGGCACCGGTTGATCCGATGCAAGACTCGGCTAAACTGCTGGTTCCGAACGTAGACTACACTATTCCGGGTGACAACGAGGCACACTGGTACCGCGTTTGTGTACCGTATCTGCGTAATAACTATCGTTACGTACATGCCGGTACGCTCACCTATGAGCTGTTTGGTAAGACGACCATCGAGGCGACGGCTACGCTGTCCGACAACCTGGATTTCGCAATGCCTGTTCGTACACGTACGATCAATACAGCCGGTGGTCATCGATTTGGTGAGAAAGCGCTGCCTGACCTGGTAGCTGAGGCTGCCAGCAGAGGTGCACACCGTAACCTGGATATCTCTTCGTTCCACGAGGACTATGTAGATAGCATGTTGCACCGTTACATCACCGACGACTCGATCAGCGTTTATGTACGTATCAAGTCCGATAAGGATATCAAGGCACGTCTGAACTTGCCGCAGATCACCGGTGACGCTTGTGTTAACTTCATGGAGTTCGACTGGGAGCACGGTAACGTCAATGCAGCCGGTAAGACCAACTGGATCCGCGTTCAACTGGACGAGAGTCGTGTGCCGGAAGGTAAGGATCTCATGCTCCACTTGGACAACTGGGCTAGCGGTTCGACCGATGTGGATGTAGAGATCTATCCGGGTGACTGCTCGGCAGCACTCGAGGGATCGCTCCACCGTACGCTGGTAACCGATACGACCAAGGTACTTGAGCGCCAGTTGCTGGCTACTTGGGGATGGACTAACCTCATGTTCAAGTACACCTCTGACTCGGCAACCCATATCTGGGCTGAGATTGTCGATCATATTGACCGTGACACGTTGGATGTGGATCTGGATACGATCTATGTTTGTCCGATGACTGAGTTCGAGGACGAGTACGATCACGTACTCCATACTATCGATCCGAGCGATCCGACCTCTTGGACCTGGACCACTCCGTATGACTCGATCGATAAGTCGGAGGCTAAGATCACAACGTATATGTACACCTATCACGTGCTTCCGCTCCAAGAGCCGGATGCAGCGCTCTATCCGATCACTTCGATGCTGGATAAGATCGTGATCACCCGCGGTAAGGTGCTCGACATGACCGCCGCTTCGGCTGCGCTCTTCGCGAACCTGACCAACGATCACGAGGATTCGATCATGTACGTAGACCATGTGGATAGCATCCTGTGGGAGTACAGTCCGGACAACGCAACCTTCTATCCGATTCCGGCTACTCCGCTGGCTTCGGAGGCGATCGTGCTGCGTTACCGTCTGCTCACCGAGTGTGCGGGTGACACCGTGACGAGTGCTTACTACTACAACCTGACCCGTGACACCTTGGTAGTGGATGATGCTTGTAAGTCCTACACATGGGAGGGCACGACCTACACCGAGTCCAAGTTGGATTCCGTGATTTACCCGCTGGCTAACGGCTGTGACAGTATCGCATACCTCGACCTCACGATCCTGTCGCCTGTAACGGGCAAGGATAGCGTCGAGAACTGCTACTTCTACACATGGACCGCAGGTGACGGTAAGACTTACTACAACGATACGACCGTTACGTACACCTTCGACGGTGGCGCGGCTAACGGCTGTGATAGCATTGTGACGATGAAGATCAAAGTGAACAACCCGTACCTGATGACGCTGCCGCTGGTAGCTAAGTACGGTGATCGTCTGCTCATGATCGACCGTAATGCGATCAACAGCATGGACGGCTGGAACCTCGATATCGTGAACGATACGATCCTCGTGAAGTGGTACCAAGAGGCTACTCCGGAGAATGAGTTCCTGGGCTACGGATATTACTACACCAAGTCGAACGGCGACGTGCTTGATGCAGGCACTTACTACGCACTCGTAGAGATCCCTGCTGCGGAAGGCGAACCTTGCGGTTTGAAGGGTGAGACCAACCACTACACTGTGGCTGGTGCAGCGCCGGCTCCCGCTCTCGTTCCGTCACTCGCTCGTCCGGGTGAGGATGTGACCGTACTGAATCTCGATCCGGAGAAAGAGACGCTCATCCGCATCTTCACAACCGACGGATTGCTGCAAGGAATGTACACCGTTCGCGGTGAGACGTCCTTCACCATCAAAGCCGCTTACGAAGTAGGATTCTACCTCGTTGAGTTGAGCAATGATGATCTGAAATCAACTTTACGTTACATTGTTAAATAAGAATAGGAGGTAGCACAATGAAGACAATCAAATCAATTCTAATTGCAGCCATCCTGATCAGTGCATCTGCCGTGTCGACCCTGTCGGCACAGCAGGCAGATGTGCCGGCATACCAATTCCAAGTGGCTATCGGCGACTCCGTCATGATCAAGCCCGAGTGTACCAAGTACCTCACCGGAGAGACTCCGTCTTCCTGGGTATGGGACAAAGTGCATACGGTACGTCAGTTGGGTACGAAAAAAGATCCGAACAAGTACCCGAACGGTGTCCTGTTGATGAATATCTACTCCTGGGTTTGTGACTCGTGTCTGTACGTAGTCAACGGTCGCGCACAAGAAGCAGTTAAGGAAGCTGCTGAAGAGCAGGCTGAGGACAAAGCTGCTTTTGAGCAGGATCAAAAAGCCAGAAGAGAAGCAGGTCAGTTGACTCAGGAAGAGGAGAAAGCCGTCCGTGAGGCGGAGCGTGCAGCTCGTGAGGCGGAAGAGATAGAGAAACGCAGAGCGGCTATCCGTGAAGCAGAAGAGAAAGAGGCTGCTGAGAAAGCAGCTCGTGAGGCTGAAGAACAGCGTCTGGCAGCCGAGAAGGCAGAGGAAGAGCGTCAGAAAGCAGAGCAGGCTAAAGCAGACTCGATCAAATCGGCTGAGCAGAAGCACAAGAACTACTACGACCGTTTCACGATCGGTGTACGCGGCGGTGCAGCAGGTCTGCTCCATACCGTACAGTCCGGTAGTTGGACCTGTGGTGGTGACGCTTTGCTCGACCTGCAGTATGCACACTATTGGACCAATGACAGCCGTCCGGCTGACCTGGGTATCATCGTCGGTCTGGGTATCGGTTATTCGCAGAGCGGCATGAAAGCTGCGGTGGATACCTCCTATACCGTTTCGACCACGGATGGTAACATCGACTATACGCTCAAGGCAGACGAAGTGCGTGAGCACGACGGACAGCTCCAACTCGAGGTGCCGTTGATGTTCTCCATGATCCATGAAAACGGTCTGTTCCTCAACGTCGGTCCGAAGTTCATGATCCCGGTTTACACGCCGTACAAGCAGAACATCACCAACCCCGACATCAACGCTTACTTCCCGGCTGAGGGTGTGAACGTTTCCAACGAGGTGATCACCGGTTATCTCAAAGACAACCAGTTGACCAACGCCGGTACGGATAACGGTAACCAGTTCTCCATCAACGTGATGGTAACGGCTGAACTCGGATACGAGTGGACGCTGAAGAGCGGTAACTCGCTCGGCCTGGGTGCATACGCGAACTACTGCGTTTACAACAGCTTCAAGAACAACGGTTCGGTGAAATCGCTCATGGACGTAACCGCTCCGCAAGGTTCGTCGGTAGCTACCGTAGATGTCCTCTCGGCAACGAAGACCTACGCTACCGGTCTGGGATATTTTGATGCAGGTATCAAACTCGCATACCACTTCAACTTCCCGAAGAAGCAGTATAAGCACTTCTCGAATTCTAAATTGTTCTAAGCGAATGACGATACTGTGTATCGAAACTAGTACATCGGTTTGTTCGGCCGCCATCTGTAAGGATGGCGAGCCGATCAGCCAGTGTATATGCCGCGAAGGTAGTAATCATGCACGATTGCTACCTCGTTATATTCAGCAACTGCTCACCGAGGCACGCCAACAAGGCCTGACCATCGAGGCGGTTGCACTCTCTGAAGGACCGGGCAGTTATACCGGCCTTCGTATCGGATCCTCTACCGCCAAGGGACTATGCTACGGACTGAGTATCCCGCTCATTCCCGTTCCGACCCTCGAGGTGCTCAAAATCGCATCCGGAGTCAAGGAGGGCGTGCTCATCCCTATGATAGACGCAAGGCGAATGGAGGTGTATACCATGATCGACGGTGAGACCAAAGCGGTCGTCGTCGAGAACGAACAGAGCCTGTACACCGGAGATCAAACGGTGTATTACTTCGGTGACGGAGCCGAGAAGTGCTCCAAAGTCATCACAAAACCCAACTGGCACTATGTCCCCGGCATCGTGCCCGAAGCACAATATGTGGGTGCTTGGGCAGAAACTAAAGCGGCTAAAGGCGAAGGGTTGAAGGCGAATGAAATAGCGTACTACGAACCCTACTATCTCAAAGAGTTCATTGCCGCTCCGAGTCATGTCAAAGGACTTGTATAAAGGTGAAAGGTTATAGGTGAAAGGTTATAGTTTTACATATAAACTCTCCATTGTTATCGCCCTCATGGCGATAATCCTTTCTTCTTGCTCCACGCAGAAAAACACGTGGGCGACTCGATCATTCCATCAAACGAAAGTTAAGTACAATATTCTATATAACGGCAATGTGGCCTATGAAGAGGGCCTCAAAGCCATTCGAGATGCCAATACAGACGACTACAGCACGGTGCTGTATCTCTACCCCGTGTCGAACCATACGGCTGCGGCAGCCGCTTCCACTCAGATGGACAAGACCATTGAGAAATGCCGCAAATGTATCAAACTGCATTCCATCAAAGCCAAACCGAAACGCGATCCCAAGAAAGCGAGCGACCCGCAGTATAAGTTGTGGCTGCAGTCCGAGGAGTTCAATGCCTACATGAGTCTGGCATGGATTCGTCTGGGCGAGGCAGAGTTTCACAAAGGCGATTTCTTGGGCGCTGTCAGTACGTTCAATTATATCATTCGTCACTACCAGAACGACCCGGATATGATCGCGCAGTGCCAGTTGTGGATCGCGCGCGCCTATGCCGAGATGGGCTGGCAGTACGAAGCGGAGGACATGCTCAACCGCGTGCAGATCGATGCACTCAGCCGCCAGCATGCCAAACTGTATGCCGCCGTCAAGGCAGATGTGTTGCTCAAAGGACAACATTACCACGAGGCCCTGCCGTTCGTCAAACTGGCGATCCCGCATGAGCAACGTAAGATCTACCGCCCGCGTTTTGCGTATGTCTTAGGCCAGCTGTACGAGATGGAGGGGAAGAAAGAGGAAGCGCTCCAGTCCTATAAATCCGTTGTCCGCATGGCACCGACCAACGAGATGGAGTTCAACGCCCGTCTGCGCATGGCAGAATTGGGAGGAAAGAACTCGATCCGCCAACTGCGTACGATGACCAAGCAGTCGAAGTTCAAAGACCGTCTCGATCAGATCTACGGCGCGATGGGTAACATCTACCTGACCAACAAAGATACGGCGCAGGCACTGGAGATGTACGAACTGGCGATCGAGAAAGCCACGCAAGCGGGAGCACCCAAAGCGGCTGTGCTCGTGCGCGCGGGCGATATCTATTATGAACAACGCGCGTACGTGAAGGCCCAACCCTGTTACCGCGAGGCGGTGACTATCCTCACCACCGAGCATGAGCAGTACGCACGTATCCAGAAACGCTCCGAGGTGCTCGATGAACTGATCGTGTCCTACACCCAGGCACAACTGCAAGACTCCTTGCAACGCTTGGGGCACATGACCGAAGAAGAACAACGGGCCATCGTGGATAAGATCATTGCGGACCTGATTCAAACCGAGCAAGAAGACTCGATCAGGCAGGTACAAGAAGCCCGCGAACTGGCACACGGAGACTCCGGACCGCGGAGTGTCAATACAGCTAACATGTTAGGCGGCGGAGGCGCGCAAGCCGCAGAATGGTATTTTTATAATCCGCAACTCATCAAACAGGGGCAGCAGGAATGGCGTCGTCGTTGGGGCAACCGTCCATTGGAGGATAACTGGCGCCGGCAGAACAAACAAGTGACCGCTTCGTTCAGCGACGAGACGTACGAAGAAGGAACGGATTCGTTGGCCTTGGCGGGTGACTCCACGCTCATGCGGCCCAAACAAGAGACCGATACGCATAAACCCGAGTATTACCTTCAGCAGATCCCGCGTACCGCAGAGGACTATGCCCTCAGCGACAGCCTGTGGCGGGAAGCAATGGTAGCGCTCTACTATATCTACCGGGATCGTCTGGAAGACCCGTCGTTAGCCGAAGAGACTCTCCGGGCACTCGAAGAACGTTTTGCCTCTCATCCCTCCGTGCTGGCTATTCATGAAGACGAAGCGCTGCGCGCATTGCAGCACGATGAGGTGTACATCGCCCGTATGCAACGCATGTTAGCCGAGCAGGATTCGCTCTACGCCGCTACCTACAAGGCCTTCACCAAAGGGCAATACACCGAGGTCAAAGCGAACAAACAGTATGCCCAGCAGGAGTACCCGCAGAGCACGCTGATGCCGCGATTCCTGTTCCTCAACGCGATCGCGGTGGCACGCACTGAAGGACAAGAGCCGTTCATGGCCCAACTGCAACAACTGGTGGAGAACTACGGTTCGACCGAACTGGGTACGATGGCCAAAGATATGCTCGCGATGATGGGACAAGGCATGGAGAGCCAGACAGGCAGTGCAAGTTCCAACCTGGCAGACCTGCGCGGACAGGTGAGCGACACCCAACAGCAGGATGACCAGACCGTTGAACAGCAGTGGAGCGAGGACCGCAAACAACCGTCCGTCGTGCTCCTTATCCTGCCGACGGCCGACGAACAGGCGCTCAACGAACTGCTGTACGAAGTGGCGTTGTTCAACTTCAGCCAGTTCCTCATTCGTGACTTCGACCTGCAGAAATTGCCGGTATGGGGTGAAGGATGCGCGCTGCGTATCAGCGGCTTTGCCGATTTGGATGAGGCGGACTGGTATGTGGACCTGATTAGCCGCAACGAAGAGATGCAGATCATCCTGCAGCCGGTACAAATAAGGACCGTAGCCGAGGTGAACATCCCCTTGCTGCTCAAGGAATAAAAAAAAAGAGAACCGAAGTTCTCTTGTCGGGAAGACGTGATTCGAAAATTGCGAAACTTCGCAATAATCGTTCGAGCAAAGCGAGATAAGAACACGCGTGGATCGAATCCGTACTTCCACAAAAAAACAGCCGAAGCTGTTTTTTGTCGGGAAGACGTGATTCGAACACGCGACCTCCGGTCCCCCAGACCGTTGCGCTACCGGGCTGCGCCACTTCCCGCGCTTTTTTGAAAAAGCGTGCAAAGGTACAACAAAAAAATGACATACGCAAATAATTTGCGCTTTTTTTAACGAAAATGAGTAAAAAATTTTATATTGAGACATACGGATGCCAAATGAACGTCGCCGATAGCGAGGTTGTTGCGGCTATTATGCAGACCACAGATGCCCAACTGTGCGAGCAGTGGGAGGACGCGGATATCATCCTGCTCAACACCTGTTCCATTCGCGATAACGCCGAGCAGAAAGTGGGTGCCCGCCTGCGTGAACTGAAGGCGCATCTCCAGAATCGAAAATCGAAAATCGAGAATCGGGAAAAGATCATCGGTGTCATCGGCTGCATGGCAGAACGCATGGGGCAGGAACTGATCGATACGTTCGGTGTCGATTTTGTAGCCGGTCCGGATGCGTACCTGGATATCCCGAACCTGCTGGCGCAATGCGAACAGGGACACAAGGCGATGAATGTGCAACTGAGCACGACCGAGACCTACCGTCAGATCATTCCGGCGCGAATCGGGCGCTCCATCAGCGGTTTTGTGTCCATCATGCGCGGGTGCAATAACTTCTGCTCCTACTGCGTCGTGCCGTACACCCGCGGACGCGAACGTAGCCGCGATGTGGAGTCCATCCTCAACGAGGTACGCGACTTGCAAGCACGCGGATACAAAGAGGTCACGCTGCTCGGTCAGAACGTCAATTCGTATCGCTACGTACGCGAAGACGGTTCGGTCATCGACTTCGCCGACCTGCTGGAGATAGTCGCCGACGCCGTTCCGGATATGCGTATCCGCTTCACGACCAGCCATCCCAAGGACATGTCTGACAAGACACTCGAGGCCATCAGCCGCCACGATAACTTGTGTAAGTTCATTCATCTGGCCGTGCAGTCGGGTTCGAACCATGTGCTCAAACTCATGAACCGTAAGTACACGCGCGAGTGGTACCTGGACCGCATTGCGGCGATCCGTCGTATCCTGCCCGATGCCGCCATCAGTACGGATATCTTCTGCGGATTCCACGACGAGACCCTGGAGGACCATGCTCAGACCCTTAGTCTCATGCGCGAAGTGGGCTTTGACTCCGCGTTCATGTTCAAGTACTCCGAGCGCCCCGGCACCTATGCCCATAAGCATCTGCCGGATAATGTACCCGAAGAGGAGAAAGTGCGTCGGCTCAATGAGATCATCGCACTCCAGACCCAACTGTCGCTCGAGTCCAATCAGCGCGAGATAGGCAAGATAGTCGAAGTGCTCGTCGAAGGATTCTCCAAACGAAGCCACGACGACATGTACGGACGAACCGGACAGTACAAGACCGTCGTCTTCCCGCGTACCGATCAGAAGATAGGCGATATCGTCCGAGTACGCGTTTTGGAAGCCTCTGCAGCTACATTACGAGGCAAAATCGTATAAAAACAAAGAAAAATTGCATTTTTTTGCCAAAATATTTGGCTATGTCAAATAAAAGCAGTACTTTTGTACCGAAAACAAAAATTTTCATAGTTAAGGTTTAGGTTTAATGGCGAAAGGAGGCTGTGAAGTTTCCTTTCGTTTTTAAACAAAAAAGAGGCACGTGCCTTATTTTTTTATGGCAGAAGAAACAAAAAACACAGACTCTCCGTTGCTGGATTTGACCAATACGGAGGACGTTCGCAAAGCGATCATCGCCAGCGAAATACTGAATCGAAAATATTAAAATAGATAGATATGGCAGTAACGTACATGACCGAAGACGGTCTGAAAAAACTGAAAGAAGAGCTCCATGAGTTGGAGACGGTGGAGCGCCCGCGTATCATTGCCGCTATTGCAGAGGCACGTGAGAAAGGCGACTTAAGCGAGAATGCGGAGTATGATGCCGCAAAAGAGGCACAGGGTGCACTGGAGACCAAGATCGCGCATATGAAAGCCAAACTGGCGGATGCGCGTGTGCTCGATGCATCGGATATCAAAACGGATGAGGTGCAGATCCTGACCAAGGTGCGCGTACGCATGTCCAACGGCATGGAGAAAACGTACCAACTCGTTACCGAGGGAGAGGCCAACGCACTCGCCGGTAAGATCTCCGTCACCACCCCGATTGCCAAGGGACTGATGGGTAAAAAAGTAGGGGAGATTGCTGAAGTGCAGGTTCCCGCAGGTGTCATGAAGTTCGAGATCCTCGAAATCTCCCTTTAAATTGTACATTGTACATCGTCAAATCGTACATTAAAATGACCATCTTTACGAAAATTATCAAGGGTGAGATTCCGAGCTACAAAGTAGCAGAGGACGACAAGAACTACGCGTTCTTGGATATCAACCCGCTGGTGAAAGGACATACGTTGGTGATTCCTAAGTTGGCTGAACCCGAGGCCGATTATATCTTCGACCTCACGGACGAACAGTTGCAGAGCCTGATGGTGTTTGCCGCCAAGGTGGCACGAGGCATCAAAGCTGCGACCGGTTGCAAGCGCGTCGGCGTAGCGGTGCTCGGTATGGAAGTGAACCATGTGCATGTACATTTAGTTCCGATGAATTCGGAGAAAGACATGCTCTTCACCAATCCCAAACTGTCTCTGCCGGCAGAAGAGATGGCGTTCATTGCCAACTCGATCGCCGAGGCTATTGAGAAGCTCTAAAAAAAAGAAAGTCCGCAATTCGCGGACTTTTCTTTTTCCATTTTCTTTTTACCAAATGGACACTCGCTCTTCCGGAGCAATGTACATCGGGCTTTCGGGGGTTACGTTCCATGCGTCGTACCAGGCGTTGATCTGCGGCAGTGCGCCGTTCACACGCCAACGACCGAGCGAGTGGGGATCCGACTTGGTGCGGTTGAGAATCTCCTCCGGACGGATGTTGCCTGCCCATACATTGGCGTATGCCAGGAAGAAACGTTGTGCCGGTGTGAATCCGTCGCGCTCCTGCAGACGGTCTTTCTCGGCTTTTGCCTCCTCGTTCAGCGTGAACGCCAGATACGAAACCTGTAGACCGCCATGGTCGGCGATGTTCTCGCCCAGCGTGAACGCACCGTTGGCATGTACACCCGGGGCTACTTCGATGCGGTTGAACGCCTCTTCCATCACTTTGGTGCGGGCATCGAACGCGGCTTTGTCCTCGTCCGTCCACCAGTTGATCATGTTACCGTCCTTGTCGAAGTGACAGCCCTGATCGTCGAAACCATGGGTCATCTCATGACCGATCACTACACCGATAGCACCGTAGTTGAACGCATCATCCGCGCTCATGTCAAAGAACGGGTATTGCAGAATACCGGCCGGGAAACAGATCTCGTTGCTCGACGGGTTGTAGTATGCATTCACCGTCTGCGGGGTCATGTACCATTTGGCTTTGTCTACCGGTTTGCCGAGGAAGCTGAGGCTGTAGTCCTGCTCGAACTTAGCTGCACGCTGCAGGTTCGCATAGTACGTATCTTTCGTGTTCACGTTCAGTGCCGTGTAGTCACGCCAGGTGTCCGGATAGCCGATCTTAATGGTCATTGCGTTCAACTTCTCCAGCGCTTTGTCTTTCGTCTCGCGCGACATCCACTCCAGGTTCTCGATGCGGATACCCAGCGCCTTTTGCAGGTTCTTCACCAGCGCCAGCATACGCTCTTTGTTCTCCTCGGGGAAGTACTTCTGTACGTACATCTGACCGACTGCCTCACCGAGCGTACCGTTGACGATATGTACCGCACGTTTCCACAGCGGACTCGGCTCCTCACGACCGGAGAGCACCTTGCCGTAGAAATCGAAGCTGGCCATGTAGATATCGGTCGTCAGGTACGAAGCTGCACCGTCGATCACCTGCCATGCGAACAAGGTCTTCAGGTCCTCCAACGGCTCCTCGTCCAGCATCTTACCTGCTTCCTGCAGGTGCGGAATCTGACCAACTGACAGGCTGTCTAACTCAATGCCCAGCGCACCGAAGTACTCGTTCCAGTTCACTTGTGGAACCAGTTGCTGCAGTTCTGTCACACTCATCTTGTTGTAGTTGGCAATCGGGTCGCGCAACTCGACGTTGCTGTATGCCGCTTTGGCCAGACGGGTCTCCAGACGCAGCACGGTCTGGGCACGGTCAGCAGCGTTGTCAAATCCGAACAAACCGAACATCTTCTCTACGTACGCAACGTACGCATCACGGATGGCGCGCGTCTGCTCGTCTTCATCTAAATAGTACTCTTTCTCGCCCAATGCGAAACCGGCTTGGTACTCGTTGAGGATGTTCATCGAACTGTTCATCGCGTCTGCATCCACGTACATTGCCCACAGTTGAAAATCCATCGAGGCGCCCAGCACCTTGGATAACTCTTCGCGAGTGCTGATTCCCTCGATTTCATCGAGAGTTTTGCGGACAGGCTCGATGCCCTCTTGGTCACGACGAGCCGTGTCCATGGCGAGATTATACATATCGCCGATCTTCTGGGCGATCGAACCCTGTGTGTGGTTCGTAGCTGCGATGTCTTTGATCAGACCATTCACCTGTTCCAGGTTGTTCAGGCCCAGTTTGTCAAACGAACCGAAACGGCTGTACTCGGGCGTCAACGGGTTGTTAGCCATCCAGCCGCCACAAGCGAACTGGTAAAAATCATTCTGCGGTACGGCGGTCGTGTCCAGGTTCGCCAGATCAATACCGGTCGTCTGTTGTTTGGTAGTGCATGCTGTTGTCATCATACTGATTGCTGCAAGCGTAAATAAGAATTTTTTCATATCAATTGTCTGTTTTTTGTACAAAACGGCTGCAAAATTACAAAAAATCTTGCATATATGCAAATTTTTTACTAACTTTGCGCCCAAATTGGCAAAATATAAATCATAAATAGTATGATACTCGACAAATTAGAGAATGCGGACTGGTACTATGACAGTGTACCGGGACTGAAGGAATTCATGAAATTCTACAACGACAACGATTTGGAAGAACTGCCTGCGTGCAAGATCTACTTGGACGGCAAGGATTTGTTTGTGAACATTCTGGACTTCAAAGGCAAAGAGGAGGCCAAATGCCGCATGGAGGCACACAAGGACTACCTCGACATCCAGATTCCGCTGGGTGACGATGAGGTCATGGGCTGGAAAGCACAGGTGGACTGCCAAGATGTGACTCAGGAGTACGACGAAGGCAAGGACGTCGAGTTCTATGGTGACAAGGCTACGGCTAAATTTACCGTTCCTGCCGGCCATTTCGCGGTCTTCTTCCCCTCCGATGCACACCAACCGGGAATAGCACCGGGCAAAGAGTACCGGAAAATCATCGTCAAAGCAAGAGTGAACAACTAAGCGGTTCGAGGACGCTTCGAGAGCGCCTCGAGGGAATATCGTATCATACCCATACCTATAATATACTACGTATATTATTCCGTGATTTTGAAATTCTAATTAATCAATACTATGGCAACGAAACAAAAACACCTCAAACTCGTTGAGCGCGACCCGTATCTGCAGCCGTACGAAGCGGCCTTACAAGGTCGTTACGACTATGCAGTCAATAAAGAGAAAGAACTGACCGGCGGTCAGCCGCTGGCAGAGTGGGCGACCGGATACCTCTATTTCGGCCTGCACAAAACAGCCAAAGGCTGGGTACTGCGCGAATGGGCGCCAAATGCCACCGCGATCTATATCAAAGGCGACATGAACAACTGGGCCAAGGACGAAGCCTATCGTCTCCAGCCGGTCGGCAACGGCGTGTGGGAAGCCAAACTGCCGAAAAAAGCCATGCAGCACGGACAGCTGTACAAGTTGCTCGTGGAGTGGAACGGCGGTTACGGAGAGCGTATCCCGTCTTACGTACGCCGCGTCGTTCAGGATGAGCAGACCAAGATCTTTTCCGCACAGGTGTGGGATGAACCCGAATACGAGTGGAAGCACCGCAACGCTGCCAAGGTGAAGAAAGTCGGCAAGGACGGTCTCTATATCTACGAGTGCCATATCGGTATGAGTTCCAAGGAGGAGAAAGTGAGCTCGTACGAGGAGTTCCGTCGCGATGTGCTGCCGCGTATTGAGAAACTGGGTTATAACTGCGTGCAGATCATGGCCATCCAGGAGCACCCTTACTACGGCTCGTTCGGATATCACGTATCTAATTTCTTCGCTGCTTCCAGCCGTTTCGGTACACCGAACGAACTCAAAGCGCTCATCGACGACGCGCACGGACGCGGTATGAAGGTCATCATGGACCTCGTGCACAGCCATGCGGTCAAGAACGAACTCGAGGGACTCGGTAACTTCGACGGAACAGGCTATCAGTATTTCCATGACGGCAGTCGCCGCGAACACCCGGCCTGGGACTCGCTCTGCTTTAACTACGGCAAGAACGAAGTGCTCCATTTCCTGCTGTCTAACTGTAAGTTCTGGCTCGACGAATACGACTTCGACGGCTTCCGTTTTGACGGTGTGACCTCCATGATCTACCGCAGTCACGGTCTGGGCGAGGACTTCAATGGCTATCCGTCCTACTTCAACGGTAACGAAGATGGCGATGCGCTCATGTACCTCACGCTGGCTAACAAGGTTATTCATGAGGTCAAACCCGATGCCATCTCCATCGCTGAAGAGATGTCCGGCATGCCGGGTCTCGCTTGCCCGATAGCGGACGGCGGCGTGGGATTCGACTACCGTCTGGCCATGGGTATTCCCGATTTCTGGATCAAGTATATCAAAGAGGTCAAGGATGAGGACTGGAAAGCCGGTCATATCCTCTACGAGATGACCAACCGCCGCGAGGACGAGAAGACCATCTCCTACGCCGAGAGTCACGACCAGGCACTCGTAGGCGACAAGACCATCATCTTCCGCCTCGTGGATTCCGACATGTACTGGCACTTCGAGCACGGTCATTCGTCCTTCATGGCCGACCGCGGAATAGCGCTGCATAAGATGATCCGTCTCATTACCGCTTCGACCATCAACGGCGGATACCTCAATTTCATGGGGAACGAATTCGGTCACCCGGAGTGGATCGATTTCCCGCGGGAGGGCAACGGATGGAGCTGTAAGTACGCTCGTCGTCAATGGGACCTCGTGGACAACCCCAACTATTTCTTCTCGGACCTCAACCGCTTCGACAAGGCGATGATCCATCTGCTCAAGAAGCACCTGATCACCCTCAACCCGACCGCAGAGGAGAAGAAGTACAACGTCGGCAAACACCTGCCGTGGGTATATAAGTGGGCTGACAACGAGGGCGACCAGGTGGTGGCTTATTCGCGTGGCGACCTGCTGTTCATCTTCAACTGGAACGGACAGAAGTCCTTTAACGACTACGGTATCCTCGTGCCCTCCGGTAAGTATGAGGTCGTACTCAATACCGATGCCAAGCAGTTCGCCGGCTTCGGCCTCGCGGACGACTCCGTCGAGCACTTCACCAACTACGACCCGCTCTACGACAAGGACGGCAAGGGCTGGCTCAAGATGTACCTCCCTGCACGGAGTGCAGTCGTTTTGAAGAAATCATAAATTTGAAATCATAAATTTGAAATCATAAATCATAAATCATAAATTAAATGCGAGTAATTATCGAACCTTCGTATGACCTGCTCAGCCAGTGGGCTGCGAACTATGTAGCAAAACGTATCAATGAGTTTGACCCCAAAGAGAGCAAACCCTTCGTATTGGGTCTGCCGACCGGCTCTTCGCCGCTAGGTATGTACCGTGAACTGATCAAACTGAACCAAGCCGGTAAGGTGTCCTTCCGCAACGTCGTAACGTTCAACATGGACGAGTATGTCAACCTGCCCGAGGAGCACCCGGAGAGCTATCATAGCTTCATGTGGAACAACTTCTTCTCCCACATTGATATCCGCAAGGAGAACGTCAATATCCTCAACGGCAACGCATCTGACCTCGCAGCCGAGTGCGCACGTTACGAGCAGAAGATCAAAGACATTGGCGGTATCCATCTCTTCCTCGGCGGTATCGGTCCGGACGGACATATCGCGTTCAACGAGCCGGGTTCGTCCCTTACCAGCCGCACCCGTAAGAAAGAGCTGACAACCGACACTATCATCGCCAACAGCCGTTTCTTCGACAACGATGTAAACAAAGTGCCTAAGACTGCCCTCACCGTAGGTGTCGGCACCGTCATGGATGCCAAAGAGGTGCTCATCATGGTCAATGGTCACAACAAAGCCCGTGCCCTGCAGCACGCCATCGAGGAGCCGATTAGCCATATGTGGACCGTCTCCATGCTCCAGATGCACCAGCACGGTATCATCGTCTGCGATGAGGCGGCTTGCGAGGAACTCAAAGTGGGAACCTTCAACTACTTCAAAGACATCGAGCGTAACAACCTCGACCCGAACTCCCTGTTGTAAAACTTCGCTTATGAGGCGGTTCTGGGGGATAGTTTTTTGTTTGTTAATGGTGCTGCCGATGGTAGCACAGGAGGAGGAGTTGTGCCGTTTCGGCACGCTCCTTTTTCGTGAGGACTTCGGCGGAAACGACCCGAGTGACCCGGCGGTGGGGCGTACGCCTGTATCGGGCATGAGTAGCTCCTATCAGCAAATCTACACACTGCAGACCAGTGATCCCGGAGCCGGTATGGGTTCCGGCTGCTACCTGGTCGCCAAACGGGGATACCGCAATTCCACCATTAACACCTACTCGGTCTGGCACATCATGGACGACCATACCTATTTTGGGGATACCACACGCGGCTACCTCTTGGAGATAGACGGTACAGGTCGCGGAAATGATGTGTTCTATAGTACCGAGATTCAGGGTCTCTGTGCCGGTTCCAAGCTGACTTTCTCTGCCTATGTGGCGAACCTGACTACGGCCGGTCAATACAACGGTTGGCGCAACAGAAACTATGTCCATCCCAAACTAACGTTCGTGCTCACTCACCCGCAAACCGGTGCAGAGTTAGCGCGCTATAACACGGATACGATCGCTCATGACTGGAGCCTGTTCGGCACGCCGAGTGCCTGGAAATATACGGCGAATTGGCAGTTGGTGGGAATGAACTTCACCGTGCCGGAAGGCGTTGATGCCGTGCGGCTCAGTATCCGCAACAATGCCAGCGGTTCATCCACCGGAAACGACTTCGCCATGGATGACATCGAGATACGTCTCTGTACTCCGCCGGTTTTCATAGATGGCGAAACCGAAGTGTGCGAGAATGCAGAAACGGTCATGCGTGCTGAGTTTGCCAATGACGGCACGTTTGCCGAGCCTTTGGCCTATAAATGGTGGTTCTCGGCCGACAGCCTCACCTGGACAGAACTGAGCGAGACAACGAGTGTGCTCACTCTTCCGAATGGACAAAAGGCCGGCTCCGGTTGGTACAGAGTAGCCGTCTCCGGCGCAGGAAATATCGAAAGTATCAACTGCCGTGCCATGAGCGAACCCTTCCACATGACCATCATCGAGTGCGAACCGCCCGAACCCGTACTCTGTACGAGTGGTATTCTCCTCTTCCGAGAAGACTTTGGTGGCAACAACCCCTCAGACCCGCGAGTAAGCACAACGCCCGTGTCCGGTATGACGTATTCGCAGTCCACCAGCACGATGGGATCCGGCGTTTACATGGTCACCAAGTCCGGTTATTGCAACGGAGATACGACCGGCTGGACGATTCCTGGTGCTGACCGAGCTACCAAGCGTTCACAGTGGTATATCCAGGATGACCATACTTATCCGAACGACTATACCCGCGGCTATTTTATGGAGATAGATGGCAAAGGCGGCAATCAGCAGTTCTACCAAACGGAGATAAACGGCTTGTGCGAAGGTATCGAACTGACCTTCAGCGCTTACGTGGCGAATGTGTTCACGTGGTTTCAGTACGACTGGTACACCAAGAACCGAGGACCGGTGATAGCCCCTTGTCTGAAGTTTGTGCTCACCAATCCGCAGACTGGTGAGACCTTGGCCGAAAAGAACACGCAAGAGATACCGTTCGACGAGGCCCTACCTGCCTTGACCGATTGGCAGTATTCTTCAGCCTGGCACCTTGTCGGTATGAACTTTACCGTCCCCGTCGGTGTCAATGCCATCCGTCTGTCTATCTACAACAACGTCACCAACGGTAATGGCAACGATTTCGCCTTGGATGACATCGAGATCCACCTCTGCATGACGCCTGACACCATCCTTACCGATACCACCGTCTGCGATACCACCCGACAAATCCGTTGGCGCGAAAAGACATTCGCTATAGCCGACACTCTCCGCGACACGGTCTTTAGTAGCTGCGGTTTCGATAGTATATACTATGTCATGCGCGTGGAAACGGAACATTGCGAACATTCGCTCTGTACCGATGGCATCCTTCTCTTCCGCGAGGATTTCGGCGGCAACAACCCCTCCGATCCGAAAATCAGTACGACTCCTGTTTCCGGCATGAGCTATACCCAAGTGACAACAGATGTACTCGGCAGCATGGGTGCAGGAAAATATCTGGTGACCAAACAGGGGTATTGCAACGGAAATGGTACGTCACAATGGCATCTCCAAGACGACCATACCCATTTTGGAGACTTGACCCGTGGCTATTTTATGGAGATAGACGGCCGAGCAGGTAGTGATGCTTTTTATCGTACCACCATCGACCATCTTTGCGAAGGTATCGAATTGACCTTCTCCGCTTACGTGGCCAACGTCATGACCTGGGGCATGTACGTAGGTCGCCCGGGTATGTATGCGTACCCACGACTGAAGTTTGTCTTAACGGATCCTACATCTAACACAGAGTTAGCTACTTACGACACAGGCGACATACCGTTCGACTCTACCTTTATCGGCGATAATATGTGTTGGCAACAATCCGTCGAATGGCGATTAGTGGGTATGAATTTTACCGTCCCCGTAGGTGTTGAGTCTGTGCAACTGTCTATCTACAACAACGTCAGCAATTCCAACGGCAATGATTTCGCCATTGACGACATCGAGGTCCACCTCTGCATGACACCGGACACGATACGGACGGACACGACGGTCTGCGACACTATCGATCAGATTGCGTGGCGCGGCAAAGAGTACGCAATCGTAGACACCCTGCGCGACACTCTTCGTAGCTCTTGTGGTTTTGACAGCATATACTACCTGATGCGCGTGGAAACGGAACATTGTGAATCGCCTTGCCCCGAAATACACTACGCTACTCGTGATACTACCGTCTGCGACACCCTTATGCCTTTCACGTGGCACGGACTGCTGTTCAATAAACCCGGTTCACAAACCATATTACTGAAGGATGAACAGGGTTGCGATAGTATAGAGATTGATTACACGTTAAGCACATTTCATTGCGAAGACTTTTGTCTGGAAGGGGAATTGCTTTTTAGAGAAGATTTTGGAGGAAATGATGCTGGAGATTCAGAAATCAGTTGCGCACACGTGTCAGGAATTGCAAATTTTTATACGAATGCATGTCAGGAGGTAAGAAAACATCCTGAATACGGAATGAGCACAATGAATTATGTGCTCACTAAAAAAGGGCAGGGAAATCGTCAATGGCATGTGCAAGATGATCATACTTATCCCAATGATTATACTCGTGGGTATTTTCTTGAAGTAGATGGATATGGTGGAACCATCTATAAAACGACTGTAAATAATTTGTATGAAGGGATGGAATTGACCTTCTCTGCTTATATCGCTATTTTACACGATTCATGTGTCATCGCAAATATGCGGAAGAACTACGGTTACACATATCCGCGATTTAAGTTCATTTTGAAGGATGCGGAATCCAATGCAGAGTTAGCCACATATACTACAGGTAATATTTTGCCGGACATAACGACGCCATGTGTTCTCGCAAAATCGGCTCTATGGCAATTGAAAGGAATGAAGTATGTAGTGCCAGAAGGGGTTTCATCTATTCAAATGCTTATCAACAATGATGTGGCTTCCTATGATGGCAATGATTTTGGTATAGACGACATCGAGATTCGTTTGTGTTATATGCCAGCCAAAAAGATAGTACAAGACACGATCATTTGCGACACAATTGATAATATTGTTTGGAGAAATAAGATCTATCCATTGAAAAATGAATTACGCGACACGGTATATGATAGTAGTGGGGCAGATAGTATTTATTACATATTGAATGTAATTATGGAACATTGTTGCCCGGAAATCAAAGAGAAAACAATAACCATAGGAACTCTATGTGATACCTTGCTCCCATATACTTTGTATTTTAGAGATACAGTACTGACTTTTAAAATGGCAGGAGATCTCCTTCTGGAATTTCAGCACCCACAATGGGATTGTATAGATTCTATTTATACTCTCCACCTTGATACTTTCCACTGTGAGCGGCTATATCCAATCATCGTCAACAAGTACAACTGGCAGTTGCTATTGGACAATGTGAAACTGCGACAGTTCTTCCCGAACCGCACCGCGCTTGCCTATCAGTGGTACAAGGACGAACTGCCGGTAGCCGGGGCAACGGAGGACGACTACGCCGAGCAGAACGAACTGCACGGACGGTTCCAACTGCGCATCGGCTTGGACGGCAACCAGACCATCTGGTCGAACATCCTGGAAATCAACACCGAGCAGGCAGCACCCCTGCCCGTGCACGTACGTATTTATAATAGTCATGGCATGCCTGTAGCCGAAGACCAAGTGACGCACGGCATCTACCTCTACCGTTATGAACAAGGTAATCAGGTATGGACTGAGAAACGGTTCATCCCATAAGACCGGAAACACCTATAAAAAGCGTCCTCAGGGCGCTTTTTTTGTATGAACACTTGCATATGTCAAAAAAAAACACTACCTTTGCAGCCGCAAAGGTTTTAAGCAAAAAACAAAACGACATATGTTAGAAATCTATAATTCCTTGTCTCGCTACAAAGAGACGTTCAAACCCCTGCATGAGGGACATGTGGGTATGTACGTGTGCGGACCGACCGTGTATGGGGATGCCCACCTGGGTCACGCCCGTCCGGCCATCACGTTCGACCTGCTCTACCGCTACCTCACCTACCTCGGATACAAAGTGCGCTATGTGCGTAACATCACCGATGTCGGCCACCTGGAGCATGATGCCGATGAGGGAGAGGATAAGATCGCCAAGAAAGCGCGTCTGGAGCAGTTGGAACCGATGGAAGTGGTGCAGTTCTACACCAACCGCTACCACCGCGACATGGCTGCGCTCAACGTGCTGCCGCCGTCCATCGAACCCCACGCCTCAGGACATATCATCGAGCAGATCGCGTTCGTACAGAAGATCCTCGACAAAGGCTACGCCTACGTGTCCAACGGCTCCGTTTATATGGACGTAGAGAAGTACGCCAAGGATTTTCCGTACGGTAAGCTGTCCGGTCGTAACCTCAACGATATCGTCACAGAGACCCGCGAACTGGACGGGCAGGACGAGAAGAAGCACAGCTACGACTTCGCACTGTGGAAGAAAGCTGCACCCGAGCATATCATGCATTGGCCGAGCCCCTGGTCCGAAGGATTTCCCGGTTGGCACATGGAGTGCTCCACGATGGGTACCAAGTACCTGGGTGAGCGGTTCGACATCCACGGCGGCGGACTCGACCTCATCTTCCCCCACCACGAAGCGGAGATCGCGCAGTCCTGCGCGGCACTCGGTCACGAGACGGTGCACTACTGGATGCACAACAACATGATCACCATCGCCGGTAAGAAGATGGGTAAGAGTTACAATAACTTCATCACCCTCGAGCAGTTCTTCAAGGGCGAGCACCCGTTGTTAAGCAAACCCTTCGGCCCGATGGTCATCCGTTTCTTCATTCTGCAGGCACACTACCGCTCGACCGTGGACTTCTCTTCCGAAGCCCTCGAAGCCGCCGAGAAGGGCCTGCAACGTATGCAAGAGGCCTATGCCCGTCTGCTGAAGCTGCAAGCTGGCAATCAGACGACGGTTGAGGTAGCCGGTCTGCGTCAGCGTTGTACCGAAGCGATGGACGATGATCTGAACACACCGTTCGTGATCGCTGCGCTCTTTGATAGCACACGCGCTATCAACACCGTGCATGACGGTAAGGGTACGATCTCCGAGGCGGATCTCAAGGAACTGCGTGGGGTATGGAAGACCTTCGCGATCGATATCCTCGGTCTGCGTCTCGAAGAGCAGGGCGGCGATGAAGGAAAGCAAAAAGCCTTCAACGGTGCTATCGACCTGCTGCTTGGTATTCGTCTGCAGGCCAAGCAGAACAAGGATTGGACTACTTCCGATAAGATTCGCAACGAACTGACCGCACTCGGTTTCCAGATCAAGGACACCAAGGATGGCTTTGAGTGGAGCATCTGACCATGGACTTCGAACAATTCCAACAGTTTCTTGTCGAGCACAAACGGCAAACGATCGTAGTGAGCGCTTTCGTGGTGCTGCTGTGCATGGTGATTGTGCTCTGCCGTCACTGCGGCAGCGACGCGCCGGACACACCGCAAGAGCAGAAGGAACAAAAGATAGAGGACGGTAACCTGGTGCATTATCCGGGTCGCAGTTTCGACTACCGGATCAAGTTCAGCGACCTGCATGCCAAACAGCACGCAGCAGCGGTCATGATCGGTCTGCCGCGACCACCTAAAGATAGAGCCGATGCCGCGTCCATGCGCAAGCAATTGGTGGAGATCAAGACCAACAAGAACTATATCGTCGATGACCTGACGCACTCGGTGCCTTATCTGGTGCCCTGCGCCAAACGCGAACTGGACTCCATCGGCGTGGAGTGGGCGGACATCCTCAAGCGCAACGGCCTGCCGCACTACCGGTTCTACGTCACCTCCGTGCTGCGCACCCAAGAGGACATCAAGTACCTGCAGCGCAGCGGTAACATCAACTCCATCACGCAGTCCTGTCACTGTTACGGCACGACCTTCGACCTGGCGTACATGCGGTACGATAAAGTGACACGCACCCGTGACTACATGCACGAGGACAACCTCAAACTGGTGCTCGGACAGGTGCTACTCAACCACCAGCGGGCAGGTAAGATCTACGTCAAGTACGAAGCCAAGCAGAGCTGCTTCCACATCACGGTCAGAAAATAAAAAAGACGCAATCCAATGCGTCTTTTTTGTGTGTTAGAACCGATAACTGAAACTCACGTACCAACCCCATTCGGACATGTACTGTCCTTTGCGCTGCGGGTGTTTGACAAGGTTGTTCAGACCGAAGTCATAGCCGGACTGCAAGCGGTACTTGTCCCATTCAAAACCGCCGCCGAGTCCCAACTGGATGTTCGCACGTACCAACTCATCCGCCATACGGTCGTACGTGTCGGTCGGGATACCCTGAGACTGTAACCATGTCTCCACACCGCTGCTCAGGTGTTTGTCCATGTAGTCCGTTTGCGCAAGGCCGATATGCAGTTGCGGACCGGCGTAGAAGAACAGGTTGAGCTGTTTCCACAACGGAATCGTGTAGTACGCCCGTACAGGCACGGTGAGGTTGTGCGCCAGCACACGGTGACGGATATACTCCGTCTGCACCGATACGACATCCACCGAACGCCAGTGTTGCTCATTGCGTCCGTACAGGAGCGTGTAGTACGCACCCGTCTGCAGACTGAAATGCTTGGGCAGCACGAACGTGAACGTCGCACCAAGCCGTACGCCGTGCAGGTACATGTCCGGGAACGAGATGTCACGGGCACGCTGCCAATGCTGTACATACCCCGCCTCAATGCGGTACTCCGTGCTGAACGTATAGGGATTCTCATCCACCGTCTTGGCCGTCGGATCAAAGAACGTGTTGTCCTCTATCTGCATGCCAGGCTTGACCTTGTCGTCTGCCCACATTAGCCCCGCACTCAGGCACAAAAAAAGCACTATATATCCGATTCGCTTCATAGCTCGATTGTAATTTGGCTGCAAAAGTACAAAAAAATAATGAAATGTGCAAATTATACGAGAATTTTGTGCGAAAATTTGCGTATTTGCGGATTTTTAAGTAACTTTGCACCCGCAATAATAATACGCTCATTAATACAAATGCTATGATACACATCAATGAAGAGGTAGCTCGCTGCCTGTTATGCGAGAACGCACCGTGCGGTGAGAAGACTGCACGCGCTATCCGGGCACTCCGTTTTGACAACTTGTGGACGGCCCGTGAACTGTTCGATCAGATCAACGACGCTGAGATAGCTGCCGCTGAGGCCGCTTGTATCCATTACGACAAACCCATTCGGATTGCTGAACTCAAATCAGCAATGACCAATGACCAATCACCAATGAGCGAAGCTCCGCTGCCAAGCCTCGAACTCAACTTCTGTGACATGGTCTGTGAGAACCCCTTCTTCCTTGCCAGCTCCGCTGTCTGCACCAACTACGATATGGTAGCCCGTGCACTGGAAGCCGGTTGGGCCGGTGTGTTCTACAAAACGATCTGCAAGCAGGACATCCGGGAGGTGTCGCCTCGTTTTGATGCGGTACGCAAAGAGGGTACACCCTTCGTCGGGTTCCGTAACATGGAGCAGCTCTCCGAGAACCCCTATCAGGTGGACTTTGATATCCTGCACCGCCTCAAACAGAACTACCCGACCAAACGTATCATTGCGTCCATCATGGGTCAGAGCGAAGAGGAATGGATCGAGTTGGCGAAGATGGCGGAGGAGGCAGGCTGTGATGCTGTCGAACTCAATTTCTCCTGCCCGCAGATGAAACTGTCCGGACTCGGTTCCGACATCGGTCAGAGCAATGACCTGATCTTGTGCTACACCTCCTGCATCAAAGATGCCGTTTCGATACCCGTCATTCCGAAGATGACACCCAACATCATGTCCATGCGTAGCCCTGCCTTAGCTTGTTTCTACGCGGGAGCGCACGGTATCAGCGCCATCAACACCATCAAGTCCATCACCATGAGCCATGAGGCCGAGGTGAGCCACAAAAAGACCATCAGCGGCTACTCGGGCAAAGCGGTCAAACCGATTGCTCTCCGTATGGTATACGAGATGACAGGCGATCCGGTGATCCGCAAAGCCGGCATAGAGAAGCATATGGACATCAGCGGTATAGGTGGCATCGAGACCTGGCGCGATGCGCTGGAGTTCATTCAACTCGGCTGTCGTAATGTGCAGGTGTGCACCGCTGTCATGCAGTACGGTTACCGCATCATTGATGACCTCAAGCTCGGTCTGCAGCATTACATGCAGGAGCGCGGAATCACGGAACTGAAGAAACTGGTGGGTGAGGAACTGCCGAACATCGTGCTGCCCTCTAAACTTGACCGCGAGACCATGGTCTTCCCTAAGATCGACCGTGAGAAATGTATCGGGTGCGGCCGTTGTTACATCTCCTGTATGGACGGCGGACACCAGGCGATCTCGTTCGGCGAGGACCGCAAACCGCGTATTGTCGGCACTAAGTGTGTCGGCTGTCACCTCTGCCGACTCGTCTGCCCGACCGGCGCAATCGGTCAAGCCAACCGCATGGTTAAGAAAGCGTAATAACAATTAATTGCAAATCAACAATACAGATATGGAACCGAAAGCAGTTTTTGATATTTTTGCCCAGATCAACCAAGTACCCCGTCCGTCCAAACACGAACAGCGTATCAGCCAATGGTTACAGACCTTTGCAGCCGAGCACGGTATCGAGTGTGTCGCCGATGAGGCGATGAACGTCATCATGCGTGTACCCGCTACCCCCGGCTACGAGCACCACGAGGGCGTGATACTGCAGGCGCACATGGACATGGTGTGCGAGAAGAACGGTGACGTGGAGCATGACTTCATGAACGACCCGATACAGACATGGGTTGATGGCGAATGGCTAAAGGCGAAGGGTACAACCCTGGGTGCCGATGACGGAATCGGAATCTCCATGGCACTCGCTGCCATCACCGACCCGAACCTGCAACACCCGGCTATCGAGTGCCTCTTCACTGTCGATGAGGAGACCGGTCTGACCGGCGCCATGAAACTGCAGGACGGTATGCTGCGCGGCAAACGACTCATTAACATCGACTCCGAGGATGACGGCCAGATCTTCATCGGCTGCGCCGGCGGAATCGATACGTTGGCTAAGATGCACTATAAAGGTGAACGGTTAGAGGCGAAAGGCGAAAGGATCGCTATCCGCTTATCCGTCAGCGGACTGATGGGTGGTCACTCGGGCGATGATATCAACAAAGGTCGTGCGAACGCGAACCAGATCTTGGTGTGGTTCTTGGCGCGTATCTGGCCGCAGGCCGAACTGCACCTGGCGCGTATCGAAGGCGGTAACCTGCGCAATGCGATTGCCCGTGAGGCACAGGCCGTGCTCTGTGTGCCGATGAGTTACAAAGAGCAGATCCGCATCGAGTGGAACAACTACGTAGCTCAAATGGAATCGGTGTTCGGTGAAGTGGAGAAAGATATGCGTCTGGACCTCGAGACCTGCGACATGCCCGATACATTCCTTCCTGCCGACAAGGCCTATCGTCTCGTCATGGCGCTGTGCGAATGTCCGCACGGCATGATCGCTATGTCCAAAGAGATGCCGGGACTCGTTGAGACCAGTACCAACTTGGCTTCCATAAAGATGAAAGAAGAGGCCAATGGCGAACGGTATATAGAGATCAACACCTCGCAGCGTTCGTCCATCGAAGCATCGAAACACCACCTCAAGTGGGCAGTGGAGCAGGCACTATCGCTCGCGTGCGACGAAGTGACGCATGGGGACGGTTACCCGGGTTGGGCACCGAACCCGTACTCAGCCCTGCTCGAAGTGGTCAAACAAGCGTATAAGGACCTGTTCAAAGCAGATCCCCAAGTGCTGGCTATCCATGCCGGCTTGGAGTGCGGTCTGTTTCTGGAGAAGTATCCGTACCTGGACATGGTGTCCATCGGCCCGCAGATGTACGGTGTACACTCGCCACAGGAACGTCTGTCTATTCCGTCCACTGAACGTTGCTACAAATGGCTTTGCCAAACCCTTCAGACGCTCTGATAAGCTATAGATGACCGTTACAGACCCCAAAATAGAACACCCCATTCTTCACTTGATCGGTGAAGAGGCGGATCGCTTAAACCTCGAGTGCTACGTCATCGGCGGTTGGGTGCGTGACCTGTTCCTGCACCGCCCGTCGGACGACATCGACGTGGTGGTCGTCGGCTCCGGCATATCCTTAGCCGAAGCGGTCGCCAAACGCCTGGGTAAGCATGCCCACTTGGCGGTGTTCAAGACCTACGGCACCGCACAGGTCAAACGCGGTGAGATGGAACTCGAGTTCGTCGGGGCACGGCGCGAGAGTTATCAGCACGACAGCCGTAACCCGATCGTGGAAGACGGCACGCTCCAAGAAGACCAGAACCGCCGTGACTTCACCATCAACGCCATGGCGATCTGTCTAAACAAAGACCGCTACGGCGAACTGCTGGATCCGTTTGACGGGATGTACGATCTGGAGGATTGTATCATTCGTACCCCGCTCGACCCGGACATCACGTTCTCGGACGACCCGCTGCGCATGATGCGAGCCATCCGTTTTGCAACCCAACTGGGTTTCTTCCTTGAGGACGAGACCTTTGATGCCATCGTGCGTAACAAAGAGCGCATGAACATCATCACCAAGGAGCGTATTGCGGAAGAACTGAACAAGATCATGCTCAGCCGCCGTCCGTCCGAAGGATGGCTGCTGCTCGACAAGACCGGCCTGCTGCCGCTCATCTTCCCCGAATTGGCAGCCCTCAAGGGCATCGAAGTGAAGGAAGGACGCGGACACAAGGATGTGTTCCTCCACACGCTCAAGGTGTTGGATAATGTAGCGCAGACCTCCGATAACTTATGGCTTCGCTGGGCCGCGTTGCTGCACGATATCGGCAAACCGAAGAGCAAAGCCTGGGACCCGCAAGCCGGGTGGACATTCCGCAACCACAACTACATCGGGGCGAAGATGGTGCCTAAGATCTTTGCGAAAATGAAGATGCCGCTCAACGACAAGATGGAGTACGTCAAGAAGATGGTGGACCTGCATATGCGGCCGATCAACCTCATCGAAGACACCGTCACAGACAGCGCCGTACGCCGTCTGCTCTTCGAAGCGGGAGACGATATAGAAGACCTGATGCTGCTCTGCGATGCAGATATCACCAGCCGCAATGAGGAGAAGAAAGCACGGTTCCATCACAACTACCAGCTCGTTCGGCAGAAGATGGTGGAACTGGAAGAACGGGACCGAATCCGTAATTTTCAACCGCCTGTCAAAGGGGATGAGATCATGGAGATACTCCACCTCGAACCCTGCTCGACGGTCGGCGAACTGAAGATGGCGATCAAGGATGCCATCCTCGACGGTATCATTCCCAACGAGTACGAACCCGCCAAAGCGTACCTGCTCAAACTGGCACACGAAAAAGGACTATGTTAGAAGAACAAGAAACGATAAATTTGAACGCCGTAGACTACGGCGACGAGAACATTATTCACCTCGATGACATGGAGCATATCCGGCGCCGTCCGGGTATGTATATCGGTAAGTTAGGCGACGGCAGTCACTCCGACGACGGTATCTATGTGCTCATCAAAGAGAGTATCGATAACTCGATCGATGAGTTCCGCATGGGCGAGGGAAAAGTGATAGAAGTGGATGTGGCAGACGGTCGGGTACGCGTGCGTGACTATGGCCGTGGAATCCCCTTGGGCAAACTGGTCGAAGTGGTCAGCGTGCTCAACACCGGCGGTAAGTACGACAGCAAGGCTTTCAAGAAATCCGTCGGTCTGAACGGTGTGGGTACCAAAGCGGTCAATGCCCTCTCATCCTACTTCTGCGTCGAGTCGTACCGCGAGGGTAAGACCCGTCGGGCGGAGTTTGCACAAGGCAAACTGACGAAAGACAGCGGTATTCTCGATTATAACGGCACCGAGAAACGCGGAACGATCATAGAGTTCGTGCCCGATGACAGCAAAGGACTGTTTGAGAACTACCGCTTCCGCGATGATTACATCGAAGAGCTGCTGCGTAACTACGCCTACCTCAACACCGGCCTCACGCTCGTCTATAACGGCAAGAAGTTCGTCTCCAAGAACGGTCTGTTGGACCTGCTCACGGAGAACATGACGGAGACACCGCTGTATCCGATCATTCATATCAAAGGTGAAGACATTGAGATCGCCCTCACCCATACCGACCAGAACGGCGATGAGTACTACTCGTTCGTTAACGGTCAGCACACCATCCAGGGCGGTACGCACCAGGCCGCTTATCGCGAAGCGATCGGTCGTACCATTAAGGAGTTCTTCAACAAGAACCAGGAACTGGCCGATATCCGAAACGGTGTCGTAGGCGCGATCGCCATCAATGTGGAAGAACCCGTCTTCGAGTCCCAGACCAAGGTTAAGTTGGGTTCCAAAGACATGTCGCCCACCGGTGGTATCAGCGTCAATAAGTTCGTCAATGACTTCGTCAAACAGCAACTGGATAACTACCTGCACAAGAACCCTGAGGTGACGGAAGTGATGCTGCAGAAGATCCAGGACAGCGAGAAAGAACGTAAGGCGATTGCGGCGGTGTCCAAAGTAGCACGTGAGCGGGCGAAGAAGAACCTGGTCAACAACCCCAAACTGCGCGATTGCCAGATTCACCTCAACGATGCCAAACCCGTCAAGTCCGCCAAGGATGCCGACGACGATCTGCGTCTGGAGAGCTCCATCTTCATCACCGAGGGTCTGTCCGCTTCGGGCTCCATCACCAAGAGCCGCGACGTGCGCACCCAAGCGGTGTTCTCGCTCCGCGGTAAACCGCTCAACAGTTACGGCCTGAGTAAATCCGTCGTCTATGAGAACGAGGAGTTCAACTGTCTGCAGTCGGCCCTCAACATCGAAGACGGCCTGGACGAACTGCGTTATAACAAAGTGATCATCGCAACCGATGCCGATGTGGACGGTATGCACATCCGTCTGCTGATGCTGACGTTCTTCCTCCAGTTCTTCCCCGACCTCGTTAAGAAAGGGCATGTCTATATCCTGCAGACGCCGCTGTTCCGTGTCAAGGACAAGAACCAGATCATCTATTGCTACTCCGAAGAGGAGCGGCTCAAGGCGCTCAATAAGATCAAGAACCCCGAAATCACCCGATTCAAAGGACTCGGAGAGATCTCGCCCGATGAGTTCAAGGGTTTCATCGGACAGGGTATTCGTCTGGACCAGGTGACGCTGCGCAAAGAGGACGCAGTGAATGAACTGCTGGCGTACTACATGGGTAAGAACACAACCGAGCGGCAACAGTTCATCATCGACAACCTCGTGGTCGAAGAAGACCGTGTGGAGGAGGAGTTTGAGTCATGAAAGCGCTGATTGCATTCATCGTGATGGCGATTATCATCTTGACGCTTATCGAGATCAATGAGCGCGTCAAGGCGAAACGCAAAAAGGAGGACTGTGCCAAAGAGCCATCCTCCAAAGAGGACTGCGCGGATTGTAGTCTGATAGAGCTTTGCGAGAAGAAGCCTTCTAAATAAATTATTAACCATTCGGGGTGCTTTTGCTGAGATTACACCCGTAGAACTTGGGCGGGTAATGCCGCCAAAGAAAGATGAGAAAAAAACTTTTTTTGAGCGCTTTGGCGCTATGTAGTGTTTGCGCAAGTGCGCAGACGAGTAAGGACACCTTAACGATCCTCATGCACCAATTGGAGGACATCGAAGTGAGTGCTATGCGGGTGCAGCAGACCACTCTCTCCACCGCTGTCGTCAAGACCGATGAACTGAACCGTGACAACACGGGGCAGAACTTACCGTACCTGCTGACCACCACGCCCGGTCTGCAGGTCACCAGTGACGACGGTCTGGGAGTGGGGTACACTTATTTCCGGGTCCGCGGCACAGACCACACACGTATTAACATGACCGTGAACGAAGTACCGCTCAACGACCAGGAGAGCCAGACCGTGTTCTGGGTGAACATGACGGACATGAGTTCGTCCATCTCGCAGGTCGATGTGCAACGCGGTGTGGGAACGAGTACCAGCGGTTCGGCGTTTGGCGCGAGTCTTAACATGCAAACGAACATGCTGGACAGCGTGAGCCGTCTGACCTTGGCGTTCAACGGCGGTATGTACAACACTTTTCGTGAGATGGTCAACGCACACGCGTCCATCAGCAACCGGTGGATGATGAACGCGCGGTTCACCAAAGTGAACTCGGACGGTTTCCTCTACCGCACGAACAGCGACCTGTACAGTTACTACGGCGACATCGGTTGGTACGGAAAGAAGACGCAGGTCATCCTTCGTGCTTTCGGTGGCGCAGAGACGACCGGTATGGGCTGGGAAGGTGTGTCGTACGAGACCGCGTACGGAATCAACGGGGCGGATCGGCGTTATAACCCGGCCGGCGAATATACGATGAAAGACAGCCAAGGCAATGACTCGACCGTCTATTATCCCAACCAAACGGATAACTACGCCCAGCAGCACGGACAACTGTCCATCAACCACCGTTTCACCCAGCGCTGGAGCCTCACGGCCACGTTCCACTACACCCACGGTAGCGGGTATTACGAGCAGTACAAGAAGAAGAAATACAGTTATTGGGGGTTGTCCGATAGCGGTAAGAGTTACGGTATGTACCAAAAATACCTCAACAACCACTTCGCGGGCTTCATGATCTCGTCCAAGTACATCTCCGAACCCGTGGACCTGCAGATCGGTGCGGCGGCGAACAATTACCTCGGTCACCACTATGGTCAACTGGAGTACCTGGCGACCCCTTCCGCCACACCCCTGCCGATTCACTACGAGTACTACCGCAACCGCGCCAATAAGATCGATGCCAACACCTACGCCAAAGTGAACTGGCGTATCATCAACAAGTCGCGAGAGAAACTGGCGCTGTACGGTGACTTGCAGTACCGGTTCGTGCGCTACACCATGTCCGGCATCAACGATGAGACAATGACCGAACTGCCGCTGTCGGTGGACTACCATTTCTTCAACCCCAAGGCCGGTCTGACCTACCAGAACCACGGCCATACGCTCTCCGCGTCGTTCGCAATCGCCAACCGCGACCCGAGCCGAAACAACTACAAGGAGAACATCCTTTACGATCCGACGACGCAGACCTATTCGGGCGATATGCCTCAGGCCGAGCGGCTCTACGACTACGAGTTGGGTTACCAATACGCGCACGCGCGTTTTAATATAGGTGTCAACCTCTATTTCATGGACTACGACAACCAGCTCGTGCTCACGGGTGAGTACAATGACATCGGTGTCATGCGCACCGTTAACGTGAAAGACTCATACCGCATGGGTGCCGAACTGACGGCGGGCGTGAAGATCACCGATTGGTTTAGATGGGAAGGTAACATGGTCGTTAGCCGTAACAAGATACAGAACTACAAACAGTACATCGACCTGTACGATGACCAGAACAACTGGAACTGGATCGGGCAGGATAGTATCATGGGGGATGTGACGATTGCTTTCTCGCCGATGATTACCGCCATGAGCCTGTTCACGTTCGACTACGCCGGTTTTGTGGGCACCATCCAGACCAACGTGACGAGTCGTCAGTTCCTTGACAACACCATGGACGAGCACGCTATGCTCAAAGCGTTCACGACGACGAACGTGAACCTGCAGTATAACCTGCCGATGAAAAAATGGATCACTGACCGCAGCGGTGTGCCCGATGTGAAACTGTTATGCCAACTCAACAATATCTTCAACGCCAAATACGCCAGCAACGGCGGAGCCGATGCCAGCCGTTTTGCGGATGGTAGTCGTTGCACGTGGTACTACGCCCAAGCAGGTATCAACGTACACGCAGGATTTGTCGTACAATGGTAGAAGCGATATACGCAATCAGTGCAGCGCCTGTGGGAATCCATCCCCAGGCGTTTTTTGGATCAAAGAACGCTGCCCAAGTGTTTGTTATCCAGCCCATATAAACAGCTATCGCTGCCCATACGGCGACCAAGGCTACGCCTAACAACATAGCGGTGAACGAACGCAGGTTGAACAGGTTCTGGTAGATCAGGTATCCACCGATAGGAAGAAGCAAAAACAGCACGGTAGGGAGCCAGTACGAAGCGATACTGAGCAGCACCGCTACCTGGAAACACTGTTCTACCGAACTGGTGTGCCGCTCTATGCGCAGCACAAGGAACACGCAGAACATCGCGATGACCGCTACCAAAAAACCCCACAGATAATTAGGGCTGAGGGCGGTCTGACGAATAAGGGCGATGATCGCCGGAATAGCACTACCGCCTATTGCCAGCAGTCCGAGGACTACCGGCAATAGGTGATAAAGCATTGTTTGTGTCGCGCGTTTCATTACTCAATAAAACCTTTGCGACGAAGCAGGTTGTTAGGATCGGCCTCTTTTCCGCGGAACTCAATATACAGTTCCTGTGCGTCCCGCGTACCGCCTTGCTCAAGCAAGTGACGGAAACGTTTGGCCGTCTCGGCGTCGAACAGGTCACCCGTCTCTTTGAACGCTGCGAAAGCGTCGGCATCGAGTACAGCAGCCCAGGTGTAGCTGTAGTAGCCTGCTTCGTAACCCGTGGTGAAGATATGGTTGTAGAACGTCGGACGATAACGAACGATGATCTCGTCGATCATACCCATCTTATCCAGACTCGCTTTCTCAAACGCATTCACATCGAGTCCTTCGGCACTCGTCAACTCATGGAAATCCATATCCAGGATCGACGCACTCAGTAACTCGGTCGTCACAAAACCCTGGTTGAACTTACCGGCTTTGTTGATCTTCTCGATCAGTTCGTCCGGTATCACTTCACCCGTCTGGTAATGGAACGCATAGGTCTTGAGCACCTCCGGTTCGTAGGCGTAGTTCTCCATGAACTGGCTCGGCAGCTCGACGAAGTCACGCGGGGTGTTCGTGCCGCTGAGCGATTTATAGTGCGCCTTGCTCATCAGGCCGTGCAGCGCATGACCGAACTCATGGAACAGGGTTTCTACATCGTCCATCGAGAGCAGCGACGGGTTACCTGCGGTCGGTTTGTTGAAGTTACCTACGTTGATGATGACAGGACGATGATCTACACCCTCTGCATCGATATACTGCGGCAGGATATTGTTCATCCATGCGCCCGGACGTTTGCCGGCACGCGGGAAATAGTCGGTGTACAGAATACCGACGAGCTCACCCTCTGCATCCGTCACCTTGAATACCTCTACATCGGGGTTATACACCGGCATGTTCTTCAGCTGCTCGAACTGCAGGCCGTACAACTTGGTGGCCACACCGAACGCACCCATGCGCACGTTGCTCAACTCGAAATACGGTTTGAGTTCTTCCTCGTCCAGCGCATACTTAGCTTTGCGCAGTTTCTCGGCGTAGTACCACCAATCCCATGGTTGCAGTTTCTCGCCCGGCATATCTTGGTCTAACAACTGTTGCAGCGCAGCTGCTTCACGCTTGGCAGCCTCCAGCGACGGTGCCCAAACGGACTGAAGGAAAGCGTCCACGGTCTGATGGTTCTTGGCCATACAGTCAGCCAGGATATAATCCGCAGCATTGTCATAGCCGAACAACTGTGCTTTCTCGATACGGAGCTCCATCTCGCGGATGATGACCGCTTTGTTGTCATGGTCATTGTCGTGGTTGGCACGGGTGGTGTAGTCCATGAGCAGCTGCTTACGCAGTTCGCGGTTCTCGCAGTACTGCAGTACCGGCGTAAAGGAGGTACGCTTCGGGGTGAACAACCACTCGCCCGGGTGACCCGCTGCGGCTGCCTCTTCGGCTGCGGCTGCTTTGGCACTCTCCGGCAGACCGGCTAACAAAGCCTCGTCGGTGATGAAACGCTTCACGTCCTCGCTGTTGGTCTCGGCTACCACGTTGTTACCGAACTGCAACGAGAGCAGACTCAGCTCTTCGTTGATCGCTTTCAGACGCTCTTTCTTGTCCTCCGGCAGGTTGGCTCCGTTATTGGCAAACGACTTATAGGTCTCCGTCACCAGACGCATCTGCTCGGGGTTAAGACCCAACTGCTCACGCTGGTCATAGACGAACTTAACGCGTTGGAAGAGCGAGTCGTTGAGGATAATGCCGTCATTGAGTGCACTCAACATCGGGTACACTTTTTCGGCAATCTCGTTCATCTCATCATTACCGTCTGCTTCGAGCACGTTGAAGAACACGCCCTGTACACGCTCCAGCAGCATACCGGTGCGGTCGAGGGCCACAATGGTATTCTCGAATGTCGGTTCGTCGGGGTTGTTCACGATAGCGGATACTTCCGCTTGTTGCTCTGCGATAGCGGCCTCAAAAGCCGGCAGGTAATGATCTAATTGAATCTTGTTGAATGCCGGTACTCCGTACGGCGTGTTGGGCTGATCCAACAAGGGGTTGGTGTTGCATGCTAATAAACTCATAGCAATGACTCCTACTGTTAAAATCTTTTTCATATCTGTAAAAATTATTTGATTCGCACATTGCGTTCCATGGACTGTTTGATGCGTTCGCGCAGTTCACGGGATTGCGTGTCGACTTTCTGATACCAGTGCGGTTTGAAGTCCTGCGCGAACTTACACTTGGCGAGTTTGATCTGCAGGTCGTCCATCGTACCGCTCACGTTCACGCCCAGGTAGATCGGGCTGAGCACGTTGATATCGTAGTCGAAGGTCATGTTCGTGTTGTGCCGTCCGCCGAGTGCGACCATGTAGTTATCCATCTGCACGCAGAGCGGGTACACATCGATCTCGTTCTTGTAGATCGTGATCTCGGCATTGATGGAGTCGATCTTGTTCTCGGTCTTTTTGTTGAACAGCAGCAACTTACTGATCTTATCGAAGGTCTCGCCGTCCAGTACCACCAGGTCTTTGGCCGTCAAGGCTGCCGCACCGCGCAGGGTGCTCATCTTCGGTTTGTACTGGCTGTTGGTGTAGGTCTCGGCGGCCAGGTGGAACTCCGCTGCGCCTTGGAAACTGCTCAGCATCGGCACCATCTCTTCCAAGCCCGGGATCATCGTCAGCAACTCATCTATGTCCACATCGATCATATGGTAGTCCATACCGATATACAGGTGATTGCGGCGCGGGGTGCGGTACATAGCCGTCAACTGCAACTTGGCTGCGCGGCATACGAAACCCACCTCGTCCAGGATCAGCGTGCCTTCGTTGAGGTAGATACCTCCCTTCAGATCCTT
Organism: uncultured Bacteroidales bacterium; assembly: GCA_902785605.1. Lineage (GTDB taxonomy): Bacteria > Bacteroidota > Bacteroidia > Bacteroidales > Paludibacteraceae > Colicola. The sequence continues at coordinate 163,587 of CACZZL010000001.1, forward strand.
GGCGACTTGGTTGAACACGACCACTTCCTGCATATGCGTATGCAGCGCCAGGTTCACATCGGTCGGAACAAGGAACGGCTCGGATTCCGTTTTCACGGAATCATTGGTGACGGGTGATTGGTCATTGGTGACAGGTGCCTCTTCTTCGCTACCGCTGTCGGCGCTGAACCATGCCATGAGCTGATTCGCATCGCAGTGATTGGAGACAACCTCCAGTTCGCCTTCCAGCACCGCTTCGTGTTTGAACCATTTGCCGATATGACGAATGTTACCTTTGAGGTTGATGTCTGAGTTACCCAACTCAATGCGTGAGTTATCAATGCTCATCTCGCGGTTCGAGTAACTGAACTCAATAGACGGGATATAGACTGTCTCCGGCAGACGCTCCGGCAGTTCCAGTTCACCTTGCTTAAGGTTGATCTTCAACCGCGGGTTCCACTGCAGCAGCACGTTCTCACCGTTTCGGTTATACCGTGCACCCACTTCCAGATCCAGTTTCTCGGTCTTCGCTTTCAGTTCCTCACCCATGCGTGCCTGCAGACCGTCGGTGCGCAGGTCCGCTTTGAGTCGCGGAGCGGATTTGTCTTTGCGTCCGCCGCTCAGGGCTGCTTTCAGTTCGGAGCGTTGGAGGTTGGCTGTTATGTCCTGATAGAACCCGTCCAGCGCGTCACAACGCAGTTCGGCTTGCAGCACCGGCATGACGGTCGTGTCCTTGGTGTTGTACTCGGCATACGCTTTCATATCCGGTGCGTCGATCGTACCGCCCATCGAATCCATCTCCAGTTCAACCATGCGGTCGGACTGCAGGCTCACTGCAGCATACAATACCGGGTCGTTGCTCAGCACGTTTCCGCTCTCCAGGCAGATCACCGATTGCTTGAGCGCCGCTTTCAGCGGGGTCGTCATCTCAAAGTCCACTTTCTCGGTCTCCAAGTCGATACGGGCCCAGTTGACCTTGGGTTTGGAGGGTTGGCTGTTCGGTATCTGCACGCGAGCGTGCGTCTTGGGCAGGTCTGCCATCATGCCGTCCTGCGCGTAATGGATATCCTTGAGGTTCATGTCCGCGCTGATGCGTCCTTTGTGCAAACGCATCTCGCTCAGGTCGCTCAGACGAATCTTGGCTTGGGCTGTACCCGCTGCCTGACCGCTCAGTCGCATGCCCTTGGGCAGGAACGCTTTGAAGTCCGGAATACGGGCATCGATGTCGGCTTGGATATCCAGGAGCATGTCCGATTGGATATCGCTGATGGTGCCTTTGGCTTCCAGACGGCTGTTCCACAGCTGCGCTTGTGCCTTATGCAAGGTCACAACCGGCATCTGCGTGTCGCTGTACGTACCTTTTGCGGTGGCGTCCAAGGCAATTGAACCTTTCAACTTATAGGACGCAATCGACTTGGTGAACCGCTCCGGCACAAGGGCCAGCAGGGTCTCGATGTTCCAGGTGTCGGTTGTCAAGCGCACGTCCATGTCGATGGAGTCGTGCAGCGTGACTTCGCCTTCAGCGCGCAAGTTCAGATCGTTGACTGCCAGCCGGGCACCGTCCAATGCAAAGTGCATCGAGTCGAGGTTCATCGCCATCGGGGCAATCAATTCGATATGCAGACTGTCAGCATAAGTCTCGCCTTTGAGTCGGGCATATATGTCTTGTGCGTCCAAGGCGATGAGCATGTCGTCCCAACTGGCTGCTTTGGCACTCAGGTCGGTTGCACCGATGGATGCCTGAATCGTGTCCTTGTCGTCCACGAACGTGAGGACATCGGCTTGCAGGTGCAGGCCGTCCACGGTCAACTGATCGAACGGCAGCGAGAAAGCGGTCGTGTCCTCTTCGGTTGTATCCGGTGAGGTGACGAACACGTCACTCAGGTTGGTCGTGCCGTCCTGTGCGATGTAGAAATGGACCGTTGCCTCTTCCAATGCTGCCTCATAGATATGCAGGTTCTTGTGGTTAATGAACTCCATCACATCGACGGTGGCGGTCAGGTGCTGCGCACAAACGACGGTGTCGCTCTGTGCCCCCTCCATCGGGTTGATCAGCAGCAACTTGTCGGCACGCAGACCAAAACGGGGGAAAGTGGAGAAGAAAGTCAACTCCACTTCGCCGATCTCGTGCTCGCAGGTGATGTACTTAGCTGCTGCCTGGCGGGCAATCGGTGTCAGGCGCTCCGGCGTGAAAACGATATAGATCGCTACGCTGGCGGTGATCACGACCGTCAGCACCAGGCCTAACAGGGTCCAGCCTAGGACTTTGAGGGTTGTTTTAACGCCTTTTTTCATTTGGTCTCAACAACTTTGGAGAAATAGAACTTATTGCTGGAGCGGTCTTTCTCGTAGTACTCGAGGTCCGTGGAGGTCAGTTTGGTGACCACATACACCTTGGGTATCTCCGCACCGCCGTTGTCCATGAGATGAATCTCCGTCAGCTTGCCGTTGGATTCGAATTTATACTTGAACCAACCGTTGCCGTAAGGGAGTAGGTCCTCTTCGAACACGTCCTCTGCCTCGTCCCATTCGCGGCCGTACAGATAACTGGTCTCATCGGATTGCTCGCTCGTGAAACGTACGAAATGTTCCGTGTTGTTTTCTTGCCACAACGCCTGCAGGCTGCTCAACTGATACGACGGCTCTTTGTCCTTACCGCCTATCATCGAACAACTGCTGAACGCAATTCCCACCAGCGCTACCAGCGCCAAACTGATTACTGATTTCTGAATGCTGAATGCTTTCATAATTATGCTTTTTCAATTTTGATGTTCACGTTATAACCGTCCATCTCGACAGCCTCACCTTGTACGTCGGTTGCCAACTGCAATGAAGTAGCCAATACCTGACCGGCGATATACTCGTTGCAATGCAGCACGGCGTTGTGGATCTCTTTGCGATCTTCGATGCTCACCTTAATGCGGTCGGTGATCTCCAAACCGGAAGACTTACGCAGGTTTTGGATGCGGTTAATGAGCTCACGGGCAATTCCTTCCTCGATCAGTTCGTCCGTCAATTCGATATCGAGCGCGATCGTAAGAATACCGTTGTTGGCCACAAGCCATCCCGGCATGTCCTCGGTGATGATCTCCACATCTTCGGGCACAAGCGTGTAGTCGAGTAGGGTGAACTGTCCGTCAGTTTCCATCTTAGCGATATCGTCTTGACTCATCGCGGTGATAGCCGCAGCCAGCTCTTTCATCTTACCACCCACTTTCTTACCGAGCACTTTGAACTGCGGTTTGATCTTCTTAACCAGTTTGATCTCACTCTGCTCGGCCGGTACGATGACCAGTTCCTTGACGTTCACCTCGCTCTTGATGAGGTCGGCTACGTGCAGCAACGCATCGGTCGTCTCTTGGTCGGGGGTCGGAATGACGGCCTTCTGCAGCGGTTGACGCACGTTCTTCTCCGCACGCTTACGCAGGCTGAGGATCGTACTCGTTGCCTGTTGAGCCAAATACATCTGACGCTCCAGGTTGAGGTCAATGAGACTTTCGTCTGCCTTGGGCCAATTGCTCAAGTGGACGGTCTCTCCCACTAAGTCGCGATAGAGACGGTCGGCATAGAACGGAGCGTTCGGAGCCATGAGTTGGGCAACAGTCTTGAGGCAGGTATAGAGCGTCTCGTAGGCTGCCTGTTTGTCGGCATTCATCTCACCGCCCCAGAAACGTTTACGGTTGAGACGCACGTACCAGTTACTGAGGTCATCCTGCACGAAGTCCGAGATCGCACGACCGGCTTTGGTCGGCTCGTAGGCCTCGTAGGCTTCGGTCACCTCTTTGACGAGCGAATTGAGCTTTGAGAGAATCCAACGGTCGATTTCTGAATACTGACCACTGAATGCTGACGGCTCCCAACCATCCACGTTGGCGTAGAGCGCGAAGAACCCGTAGGTGTTATAGAGGGTGCCGAAGAACTTACGGCGTACCTCGTCCACGCCTTCGGGGTCGAATTTCAGGTTCTCCCACGGGCTGGAGTTAGTCAGCATGTACCAGCGTACGGCATCGGCGCCATAGGTGTCGAGCGCACCGAACGGATCGACGGCATTACCCAGACGCTTGGACATCTTGTTACCGTTCTTATCGAGCACGAGGCCGTTGGAGATGACGTTCTTGTACGCCACCGTGCCTTCGATCATCGTATGGATCGCGTGGAGTGTGAAGAACCAACCGCGGGTCTGGTCTACTCCTTCGGAGATGAAATCGGCCGTGCGCGGTGCATCGGCGTGCTCGAAGGGGTAGTGGTTTTGTGCGTACGGCATGGCTCCTGAATCGAACCAAACGTCGATCAGGTCCAACTCACGTTTCATCGGCTTGCCCGACGGCGAGACGAGAACGATGTTATCCACATACGGACGGTGCAGGTCGATCACCGACGGGTCGTAGTTGGCTTTGGAGTAGTCGCCTACCACATGCTTCGGCCAAGGGTTCGCCTTCATGAAGCCCGCCTTGACGGATTTATCGATCTCTGCGAACAACTCTGCGATCGAACCGATGCAGATCTCTTCCTGTCCGTCTTCGGTACGCCAGATCGGCAGCGGAGTACCCCAGTAACGGCTGCGGCTGAGGTTCCAATCGTTGAGGTTGTTGAGCCATTGGCCGAAACGACCGGTTCCCGTCGATTCGGGTTGCCAGTTAATGGTCTTATTGAGCGCGATCATGTCCTCGCGTGCTTTGGTCGATTGGATGAACCAGCTGTCGAGCGGGTAGTAGAGTACAGGTTTGTCGGTACGCCAGCAGTGCGGATAGGAGTGTACATGCTTCTCGGTCTTGAGCAGACGACCGTCACTTTTCATTTCCAGACAGAGATGCAGATCAAGTGATTCGGCTTTGGCTGCTGCCACCTCGTCGTACTTACCGTCCACGGTGAACTGCGGGTCATAGGCGTTCTTCACCCACCGGCCGGCATACTTACCGTATAGTTCGGTGTTGACGTTCGCAGCTACCCATTCGGGATCCAGGTCGTCGATGTTCCAGTACTTACCGGTGAAATCAACCATCGGGCGCGGGCCGTAGTTCTTGGTCTGCATGTACAGACCCGGTACACCGGCTGCGTCTCCCACTTTCTTATCGTCCGCACCGAAAGTCGGGGCGATATGCACAATACCTGTTCCATCTTCGGTCGTCACGTAGTCACCCGGGATGACACGGTATGCACCCGGTCCCGGGTTCACCCACGGGAAGAGGGGTTCGTACTCGAGTCCTACGAGGTCCGTACCTTTGTAGCGGGCTACGATGTTGGCGTTCTCGAAGTATGCGGACAAACGTGCCTCGGCCAGAATGATATGTTCACCACTCTCCAGTTCGATCTCGACGTAGTCGATCTTCGGTCCTACGCACAGCGCGGTGTTCGAAGGCAAGGTCCACGGAGTCGTCGTCCATGCGATGATATAAGTATTCTCGCCAATTTTTAATTTTTCATTTTTAATTTTTAATTTAAACTTAGCGGTGCAGGTCAGATCCTTCACATCGCGGTAACAACCCGGTTGGTTGAGCTCGTGCGAACTCAGACCCGTGCCGGCAGCCGGCGAGTAGGGTTGAATGGTGTAACCCTTATAGAGGTAACCTTTCTTATAGAGCTCTTTGAGCAGGTACCACAGGGTCTCGATATACTTGTTGTCGTACGTGATATACGGGTCGTCGAGGTCCACCCAATAACCCATCTGCTTGGTGAGGTTGGTCCACTCGCGCGTGTACTTCATCACCTCACGGCGGCAAGCCGCGTTGTACTCATCGACGCTGATCTTCTTACCGATATCCTCTTTGGTGATGCCGAGCATCTTCTCCACACCCAACTCAACCGGCAGACCGTGGGTGTCCCAACCGGCTTTACGACGCACCTGATAGCCCTGCATCGTCTTGAACCGGCAGAACGTATCTTTGATCGTACGTGCCATCACGTGGTGAATACCCGGCATACCGTTCGCCGAAGGGGGACCTTCGAAGAACAGGAACTGCGGATGTCCCTCACGGGTGCTGATACTCTTCTCAAACAGGTTTTCTTCTTCCCATTTTGCCAGCACCTCTTTGCTCAGCGCCGGCAAGTTTAATCCTTTGTATTCGTTAAATTTTTTCATATATCTGATTCAAAAAAGTCCTTTGTACATTGTACATTGTCTCTTTGTACATTTATTCATGTGTAATCTCCGGTGCTACCATCTTAAGGAACGGTTCGGGCAGCGGCAGACGGTTCGGTCCGCAGCTCTGTCCGTAGGGGTTCCGTTTGAAATCACCGTTCTCTTCCTTACGCTCCTGTCCGTCGAGGAACTTGGTCATCAGGTAGATACCCAGGTTTTGCCAATCGGCCACCAGGTTCTCTGCCTGCGAGCAGGAGAAAGCGGTGAGGAAAGCACGTGCTTCTTCATCGCTCAGATCGGCCACCTGTGCATCAATGCCCGCTGTCTGCGCGTTGAACTTATCGTCCCACACCTGTTGACGTTCGCGGATATGCGGGTACATACGGCTGTACTTGGTGTAGGCCCAGTTGGCTACGATGTTAAACGTCCACCATGCGCTGGTCGGGGAGTAGGTGTAACTGTCTCCGTTCCCTTCCGCAAAGCACTCGGGGATGCGGTTGATACAACTGTACATCGGCGCGTAGCACGAGCAGGCGGCATCATCGACACCGAACCAGAAGATACCATAACGGTTGAAACTGCGCATCTGTGACACGAACGACCAAGCGGTCTGTTGGGTCGCTGTCGGGCGCTCGTACCAGTATTGGAGCGTGTCCGTACCGTTCACGGCGCACTTGAAGCCCAGACCACCGTAGCGCAGTTTGCTGTTCCACGGACCGGCATCGGTGCCTTGGGTGATATCCAGCGGCGTACCTTTGTACTCGTCGCGCATGCACTCTTTGAGATCCTGCGCACTCACTTTGCGGTTCGGAACGATCCACAGCGGCATATGCTCGCCTTCGTTCTGACCGGCTGTCTCCCGGAAGGTCTTACCGCTTGCATAATCGAAGTAGCGGTCCATGTCATCGCTGAAATGGCGGAAGAACGACCATACACGTGCTTCGCATACATAGAGTCCGCTGAAGTCGAATGGGTTGTACGCTGCTTGGAATGAAAAATCCTTGTCAGCACCGCTGAAGAACCCTTTCTCGCGGGCGAAGGAGATAAGCTCTTTGTCCCACATCCAGTCCCCGTGACATACGCAGTTCAGTTTCTTCTGCAGCCGTTTCTGCTCCGCCGTCAGTTTGGCTTTGCCTTGGGGCAGGGTTGTTATACGTGCCTGGTTGGCATGACCCGCAATCGCATTGTCCGGAATGCGTACAGCGACCCAGTTAGCCCCTTTGCGACCGGGACCTTTTCCAATCAGGTCCATGATCCATACCTCGTTCGGGTCACCGATGGAGAACGATTCGCCTTCGGAAGCGTAGCCGTACTCGTTGACGAGTGTGATCATCCACTCGATGGCTTCGCGGGCCGTCTTACTGCGCTCCAGCGCGATGTAGATGAGACTGCCGTAGTCGACACCCACCGTGTCCCACAGCGCTTCGCGACCACCCCAGGTTGTCTCACCGACGGTCACCTGGTGTTCGTTGGTGTTACCCACGACCGAATAGGTGTGTGCTACCTGCGGGATCTGCCCCTGTTCACGACCGGTGTCCCAGTCTTTGACGGTGCGCATCGCTCCTTCGGGATAGTCCGCTGCGGGAGCAAAATGCAGAAAACCGTACATGCCGTACGAGTCCGCTGCGTAAGATATCATTGTACTGCCGTCCGCCGACGCCTCTTTGCCGACGAGGAAGTTGGTACAGGCCTGTACAGGCGAAAGGTTATAGGCGAGAGGCGAGAGGAGCAGCAGGGCTGCTAAGATATATTTTTTCATAATAGTCTTGGGTTTTGAAGTTCGTTGATTCGTTTGTCTCGTTTTTTCAATGCGATGTCGTAGGCCTGGCGGTAGTACTTGAAGAAATGCTTCCAATCGGCTTTCTTGGCGACTGCTTCGGCTTCCTTACGTGCCCGCGCTTTGTCTTCTTTCGACAGACGGTCAAAGCGCAGCAGGTCCTCGGCGATGTGGTCTGCCACCTCGTCGAAGTTAGAGTCATTACGCTTAATGACGATCACACCGTACTGATCTTTCTGTTGCGCTGCCCATACACCGAAACCGGTCAACGAGGTCGTGATGGTCGGTACATGGAACGCACAGGACTCCAGCGGTGTGTATCCCCATGGTTCGTAGTAGGACGGGAACACGCTCACGTCCATTCCGATAAGCAGGTCGTAATAGGTCTTGCCGAACAGCGGGTCATGACCGTCCAGGTAATAGGGAACGAACACGGCGCTCACCCGGCCTTTGCGGGACGGGGCGCGGTCGAGGTAAGGGATCATGACGAACGCAATCACTTCGCGCTCCAGTTGCTGGCTGTGGTAGATCTTCTGTGCCAACTTATCCAGCGCGGCAGCGAACACGTCGATACCTTTGTTCTTCCACTCCAGCCGGCCGGAGATGCACACGAACAGGGCGTTCTCGGGTACGACACCGCCGAGCTGTTCGCCGGCCACCTTACGCAGTACTTCGCGTGCTTCGGCACGTTTGAGATCGAAGTCTTTGCCTTTGGGCACGTAGGTCGGTTCGAATCCGTTCGGGGTGACGATATCAACAGGTTTGTCGAGCAGCTGCTTGCACTCGCGTGCTGTGATGTCACTCACGGTCGTGAAGCAGTCGGCATGCTGCGCAGCCTGTTTTTCTACGGAGTGCTTGCTGACCATGTTCAGTTCGTACGCCATCTGGTCCCCGTTGTACCCTTCGAAATAGTCGTACAGCGGTTTGCCGTTGCCGGCTATCGAACGACCGATACCGGTGGCATGGGTGGTGAACAGGGTCGCGATCTGCGGACAGTGGTCTTGCAGGTAGAAGATCGAGAACGCCGTCTGCCATTCGTTGGCATGCATGCAGAACTGCGGAGCACGGGATTTTTTAATTTTTAATTTTTCATTTTTCATTATCCAGTGGTACAGACTCTCCATCACCATGCCGGCTGCGTAGCCGAACAGGCAGGACTCGTCGTAGTCGCCGTAGGCGGCATGACTCTGCACTTGGAACTTATCCCATGCCCAGGCGTAGATCTCGTCCTTGTGCGCCCACAGCGCATCGAACTTAAGCAGGATAGCAATCGGTTCTCCCGGCACCATCCAACGACCGATTCGGACAGGGATGTCTTCTTTCAACTTTCCACTTTCAACTTTCCACTTTTTGAGAAGATCGCGATCTTCTCGAAAATAGATATCACTATGGTCTCCGAAGTCGGGACCGAAGAAGAACACTTTGTCGGGGTGTTCAGCTTGCATGGAAGCGGCACGGGTGCTCAGTACGGCATAGATACCGCCTACGCGGTTGCACACTTCCCATGAGGTTTCAAATATATAATCCGGTGTATTCATTTTCATCATTCATCTTTCATCTTTCATCTTTCATCTCACCTCATTATCCAACGCCAACTTGGTAGCGCCGGTCATAGCATTGACACGGGTGGGGGTAGAAACGAACTTGTTGTTGTCCGAACCGATGAACGGCATGTACCATATACCCTCGTCGTTTGCCCAGTAGATACGGTTGTCAAAATAGGTGTCGAGCACCATGGCCCAGCACGGGCGCTCGTCGATGAGCACGATGTTCGCGCCGTCGATGTTGGCTACCCACAGACCGTCCGCACGGAAGTATATCTTGCGGTTCGCGATATGGAAGCCCTCAATGGTGGGGAACAGCTCCTGCAGTTCAGACAGGTAAAAATCATATCCGTTGTAGGTCTGCATGGTGTCCTGTTCGGCATCGAGCAAGTCCTTGGCACTGTCGTCCAACTGCGCCTCCTCGGCCCGTTCGCCGAAGATACGCTGACGGTAATAGCCCATCGGGGAACGGATCAGCAGCGAGTTCGTCTCGCGGTCCAGGATAGGGACTGTCTTGGTGATGACGGTCGTCTCGTTGTTCATCGTCAGGCGCAGCGTCACTTCCGCTTCGCCCTCTTCGGTGAAGTAGCCCGTGACCGAACTGCCGGTTGTGGTGACGACCGAATCCGGGAACTCCCATTCGTACGTGATGGTGTAGTTGTACGGGTTATACACATTCGCTTCGAACGTGTAGTCCTCGTAGATGAAGAACACGCTGTCCACGCAGGTGAAGGTCGGGATGGTGTCGTACACCGTGATATCTGCGGTCTTGGTGAGGGATTTTTTCTTGTCTACCTTGAGGGTTACGATGTAGTTACCCGGTTTCTTATACACATGTGAAGGGTTCTTCAGCGTGGACGTCACGCCGTCGCCGAAGGTCCACTCCCATTCCTCACCGGCGGAACTCAGGTTAGAGAACGCGACCGATTGTCCGGCACGCGGTTCGGTGGGGCTGTACGTGAAGTTCACATCGACCTTCTTACAAGCGATCGCTGCGAAGCAGAGTGTCAATAATAGAATTGTTTTTTTCATAATCATCTTTGGCATTGAGCCAATGTATTTCTTTGTCGCGTCGGAACCAAGTCAATTGTCGCTTGGCGTAATGACGCGTGTTTTGTTGTATGAGTTCAATAGCGCGGTTCAGATCGTACTCGCCGTCGAAGTAGGCGAACAGCTCTTTGTACCCGACTGTCTGCAGGCTGTTGAGGTGCCGTTTGGCATAGACCCGCCGTGCCTCGTCCACCAGTCCGTCGTCGATCATCTGCAGCACGCGGCGGTTGATGCGGTCGTATAACTCTTCCCGCGGCCGGTCGAGCCCGATCTTGAGGATGCGGAATGGCCGTTCTTTCTTTAGCCTCTCGCCATTAGCCTTTAGCCGGAGCAGACTTGAGTATGCGACTCCTGTCGTCAGGCATAACTCGACGCAGTGCATCAGCCGGGCAGGGTTGTTTTGGTCCACCTGTTCCCAATAAACCGGATCGAGGCGTTGTACTTCCTCTTGCAACCACTTTAGCCCTTCGCCATTAGCCTTTAGCCCCTTCGCCCTCACGTCGTTTCGTATCTCTGCCGGTACGGCAGGCAGGTCGTCCAGTCCGTTGCAGACGGCATCGGCGTAGAGCATCGATCCTCCGGTCATGACCAGCACGTCGTGGGTTGCAAACAGCTGCTCCATGAGCGCCAGCGCATCCCGCTCGTACTGCCCCGCGTTATAATCCTCTTCCAATGCGCGCGTGCCTACGAACCAGTGTTGCGCGCGCGTAAGTTCTTCCGGGGTCGGAGCTGCCGTGCCGATAGGGATATCACGGTACACCTGACGGCTGTCGCAGTTGAGTATCGGACATCCGTACCGCTCCGCCACACCCAACGATAGTTCCGTCTTTCCGACCCCCGTCGGTCCTACTATGAGCAGAAGAGTTTTCAGTGTTCAGTATTCAGTGTTCAGTCTAAAACATTGTTCCGTCATCAAAACTCAGGTCTTGGAAACCATCGTAGTCGATGTCACCCAGGTCGTACTCGTCTTTGAACTCGTCGTTGAACTCAAAATCATCATCCCCGCCTTTGCTGCCTAAACCGGCCATGGGATCATCGGACTTGAGTTGCTTCGGTGCTTTGCCTTTGCTCTCCACGCACTCGACACCGTTCATACTACCCGGTTTGATCTCACGGAGCGAACCGAAGAAATAGCGCTCGAACATCGGGTCGAAGATGTAGATGAGACGTTGACCCTGCTCCTCAATGAGGTCGGACAGACGTGTCTCGTTCATCACCATGTTGTCGTACTCGAAGTTCGAATCCATCTCCACGAGCGTCACTTCCTGTCCTTTCTCCCATTCGTCGTTGCACAGGAAGAACGACGTCATCTGATCATCGGGATAGCCGACACTCTTCAGAATAGCCTCATGCAGCTCCAGGAACGTAGCGTCTGCGTCGGCTTCAAACACGCGGCGGAAGTTCGGATCCCCTTCCTCACACGAAAAAGTAAATCTGTAAATCATATGGTTGTTGTTTTAATATTCCATTCCTATATTATCGACCCACACGGTGTTACCCGGGCAGCCGGTGAAAGGCAGTTGGCAGCCGGAAGAGATCTGTACGATGGCGTGTGTCGGTTGCAGGTCACCCCGCCAACCGATCTCCTCGATGCAGACCATCTTGCCTCTGCTGTTCCGTGCCTTGAACCGGTCGTTGCACAGCACGCTCCACGGCTGGTCAGCCCCCTTGGGCAGTTCGCCGTAGATGACCGGCACCCGGTGGGCATCAACCCAGCCCGTGGTGGACGTGCGGATATACTCGGTCGCGGTGCCCACACGGTAGGCGTAGATATGTCCTTTCTCTTCCCATCGGTACTGCAGCACCAGCACGATCTGTCCGGCGTCGCGGCCTTCCACTTTCTTCACCTTGCGTGACGCTGAGGCTTTGAGGATGGTGCCGTTCTTGATGACCGCTTTGTAGTCGAGCACCAGCGCTTGGGGACGTTTGGTGAACGGCATACCCATGTTAATGGCCGAGTTGGGGTTGGAACTGTGTGCCAGCGTGACGGGGTCAGCCAGGATACCGGTGTAGATACTGCCGGTGACCAGTGCGTTGAGGCGCATCGTCCCGGCGTGCACGGTGTCCAGACGTGTCTCCATACGGCAGCAGTAGCCGTCACCCCGTTTCTCCGGCACGACACTCACCGACACTTTGGTGATGCCCATGGCTTGCGCCAGGGCGTTGCCCGAACTCCAGGGCGAGTTCTTGCAGCGGGTGTATTGGGTGCCGTACACGGTGTCCGTCGGGGCGATCATATACAGTGCTTTGGTGCTTCCGCCCAAGAATCCCGATTCGGTGATATAGCGTACTGTCCAGGTCTCAAAATTGCCATAAGGCAACAGCTCGATCTGCTGTGCCCCAGCGCTCATTGCCAAGCCCAAAAGGGCTATTATCCAAACACTCTTTTTCATCTTTTCACAAAATAGCGTGCAAAGATAGTGTTTTTTTTTGATATACGCAAGATTTTAATAAAAAATTATTAAAATATTCGTTATAGCAGGTTCAGGAAGAGGGTGATGATGGAGGTGTTGATCAGGTCGGCGAACATAGCACCGATGATGGGTAGCTGGTGAAGAAAGCGAGCATGAACACATCGCGGAGCGTGGTATCAAACGACAGTTCTATGTGACACCATCCGTAGTTATGGGTTTTTAGAATCGATATTGCATTCTGATGTTGACGGCATGCCGGTTGAGGGTGGCGGATGCACAAAGTGCATCGAACATATCATGCCATTCGACGCCGATGTTCAGGAAATGCCCTATCTGTTTGTTCACACTCAGACAGCCGTAGACCGGTGTGCCGTACACTTCTCGAACCGGTGATTTTGGGGTGAAATAGATGACCTGCAGCCCGATCTTCCATTGAGCCGGGAGATAGGCCGTCGGGGCACAGCGAACAGAGGCAAACACTTTGTTCTTGGCGATATAGAGCTTCGTCCCGCCCGTCAGCGTCAGCCACCTTGTTTTCCAGTACGCCGATGCGCCGATCTCGCCGTAGGTGTCTTCGTTTTCCACGATGTAGAGACTCGCTTCCGGTTGAACCGTCATCCGCTGCCGGCTGTAGGCATAGGAGAGCTTGATCTGGTTGATGTCCTTCTCGTCCAACTGCGCCATCGTCGTCGCCCACACCTCGTTCTGCAGGGTAGTGGGGTCGATGAACAGCGCTAAGTAGGCCGGGTTGAAGTACTTGCGGTAATAGCCCAACTGCAGCGTATGGCGGGGGTTGGGAACGAACGCGATCACGGCGTTGGTGTGATTGCGGACATCAAAAAACTTCTGCGTCACGGCCGAGTCGGCTATCTGGTAGTTGTAGAACATGACACGGTGTCCCACCGTGAACCGCCATTGAGGCAAGGCGTAGGTGAACTGCAGATAGATGTCGTGGTTGAACACCTGCCAGTTCCGGTCCGTGCCCTTCTGACGGGTCATGAGGTAGTCCCCTTCCACACCCGCCATCATCGTCAGCCCTTTGACGGGCAAGGGGGTGTTCAGTTCGAGCACGAACATGGGTAACTGGTTCGCGTAGAGCGGATCGGTCGCGTACTGATAACCGCCCAAGACGAGCAGTTCCGTGCCTGCGTCGTTGAATGTATGGAAATAGCGCGCGCGACCCATGATCTTCTGCGAGTGCCCGTCGGGCATGACGAAGTATTGTTGGGTGAGATAACTCAGCAGTTTGTTCCGTTCATCGAATCGGTTGGTCATGTGCAGCGTCACATACTCCTTGTGTCCGTTCTGATAGCGGTACGAGGCGTTCGCATAGAGGTCCGTACGCGCACTGCCGTACAGCACATTGACCGTCCCGCTGCTTTCCACGGATTGTCCGAACGCGCCTTGTCCTTCGACGAATCCGCTCACCGTGTCGGGCATGAACATGGTGATATCCAGCACATTACCTGTGCCGATCGTGCCTTTTGCCACACCGGTGTTGGTGCAGACCTGGATCTTGGCAATGTCCTTGGCTTTCATCTGGTTCAGGACCAAACGTGTGTCGCCGTTGACGGGCACGTTGTCGATGCGGAGGTTGTAGTCGTTGATCAGGTCCTCGTAGCCGCTGATGAGCAGGTCCGGCATCATCTGGAGCATATCCAACAGCGACTCTTCCCCCGTCAGTTCCATGCGCTGGGGGTAGATCAGGGTGCGGTCAGCCTTCACCTCAATGATCGGCAAACTGTCGTTGGCGAACAGGGAGGCGGACCACAGCCCGCAGGCCACCAAAAGGATAAGAAGTCGATAGCGTTTCATTTTTCGCCTGCAAAGGTAGTGATTTTTTTGCAAATATGCAAGATTTATGTCCGTATTTTGCAAAAATCTTGTGAAAGATTTATTGGAGGAGCGGAATTTTCGGGTTCTTGGTAGTGCAAAAGGGCTGTTAAGGGATATGAACGGCGGGTATATAGAGGGCGAACGACAGGCTCAAAGGAGATGTTGTTTGCGCTGATGTCGTCTATGTTGATTTCGGGTTCTTGAGCGGCTTTTCGGGCAGCTTGGAGTTCACGATAGATGGCTACATAGGTATATTGGTAAAAACGGGAGTACCGTTTCATGCCCGGTTCGGGTTCGGCTCCGCCTCTGACCACACGGAAATAATGCGTAAAGAACCGCAAGCGCCATTCAAGGGCTTCGGGTGAGTAGTCGTGCTCGAGTGCATGGGCCTTGCGTTGTGCGAGTTTGATGAGTTCGCGGTTCTCTACACAGGCGTCAGACCAGTGTGTCGGGAAATGGTAGGTATAGAGTTGATAGAGGTTACCGCCACACCGCGGAACACGGCGGGCAATGATATGTTTGTTGTAACGCTGTCCTTCTTTGAAGGTATTCATCTTGCCACAATACATCTTGATAGCCGGAACGAATTCTAAGTAACGTACTCCGCGTCTGTGAGAGGCGGAGACTTCCGTTGGAGGCACGTATCGAGATACGATGCCATTCAAACGGGAAATAATGCGTGTTTTTAGATGTCGAGACATACGTTGTAATGTGTTGTATATATGCTGTTTACAAGTTTATAAATTTTGCATGGTCTAGGAGAACAAGGTTCCGCCCTCATTCCTACTTGCAAAATACTCTGATTTTGGTTGCAAAGAAGGAGTGAATGAGGGATGGAGAGATTTCCTAAATCCGCTGCAAAGGTACAAATAATTTTTGAGATACGCAAATCTTGGAGCGATTTTTTAGAAAAAAAAATGTCCGGATAGCATCCGGACGGAATGAACAAAATAGATTAAATGCGGCAGAGTTCCTCGGCGATTTGATTGAGGGCGATACATTCAGCGCGGGAGATGCTACGTTTTTGAGGGTCGTAAGGCCAGGGAGAGAGGACGAGTAGTTGACCGGCATCAACGGCATCAAAAAGGAGAGAGGATGGCTTGTAGTATTGTCCGAAGCCGTTGTCGGCGAGATAGATAACGGGGCGTTTCTGCTCCAGTAGGGAATGGAGGATATCCTGCTCATCGGGGCTGATGAAAGGGGAAACCATGACGGTGTTTTCTTGTGCTGCAAGGATGCAACTCTCCTTATAGGAAAGGAGTCGTTGCGGCTCACCGTGTTGTGCCTCTTCCACCATGGTGCGGCGCACATGTACGGGCATATACCGATGTTGGTATAGAAGTTTGGTGTTTCCTACCGCATCGTAGGTGCGCCCGTTAATGGCTACATTACGCTGGACATGAAAGAAGCCGGGATTGAGGCGCTTGGTCGCGAGGCGCTTAGGGTTGAGTTTGACATACTGCATCATGGCGTCGAGTTGTCCACGGCGGGACATGGGACGAATGAACGGGATCTCGGTAAAGATAGGATGAAGAGTCGTTTTATTTTGTTCGTTTTCCCGAATGTCATTCGGGCTAATTGACAAAATAGGATATTCGCGACCGACTTTCTTGGCAGCTTGCCAAAAACCTCTCACGACAGATTTTATACCATACGGCATTGTTTGCTGCACGTAAAGGATGAAATGTACATGATCCGGCATGAGGCAATATTGCAGCAGGCGAATTTGCGGGCGATAATGAGGAATAGAGCCAATGATATAAACAATCTCCTTCCCTAATTCCGTACGTTCAACATAGGCTTTGGAAGGGTCGCTATCGGGTATAATGAGGTCTCCTAATAACGGTTCACGAGAGGGAATAGTGAGGGTGACATGATAGATGCCGATGCCTTTCCATGCCTCGCCGGGCTCTTGCCAATGCCATTGTTCGTGCTCCATGCGTTGTTAATTTGGCTACAAAATTAATATTATTTTTTGAATTATGCAAGATATAGACCTAAAAATCGTTTAAGCCGGCATAAACGTGATGTTTATTCCACTACCTCATAATAACCTTTTTGACGACCTTTTAAGCGACGTACTATACCATGCTCACGAAGGAAAGCTAACTCTCTTTCTATGGTACGTTTCCCTATTTTAGTTTTAGAAACAATATCGTCCACTTTCAAACCGCCATCCTTACCGCCAAATTGACGGACTAAATCCACGATACAGCGCTGTTTTTCTGTAAGTTCCAAACCGCCATTCAAACCGCCATCTTTTAAAACATCCGTAGTAGTGTCCACCTCTATAAAATCCTCACGGCAGAAGATGTCGATTAGGAAATAGGTGCGGAACTCATCGGTCTCGATTGCCGCAGCTGGAGAACCATTTTTCTCAAATCCGCTGCAAAGGTAGTGAAAAATTCTGAAATATGCAAAAAAATCCTAAAATATTTGTGTATTCCAAAAATTTGTAGTACTTTTGTGCCCAAATTGCGTATTATGCGCTGACGTGTGCGGTGCGTGCGCGAAATATTAAGGCAGCAGATACGCGATACTATTGTGTAACCAAAACGTTTTTTTATGGTACGAAGAAATGGCAAAATCGGAGTTTATTATTGAGGTCAACCATGTCTCAAAACAGTTTGAGGATGGTAAGTTTGCGTTGAATGACGTCAGCCTGCAAGTGAAGAAAGGCGAGTTCGTCACTATTCTTGGCCCGTCGGGCTGCGGTAAAACGACACTGCTGCGATGCATCGCAGGTTTTCAGGTGGCGAGTTCAGGAGAGATATTGCTGAAAGGTGAGGATGTGACGAAGACTCCTCCTTACAAGCGTCCTGTCAATACCGTGTTTCAGAAATATGCATTGTTCCCGCACTTGAATGTATTCAACAACGTGGCATTTGGTCTGAAGTTGAAGAAAGAAGCGCCGGAGACGATCAAGAAGAAAGTGCGTCAAGCGCTGAAGATGGCGAACTTGACTGGATACGAAGAACGCAAAGTGGACACCTTGAGCGGTGGTCAGCAACAGCGTGTAGCGATTGCGCGAGCCATCGTGAATAAACCGGAGGTTTTGTTATTGGACGAGCCGTTGAGCGCATTGGATCTGAAGATGCGTCACGACATGCAGATCGAGTTGAAGGAGTTGCATGAGAAGCTCGGTATCACGTTCATCTACGTCACGCACGATCAAGAGGAGGCGTTGACCCTGTCCGACCGTGTGGTGGTGATGAGCGAAGGAAAGATTCAACAGATAGGTACCCCAACCGATATTTACAACGAGCCGCAGAACTGTTTTGTGGCGGATTTCATTGGCGAGAGTAACATCTTGTCCGGTACGATGATTCGTGATAAACGGGTATCGTTCTGCGGACAGGAGTTCGACTGTATCGACACCGGCTTCGGCGAGAACAACCCCGTCGATGTGGTCATTCGTCCGGAAGACATCTACGTTTGGCGCAAAGAGGACGAGAAACGCGGTAAAGTGGTCGCCAACGAAGAGGACGACGCCGAGGACCGCGTACCGAAGGGGAAATTTACCAAGTGGTACGGGACGGTGGAGAGTTGTATCTTCAAGGGCGTGCACTATGAGATGCGTGTGCTCACGCCGGACAACTACGAGTTCCTGATTCAGGACTACCACGAGTACCTGCCGGGTACGGAGATCGGTATGCTCGTCAAACCGGAGGATATCCAGATCATGAAGAAAGAGCACTATATCTACAACTATTTTGAAGGCGAAGTGCTCAAGAACGGCAAGGTGCGTTTCCTCGATGCCGAGTGGGAGGTGATGCCGCAACAGATAGAAGGCCTCGAAGCGGGCGAGCACGTGCAAGTGCTGGTGCCGTTCCGCTCGATCGATCTGCAGGACTACGAGGAAGAGGGTGTGCTCTCGGGCGAGGTGCATTTCATCCTGTTCAAGGGTAACCATTTCCACCTCACGATTCGCACGGACGAGGGGTATGACCTGTATGTGAACACGAACGATGTGTGGGACGACGGTGACCGCGTAGGTATCGTTATTCCGAAGAAAGAGATACTCGTCCGGAAAATGACGAATTGACAATGAATAAGATTATACAAATAGCTTCTTCGCGTCGGACCTGGGCATGGCCGTACATCCTGTTCATGGGTCTGTTCGTGGTGCTGCCGCTCATCTTGGTGGGTGTGTACGCGCTGACGGACATAGACGGCAACTTCACGCTCCGTAACTTCGCGAAGTTCTTCACCCACAGTGAGGCCATTCAGACCTTTCTGTACTCGGTGATGATTGCGGTGTTCAACACCGTGATCTGCCTGCTCATCGGCTATCCGGCTGCGTATATCATGGCGCAGGAGGATTTCAAGACACCCAAAGTGATGGCGATGTTGTTCATTCTGCCGATGTGGATCAATTTCCTGCTGCGTACGGTGGCGACGGTCGAGCTGTTCAATATGTGCGGTCTGCCGTTAGGCGAAGGCGCGCTGCTGTTCGGTTTGTGCTACGACTACCTGCCGTTCATGATCTACCCGATCTACAACACGCTGCAGAAAATGGATAACTCGCTTGTCGAGGCTGCGCAGGACCTGGGTGCGAACCGTTGGCAGAGTTTCTGGAAAGTGATCGTGCCGCTCAGTATGCCCGGTGTGTACAGCGGAATCGTGATGGTGTTCATGCCGACCGTATCGACGTTCGCGATTGCGGAACTGCTGACGCACAATAACATCAAGTTGTTCGGTAGCCTGATTCAGGACTATATCACGACGACCGACCTGCTCAACTACGGCGCCGTGCTGTCGCTCGTGCTGCTGATTATCATTGCATTGACTTCGTTCTTCGGTGATCACGACGACACCGGCGGAGAGAAAGGAGGGCTGGTATGAGAGAAAAGGCTAATGGTTATAGGCTAATGGCTAAAGGTTATAGGCTAAAGGCTAAAGGTTATAGGCTAATGGTGGTGATGGTATTGTTACTTTCGCCGTTCGCCCTTCGCCTTTCGCCTTTATTTGCGCAGTCGAACCTGAACTACACCGTTCGGGTGGGGGCACAGGGAGAGGTGCAGGTGCTGCAGGATTTCCCGGAGAGCTACGCGGCGGAGAAAGTGAATATAAAACTAGGAAGCCTAGAAACCCTAGGAACCCTAGGAGACCTAGGAAACATAGACCATCTCGACTTCGTGTTTGCGAAGGAGGAACTGCCGTTAGAGGACCGTTTTGTCAGCGTCTATAGTTACACAGACGAGTCGGAGACGACCTGGACGGTGTGGCGCAGTACGAAAGAGCCGAAGAACACCAAGTTGCGTGTGCAGACGCGCAACGGGCGTAATGCGTTCGAGCACTACCTGCACGAGACGCTGGACGAGCACCGCAGTCACGGATGGATATGGTGGGTGTTTGCCGGTGTGGCATTGGCCTTGGCGCTGGTAGCGGTGTGCATGCAGATCATCCAACGGCGCAAAGAGAAGAGCCTGTCCAGCGTGGAGCAGGAGACACTGCGCCGCAAACGGATGGGTATGCGCAGACATTATATCTCGCAGGCGTACCTGTGGGTGCTGCTGCTGGTGCTGTACGCCCCGATCGCACTGATCGCGGTGTTCTCGTTCACCAACAGTAAGATCCTCGGTAACTGGACGGGATTCTCGTTGGACCTGTATGCGAACCTGTTCACCGGCAAGGCGGACGCGGGTCTGAACAGCGCCATCTGGTACACGGTGATCATTGCACTGGTTGCTGCGGTGTGCTCAACGATACTGGGCACCTTGGCCGCGATCGGTATCTATAACATGCGTGCCCGCAGTCGTAAGATGGTGAGCCTGCTGAACTCGGTGCCGATGATCAACCCCGACATCATCACCGGTATATCGCTGTTCCTGCTGTTTGTGGCGCTGGGCATGAGTCAGGGTCTGGTGACGGTGTGCATTGCCCATATCGTGTTCTGTACGCCGTACGTGGTACTGAGCGTGCTGCCGCGTCTGAGCCGTATGAACCCCAACACGTACGAAGCGGCACTGGACTTGGGGGCGACCCCGGCACAGGCGCTGCGTATGGTGATGCTGCCTGAGCTCTGGCCGGGTATGCTGTCGGGATTCATCTTGGCCCTGACGCTGTCGGTTGATGACTTCGGCGTGACGTTCTTCACCAAAGGAAGCGGCGGTTTGGAGACGCTCAGTACGTTCATCTACTCCGATGCCCGCAAAGGCGGTCTGACCCCGGAGTTGCGACCGCTGTTCACGATTATCTTATTAGTGATGTTGACTGTTTTGATCTATATCAATTTTCGAAATAAAAAACAAGAAGAAGAATGAAAAAAGTATTAGTTTCTGTGTTGGCTGTAGCAGCCATCGTATTGAGTTCGTGCGGTAATACAGACCGTGCACATCAACTCAAAGTGCTCAACTGGGCGGATTACATTGACGAAGATGTGAAAGCCGGTTTTGAGCAGTGGTATTTTGAGCAGACCGGTGAAAAAGTAGAGCTGGTGTATGAGATGTTCGACATCAACGAGACCGCGCTCACCAAGATCGAGGTAGGTCACGAGGACTACGACGTGTTCTGTCCGTCGGAGTACATCATCGAGCGTATGCTCAAAAAAGACCTGCTGATTCCGATTCAGAAAGAGTTGATTCCGGACAGCATCTATTACTTCGACAACATCTCTCCGTTCGTAACTGGTAAGTTCCAACAGATGGCACCGAGCGAGGATGTCAAAGTGAGCGATTACACGGTGGGTTACATGTGGGGAACGACCGGTTTCATCTACAACCCGCAGTTCGTAGAGCGTGAGGAGTTGACCAGCTGGGCGGCTGTGCTGAATCCTAAGTTCGAGAACCGTATTCTGATGAAGGACGCCTTCCGCGATGTGTATTCGGTCCTGGTACTGTACGCGTATGCCGATCAGATCGAGGCCGGTGAGGTGAACCGTGACGAGTTGGTTCGTGACATCACCCCGGAGCGTGTAGAGGCGGTTAAGCAGGTGTTGCTGCAGGCTAAGAAACAGATCAGCGGTTGGGAAGTGGACTTTGGTAAGGAAGAGATGACCAAGGGTAAGACATGGCTCAACCTCAGTTGGTCGGGTGACGCACAGTTCGCGATCGAAGAGGCGGCTGAGATGGGCGTAGCGCTCGATTATATCGTGCCGCAGGAAGGTTCGAACGTATGGTTCGACGGTTGGGTGATTCCCAAGTACGCGAAGAACGTGAAGGCAGCTACTTATTTCATCGATTACATGTGTAAGGCTGAGAACGCGCTGGCGAACATGACCGAGATCGGCTATGTATCCTGCGCAGGCGGTGAGAACGCTGCAGCGACTATCCTGGCTGACCAGAACGATGAGGAGGAATGGCCCGAGACCGTAGATGCCAGCTATTTCTTCGGTGAGGAGCCGATCGAGGTGGACGGTGAGGCATTGGATCCGCACGCGCTGCACCTCAACCCGGTTTACTATGCCGACAAGAGTATCATCGACCGCTGCGCGCTCATGCACGATGCAGGTGACGCACAAGAGATGCTGCTCGAGATGTGGAATGAGATTAAGTTAGCACGATGAGAAGAATCCAACTAGGCATCCTAGGACTCCTAGGTTTTCTAGGCCTCCTAGTTTCTCCAGCCCAGGCGCAGACCTCGGAGATGGAGCAGCGCTATAATGCGTTGGCGGAGCGTTTTGAGGTGCGCGACAAGGCGCTGATGCGCGATCTGAAAACGTACCTGCAGGCGTACCCGTACACCACGTTCGTGGACGAGGTGAACTTCATGCAGGCTGTGCTCTATGCCGAGAAATCGGTCTATAAGCAGAGCCTGAAGATGTTCGAGACCGTGGACCGCAAAGCCCTCACCCGTCCGCACCAACTGGACTACTCGTTCTACCGCGGATACAGTTTCATGATGCTGGAGGACTACCGCAGTGCGCATGTCTATTTCCACGTGCTGAGTAAGACGGAGAACCGCTACACGGTGCGTTCCAAGTACTACTATGCGTACTGTATGTACAAACAGGGCGAGTACGACAAGGCGCTGCCGTACTTCAACCAGTTGGAGAACGACCCGACCTACGCCAAGACCGTACCGTATTTCCTGACGCAGATCTACTACGCCAAGGGCGAGTACGATGAGGCGGAGAACCGTGCGTTGGCGCTGCTGCAGGCGAGTCCGGAGAACGAGAACAACCCCGAGTTACACCGTATCTTAGGTGAGATATACTACTTCAAGGGCGATAACCGTCAGGCGGTCGATCACCTGTCGCAGTACGAACGTGCCGCGACGGCGAACAAAGAGGAGTTGGTGCGCAATGACATGTACATGCTCGGTGCGGCCAATTACCGTCTGGGTCAGTACAACGAGGCGGTGCAGTACCTCAAGAAAGTGAAGCAGCAGAGCGATACGCTGTCCGAGGCTTCCTGTCTGATCTTAGGTCACTCGTATGTGGCGCTCAAGCAGCCCGAGCAGGCGATGCTGTCGTACCAAGCGGCAGCCGGGTACAAGTTGACTCCGGCTGTGACGGAAGAGGCGTCGTACAACTACACGCTCTGTACCTACCAATCGTCCAGTGCGCTGGGTGAGTCGGTGCGGGCGTTCAATGAGTTTTTGACGACCTTCCCCAATTCGAAGTACGAGAACAAGGTCTATCAGTTGCTGTCCGATGCGCTGATGCGCTCCAAGAACTACGCTGCGGCTATCTCGACGCTGGATTCGATTCCGAACCCGACGCCTAAGATGCTGCAGACCAAGCAGTACCTGCGCTATCAGTTAGGTGCCGATTGTTTCCTGCAAGGAAAGATGCAGCAGGCGATCGACTGGACGACCGAGGTGATCAACCACGCGTCTGAGTCGGACCAATACACGACCGAGGCGTATTACCTGCGTGCCGAAGCGGAGTACCGCTTGCGTAATTATGTAGCGTGTGAGGCGGACGTGAACCGTTTCCTGGCGCGTGCGGATGCCAAGCAGTCGGATAACTACACGATCGCTAAGTACCTGAAGGGTTACACCGCGTTCTCGCAGGGTAAGTACAACGAGGCGCGTACGGCGTTCTCGGCGTATATCGATGCTGCGCTGGCGACCGAACCGACCTATGCCGATGCACTCAACCGTATCGGTGACTGTTATTTCAACGCGCGCGATTTCAGCCATGCTATATCGTACTACACCCAGGTGAGCAACATCAACGCGACCGGAGCGGACTATGCGCTGTTCCAGAAAGGGTATGCGCTCGGTCTGCTGCATAAGTACGACGATAAGATCAGCGTGCTCAAGGACCTGATCCGTCGCTACCCGCGTTCGGATTATGCGGACGACGGCACGTACGAGATTGCCCGTGCGCAGTTGCAGAAAGATGATGAGCGCGGCGCTATACTGACCTATGAGCAGTTGCTGAGTGTGTATCCGCATTCGCCGCTGGCGCGTAAGGCTTCGCTGGAGCGTGCGATGCTGTACCGTAACCTCGGTCAGAACGATGAGTCGTTGGCGGCTTACCGTCAGACGATCGAGAAGTACCCGGCGACCGATGAGGCTTATGCGGCATTGGATGCCGTGCAGGCGCTCTATGTGGAGTTGGGCCGTGTGGACGAGTATCTGGAGTACGCTAAGACGCTGGCGCGCATGAACATGAACGTATCGACGCAGGAGGATAGTCTGATCTATGCCTCGGCGGAGATCCAGTATATGCAGGCTGCATATCAGAAAGCGGCGGTGTCGCTTAATAACTACATCACTCAGTTCTGTGCCGGCGGTCGTTATTGCACGACGGCGCGGTACTACCTGGCGGATTCGTATTACCGCTTGGGTAAGACTTCTGATGCGTTGGCGCACTACAAAGTGCTGTCGGAGATGAACGCGAACCCCTATCAGGAGGAAGCGACGACCCGTGTGGCGGAGATCTGTTATGACAAAGGGGACTACGCCGGTGCGTTGGATGCTTTCTACCGCATGAACAGCCTGGCCTCGAGTCGTGAGAACGCGACGGTAGCCCGTTTGGGCATCCTGCGTTGTTCGCAGGCCCTCGGTCGTCATCAGGCTGCGATCGATATCGCTGAGCAGATCCTGTCGGACCTGCCCGTGAGCGATGAGACCAAGGCGGAAGCGCTGTACGGTCGTGCGAAAGCGAACGTAGCGCTGGGTCAATGGCTCAAGGCGCAGCCCGACCTCGCCGCACTCGCGACCGACGTGCGTACGGCACAAGGTGCGGAGGCTAAGTACCTGCTGGCGCAGAGTTATTATGAACTGAACCTGTTGGATGAGTCCGAAGCGGAGGTGATGGCGTTCACCCAGATGAACACGCAGCAGCAGTACTGGCTGGCACGTGCGCTGATTCTGCTCAGTGACATCAACCGCGAGCGCGGTGAACTGTTCCAGGCACGGCAGTACCTGCTCGTGCTGCAGCAGAACTACACGATCACCGGCGATGATATCCCGTCGCTGATCACGGCGCGCATCGCCCGACTCGACCAACTCGAACAACCTGTAGTAAGAGAGGAGGTAGAAGATGAAGAGAATTAAATTAACGGTGAACGGTTATCGGTTATCGGTTATCGGAACGGCGCTGCTTATGAGCGCCTCACTCATGGCGCAAAACGATAGTGTCCTGAACCGCACGGTGACCGTGGAGCGGGATTTTCAACCGGTGATTCAGGCGGCAGGTAAGGTGTCCACCAAACCGGCCGTAGTAGAGACGACGATCGAGCCCGTACCGGTCGAGTACTCCGATTATACGGCGAGTGTGGAGACCGAACCGAGCATGCACCCGCTGGCTTCGCAGCAGACGCGTTTTGCGCCGGGCGAGCGTTTCAACGGATATGTGCGCGCCGGAATCGGTCACCCGAACACGTTGTTTGATTTCGGGTACCACCTCAATGATGGTAAGAACTCGATCATGGACGTGTACGCTCATCACCACGCCGAGTGGGGAATGGCGGCGCTGAGTAAGACCAAGGTGGGAATGAACTTCACCCACACTTTCTCGACCTCGGATCTCTATTTCGGAGTGAACGGCGGAAATATATTCTACCATAAGTACGGCCATTTCTACGACTACAGCCAGGCTTTCGGCATGTGGGCAAAGAACGAGGAAGCGTATAGCCTCAAACCGGCGGCACTGAGCGCCCTGGACAAGACGAGTCTGTGGACGGCAGAGGTGTACCTGGGTATCAAAGCGAATGCGAAACAGGATTTTCAGTATAAGTTCCAGACCGGTTATGCGCTCTTTGCCAAAGCCGGTGCGGTGGCTGAGCACCAGGTGCGTACCTACGGTTCGTTCAACTGGCACACGGAGGAGCACCACGTAGGTGCGAACATCTACGTGCAGAACAATTTCCTGCAACTCAAGAACGCTGTTGCTGCGGCTATTCCGGATTCGCTGTACGGCAGTCGTCATAACTTCCGTATCGAGCCTTATTATGAATATGAAGGAGCGCGCGTGCGCCTGCATGTGGGCGTGAACCTGGATATGAACCTCGGTCGCGGACACAAGATCATTGCGAGCGGAGATAACTTCAATTTTGCTCCGTCGCCGCATATCAACCTCGAGGCGCAGGTGGCTAACAAATGGCTCACGATCTACGCCGACGTGCTGGGTTCGTACGGTCTGGGTTCGCTGCAGAGTTACATGGAGGAAAACCGCTACAGCCTCATTCATGCCGGTATCGTACACCCCTGTACGTCCTACACCCCGGTGGATGCGGAAGTGGGATTCCATATCAAACCGCACCGCGACCTGATGCTGGAGCTGCACGGCGGTTATGCGTACATGATGTATGAGGACTACTGGATTGCTGCGACAACTACGACTGCTTTTGCACCGCTCAGCAGTGTAAACCGTCTTCCTGGTGATTTCATCCACGAGCATGCGCATTATCAGCGCGGTAAGGTGGGTGGACAGATCAATTACCACTTCCGGGATGTGGTACGTGTCAATTTCCACGGCGACTACTATATCTGGTCGGGTGACACGACGGTGTACGACCGTCCGAACTGGGAGATGGGTCTGCGTGTGGACGGCCGTATTGACGAACACTGGTCGCTGTACTCGGATAACTACTTCGCCGGTAAGCGCATTGCGTTGGCTACCGACGGCGAGCATACCTTGGCGCCGACCGTTGATCTGAACCTCGGTGTGCAGTACGATATGTGGGTAGGTAGTAAAGGTGAAAGGCAAAAGGCTAATGGTGAAAGTTTAAAACCGATGCCTAAACCGAACCTGACGCTGTTCTTCCAGCTCAATAACTGGCTCCACCGCAAGAACGAGATTCTGTACGGTTACCGCAGTCAGGGCATCAATTTCCTGCTCGGCGCGACGTACCGGTTCTAAAAAGGAATTAGACTGCGCAGTTAGAATCAACCGCGCATAAGAAAAATATCCGCTTCATACGAGGCGGATATTTTTGTTTCGGATAAGTCGGTAAGCACCGAAGGCGAGTGCGAACAGCAGGAGCGGAATGAGTGCATCTCCTATTGGCGCATGCTCCACCAACTGATTGTTCGGATCCAGCGGTCCGGGAGGATTTGGCGGACCCGGGGCATGGTTCGGACCGGAGGCCAATTTCGCCATCTGCGGAGCATTCGCTGCTTGCGGATCGGCCATCTGACGCGAGGATGCTACAGCCAGGAAATTGGTCTGCGGCATGGTCACACTCGCAGTGCTGTATTGGATACCGCGATTCGATGTATTGCCGTGCGAGGTGGTATAGACCCCGTTGGTGTTGCCGTTTCCTCCGCCTACCGAGTGCACTTGTGCCTTGCTCGTGAGGAACAGTCCTCCGGTCGAGTGCATGGATGCTGACGGCATGTGCGTGGTGCGCAGGGTCGGCGAATAGGTGAAGTGATGGCTGCGCTCCCGGAGCGGTGTATAGACCTTGATCGGGTTCGAGTTAGGCGAATAGATCGCCGGCACGGAGGTCGCTACCGTGCCCGGGTTAATGTGTACCTCGGGTTTGTAGGAGATGACGTACATCACACCTACGAGCCACACCGCACAGGTGACGACGGCTAAGGCAATGATCCATTTGATGCGTGTGCTTCTCATGGCATCACCTCCTTTCCGTCAGCGATCCTTCCGTCGGCACGATAGACCGTGTTGCCGCGGAGGATATACAGTTGGTTATGAATAAGGATCTTTCGTACCCCATTCGCCTTCTCGCCATTCGTCCCTTCGCCATTTTCAATATCCGTAGTCGTATTGTTCCGATACGGGTTGTCGGTGATGAGGAAGCGGTTGACGGCCGTCGTGTTGGTGGCGAAGAACGAGTAGGTGTTGTCGGTTGCTATCGGAGTGACTTGGTTGGTCTCCAGGTCCAGCAGGTAGATCGTCTCGCCGTCGTAGTTGAAGTGGAACGTGTAGAGCGAGTCGCGACCGGCACGGAAGCTCAGGTAATGCTCGTTGGCCGTCTCAACCGCTGCAACCGCCATCTCGCCGTCCTCTTTGACCACAGCCATCATTGGTGCGTTGGCGTCACCTTCTATCTTACGGCCGTCCCAACCATCCTCGAACGACTCGGAGAAGTCCGAACGGGCAAGCAGATAAGCCTGATCGGCACCGTACTGCTCACCGCTGACTACGAGCCGCATCACTTCGGGTGAACCGGTACGGCTCGGTGCACGCATTGGTTGGGTCGAGGTCTTGAAGTACTTGGCATCGTACACCACTTTGTTATACACCAGGTTGAGTTTCGGATCGCTGCCGGTCGTCTTGACGAAGAAGCCCTGCATGGACGGAATGACGGAGTCGGCTCCTAACAGATAGGGTGAGGAGTGAATCGGTATCACGGCGTACTGACCGGGTAGGGTAGCTGCGTCGGTCGTCGCGTTGACCGGTGTGCCGTTAGTCGTCCAGTTGGCAAACGTACCGGAGTGGTAGATATAGATCGCTTTCTCGGTGTTGATAAAGTCCGCATCGGCCATCTCCTGAATCTTGATTGGTGCGGTCCAGCTGTTGGCTGCGAACGCATAACCGTCCGCATCGCGGTTATCGAGGTTGAGCGTAGTGGTCACCGGCGGGTTGAGTTTGCCGGAGAACGTATAGGTCTTCTTCGCGTTCTGCGTGATGCAGTACCCTTCGAAGGGCAGCAGCACATCTTCGTTCTCGACCCATTCCCACAGGCCGCCTAAGTTGTCCGTGGTGCCTTCTGCCCAGCGACACATCCAGCCTGCGTAATACATCTTGATGGCTGTCTGGTTCGCTTGGAACGGGATGCCGATATACTGCCAAACGGGGTTCGCGGTGTTGGCGTTCTCGCCCAGACTGTAGTACTCGACCGTCGCGCGCACGTCCGACTCTTTGTTACCATAGACGAACGCTCCGTTTCTTGTTGCATCGGATTCGATGAGCAGGTCTTCGGCTTTGATGGTGGTCGGCGAAGCATAACGGGTGTCGTTCACCTTGGCTACCAGACCGGCAACGGTCAGACCGCCGTAGGGTTTGACGATCAGTTTACCGTCCACGGGGTTGTTATGTTCATCCCGTCCTGCGTTCACCTTGATACTACCGGCATGCGCGTTGTCTATGTTGACGTGGCACTCGGCGATGATACGCGTCGGGTGGTAGGGGGTCGGAATGATGTTATAACCCGGTGCCCAGTTGCCCGGGTTGGACCACAGGTTATCTCCGGCGTGGTTATCGAACACGAGCGAGCAGTCGGCCACCTTGGTCTCGTCGGTCATGAGCAGGTAGTCGATCATCTGGTGCATCACCACTTTTCCGGCCGGAGTGAGGTTATCCATCTCGTCGTAGTTGATGCCGTATAGCATCAGTCGGGCCGGGAAGACCACCTGACGTTCGCAGCATACGATGAGGTCGCGGCTGTTGTCGGCATCGCGTACGGTAGCGAGGAAGATGAAGTCCGGTGCCTCGTTGATGACGAAGCCCTGCAGCGCCTTACCGTTGTACGGTGTGTTGAGCACGGTGACGGTGGTGTCGCTCACTCCACCGGGTTTATTGATTACTTCTACTCCTTCCGCGTCGCCGAAGATTGCGTGTCCGGCGCACAGCACTTTCATCACACCGTTCTTTGGACTCGGATCCTTGGGGTTGGATCCAATATGCCAGTTCGAACCGTTTGAACCGGCTACGTAGGCCTCGAAACTGAGAATCGGTTTCTTATCGATGAGCGTACCGATAGCGTTGGTGTAGCCTTCGCCGGTATCCAGGAAGTCGGTCACTATGAGCAGGTCGTAGTCGTCGTAGTAGGCCGCTAAGGCTGCCGCATCCTTGGTTGCATAGCCGTTGACGCAGTTGACTGTGTAGAACTGACGAAGGTATGTCAGCAGTTCGGCACTCTTGGTCTCGTCATCGGCTTCGTACGCATTGAACGCGCCGTCTTTTGTTCCGGTGACGATGTACGCGAGGCGTGCTTTCCGGTCTGCCGGGTAGATGCGGATTGTCGCATCGACGGTATAAGTATGAGCGGGTGAGCAGTCGTTGCTCATGGTGAACGTGATGGTGTGGGGCTCTACCATCGTGTTACCCACAGCCGGGGTACCTTGGATAAAGATACGCTCGTCGAAATAAGTGAACGTACAACCCGGTATGTCCTCCGATGCTGAAACAAGAGAGTAGTGAATACCGGTGGTATCGAAATCACAGGTGAGGTGCACGAGGGACATATCCACGTCTTTGGCATCCCATATCGTAGTGACCGGCACGATGGTGGTCAGTGTCGGGGCTACATCGCACGGGGTCTTCCAAGACGCATAGAGTGTGCAACTGCTCACATCCTTGTCCCAGTTCTGTGTACCGTAACCCAAACCGTCGTAGTATTGCGTTCCGGCACCGTCAGGTGCGTCGAAATAGCCTTCGAATACATATCCGCTTCGTTGCGGCAGGGTCTGGATCGCAGGCATCGGTTGCTCGTATGTTGCTACCACAGTCGTCGTGTAGTTATTGAACGCATAGGGCGCGCTCAGCGTGATAGTAGTGCGTCTTGGACGAATGATCTCGAAATAGGACACGGTCGCATTGCCGCTTCCTTTCCACAGGTACAATGTCTTCGCACCTACCAATGCAGCCGGAATCTCTTTCTGTTGGAGATTGCCAACTTCCAGGATCATCGTGCTGGTTCGTGAAGTGGAAGTGGTGACATAGACGGTACTACTACCTACGGTGGACTTGATGACATCGCCTTCCTCCAGTTCGCAATCCATGTCCACTTTGAGGTACGCACCGCTATTCTCCAGGGAGATAGAGTTGGTGTTGGCTATCTTGACATATGAAGCGCTGGAGCCTGCTGTGGTCAGCGTTCCTCCAACGAGAGTAGTGAGGTAGTTAGAGGTGTTGAACTCAAAACTTGTATTATTGGCAGTGACCGAACCGTTCGTCAGACCTGTTCCTACTTCGAATTTATACAACGTTCCGTTCTCCGGGCAGTCTTCGAATTGTGCATAGAGGGTCGTGTTACCGGTGAGGCTGTATACATCGCCTACCGGGCTACCTCCGGTCGGAGCGGTGAACCATCCTTTGAAGCGGAATCCGTCTTTGAACGCATGCGGTAAAGCGACATCCTCATTGAGCGCACCGCGGTGCTCTTCGGTTGCGTTGCCGTTGACTGTTCCTCCGTTTGTGCCCGCATCCAAAGTGACTAAACACGGGCGAATGATTTCGAAATAGGTGATTTTGGTAGTTCGAGTACCCACAACGATAAACAAGTCCGTCTTGCCGTCAAAAGCAGCCGGAGCAACGAGCTGCTGCATCTCCGGTTCGGTGGATGTTTTGATGGCATTAAGTGTCAGTTGATCATCCGAGGTGCTGTACGAAGTGTGGCGCAGATAGTTGTATCTGCTGCTACTGGAAGAGGAACTCTTGAAACGAATCAAGTCTCCTTCTTCTATCGGGCACCGGAGCGTAAGAATCAGGACACCTCTATCATTGTTCTCGTGACTGATACCTCCACCGGAGAAGACCAGGTTGTTCCACGAAGAGTTGTTGGTGATGTAACCATCCAGCGTACCACCAATCAGCGTACTCAGCTGAGTCGGGGTGGTGATGCTTTGCGGATTATGTCCGGAAGAACAGATGTTGCCATCTGCCACACTGCTGTTCACAACAAACTTATATAATATCTCTCCGCTGTTTGTAGCCGGACAGGTGATCCATTTTGCCCAGTATGCTTTATCGCCGCAGTCAGTGGTGGAGATAGAAGTAACAGGCGAACCTGTCAGACCGGGGTTGTCATACCAACCTCCAAATGTCAAACCGCCCTTGGTTACATCTGTCGGTAGGGTAGCGCCTGTGCCGTGCTTATAGCTCGTTACGTTGCCCGAGTTGATTGTTCCCTCATTCGGATGCAGCGTCACCGTATAGTTCGCGTGGTCGAACGTCGCCGTGATGGTTGCGTCGGCAGCTAATACATGCACCGTTCCGCTCGCGAAATCAGCGCTGTTCACCTGCAGCGAGGTGCAGCGATAACCGTTGTCCGGCACGGCGGAGATGGTCAACTCGCACGTATGCGCCAGGTCATCCAGCACTCGGGCTGCATAGTCTGCGGAGGTCTGAGCCGTGTTGTCATGATGCGTATATTCGACCTTGATCTTACCGTTCGTTGTGGCACCAACACTCGCGTTATGCGTTAGCATGCCGGCAGTGTGTGTATAGCCGTAGAACGCGCAGTTGTCGTTCATCGGATCACCGCCCGTACCGCCGGAGGTGCTGTTGAGGTAGATTGTTCGGTCGCTAGTAATCTCGTCTCCGTGGAAGTTGCTCGATTCGGTGATCGCCCAACTATCTCCGGTCTTGGTCTTATAGATGGAAGTCTTGCTGGCTGCCCAACCTGCGTTATTGGCGATGTGCCAAACCCAGAAGTTATCACTCCATTCGGGTGTTGTCGTCTCTAAATAGCGCGCTGTACCGGGTACCAGCGTCATCAGTTGTGCGGCTGTCCAGTTACGTGTATCGCCATCGTCGTACTTTCCCTTACCGAGACGGTAGTATATTTTGTCGTTGCTCCATCCTCTCGCCTGCATATCGGGGGTGTTCTCAATGTACACCTTCACACCACCTCTCTGCGCCATCGGCGGGTAAGTCGCACTCAACTTCACCGGCGTATAGACGGAATTGCTGAAAGAAAGCGTAAAATGATATGTTCCTTCTTTGGTGGTCTGAATGCGGCACCATTTGCTGTTATTCAACTGGTCCATGGTCCAATTGGTGCAGTTGTCACTGGTCATAGTACCGTTGTTCCCTCGGGCATCCACACCATCCATCACCATCATTTCGTAGTCCCATGCTACACCACGGTAAATCTCACAAGTTGCCGTCTCTGCGCTGGTATTGGCGCGGACAAAATCAAGATCATATCGATCGCCGCCACCACCTGTCTGTATAGCCAAATAGGGAACACGAACACCGTATGCACCACTCCATTTGGCATCTGATTCGTGGCCCGATACCCATGCTTTGCAATAATAAGTACCTCCGTCTGAGTGTGTGCAGCTTGTTTTAGTGTACGTAGCACTATTTGCACCATCTATCTTATCTCCTTCCGCCGTGCCGCTTTTGTACCATTGAAAATGCGTAGCGCCTGCGCTTGTCGCCGTCAGCGTGATCGTCTCTCCGGCAAAAGCTAACCATGTACCTGATACGCATACATTGAATGGAGTATTCTCGTACGTATACGTAGCCTTTTCAGGATTTCCGCTCACGCCGGTAATTTTGCAATAGATACCATCCGCTGCTGTGATGTCATAGGTCTGATCCCATTTGTTGTCCCAATTATTCTCTGTTGTACCACCATTCATACGGCATATCACATACCCCGTATATTTCTCATCCACCGTTACGCGATACAGCGTCCCTTCACATCCGGCATCAAACGACGTAAAATCATACCAAGTATCACCGCTTCCGAAACAATAAATAGCATACCGCTCGTCGCCTTTTGACCAATTGGTGTAGTTGTTCGGATTCAGATATACCGTCCTCGTCGTAGGTGCCGCTTCGGTGTATGTTACCGATACTGCGGACACCTGGTAGTTGTTATTGGCATTGGCTGAACCGACTACAACTGTCGTAGAACTACCGGTGATGGAGGTGAGACTATTGAATGTACCGCCGGTAATAGTTAGTACATCCGTTGAAGCCGGGTCATTAGATCCTCGCCAAGTCAGTGTGATGCTTTTAACCGTCCATCCGCTTTTAGTTGCAGCGATCGTCAAACTGCTGTTATCTCGGATAATGGCACGGTTGGAACTTGCGGTATTACAAGAAACAGTACCGTAGTCTTCGGCTGCATAAGATAAGGTGAGACCGTTTTGTGGCTTATGGCTTGAATCAAACGTAACGGATATCGTTACATCTGCACCCCATGCAGTCCCCGCGCACAGCAACAACAAACCCACTATAATGGTGGAAAAGATACGATGAGAAATACGTATATTACGTTTCATGGTATATGTGTTTTTCAAAAGTCGTGCAAAGTTACTAATTTATTTTCATATATGCAAATAAAAAATGAAAAGTGCAACCATTTTGTTGCACTTTTCACTATTTTCGTCAATTTTTCTACTCTCCAAAGCCTCGGAGCGTTTACGACAGAAGTAAACAAACATTCCAAAAGCGAGGGACATCAAGAGCAAGGGAAGAAGGGTGTCTCCGAGAAATGATAGATAACAGATTACTCCTTGAACAAATCATCTAATGTTACTACGGATGTAAAAGCTCCAGAATATTGATTATATGACAAGCCGTAGGTTGTTACCAAAGTACTGTGTATAATCATTTTACGGGAAAGATGGGGTTGTAAGACATTCGTGCGATGTACCAATTTCTTATGGTAGTCCGCTCTCACGGTAAACTCTTCGCTATAGAACTTCATTTCGCACATGTTCACCACATTATCTTTCCTTGAAATCAGCAAATCGATTTGTGTCCCTTCCTGCTCATCGTCTCCGCTTACTGACCAAGCAGACTGAGAAGAGGAGATACCCCCTATTTGCAAGGCGCGTTTGATGGAATCTACATGACGCAGACATAGATCCTCAAAAGCAAAGCCCCGCCAACTAATGATTTTGGGCGAGTCCACATTATTCATCCAAAACGCTTCATCCATTTCCGTTTGACCATCCACGAACTTCAGATAGAACAAACAGAAAGGATCGGTAAGACGAAAATGCACATTACGTGCACTCTCTCCAAAAGGTACATAACTCACAATAAAATCGCTCGCAGCCAAGGCTCTAAGCCATTTAGACAGGTCGCCATTATAACTCAAATGCGCACCTTTGGAAATGTCTTCGCGGGTGTATCCTTTACGTTTGGTAGCCAGATAACGCACAATACGAATCATCTCATCGGGATTGGTAAAGACAGAGGCAAAAAGCTTTACAAACTCATCTTTTAACTTGGCATTCTGTGCGAAGAATAAATTGTCTATATTCTGCGCAAGACTCTTCCCTCGCATGAAATAATTCATATAATAAGGGATGCCGCCAAGAATCATGTTCGCTTGCGCAATATCATATCGTGACAGTTGTATTCCTCGGCTTTCATAAAATTGCTCGCACTCAGCCAATGAAAAGGGGGTTAATTTGATTTCATAGGTCGTACGCCCATACAATCCACCATGATTATTGACCAAGTTGTCCAACATCCAAGAATTGGCACTACCGCAAACGACGAGCATCATATTGGGACGATGACAAGCCCAGCCATTCCAAAACGCCTCTAACGCTGTAATGAAACCACTTCTTGGAGTGTCCATCCACGGCAACTCATCGATGAATACAACTTGCCGCGCTCCGGTATCTTGTGATTGCAGATGTTGCTCTAAGAAGAAGAACGCCTCTAACCAATTCTTTGGACGACTTCGTCCTTTCCATCCTTGCAGTAGCAGAGAATGGTAGAAATGCAACAACTGTTCTTTCATCTTATTTGCTTTACCATTCTCGTCAACAGGACTTAGTCCGGCATGCCTAAAAGTGATGTCCTCACGAAGGGATTCATCGACAAGAAAGGTCTTACCTACACGGCGACGACCATAAATCGCCACAAACTCTGCTCGTTGACTTTGTAGTAATTGTTTCAACTCGTCAACTTCTTTTTCTCTTCCAATAATAGCACTCATAATTGCGTTATATTCCGCCACGACCAATCGTTTTTACCATTTCGTGGCGCGTTATGTCTAAAATCCGCTGCAAAGGTACAACAAAAAAATCAATTGTACAAATATTTCGGCAAAAAAAAACGAAATCTGCTTGCATAATTTGTTGTTTTGGCGAAATGGTTGTCAGTTGCAGGATACTGCGACTGTACCTTCGAAGGGTTCCCTCTTAGGGTAGCAGGTCGAAGGTACAACAAAAAAATGACATACGCAAATTTTTTTGCAAGAAAATGTTCCCTGAGCGCAAAATAATAGCCTGCAAGTCCTAAAACCTGCAGGCTATTATCATTTGCATCTCTCGCTCATCCTTGAGCGAACCTTCCTTCGCGTGGCGCGTATAATAATGTACGCACCCGCGAGGAGCGTTAGCGGAATGAGGGCATCACCAACGGGAGTCGGGTCGGGTTCGGTGTTGTCTTGATCACCACTCTCTGGGTCACCAGGGTTGGGAGTTGGAGTAGGGTCACCCATCTTCACACGACGTGGACCGGAAGCTGCCGCTCCGTTATAGTAAGCCGTACCATCGGTATTGAGTGTAGGATTAGCACTATACGTACTGCCGGAACCCATCATGGTGCTTGTCGATTGAAAAACCACACTCGGCTTCTCTGCATACTTCGTTCCGAAAGTCTGCGCCTTGGCAGGTAGCGCCATCAGCGCTACCCCCATGATCATCATCAAAATTACTTTATTTCTCATATCTGTTACTGTTATATTTCAAAATCACTTCACTATTTGTCCTTCAGCGCTATAAACGCGACCGTTAATCATAATGTACATCTTGTCGTTATAGATGAACTTCTTTGCTTTCACCTCTCCGCTGCGGGTGTTGTCCACGCCGGTCGGTGTCTGCGGAGCATCTATCGGCGTGCGGCTGATATAGAAGCGGTTAGTATCGCCTTCCTCGTAAGTAAACGTGTAATGCTCCGTTTCACTAATAGGAGTGGACGTCTTCAACTTGAGGTCATTGAGGTAATAACCATTATCTGCGCCAAGGAACGAGAAGGTATACTCTCTCTCGCGTCCGGGAGCGAAGCCCAGGACTGTTCCCTCAAGAGTTGACGTAGCGAGTACAGCCATCTTATCCTCACCGTTCATTGCATAGAGCTGAGCAGATATACCCTCGCCCGTCATGTACTTAGCTTCCCAACCATCATCGAACGCTTCTGAGAACACATCGCCCTCAAACAGGTGAATATCGTTGTGGGTCTTGGTGTCTGCTACGCGGATACGAACCAGATCTATTCCTTCGTGTGCCACAATACGTTTCGGAGCGCGAGCCTTGGCCGTAAGATCATACTGGCTACCGCCACGTACAAGCGTATCATAGTTCAGCGTTATCGTACCGGCAGCAGTAGCCAAGAACTCAAATGCATTCATAGCCGGAATAACCTTCAGTCCGGTCCAATCTTTAAAGCTAGCTGCATTAAACGGTACTGCCAGCCACTGACCTGCAACCTCAGTACTTCCACTAGCTCCCGTTCCTAAAGTGGCATCACGTCCTGAACAATAGACATATACCGTACTTGACGCAAGCGTTGCCGTATTAGGTGCTTTGCTGAGTTCAGAAATCTGTATCGGCGCTGTCCATGAGTTACCAATCATGTTATCACCGCCATTCTCCACGGTAATATCTATCTCTCGCTCATTGGTATGAGCCAGCGTACCACTAACCGTATATTCGGTTGCTGTAGCCGAACGAGTAGTGATCGCCACACCCTCAAACGCATAGAGGTCCGTATAGTATCCACGTCTCTCCCAGCCACCTGCTTCCGTATAAACGTACGTATATACGCCTGAACCGTGATAACTTTCACTTACCGGCACAACTTCCATCGGGCTTGCAATATACTGATATTTGAATGCGCCATCATTACGTCCGAGACTATAGAAACTCACCGTTGCTTTCGTATCTCCGGCATCGTTATTGAAGATGAGAGCTGCCTGTGCGGTAGAGCTGGTATTGATCACCAAGTCTTCTTCTGTTGTCGGCTTCAGGTCACCCGTGTTGAAGTACGGTGCTTCAGCTGTACGTACTTTGCCTCCTACGATGAGTGCTGCACCGGCATTGATAGTCAACTTTCCGGTCATCTCACCAGCTTTGTTGAGACTCTTACCGCTTGTGGCAATATCCACCTCGGCTACCTTGTATGTACCGCTATAAATCACGCACTCACTAAGGATTCGTACGCGCACGTTCGGACTATTCGGAACATGGTTCTTCGACCAGTTACTATCCTTATTCCAGTCTTTGTCCGTTGCACCGGTGAAGTAGTTCGAGCAGTCATCTACTTTCTCCAAATCGGTTTCGATCAAGTACTTCAATGCATTCTCGATCACTTTCTTTCCTTCCGGAGTCAGCGCATTCGGTAGTGCTTTTGCATTCAGACCGAGCAACATCAGACGAGCCGCAGTCTCTTCCTGACGCTCCACGCCCGCATACAACGATCCTCCGCTAATCTGACCCAAGAGCAACAGACTGTTTACATCGTCTGCCGAGAATCCTTGCAGTGCCGGTTTATCTTTGGTGTCAGTGCCATCTGCTACTCCGCTATACGGTGACTTGGTATTATCTACCATTGTCACAGTCCAGTACTCAACACCGTCAATTGTTTCTGTCTCCACATTCGTTCCTACGCTCAAGTCTTTGAAGATTGCGTGGTCTTTACATTGCAGTTTCATCTTGTACTGACGCGGATTCGGCGACTCCGGGTTTCCATCAATACCTTTCGCTTTCCAGTTACCCCATTTACTTACGAAGGCCTCCATCGTCAGAATCGGACGAACGTCGATCATTGTACCAAACGCATCCACGTAACTCTTCTTGCCGCTCTTTGTGTCCGTGCTCGGATCATCGGTAATGAGGATAGCATCGAATTGTGAGTAGTGCTCACGGATAGCCTGCTCATCGACGGTACTATATACATTCTGTCCTGTCAGGTCGAATGCTCCCGTCATATCTGCTCCATAATCCAGATATTGATACAATTCGGTATTTACGGAGTGATTTTCATCCTCAGCGTTGAAAGCACCATCCTTTGTACCATCTACTACGAATGCTACGCTCGGACGAGTTGTTGATTCCTGTTTGTGAATCGTGATACTCAATTCGCTGGAGTTACCGCCACAAGCTGTAGCAGTGAACTTCAACGTCTCATCGCCGGAAGTCAAGCCAGTAGGTGCGCTACCATCCTCTTGCTGACCCTTCAGGTAGATGATGCCATCTGTACCAAGATAGAATGCACAACCTGCAAATGTTGTAATCGGACTGTCTCCGCTCTTCACGATAAAGCTCTCTGCGCCCTCGGTCTGAACCAGTGCGATATCCGGTGTACGACGACCGTTCTTTACGTACCACTGATCCACAATCTTCGATGCAGTTGCTGCCTCGCTGTCCTCAAGAGTGATCGTGTTCGTCGAAGCCTTCGAGCAGTGACCGCTGCCGGTATTGGTTACTATCACATAGTACTCACCGGCTGCAGTTGCAGTATAGTTATCGCTCGTAGCACCATCTATAGCGCCTCCGTCTTTGTACCACTGATAACTTACCGTTTTGCCTGATGTCGTATGACCCGTTACGGTCAGTTTAACACCTAAACAATCCAAGTCCTCTGTGCTAATGGTACCGGCGACATCGGCGCAGTTATCCGTAACGGTAATGTTATAAGAAACCGTTGCCTCTTTGTAACATCCCGATGCGGCCATTGTTGCCGTGATGGTTGCATTTCCTGCTCCAGCAATATGTACCTTACCGCTTGCATTCACCGTTGCAACACTCGTGTTGTTACTGCTATACGTAATTGCACCAAGACTATTCTTGTCCTGAGAGGCAGTAAACGTAAAGTCTGCGTCACCCGTCTCTTTCTCCAAATGATCTGTATGCCAATCGACATCTAAACTCAATGTCGGTGTCCATGTCAGTGTAGTCGTGATCTTATCTGTTCCTCCACCGCCACCTGCGACACCGGAACGGGCAATTTGCAAGCCACGCAAGAAGTCAGAACTACCGCTATTCTGCCAGAGATAGAATGTTGTCGCACCTTTGAGATCCGACGAAGCACCTACAGTGTACAACTGATTGGTCGTAACGATACTTGTGGAACGCGTTGCAGTAGTAGTGAGTGCGAGGTTGTTCGTATTATACGAATCAAATCCGATGACGTCGCCTTCTTGCAAAGCGTCAGTCAATTCTATCTTCACATATCCGGCTGTACTATTGAAGTTAATATAGTTCTTACTATTATTTCTCTTTATCTTTAAGTTACCGGAAGTCGGACTGGTGAAGGTTGCACTACCACCCGAAATAACAGCCAGATAGTTATCTGTCGTCAATGCAACATCCGTACCTGACAAGTTTGTAGATGATTCTGTCGGCGTATCATCGCGCATCAACATTAAGAATGCAGGACGAATCACCGCTGCCTTATGCAAATTGAAGTTACTGCTATTGCGCACAATATACAAAGTTGTCTTTCCGTTAAATCCGGAAGTTAACCGCACTTTCGCCTCTTTGCTATTATAAACCGTTAGTGCGATCTGATCGGTAGTAGTCGTCGGTGATGTATGACGCAGATAAGCCGCCGAAGAACTACTATTGACATTCACATACGTAAACAAGTCATTCGTTGCTATCGCATTGTCCAAATCTATCCGGATCACACCATCGCTACCGGCAATAGAGATTGCATTCGTCGCAAACTTCATGTGACTAAGTGTGCTCGTTGTAGATGCTTTTATCGAACCTCCCGTAGGCGCAGCCTTCAGTTCTGAAGTAGTGAAGGTATAATCCGTATTAGCGGCAGTGCAAATATCGCTGGTACCTAAACCGCTATCCTTGAACTCTGCGCTAAAGAGCACACCGTCGCTACCACTCGAACTACCTGTACAACGATCAATATCAAAATCTTCCGTATCGGACTTCGCTCCATAAACTCCAGCCGCCGGTACATCGAGTGTGAACGATATAGATTCGCCTACAACACTTGCGCCTACGTTGAACGTAGCCGTAATAGTCTTAGGCGAAGCGGAGTCATCGATCTCCACATTGGTAATGGTTACACCATCCGTTAGGGCGCTGATCATACCTGCTGTCAGCGTTCCGTTCCAAATAGCCACACTTGCAGTGATGGTATAATTGCCACCACCGAGGTTCGGAGTTACAGCGACACCGCTCAGTTTGGCTTTCGCATCCCAGGTAATTGTATAATCTGTTGCCCAGATAGCGTACAATGCTAAATTTGCTGTCAACTCTACCTCTTCACCAGGGTTATACGAATCTCCCGAGCCATCATTTGCGGTATTCCACTCTACGAATGTCTTTCCACTCGGAGCGGTAAAGCCATTATCGCGAAGAGTTATATAGTGCCCATTCTGAGCAGCAGTAGTACCTGTACCACCATTAGCATTATACGTCACATCATACGTATTCTCCGTCCACTTTGCCCAGAATTCTTTGTTGCCATATTCAGAGGTGCCGACCTCGGTCTTCACGCCTCCGGTCTTAAGATCATCATCCGCGAACCAACCACCAAACGTATAACCCGTATTGGTCATATCGCCTGCTACAGGCAGCGTCGCACCAGTACCACATGTATATTCTGCTACACCTGCACTCGATGCCCAACTTGCACCGTTCAGGTGATAGGTAATAGTATAATTATTCGCTGTCCATTTGGCCAAATAAGTGGCATTGCCGTAATCCGTGGTAGAAATAGTACTTACTTTGCACCCGTCAACCCATCCATAACCTGGACCTTCTGGGGCCTCATAGTCTTCGTACACACACCACTGGCTGTACCAATCGGCAAAGGTATAACCGGATTTAGTAGGGGTTGGCAAAGTAGCGCCTACGCCGTACAGGTAATAAGTCGGCGACAAACCGTCTATTTCTGTAGAGTTGTCATCTTCTAAGTACGTAATCAAATATTTTCTCGTAAATGTAGCAGTAACCGTAACCGCCTCAGCAGGCATGGTAAATTGATTATTAGATACTTCTACTGTTCCACTGCTGGCTTTCGTTACTGTCCAGCTGGTATGAACATAATCCGCACTGGTTGGCGTAGCGGTAAGAGTGATAGTTGTACCTGCCGCCGCCGATGCTGCACTCGCCGAAATAGAACCACCCACTGTTGATTCTCCTTCAGGTTGAATAGTCGTAACCGCTCCTGTTGTCAAAGTGTAAGTAACCGCACTTGTCGTGAACGAGCTTCCGGCTACCCACGCAGATTTATGGTCAGCGTCGCAAACCGAACGAACCCAAGCATAGTAAGTTGTGCTGGCTGTCAAACCTGTTACGGCTTTCGTCTTGCTTGTAGAAGTCGTTGTAGCAGGTGTACTTGCCGTCGGAGTATCGCTACTTGTCGAATAGTAGATATCGTAACTTGCTGCATCGCCTGCATCGGTGATAGAGAATGTCGCACCCGTGCTTGTGATGCTTCCTGCACTAAATGCCGTCGGTGCCGCAGGAGTGGAGCAAGCAGCAGGAATAGGAGCAAGTTCTACTTGTGCATTTCGCCAATAGATACCACCGGAACTGGTACTTGTACAAGTGTATTTAATAATAAAACTCGTTGGATAAGTTGCATCTGGAGCATCAAACGTTTTTGTTTGATCAGATGAATATTGAGCTATATTTGTCCAGTTTTCTCCTCCATCCCACGAATAATATGCGCCTGCGGATTCTTCTATCTTACCATATGTACAAAGTGAACTAATATAGTAATCGGCAGGTCCCACATCGAAAGTAAGAACAAAATCTGTACCTTTACTAGTAGGACGATCCATCTTAAGATCTTTTCCACCAACTATCGTTGCAGAAGATTGATTAGTTGTAATTACACCGCTAACAATCGTACTTAATGTGTTAGCATCATCGCTGTCCATACACTTTCCATCGCCACCATAGTCTGCACTTTTCTTCCAGACAAACTCATTCCAGTAGTTATCTGCTGCAGCAACACCGGAAATAGAGATCGCAATGTTCCCCGTTACATTCGATCCGGGGATAGTAACTGTACCTGTCCGTTGTGACCAAGTATAATCAGAACCAGCGGTTGCACTTTCTCCTCCGATAGTAACAGTAATTGTTGCCGGTAGAATGTAGTTTTCCGCAGCCGCAAAGACGGCAGTATATTCCACCGATTCAGTAGCAGCATTAGCACCGGCAGAACCACTTGATTTGGTTACATTTATCAAAGAGTGAGATACATTGTAATATGTTGGTGCGGTATAGGTACAAGTCTGGCTTTTTACATCTGAATTG
Organism: uncultured Bacteroidales bacterium; assembly: GCA_902785605.1. Classification (GTDB taxonomy): domain Bacteria; phylum Bacteroidota; class Bacteroidia; order Bacteroidales; family Paludibacteraceae; genus Colicola. The sequence continues at coordinate 206,562 of CACZZL010000001.1, forward strand.
GTACACCCACTCTGAATAGCAATAGCTTTGATGGTTTTGTTGGCATCAATTGTAAAAGGTTCCGTATATTCCGTACTACTACCTGTCGGCATGCTACCATCTGTCGTATAATAAACCGTTGTTCCACTTGGTATAGTAATGGTTACCGTGTTGGTGACATCATTCGAGAAACTAATCGTCGGTTTGTCACATTTCCAATGCGCATAGAGTGTAGTAGATCCTTCTTTTATCCATTTGCTATCGCTATCGGTATATGGTACAGTGCTTACGGTAACACTAGCTTGTAATGCCTTGCTCTTATTCGCCACTAAATTAGTACAACCTGATTCTGCATAATAGCCATCTATTGTATGATCTGTATAAGTCGGAGCGGTAATGGTTAGAGTGGTTTTATTCCAAGTTGCAGTTATAGAACCACCTTCTCCACCATTTGCATCTAATGTTACGGTTTGATCCCAACGGGCGTATAAAGTAGGATCTTCTTCTTCGTTATAGTCCCAAATTCTAGTTTCACGAAGATAACCGGATTTTGTAGAACTATTCCATTTACAAGATTGAGTAATTATTCTTAAATCTCCTGTCCCAGCTGGTTGCGAATAATAACCGATAAATGTATAATCATCTTTTGTGGGCGTTTCAAACCGTGCTGTGTTGGGTAGCGTGGCGTTATATGTAGCACGTAGTGTATCTTTCTCACAAGAGCCCCCTTGGTGATCAAGATTTACCGTGTAAGTATGAGCAGTCCACTTCGCATAAAGGGTTGTAGTACTAGTAGTATTCTTGTCCCATGTTTTTGCATTCGTACCATTCGCATTGTAGTATTTCGTTCCACTACCATTATCATCTGTTTCTGCATCATAGTAACCGCCGAAATCATAACCGGCACGTGTTGGCGCAGTAATGGATGTCATCGTTGCATCATAGGTTGCACTCGTTCCGTCTGAACCACCAGAACCATCATTCTTGTCAAAGGTAATATCACACGATTTAGCTGTCCAAACGGGATAGAATGTCTGATCTGCATTGGTTGTATAACTGCCTCCTAATGCATGTGTCTGTGCTCCGCCATTCGAAGTCGTCCAGCCTGTCTGCGTATAACCCGTACGCGTAAATACTGCACTACTTGGCAACGTGAAGTCCACATTACATGTTTTAGCCTCACTTGCTTTACTTCCTGATCCATTTGTTCCGGCATTATAACTGATGGTATATGTTGGAATAGCATAACTTCCCCAGGTTCCGGTACATGCATTCCCATTATCTCCATTAGTAATGGTGAATTTATCTTGCACCAAACTAGGATATGCAATGTCCGATGTCTGATTATCCTTGTTGTCCCAAGACAAAGTCTCCGTATCGGCAGCTTTCATTCTACAGAAGATAACCTTGTCAAAGTTGTTGCCCGGCAATGCTACTTTATATACTGCCGGACTTGAGCACTCCTCCGCACGGGTCATACTTACCCATTTATAATTTGTATCGTGCTCACTATCGAAACAATATACTGCAAACCATGCATTGTCATTGTACCACCAACTTACATCTGATTGCAGGTAGATGTCTCTCTCCCATTTTGCATACAAAGTTTGGTCTCCAGTAATGTCAATATTATCACCGGGAGCATAATCTGTACCGGTACCATACTTATTAGTATTCCAACCGGCGAACCTCCAGCCTTCACGAGTAAAACCATTTGCGGCAACAATCAACGGCGATGTGCTCAACTCACTATTTCGATAAGACGGATCAACACTACCCGTACCTCCATTACCATCATAACTCAACTTATAGTACGGAATCCAGTGTACGTACCAGTTGGCATCGTTACTGTTGTCGTACATGCGGAACTTACCATTATCCCCCGTTGCCGGGTGAGAATGTGGAGCAGCGGTATGTGTACTTGGCTTTTTATCGTCATTATTATCATGCCAAGCGGTTATGGTAAATTCATTATTCGTTGTCGTTAAAGTAATATCATAGGTCTGATTATAAACGCCATCTCCCCAAGTATTTCCTAAAGATGCTCTACTATTATTGATTCGAGTCAAAACGATTTTTGTGGTAGAACTAGAGACGTATCCTTCATATAGACCAGTTGCTTTGTTGTAAGTTAAGAAATTTCCGCCATTACCCCACTCTCCTGAGACATTCGTTGCATCCCAAACGGCCATCTTCTCATTTACGTCATCCGGTCTACCTTCTGCATTCGTACGCCAAACACCTGCATTGAGATATATATACTTTTTACCATCTTTGAGCGTGGTGTTACCAGGTGTACTCAAAGCCTCAGCAGATTTTGAGTGCGAACAAGTAGTGTAAGAACTAGAAGTCTTGATACCCACTTGATATGTAGTACTTACATCGGGCAATGTCAACAAGTCTGTTTCCCATACATTTGATGTCGCTGTTTCGCTAAATGCATAGTTGTTTCCACCATACATGATTGCATAGCCATCCGGTTTGAAACCTACGTATTGGTTCTTAGAAGAACTATTGTCCCAAATAGATAGTGTACCGGTTGCACCTGAGGCTTGACCAACTTTTGAACCGGTAGTTGGTAATAACAACATTGCTCCGTTTCCAACAGCTGCACTTTCTGAATAATCATCTGTCCATCTTTTAGTTACTGATTGCCCATTAGTAGCTCCTGCATAACCAACCCAAAACTCTCCGTTAGCATGACTCGGGATAGTAAAGTTCTCAATATTCCATTCATGCGTCTCTCCTACTTGCGTAAAACATATCGGAGTCTCCCAGCTTCCTCCATTCGGTCCGTAATGGAAAGAATATGCGGAGGAACAAGTTGAAGGAGCCTCTGCAGGCGTATAGCAAAAACTATACATGGCCAGACCATTGGTCAATTCCACCCATATATATTTACCCGCGTCAGGTTCATGTTCACTTACAAAATTAATGGTAAGTGTTTGCTGGTTACTAGCGTCTTTACTTGCAGATGTCGTATAATCAGTAGTTATTGTCATAGCAGCCGACCATGGATGCAATGACCTATCCGAAGAACGTCCTGTAAGATACGAATTAGTTTTTATTGAGGACACGCTACGTGCTGTCGTCCCGTAACCATATATTGTAATGGATGATACCTTTTCAGGGAATTTAAATAATAATCGCCTATCTGATATTGCATAACCTTTAGTATTGTCATCGTTGATTTTTATAGTGTTACCATACTTCGTAGAACTATATACTAGAGTGTCACCATCACTACTACAATCATATATATAAAAACCTGTTCCTAACTCATATTTTCTACTTGTATTGGACAATTTATCCCATCCGCTTTTAGCCATGGTGGCACAAGTCTCTCCCCACGCCGTACCAATATTAGCGACACTCATCACGAGCACGGCAAAAATCATGGCAATGTACCGACACATTGTGGCGAGAGTAGATCGATCCATTCTCGGTTCAACCTCGGTCCATTCTCGGTCCATTCTCGAGTCACCGAAATTAAAATTAGTAAATTTTTTCATGATATTTTGTGTTTTTTATGTTATTATTCTATTTTTGATTGTGTTGCATTTGATAAATTTCTTTTTGCCGCTCTATCTCCCGGCGAAGTTCTTCCTCCGTAGGAAGGTATAGTTTGTATTTTGAGGCATAGAGTTGCTCATTCCCTTTCAGAACAGAATATCTGGCTATGTCTTCATCTGTATCCGCGCATAAAACGATGCCAATTGTTGGATTATCCTCTTTCCCTTTTTTCATCTCATCATACATCCGGACGTACATATCCATCTGCCCTACATCTTGATGTGTGACCTTGGCTGTCTTGAGATCTATCAGCACAAAGCATTTTAAAATATAATTATAGAACACCAAATCAATATAATAATCCTCCTTCTCTGTTCTGATATGTTGCTGCCTTGCTACAAACGCATATCCTTTTCCAAGTTCCATCAAGAACTTTTGCAGATTGGTAATAATGGCTTTCTCTAATGTGCTCTCCGTAAAATCCGTATTCTGTGACAACCCCAAAAACTCAGCAATCACCGGACTTTTGACAAATTCATCTTTTTGTTGCAACGGTTTTGTTATCTCGTGCATTTCCTCTTCTACACGCTGAGGCTGAGGACTTTGAAGTATTCTGTAATAGTATTGCGAAGATATATTCCTTTGTAATGTTTTTACACTCCATACTTCCTTTGCCGCCTCTTTCTCGTACCATGCACGAGCTGTCTCATCTTCTACTTGGAGGAGCGTCCGATAGTGCGTCCAACTGAGGAGAAAAGATTTTGAACTCGCCGCGTCCAAAATGTTTGGGAAGCACTGATAGAAGCGAATATACTTGTATAAACTACTGAAGTCAAAACCACTGCCATATGTTGATGTTAATTGTTTTGCAAGGTCTTGTACTAAACTTTTGCCATACAACTCTTCACGCGTTTGATCTCCAATTAGTTCTTCTGCTATACGTCGTCCCAGATACCAGTTCCTTTGAACCAGCACATAGTTCACGGCGCGATATGCTGTGTTCCTTGCAGACTCAATAATCTTACCGGTATCCGCAAATAAGTTTCCCGTTTGAATATATCTCAGTTCTTCTGTCATTTCTTTATTGATTCTTCTTTTCATTTGTTTCTGTTTAGATTTATCCCTTCATTCTTTCACTCGTTCGTTCCTCATCCTTATTCATCCCAACGCCTGTCCGATACTCATCACGAGCACCGCAAAAATCATGGCAATGTACCGACACATTGTGGCGAGAGTAGATCGGTCCATTCTCGGTCCATTCTCGGTCCATTCTCGGTCCATTCTCGAGTCACCGAAATTAAAATTTGTAAATTTTTTCATGATATTTTGTGTTTTTTATGTTATTATTCTATTTTTGGTTGTCGTCTAATTGACTAGCGGACTAGTTATTTTAAAATCCTCTTACTTTTCTCCTCGCGGCGGACATCTGTTCTTTTAAGCCGCCTTCTTCCAAGAAGGCTTTCTCAACCGCCTTCAAATATGTCATTAACCCTCTATCCGCTTGATGAAGCAGCGTCAATGCCACATTACAAAACTCCTCTATCGTCCATCGCTCGTAGTACGGCTGGTAGTTCTTCAACTCATTGTGGCGATAACAATACTGCACCATCTTGTCATAACGCGGATGACCTTTATCCCATTGTTCCAACCTCCGTGAGCGCAACTGATCCTCATAATCCTCCATCAACTCCAACAAACTTCCCCGCGCTGTGTTAAGCAGTTTGATCTCCATCTCTTTACTCGTCATCCCATCTGCTTTTCCTTCGACTACATTCTGCTTCCCGCTTCTCGCCGCTTGCTCCATCTGGTCTTTTGTCCGATCGCCACGCTTTAGATACCGCTCTTGATACCAATAGGTCATGTCGTATAAGATGGTAGCTTTCTTGTAGAAGAGTAGCTGCCTATAGTCTCCCGGGTATTGCAGAAAGCCGTTTTCATTCAGCGTCGCCATGGTTAGTTGTGTTTTGAACTAGTTTTCTAGTTGACTAGCGGACTAGTAGACTAATTATATATGGGTGTTTTTTATGTTATTCTCACGTACGCGTGTTCCGATTATTAGATACAAAGCGACTGCAAAGTTAATACTAATTTCCGAAATATGCAAATTATACTTTACAAAAATGCCTATTTTGTGTATTTTTCTACTATTTTCGTCAATTTGTCGCCATTTGTCGGCAGTTTTTTTTCTCCAAATATTTGCACATGTGATTATTTTGTTGTACCTTTGCAGCCCGAATTGAAAAAACCCGATTATGATGTGCAATGAGATACAGCGTCCGTTGGCGGAGATTTGTAGCCGCTACCCGCAGGACCAGATTGTGGTCGTGCTGGATCGTCGTGTGGCGTACGAGACGGCGTATCCGACGCTGCGGCTGGAGGTGAGCGAGGAACACAAGGACCTGAGCACCCTCACGCAGATATGGGACTTTTTCTTTGCGCACCACCTCACTCGCAGCGGGCTGGTGATCTGTATCGGCGGCGGCGTGCTGACGGACATGGCGGGGCTGGCTGCAGCTATGTACAAACGCGGGGTGGACTACGTCAACATCCCGACGACCCTGCTGTCCATGGTGGACGCATCGTCAGGCGGTAAGACCGCCATCAATTACCACGGTCTGAAGAACAGCATCGGCGTGTTCGCCGAGCCGGTCGAGACGCTCATCTGCCCGAACTGGCTGCACACTCTGCCGGCCGAGCAGTTGCTCAGCGGCTATGCCGAGATGCTCAAGACAGGACTTATAGAAGATAATGTACAAAGTGACAATGTACAATGTACAAAGGACAATGTACAAGGTACAAAGGAGTCGTTGTGGAACCGTTTACTCAACTACGACCTGGAGGCGCTGGACGAACAATCGTTGGCACCGCTGATCGCGGACTGCGTAGCGGTCAAGACGCAGATCGTGAGCTCCGACCCTCACGAGCAGGGAGCACGCAAGGCGCTTAACTTCGGTCACACCTTCGGGCACGCGCTTGAAGAGGTTACGGGTTATGGGTTACGGGTTACGGGAACCATGCCTCATGGCTATGCCGTGCTCTACGGCATGATCGCCGAACTGTACCTGAGTGTGACGCGCTTAGGCTGTCCGCGCGAGCCGCTCCAGCACCTCACGCAACTCATGCTCCACTACTACGGCAAGCCGCAGTGTAAGTGCTCCGACCGCGAGCAACTCATCGCGCTCATGCAGCAGGACAAAAAGAACGAGCGTGCAGCCGAAATCAACTGCACACTCATCCGATCCATCGGGGAGCCGGTTATCAACCAGGTCATCACCCCCGATGAGGCTGCTGAAGCCTTCGATTATTTATTCTCGCTATAAGCCGCTACGATCTTCTTCACCAGCGGATGGCGAACGATATCTTTCTCGTTGAACTCAATGATCGAGATGCCTTTGATGCCGTGGAATCGCTCCAGCGCATCGCGCAGCCCCGACTTCTGGGTCGGCGGCAGGTCGATCTGCGTCATGTCTCCCGTCACGATCATTTTTCCGCCCAAGCCCAAACGGGTTAGGAACATCTTGAGCTGCAGCGCGGTCGTGTTCTGCGCCTCATCGAGGATGACCACCGCCTCACTCAGCGTCCGTCCGCGCATGAACGCGAGAGGCGCAATCTGAATCGTCCCTTTCTCCATGTACTCGGCCAACTTAGCCGCCGGAATCATGTCCTGCAACGCATCGTACAGCGGCTGCAAGTACGGGTCGATCTTCTCTTTCATATCGCCCGGCAGGAATCCCAGTTTCTCACCTGCCTCTACCGCCGGACGGGACAGGATGATACGCTTCACCTCCCGGTTCTTCAGCGCCCGCACCGCCAACGCGATCGCCGTGTAGGTCTTACCGCTACCCGCCGGACCGACCGCAAAGAGCAGGTCGTTGTCCTCGTACGCCTTGACCAGCGCCTGCTGGTTGGTCGAACGCGCATAGATGGACTTACCGTTCACACCGTGCAGGATCAGGTTATCCGTTGCCCGCTCGGCTGGTTTATCCCCGTGCAGCAGCATCAGAATATCCTGCTCGGTGAGGCGGTTGTTGCGAATACAGAACTGCTCGCACAGCTGGAGCGAATGTTCAAAATGTTCTACCGCTTTCTCCGAACCCGATACTTTCACTTGGTATCCCCGCGCGACTACACGCACCTCCGGATGTTGGTTTTTGAGACAAAGAATGTTTTGGTTATTCACACCGTAAAAAGTAGGTGTGTCTAATGCATCAGAGAGATTTACGATTTTGTCTGTTATCATGTTTTGTATTTTGGTTCTTTTTCTAAAAACGGTGCAAAGTTACAAAAAAAAATGCATTGTTGCAACAATTTCGTGAAAAATAATCGCATTTACTTGCGTAAATGAATTTTTTGTAGTATCTTTGCAACGTTTTTTAATTTGGATGAGTATGCGATCAAGATTAATAGGGCTGCTGCTTCTCTGTTTAGCAAGCATGCCGATCATGGCGGAAGATGTCGTTTATATCACGACGGATCAGTTCCGCGCCCGTATTTTCGACTACAAGGCGAACCAGGAATGGGTCTATGCCGGAGACAAACCGTGTATCGTGGACTTCTACACCACTTGGTGCGGACCGTGCAAACGCTTGGCACCCATCATGGAGGAGTTGAGCCAGAAGTACTGCGGACAGGTTATCTTCTACAAAGCCGACACCGAGCGGGAGCGCGAACTGGCGCACGTGTTCGGTATCAGTTCCATTCCGCAGGTGCTCTATGTCCCGGTGGAGGGCAAACCGATGCTGCTCAAAGGACTCTACCCCAAGGAGGACATCATCAAGATCATTGACGAGTTCCTGCTTCAGCAGAAGTAATGCAGGTCGAGTTCGTTCTGCTCATATTATCGTTGCTGTTCTTCGTCAGCATCATTGCGGACAAGATCGGTTATAAGTTCGGTGTGCCTGCCCTGCTGCTGTTTCTGGTAGTAGGTATGTTGTTCGGACCGGATGGTATCGGTGCGCTGCTGGGCGGAAGCGGATTGGAGATCAACACCAAGAACGCCGAAGCGCTCAGTACAGTCGCGATGTGTATCATCCTGTTCACCGGAGGTATGGACACCAAGCTCAGCGATGTGAAGGCGGTGCTGCTGCCCGGTGTGACCTTAGCGACCGTGGGCGTGCTGCTCACCTGTGTCATCACGGGAATCATCATCTATTTCATCTTCGGCTGGTTCAGCGCGCTGACTACCGTCTCGATCTGGATGGCGCTGCTCATTGCGGCAACCCTGTCCAGTACCGACAGTGCGAGTGTGTTCTCGATCATGCGCAACAACGGCATCGGTATCAAGCACGAACTGAGGCAGTTGTTAGAGTTGGAGTCGGGTGCCAATGACCCGATGGCGTACGTGCTGACTACGACCCTCATCGGCGTCGTACTGGCGGGTAGTAAGCATGTGGAGGCACTGCCAATCGTGCAGGTCATCGTCGTCCAACTGGTCATGGGCACCGTGCTCGGATTGGCGTTAGGCAAAGGACTCGTGCTGCTCATGCGCCGCGTCAAACTGGCCAACGAAGCGCTGTACCCCATCATGGTCCTCACGGCCTGTATCTTCATCTTCGCCAGCACGTATTACCTGCAAGGTAACACTTATCTCGCCGTCTATGTCGGCGGTCTGATCATCGGAAACAGTAAGTTCACCCGCAAACGGCAGACCAAGTCGTTCTTCAACGGTCTGACTTGGCTCAGTCAGTTGTCCATGTTCCTCATGCTCGGTCTGATGGTTCGCCCGTCGGAGTTCCTGCGTCTGGACGTGTGGCTGCCGTGTCTTATCATCAGTGTGGTGATGATCGGTATCTCCCGTCCGATGTCCGTGCTGCTGTGTATGTGGCCGTTCAAACGATGGCGTATGCGCGACCGCCTGATGCTCAGTTGGGTCGGACTCAAAGGGGCTGTGCCCGTCATCTTCGCCGTCATGTGTAAGGCTGAAGGGGTGCCGAATGCCGATATCATCTTCAATGTGGTGTTCCTCTGCACCATCGTCTCCCTGCTCACGCAGGGCACGACACTCACCCTCATGGCGCGTAAGCTGAACCTGGCGGTACCGCCCGAGGAGGAGAAGGTCCTCGAGCACTTTGATCTGGACCTGCCGGAGGAGATCCAATCCTCGGCACGGGAGGTGGAGGTGACGGAGCAGATGCTCGAACGCGGTAACACCCCGCGCGAACTGGCTATTCCGCCACACACCCTGATCGTCATGGTCCGCCGGGGCGAGGACTTCTTTATTCCTACCGGTTCGAGCGAACTGAAGGAAGGAGACCAACTGCTCGTCATCTCCGACCATGACGCGAATGCCGCTTACCAGCACCTGACCGACGAGGCCGAAGAGGAGGCTCAATGGCGCGCCGACATGCGCAACAAAGCCAAGAACAGATGGCTCCGCGCTACCCGTTGGATGCACAAGAAGGGGTGACGGGCTATGGGTTACCGGTTATGGGTTACCGGTTACGGGATAAAATTAAATCAAAAATCATAAATCATAAATCATAAATGAAAACAGTCGTTTTCCTAACCGGTGCGACAGGCACCATGGGTTATGCGGGTATGCAGGAGATCCTGCGCTACCCCGACCAATACGAACTGCGTATTCTTGCTCGTCCGAGCAAAAAGAATAAAGAGCTCCTGGCTCCTCTAACCGCTAAGCACTCACCCCTAACCGTTATTTGGGGCGACCTCACCAACTACGAGGACGTGCTCAAAGGTGTGACGGGTGCTGATATCGTGCTGCATGTGGGCGGCATGGTGTCCCCGCAAGCGGACTACCGTCCCAAAGCGACGCTGCGCACCAACATCACCGCGGCGAATAACATCACCAAGGCCGTGCTCGCACAACCCGAGGACAAGCAACCCAAAGTGGTCTATATCGGTTCGGTAGCCCAGATGGGTGACCGCCGTGAACCGCTGCATATGGGTCGTGCCGGCGATCCGATCTGCGTGTCCGCGTACGACCACTACGGTCTGACTAAAGCGCTCGCAGAACGCATCATCACCGACTCGGGCATCAAGACCTGGGTATCTCTTCGTCAGTCGGGTATTCTCTATCCGGCGATCCTCAAGAACTACGACCCGATCATGTTCCATGTGCCGATCCGCGGCGTGCTGGAGTGGGCGACGGTCGAAGACAGCGGACGACTGCTTGAGCGTGTCTGCCGTCCTGATGTGCCGGCTAAATTCTGGAACAACTACTACAACATCGGTTCCGGCAAGGAGTACCGACTCTCCAACTACGAGTTCGAGTGCCTGCTGCTCGACGCCATCGGCTGTCCCAAACCCGAACAGATCTTCAACGCCAACTGGTTCACGACCCGCAATTTCCACGGCATGTGGTATATCGACGGGGATAAGTTAGAGGACATGCTCCATTTCCGTGCGAACGTGCCGGTGAAGGCGTATTTTGCGCAAATGGCCAAAGCCGACTCGCTGCCTTGGGGCATCAAGTTCGCCTCCAAGACCCATATCGCCAAACTGTTCCCGCACTGTGTGAAAGCGGCGATGTGGTTCATGGCCAACAGCAAAGAGCACGGTACACAATGGTGGATTAAGCAAGTTGAAAGTGGAAAGTTGAAAGTTGAAAGGGACAAAGCTGCCAAACGCATCGCTGCTTACTACGGTTCGCTGGAGGCCTATAAAGCCATTCCGGATTGGAAGCATATGGATCTCAGCCATAACAGCGAGACGCCGGTGCTGCTGGATCACGGATACGATGAGAGCAAGGATGTGGATCAACTCACCGATGCCGAACTGAACAAAGCTGCGGCTTTCCGCGGCGGTAAGTACCTGGGCAACGATATGTGGCAGTGTGCGCAAGGACACACGTTCAAAGCATCTCGTCGTCTGATATTACTCGGAGGACACTGGTGTCCGGATTGCTTCCCATTCCCTTATGACGAAGAGACGATCAAAAATCAGAAATCAGAAATCATAAATCATAAATCTTCGATTCCTTGGGCTTGGGACCAGGAAGCGAAGCGGAATCCCTTCTTCGCACAACTCTGGGCACCGCTCCACGATGCAAGCGAAGACAACGTATATGGTCCTGAAGTGTTTGAAGGCTGGGAGAAGTAAACTAATTGACGATTGGACGATTGACGAGGTACAATTGATTGACGATTGAAAATAATTGACGATTGTCAGCAGCGTAAATCGTAAATATAACCAAATCGTACCTAAATCGTAAATCGTAAATCTGTAAATCGTAAATTGTTTAGATGTTTTTTGACGAATTAGCATTATCGGATGAGGTGTTGGATGCATTGTGGGACATGCATTTCGATGAGTGTACCCCGGTGCAGGAGAAGACGATACCGGTGATCTTGGAGGGCCACGATGTGATCTCGTGCGCGCAGACAGGCACCGGTAAGACGGCGGCGTATATACTGCCGCTGCTCACCAACCTGGCGTTCGATGATCATGACCCCGATAAACTGAACGCCATCATCATGGCTCCGACGCGCGAACTGGCGCAGCAGATCGACCAGCAGATGGAGGGATTCGGCTACTACGTGCCGTTCTCGTCCGTCGCTATCTACGGCGGTAAGGACAACGGAGCCTGGGGCACGCAGGTTACCGGACTGCAACGCGGTGCGGACATCGTCATCGCGACCCCGGGACGACTGCTCAGCCAGATGAACATCTACGACATCGATTTCTCCGGCGTCAAGTATTTTATACTGGACGAAGCGGACCGAATGCTCGATATGGGCTTCTACGACGATATCATGACGATCGTGCGTAAGTTGCCCAAGGACCGTCAGACCCTCCTTTTCTCGGCTACCATGCCGCCTAAGATTCGCCAATTGGCACGAACGATATTGCACGACCCGGTGGAGGTCCAGATCGCGGTCTCCCGTCCGCCCGAGAGCATCAAACAGATGCACGAGTTCGTTGATGAGGGTAAGAAAGTGGAAGCTGTGTTGGCGACACTAAATAAGGCGAAAGGCGAAAGGTTAGAGGCGAAAGAGGCGAAAGGCGAAGGGACGAATGGGCTAAAGAAGGTCATTGTTTTTGCCGGCAAGAAGCAGCGGGTGAAGGACCTGACGCGTACGTTACGTTCCTTAAACATTGACGCGCGCGCGATGCATTCGGACCTGGAGCAGAACGAACGGGACCAAGTGATGCTGGATTTTCGGAATGGTAAGATAGGGGTGCTGGTGGCGACCGATGTCGTGTCGCGCGGCATCGATGTGACCGATGTGCCGCTCGTCATCAATTACGATGTGCCGCATGATCCCGAGGACTACGTGCACCGCATCGGCCGAACCGCCCGGGCAGAGAACAGCGGAGAAGCGATGACACTCGTGTCACCGGACGATATGCATTATTGGAAAAAAATCGAGAGATTTTTAACTTTAGCCTCTAACCCTTCGCCTTTAGCCTCTAAAGGTGACGAATCCTCCACTCGTTCGGGTAAAGGTTATTCAGGCGGTTCCCGACATTCTTCGCGAAACCGAGGGGGACACCCTCATAGGTCAAAAGGACAAGGCCGAGGGGGACACCGGCGAGCATCAGCGCCTCGGTCCTAAGGTAACTCAGTGCCTGTTCGCGCGTCAGCGCTACGTTCGGGAATGCTTCTTTGCGCATCTCCTTGGCCATACTCAAGCTGTGCTGCGGTGCGATGCCGCGGCCGCGCTCTTCTCCCAGACCGAAACCGGTCGAGATACAGGTCAACTGGGTCGATAACCAATCAATGATCTCTTTGTATTTGAACGGATAGGCTGTGGCAAAACGGTCCGAGTAACGGATCGCCCACTCGTCGGGGTGCTGCAGCCAGGAACGCATGACCGGCAAGTACTCCGGGTGCGGCATGTTGGGTTGTTTCTTGGGCGTCTTGATCTTAGACTGATCCAAGAAACCTTCGTACTTACGCAGTGCGCATAAATAAAATCCTTCCCCTTTCGCTTTGTGCGGGTAGAAGTGGTATCCGACGGAACCTTCGACGATGCCCCATTCGGGTTCATAATCGATCGGTAGCACTTCGGCTCCGAGGGTCTCTGCCATCCACTCGACGTTCTTCTCGTTCTCCTCTTGGTTGAACGTGCAGGTCGAGTAGAGCAGGATACCACCGGGTTTGAGGGCATCCCACACATCCATGAGGATGCTGCGTTGCCGCTCTGCGCAGGCTTTGACAATCTTGAGGCTCCATTCGCTGCGAGCCTGCTCGTCCTTGCGGAACATGCCTTCGCCCGAACAGGGAGCATCCACCAGGATGCAATCGAACAGATGTTTGCACAGTTCGCCGTATTCGGCAGCGGTGTTATGGGTGACGACGGTGTTGCCGTTGCCCCATTTCTGTATGTTCTCCGAGAGAATGAACACACGTTGACGCACCACTTCGTTGCTCAGCAGCAGGCCGTCACGACCGAGGTACTCGCTGATGAGCGTACTCTTACCACCCGGTGCGGCACATAGGTCCAGCACAATAGAGGAAGGATCGACGTACTGCTCCAAGGCTTGTTGGATGAACATCGAGCTGGCCTCCTGCACATAGTAACAGCCGGCATGGAAAAGAGGATCGAGGGTGAATTGCGGACGCTCACTCAGGTAGTAGCCGTCGATGTGCCAAGGCACCTCTTCCGGCTCTCCTTCAAACGTGAGCACGTCCAGTTTGCTATTCAAACGAATCGATGTAACCGGCTCTGTCTCCAGCGCCCGAATCAGTAGTTCAGCCTCGTTGCCCAACTGCTGATGCATGCTCTCTATGAAATCTACCGGTAACACTTTTTCAAAATTTGCTGCAAAGGTACAATAAAAAAATGACATACGCAAGAGAAAAAACAGAAAAAGCGCCCGAAAGGACGCTTTTTCCTTGCTTTAACCATTAGCTTTTGGGCGCTTAGCCTTGCGGGTGCTCTGCGTCGTACTGGTCGCCGCAGATCTTCCAGAGGTACGCCTTCATGGTCTTTTTGCCGTCCGCAGCGTCCTTCTGCGCGAGGAACGCAGCCTGGTCAGACGATGCGTACTCAAGGCTGTTCTTACGAGCCTTAACCGCAGCTGCGACAGCGGTGAAGCGTACGCGGATACGCATCTCCTTGGTCGACAGAGGAGTCGAGCGGTCGTAGGTCTGAGCCGTGCGGATGTACAGACGCGTACAATCGGGGTTCTGGGTCTCAGCGGTACGGTGGGTACCGATCAGATACTCGCCACACTTGTGGCCGTCACGTTTCTTCGGTTTCGCGAGCGAACCCTGAACGTAATCAATACCGGTTGCATACTTAACTTTTCCCATAGTAGTTCGGCGTATTTCGAACAAGCGTGTTCGGCTTGCACGCTCCCCGCCGCGGGAGATTTTATATGTCAAAGATCACTGCTGCTGTCTTTATCCACGCGCAGCCTCGTGGTTGGTGAGTGTCGGGATAGTATCCCGACGAAATGGACGCTTGTTTGCCGGATAGTATCCGGCGTAATGGACAAAGCCTTAGTTCTTTTTCACGCCCTGATACTCTTCCACTGTCTTGGTGGTAATGGTCGCGGACGCTTTACCCGTGGTCGAGTCGTTCTGCTGAACGTAAGTAGCGGTGGTGGAGATGGTTCTCCAAGCTTTGCAACTACTGACCCCTACTGCGAATGCACTAAGCATCAGTACTACCATCAGTGATTTCAATAAACAATTCTTCATCCAAGTTCTCGAGTGCTTCGGGTTGAAGCAACACGCAGCCTTGTGAATGTTCCGGTTTGGTGCCGAGGTGGAAGCGTAGTCCGGCTCGGTCGGGAACGTCGCAGACCTCGGGTGTGAGTTTCTTGAAACGCGGTGACCAGGTGAGTCGGAGCGGGTACGTGCCCGGTGCGATGAGGAAATCAGCGTTTTCAAGAGTCGGATAGACGAGCGGGTTGTTCGGGTCGAACGGGAGCGCTATTTGTCCCCGGACCGCTTTGCCCTGTGTCTGTTGGCGGATTAGTTGGATGATCATGGTGTAATTTACGATTTACGATTTACGATGTACGATTGATGTACGATTTAATTTATTTACGATTTATTGCTTACGCTTATAGACGTAGTCGATACCCATCAGCGCGCCGGCAAAGGTGGCAACTTCGCCAAAGGCAATGAGGAGCGACTCATGGATCTGTCCTTCCGGTTCGATGAAGACTCCGCAGAAGAGGAGAGTCATGCCCCCGAGGGAGAGCAATGCGGCTGTGATGAGTTGTATGTTGATGTTTTGTTTCATAAATTTAAAAATTAAATTTTGGAGCTTCGGCTTCGTCGAGTTGCGTAAGCGTGCTTACACTCGACTAGCACGAACCTTCATTTTTTCGTTTGACGGTGCAAAAGTAGTATAAAAATGCGAGACCGCCAAGAAAATCCCCGAGCAAGTTCAACTTACCCGGGGAGATTGTTCAACTTTCTCAAATTTGAGTGTTGATGGGGACCGGTTTGTCAAATCTCAAGTCGTATTGCGCGTAGTGCGAAAAGAGAAGGACATCGGCGGGAGGTATCCGTTTAGCAGTTTCTCCGACCGCCGTACAAAGTCGTTTGTAAAGTACTCTTTTAGATGTCATAAGCCAAATGTTGTTTTGAGGTTCAACACATCGCGGGCATCATAGATCGGCTTGCGTAGGTTTTGCGAAGCGATGAAGTGCCCGGCTTCCCAGAGAGCATCCCGCATCTCGTCTGCCTGAACACGGATGTCGGAGATGTGAAGTTTGTTTTGCCCCAACTCGGCGCAGAGGACGATAAATCGCCAATGTCCGTCGGGTGGTACGTGTCCTTTGGAGTTTCGTTTGGCAAAGAAGCCGTTTTTGCGTTGCTCAAGATGGTAGCCGAGCCCTCTTTCGAGCATTCCGGTGAGGGAAAGGCATTGTTGTGATAGTAATACT
>CACZZL010000002.1 GCA_902785605.1 uncultured Bacteroidales bacterium
GGCTGACGCGATCAAGACCGTCAGCGGTGCCCTCACCAAAATCAACAAAAAGTCGCAACACGCCGGTGACCAGAAGATGATTCTCGCTACCCACCGTGTGGCCGAAACCACCAACCCGGATTGCTCCCGCCTCTACATGCGCGGCCTGAGCTCCGTAACCCGCTCGACTCCGGTGACGACCAAGGAGATGCGTCTCCGCGTACGCTTCGCCGCTGTCGCAGCAGCAGTCGCTGCCCGTAAGGACAGCCTCGAGTTCGCATCGTCCGACCAGGCAGCGTTCCTCGCGCAGAAGGACTCTACGAACGGCAAAAAGACCATGAAAGCGTACCTCTGGTCCGTCTGCGCCGCTGCGTATGATGCGGAGCACCCGCAAGGCTAAAGGTCGAAAGGCTAATGGCTAAAGGGAAAAATCGCTCGAGAGGGCGGTTTTTCTTTTTTTTGTGCTTAAAAATTTGCACATGTCATTTTTTTTTCGTAACTTTGCACGCTTTTTCGATAGTTGTCCATGATGGACTATACGGAGAGGTATTATTGAAAATAATAAAAATCAACATATTATGGCAAAGAAAAATCAAAAATTTGTAAAAGAAGACGAACAATTGGAGTCTGTTAACCAAACCCTCACCGGCGCAGGCAAGTGGATTGAGGATCACTCGACCTTGCTCATTTCGTGCGTAGTGGGAATCGCTGTTGTTATCCTGGGCGTGATGCTGCTCAAACAAGAGGTGTTCAACAAGAAAGCGCTGCTGGCAAGCAACGAGAACGCTAAATCGGTTATTTTCTTCATGGCCGGCGATTATGAGAAAGCACTCGCGGGCGATGAGGAGGCTGAATGCGAAGGTTTCCTCAGCACCGCTAAGAAGTATGGTTTCTATCAGGAAGGTAAACTGGCTGCGCTCTATGCCGGTCTGTGCTACTTCGAGCAGGGTGAGTACGAGGATGCAGTGGAGTATCTCAAAAAATACTCGTCTGACGACCTGACCATCGGCCCGGCTGCAAAGCAGAAACTGGGTGATGCGTACATCGAGCTGCAGGACTACACCAACGCCATCAAGGCGTTTGAGGCTGCTGCTAAGTCCGGTAACGAGATCATCGCTCCGATGAGCCTCAAGAAAGCAGGTCTCGCTTATCTGCACGAGGACAACAAAGCGAAAGCGCTCAAGGCGTTCCAGACCATCAAGGAGAAATATCCGGCTTCGACCGAAGCACAAGATATTGACAAATACATCGCTATCGCAGAGTAATGACAACAGACCTCTCGAAATATGATGCCAATCAATTGCCTAACGCTGATGTCCTCGGGCGTCAGCGTTATGCTATTATAGTTGCGGATTGGAACAGCGAGATCACGTATCCGATGGCCCAAGGAGCGGTCGATACGCTGGTCAAACACGGCGTGCCGGAGGAAAACATCGACATCATGCATGTGCCCGGTACCGTTGAACTGACCTACGGCGCAGCACGTATCATGCGCGAGGAACGGATGGATGCCGTCATCGTCATCGGATGTGTGATCCAAGGCGAGACCCCGCATTTCGACTACGTGTGCCAATCGGTGACCCAAGGCGTGGCTGCGCTCAATGCGCAAGGCAAAGTGCCGGTCATCTTCTCCGTGCTCACGGTCCTCAATCAGCAGCAGGCACTCGACCGCTGCGGTGGCAAACTGGGCAACAAAGGCATCGAAGGAGCCTATACCGCCATTCGAATGGCGAATTTGTAAAGGCTAAAGGTTATAGAATGAAAGTTTTTAAGTTCGGTGGAGCATCGGTGAAGGACGCAGCAGGTGTCCGTAACCTCGAGCGTATCGTTCGCCTGGAAGGGGCGCACGATCTCATGGTCGTTGTCTCGGCCATGAGCAAGACGACCAACGCCCTCGAGCGGGTGGTGGAGTACTGCGCCGCCGGACAAGAGGACAAAGCGCTCAACCAATGGATTGACATCATCGATTTTCATGTCGCCATCATGAAGGAGCTCGGGCTCCAACCCGGTTCAGACATCCGTCTGCAGGGCGAGATCCCGTTCGACCCGGCGCTGCCGTACGACGAGAACTACGACCAGATCGTGTCGATGGGCGAACTGCTATCCACTCAGATCATCGCGGTCTATCTGCTCAAACAAGGCCTGTCGGTCGAGTGGTGGAATATGCCCAAGCTGCTCCGTACGGATAACACCTGGCGCGAAGCGAAGGTAGATAACGAGACCAGCCGCACCGTTATTCGTGCCGGCTGGGACCGTTCCAACCGGCCTTCGGTCGTCATCGCGCAGGGTTTCATCGGCGGTACTGCCGACGGCAAACGCACCACGCTCGGTAGAGAGGGTTCGGACTACACGGCAGCCCTGTTAGGTAACTACCTCGATGCCGAATCGGTCACCATATGGAAAGATGTGCCGGGTATCCTCAATGCGGACCCGCGTATCGAACCCGACACTGTGCTCATTCCCTCCCTGCGGTATCAAGATGCGGTCGAACTCAGTTACTCGGGTGCGCAGATCATTCACCCCAAGACCATCCGTCCGCTGGAGAACAAACAGATACCGCTGTTCGTCAAACCCTTTGGCGACCCGTTGGCTGCCGGTTCCCGCATCGCGGCAGACGGGGTAGGACCGATCGACGTACCGGTGTACATCTGGCGTAAGAATCAAATCCTTATAACTATGCGCGCGAAAGACTTCGCGTTCGTACTGGAGGAGAGCCTGAGTGAGATCTTCGATATCATTCACCGTCACCGCCTCAAAGTGTCGCTCATCCAATCATCGGCCGTCACCATCTCCGTCTGCGTGGACAACACCCGTTTTGTGCCCGAAGCGATCGAGGCACTCCAAGTACATTTCAACGTGAGCTACAACGACCATCTGTCGCTGCTCACCATCCGAGGTACAACACCCGACATCCTCGAGCGTGCCAAAGCCGGACGAACGATCATGCTCAGCCAAACGACCCGCCGCACCGCACGACTGGTAGTCAAAGAGCTGAATGCTGATAACTGAAATAATCGTGCCCTTTAGGACTAAGAAATCTGAATACTAAAAAACATGGAACACCTTAAACAATATTTCACGATTGCCTATTGGGCGGACTTGCTCCGCACTTTCATTCATGCACTCGGTACCTGGAAGTTCTGGAAAGAACTGGTTCTCATGACCGTAGGTATGAGTCTCGGTGCGGTAGCCGTCTATTATTTCCTGATGCCGAGTCACCTTATCGTAGGCTCTATCTCGGGTCTGTCCATCGTGCTCAACACCCTGTTCGGCGGCACGGCAGACACCTTCGCCTACTGGGTAACGGGCATCAACGCGTTCCTGCTCTTGCTGGCGTTCATCCTCATTGGTAATGAGTTCGGCGCCAAGACTGTCTATACGGCACTCATCCTCGGTCCGCTCACCCAGATGTGGGACCGCGTCTATCCGAACTATAAGTTCACCCACGAACTGATCACCGATCAGACCATCATTGACCAACTCAATGCCGGTACGCTCACAGGCGATAACTACCTGCTCAACCACTCCGGTGAGTGGATGGTCCGCGTACGCGACAGCGTGATGAGCGGCGGCCTGGGAACAGGCGATGTGTGGTTCGATCTCATCTGCTTCGTGCTCTTGCTCAGCATCTGTCAGGCCGTCCTGTTCCGCATCAATGCCTCCACCGGCGGACTCGATATTCTGGGTAAGATCGTCAACAAGTACCTCCATTTCGATATCGGCACATCGGTCGCTATCGGAGGTATCATCATCTGCTGCACCTCGTTCCTCATCAACGATTTCCGCATGGTCATCATCGGTATCATCGGAACCTGGATCAACGGCTTGGCAATTGACTATTTCACCGCCTCGCTCAATAAACGCAAACGCGTCTGCATCGTATCCGACGAACCTGACCGTATCCGCCAATACATCGTGGAGACCCTCGTACGCGGATGCTCGATCTATACGATCAAAGGCGGTTACAGCGGAGAGGAACACCTGGAGATCCAAACACTCCTGACTCAAGACGAGTTCTCGTCGGTCATGGCGTTCATCCGCAACAACCACATCAAAGCTTTCATTACTGCCGGCAACTGCTCCGAGGTCTATGGTCTTTGGTTCAGACACAAGAAAGTGCACGGCAAAACAGTAGTAGTAAACGATTAATTACATAGATATGAAACCCACATTATTTATCTTGGCAGCCGGAATGGGTAGTCGTTACGGCGGGCTCAAACAAATGGACGGTCTCGGACCGAACGGCGAAGCAATCCTTGATTACAGCGTGTACGACGCGCTGCGCGCAGGATTTGGTAAGATTGTATTTGTTATCCGTAAGGATTTCGAAGACGATTTTCGCCGTGTCGTACTCAGCAAGTACGAAGGCAAAGTGCAATGCGAACTGTGCTTCCAATCGGTGGACAAAGTGCCTGCCGGCTGCACCTATAACCCTGAGCGCACCAAACCCTGGGGTACCAACCACGCTGTGCTCATGGGACGTGAACTGATCAACGAACCCTTTGCTGTTATCAATGCCGATGACTTCTACGGCAAGGAGTCCTACCAGGTGCTGGCAGACTTCCTCCGTTCGGTAGAGGGCAAGAAAGGACAGTACTGCATGGTCGGCTACCGCGTATGCAACACCCTCAGCGAGAATGGATCCGTCAGCCGCGGTGTCTGTGCAACCAACGAACAAGGTCTGCTCACCGACGTCGTGGAGCGCACGAAGATCGAGGATAAGAACGGCACCATCGTCTTCACCGAGGATGGGGTAGATACACCGCTGGATCCGCACACGCCTGTATCGATGAACATGTGGGGCTTCACGCCGGAGTATTTCCAATACAGCGAGGACGCATTCCGCGCTTTCCTCAACGAGCACGGACAGGAACTCAAATCCGAGTTCTATATCCCGACACTGGTCAACCAACTCATCACCAGTGGTAAGGCGACCTGCAAAGTGCTGGATACACCGTCCAAATGGTTCGGTGTGACCTATTCGGAAGACCGTCCGCAAGTGGTGATGAAAATTAACCAACTCATCGCCAAAGGGGACTACCCGGAGAAACTGTTCTAATCCATAAATTTGAAATTTGAAATCATAAATTTGAAATCCATGAGTAGAATACTCGTCACCGGTGGAACCGGTTATATAGGCTCTCATACCACGGTCGAATTGATGCAGCAGGGCTACGACGTCACCATCGTCGATAACCTCTCCAACTCGTCAATCGATGTGCTGGACGGAATTGCGGCAATCGTAGGACGCAAGCCGGAGTTCGCCAACATTGATTGTGGTAATTTCATGGACTTGGACAATGTGTTCAAGTTGTATCCCGATATCGTGGGAGTCATTCATTTTGCTGCCAGCAAGGCCGTAGGCGAATCGGTTGAGAAACCGCTTCTCTACTACCGCAACAACCTCGGCAGTCTCGTGACACTGCTGGAAGTGATGCGCATGCACCAAGTTCAAAACCTCGTTTTCTCTTCTTCCTGTACGGTCTATGGTCAGCCGGATGCGGACCATCTGCCGGTAGATGAGACTGCGCCCATCCAAAAAGCGCTCTCGCCCTACGGCAACACCAAGCAGATCAACGAAGAGATCATCTGCGATGAGGCGCATGCGGACAAGAAACTGCACGCTACCATCCTGCGTTACTTCAACCCAATCGGTGCGCACCCGTCCGCCAGGATCGGTGAACTGCCTAACGGTGTACCGCAGAACTTGCTGCCGTTCATTACCCAGACCGCTGCAGGACTCCGTCCTGAACTCAAAGTGTTCGGCAATGACTACAACACCCCCGACGGATCCTGCATCCGCGATTACATCTACGTAGTTGACCTGGCCAAGGCACACGTCAAAGCAATCGAGCGTATGCTCAACGCCACCGACCGCGACCAAGTGGAGGTGTTCAACCTCGGAACAGGAACCGGTTTGTCGGTACTCACCCTCATCAACGAGTTCGAAGCTGCTACCGGCGTTAAGATCCCGTACACCATCGTAGGCCGTCGTGAAGGAGACATCGAGCAAGTATGGGCTGCGCCTAAGAAAGCCAACGAAGTGCTGGGATGGAAAGCCGACACGCCCATTCGCGATGTACTCGCCTCCGCATGGAACTGGGAGAAACGTATCCGTAACCTGTAACCCGTAACCCATAACCCATAACCCGTAACCCATAACCCCTAATATGCTCTATCCGTTTAAATTCAAACCGCACCATTTCCACAAACTGTGGGGTGGACATACGATTGAGAAATGGTATAACGACGTGCCCGCTGACTTCGAGAACGTAGGCGAGTCATGGGTCATCTCCGATGTGGACAAGTATCCGACGGAGGTATCCAACGGCCCGCATGCCGGAGACTCGTTGCAAGACCTGATAGAGGTCTATATGGACGAACTGGTAGGCGAGAAAGTGTACGACACGTTCGGAAACCGCTTCCCGCTCCTCATGAAGTTCATCGATGCCACCGACGACCTCTCGATCCAGGTACACCCGGGCGATGAGTTCGCACTCGAGAACGAGGACTGCATGGGCAAGACGGAGATGTGGTACGTGCTGCCCGCCAAAGGCAAGTCATCCATCTACCTGGGCTGGAACCAGCAGATGAACGTGTCCCTCATTCATGCCGCAATTGCAGACGGCACACTCGCGTCCTATCTGCGCAAGTACGACGTGCATGAAGGTGACGTAGCGTTCATTCCTGCCGGCACAGTACACGCGATGTGCAAAGACACCATCGTGGCAGAGATCCAGGAGAACTCCGATATCACCTACCGTCTGTACGACTACAACCGCGTCGGTAATGACGGCCGCAAACGTCCGCTCAAACTGGACAAAGCGCTCAAGGTCATGGACTTCAATCCCGATAACGGGGCATCGTTCCAACGCACCGCACCGCGTATCAACGGAGCCGTCAACCTGCAGAAGACACCGTTCTTCACCGTCAACATGCTCTCGCCCGTACGACCGATACAACGCGACTATGCTCCGCTGGATTCGTTCGTAGCCTACATGTGTGTGGAAGGACAATGCCACGTCACCGCACTCGATTGCGAATCGGAACACAAGACAGCCTCGCTGCATATCGGTGAAGCGGTTCTGCTCCCCG
Organism: uncultured Bacteroidales bacterium; assembly: GCA_902785605.1. Taxonomy (GTDB): domain Bacteria; phylum Bacteroidota; class Bacteroidia; order Bacteroidales; family Paludibacteraceae; genus Colicola. The sequence continues at coordinate 7,075 of CACZZL010000002.1, forward strand.
CATCCCTCAACGATATCCTGATCGAACCCCAAGGACCCTGCAAACTGCTGGAGATCTATGTGGAGCTGTAAAACTGACAGCTGAAAACTGAATACTAAAAAAGAGGCGCGTGCCTCTTTTTTTATTGGAAGAAACTGAAGTGTACGCTGCCGTACGTTCGTGTTTCTATATGTCTCGGGTGACTCGTGAAATCGGTATCCTTACCGTGCTCAATCACCAGCCAGCCGTCTTGCTTAAGAATCTCTTTCTCCAAAATAGCATCAGGCAGAGTAGGTAGCTGCTCCAAAGCATAAGGAGGATCGGCAAAGATCAGATCGTACTTGGTGCGGCAGGCACTGAGGAACTTGAACACATCGCCTCGAATCACACTCAGGTTGCGGATGCCCAACTGACGGCAACAACTGATGATCCAGTTCTGCTGCACATGGGCAATCTCCACCGCCGTCACTTCCCGTGCTCCGCGGCTCACGCACTCAATGCCGATGCCTCCTGTGCCGGCAAACAGATCCAGCACATCAATCCCCTCAAAGTCCATGCGGTTGTTGAGCAGATTGAACAGACTCTCCTTGGCAAAGTCCGTCGTGGGCCTTGCGGTGATATTTTTAGGGGGCGACAACCGCCGCCCCCCATATGTTCCAGAGATTATGCGCATCTCTTTAAACTTTCAACTTTAAACTTTCAACTTTATCACTCCCAGTTACCTGCGTTGTTGTTCGGAGCGTAGATATCACCCACTTTCAAACCGGTGTAGTGATCCAGTTTCTGTTCGCGGTCAATCAGGTTCACCAACTCCTGCTGGTTCAAGTCGCTCAGATAGCTCTCAAACGGAGCACGTGCCTCGAAGATAGGAACGCGGATACCTTGGCTGGTCTTGTAGTCGTTGTTGACCTCAATCTCGAACTTAGCTCCGTTACCGTACGGGATCTTCACGATCGTGTCAACGGTAGTTGCATCGTACTGTCCGTGGTAGAGTGCCTCAATCATATTGAGCTCAATCGTGTCACGACGGAAACCTTGCAGGTTGTTCTTCTTAACGTCTGCATCGTTCTCCCAGATATATGCGTACAGCGCATCCAAGTCGTCAGCACTCAACTCCAATTTCTTGTTTTTCAGCGCTTTCTTCTTTGCCTCGTCCAGAATCTTAACAGCCTTGGTCTCGGTCAAACCGGCCTCCAGTTGCTTATCGGTAAGACTACCTTCCTTCATCAACTCCTTCTTCGGAGCGGTCTTGATGAACATGAGCAGCGAGTCAGCATCCGCTGTGAAACGGCCGTTCTGGTGATGATACTCTACCAAAGCGGTACGCAAATCAACCAGATTCTTGATGACAGCAACCTCACGCTCTGCCTTCGTGTTCTCAAATTTAATAGGAGTAGTAACACTCGTTACACAGAAGTAACCCATCACTACAACTGCGATACTAAGTACGCAAATAGCAATAATTCTTGATGCTTTCATTATGGTTAAATTTATTAGTTTGCACAAAATCGCTGCAAAGTTACACAAAATATTTGATATGTGCAAGAATTTGTAAAAAATTAATCGCATTTATTTGTATAAATAGATTTTTTTTATTAATTTTGCAGCGTTTTTAGGATAGAATGTATGGAAGACAGCAACAAAGTCTTATATTCAATACTCAACGAGCGCCTGGAACTGATGCGGCAGCTCGATAAGGAAGGAGACTCGGATCGTCGGCGGCATATCGCCAAAGAGACGCAGACGCTTCATGCTCCGATGGCACACCGGTTGGGTCTGTATCAGATCAAGACCGAGATGGAGGACCTGGCGCTGAAGTTTCTCGACTATGACACCTATAAATATATCGCGCACGCGCTGAATGCAAAAAAAGCAGAACGGGAAGCATACGTGGCTTCGTTCATCGCTCCGCTGGAGAAGAAGCTCAAAGAGGAGGGGTTTGTCTTTACCATCAAAGGCCGTCCCAAATCCATTCACTCCATCTACCATAAGATGCAGGCACAGCACTGCGATGTGGATAAAATCTACGACCTGTTCGCCATCCGTATCATCTTGGACTCCGCTCCGGAGAAAGAGAAATCCGACTGTTGGCAGGTCTATTCGCTCATTACCGATATCTTCACCCCGAACCCCAAACGTCTGCGCGATTGGCTGTCCGTGCCCAAGGAGAACGGATACGAATCGCTGCACACGACGGTCCTGGGACCGGATAAACGGTGGGTGGAAGTGCAGATCCGTACCAAGCGTATGGACGAAATAGCCGAGCAAGGCGTGGCTGCACACTGGTCGTACAAAGGGGTCAAAGGCTCCATCGTACAAAAGTCCGGGGACATCTATGTGTTCACTCCGACCGGCGATTTACGTCGTTTGCCCGAAGGTGCGACCGTACTGGATTTCGCGTACTCGATTCACAGCGAAGTCGGTGCGCACTGCGTAGGCGGCACTATTCGTAATCAGAATGTGTCCATCCGACAGAAGTTGGAGAACGGCGATCAGGTGTCTATTCTGACCTCGCCCAACCAGCACCCGAATGCCGATTGGCTCAATTTTGTGGTGTCCACCAAGGCGCGTAACAAGATTCGTCAGGCACTCAAGGAGATTGAGTACAAACAGGCAGCGGAAGGAAAAGAAATCATCGAGCGTAAGTTCAAGAACTGGAAGATAGAGTACAACGAAGCGGATATCACCAAGATGGCCATTAAGTTAGGCTACAAGGCGGTGTCCGATATGTACCAATCGGTAGCGAACGGCAAAGAGGATGTACAACATCTGCGCGATGTGCTCATTACACCCGAAGAGACGCCCACACAACGTGAGCACACGGAGTATGTGGACCGCTCCGAACTTAAGGGATTGGCGATCGAGGTTGATATGAACGTGAAGAACGTGGACTACAACCTCTCCAAGTGCTGTAACCCGCAACCCGGAGATCCGATCTTCGCCTTCGTGTCCGTCACAAAAGGTATCCGTATTCACCGCATCGACTGCCCGAACGCGGACAATATCCGTGAGCGCTATCCCTACCGCATGATACCCGCTCGCTGGTCAAAGAAAAGTTAATTTTTAATTCTTAATTTTTAATTTTTAATTTGTCAGACTATCCCAGTATAGTATTGGAGCAGGCCGTCAACCAGATGGCTTCCTTACCGGGAGTAGGGCGCAGAACAGCCTTACGGCTGGTGTTGCATTTGCTGCGTCAATCGGACGAGGAAGTGGAGGTGTTTGCCAACTCGTTCCTGCGACTCAAGAAAGAGGTGGTGTACTGTCGCGAGTGCCACAACATATCCGACACGGAGCTGTGTCCAATCTGCGCCTCGCACCGACGGGACCACTCGACCATCTGCGTTGTGGAGAACGTACAGGACGTCATGTCCATCGAGAACACAGGCCAGTACAACGGAGTCTATCACGTACTCGGAGGTGTCATCTCGCCGATGGAAGGCATCGGACCCAAAGATATCGAGATCGATTCGCTCATAGAACGCGTCACCAAAGGGGAAGTGGATGAGATCATCCTCGCTCTGCCGACGACAATGGAAGGCGACACAACGAACTTCTATATCTACAGACGTATACAGAATGCCGGCATAGAGTTGCGCATCTCTCAGATAGCCCGCGGTGTGGCGGTCGGAAACCAACTTGAGTACACCGACGAGATCACACTCGGACGCTCGATCGTTAACAGAACTGATTTTAAATTGAATGGATAAATGGATAAAGTAGTAAGACATCTCAATTGGTATTATTACGGCATGATGTTCATTACGCTCATTGCGATGAGCGCGATGTATTATGTATGGAAAAATCAATTGTACACACCCATCGACCGCACCTCTACCTTAGGCATGGTCGTGCAGTACTTCGTCATCTTTGATGCACTGATCACTATACCCTTAGGTTTATACCTCATCAAATGGCGTAAACCGACGACCCTGGAAGCGTACCAACCTCTGGCCGTGGCACGTATTCTGCTGGTGAGCAACTCGATGCCGCTCGGTATCATCGCTTATTTCCTGCTCGCCGATGAGAAAGGGTGTTATATGTCCATGTTCTGGGTTGCCGCTATCGCTGCGATCGGTTGGTACTTCACCAAACCGACCCTGAGCAAAGTGGACAAAGAGATGACCCCGCAAGACCCAAATTTACCTACGTATTAAAAGAGAAAAAGTATGATTATAGCTTGTGATTTTGATGGCACGATCGTTACCCATGAGTACCCGAAAATCGGTAAACCGATTCCGTTTGCCATCCAGACTCTGAAGAAACTGCAGGAGGAAGACCATCACCAGATCATCCTCTGGACGGTGCGGGAAGGGGAACTGCTGGACGAAGCGGTCGCTTACTGCAAGTCCAAAGGGCTCGAGTTCTATGCCGTCAATTCCAATTATCCGGAGGAAGAACCCGAACATAAACCGGCTCGTAAGCTGGTAGCAGACCTGTGGATTGACGATCGTAACTTGGGCGGTCTGCCGGATTGGGGGGTGATCTACAACATGATTCATACCGGGCACTGTTTCGAACCCGCTCCGCAGGGCAACATGGAAGACCTTCGGCCGCAGAAGAAAAAAGGATTGTTTGGCAAATTGTTCGGATGATTCGTTTACGCAAAATAGAACCCTCTGATTTGCCGTACCTCTACCGATGGGAGAACGATGCGTCGGTGTGGGCTGACGGGGCGAATCATAATCCGCTCTCGCAGCACGACCTGCGCGATTACATCGCTTCCTCCACCGGAGACATCTACAAAGACGGTCAGTTGCGTCTGATCATCGAAGAGGAGGGCTCCACCTTAGGATGCATCGACCTCTTTGACTTCGACCCGCGTAACCGCCGTGCCGCCATCGGTATGTATGTCGCACCCGAATGTCGGGGCAAAGGAGTAGGGCGTGCCGCCGTGGAGCAACTCGAGCACTATGCGTTTGATTTTCTGCAGCTGCGTGTGCTCTATGCGGTTATCGCTACATCCAACTCAGCCTGCTCTCATCTCTATCAATCAGCCGGTTACAAACCCTCTTCGCCTTTACCGGCATGGACCCTGGAGTCCGATGCGGTACTATGGATGAAAACCAAGTAAAACACCTTTTTACAGAATAATTATGAACAAGTACGTACTCAAATGGACCCTGTCGGCTTGCTTGCTGATGGTGTTTTTGCCCGTTATGGCGCAGGATACCAACGACGATTGGACTCATTACCGCGACGTGATAGAAAATGCCATTAAGAATAACAACAAAAAGGCGATTGAGCCTGCTGCGCAACAGATGTTTGCCATCCTGCGTCGTACAAAGAACGTGGAAGGCTTGATTTACGGCTGCCGAGTGAACAGTTCCGTTCGGGACAGTTGTTTGATCCTGTTGCACCACGCGTACACCGAGAACGGAAATATCCGCGTGCTCGAACAGTTCTATTATGACGTGCCGATCATGACGAACAACAAGGTGTACAATGCATTCCGGGAAAAAGATGAAAAAGTGCTCTCTGCGTACGAAATCAATAAGGTAAGATGGAGCGATGTGAGTATGGATAACCTAATCTGTGCTGCAGCACCGTATTATTGTGCCTATCATACCCTGCAACGGTTGATTCTTCTCGATGTCAAGAAAGGCCGATGGAACGATGCCTTGAAAAAGGTAAAGAGGTATGAAAAACTCTTTGCCGGGGATCGCCGTTACATGGAACTGAAAGCCATCTTGGAGCAAGAGGTCGATACGACGGTTGTACCCACCGCTCTTCCGAATGGGATCAACACCAAGGCCCGGGAATATGTGCCGCAGTTATCCGGAGATGGTAAGACGCTGTATTTCTGCGGAGAAGACCGTGAAGACAACATAGGCGGTGAGGACCTGTACGAAGCCAAATGTGTAGGGGGTGTGTGGCAGCCGGCTCATGTAGTCACGGAACTGAGCACAGCGAAAAAGAACGAAGCACCTGTCTCTGTCTCGGTGGACGGCAACAGCCTGATATTGTTCCGTAGCGGTAAACTGTGTATCTCCGAAAAGACGGAGCAGGGTTGGAGTGACCCCCAAGAACTGCCCTCTACTATCAATTTTTCCAATTGGCAAGCGGACGCGCGCATCACCGCAGACGGCCGCGCTATGTTGTTTGCGGCGCACAGCATCACGGAGCGGGAAGTGATGATCAAACCGCAGTTTATGTCCCGTGATAATGATCCGTATAACCAAACGAACATCTTCGTCTCCCTGCTGCAAGAGGACGGTACATGGGGTCAGCCGATAGAACTGGGCCCGACCATCAACACCTCGCTCTGCGATCGCGCTCCGTTCCTGCATCCGGACATGAAAACCCTCTATTTCTGTTCCAACGGTCACGGCGGCTTGGGCGAAATGGATGTCTATCGCTCACGCCGTCTGCGGGAGGATAGCTGGACGGAGTGGACTGAACCCGAGAACTTGGGAAAAGAGATCAACACCATAGGGGATAACTGCTGGTACATCATCTCCACGGATGGCCAAACAGCCTATTATACAGCACGAATTGACTCGACCAAGGAAGATATCTATCAGTTGCCTTTGCCTGCCCATCTTCGTCCGAACAAAGTAGCGACCGTCTCGGGTGTGCTGACGGATAAGAAAGGTCAGCCGCTGGATGCGGAGATCATCTGGGAAGACCTGAGCACCCATCAGAGAGTGGGTAGTTCACGCTCCAATCCGACGGACGGATCGTTCTTTATCGTGCTGCCGCAAGGTAAGATCTACGGCTATTACATTGACAAGGACGGTTTCTTCCCCGTTGCGGAAAACATCGACCTGAGAGAGGTGAAAGACATGGTGGAAGTGAACCGGGACATCCAAGTCGTGACCTATCAGCAGATGATCGACGAGCAGATCCCGATGCCGCTCAACAACCTCTTCTTCCCGACCGGTCAGTCCTCCGTACTTCCGGAGTCGCAAAGCGAATTGCGCCGCATGGCGAAGATCATTCGGGATATCAACACCAAAGTGGAGATCAGCGGACACACGGATAATGTGGGCAATGACAATGCCAATCAACTCTTGTCGGAACAACGGGCCAAAGCGGTGTATGAGTTCCTGGTCAACGAAGGCTGTGACCCGAAACTGCTGCAGTGGAAAGGCTACGGCAAGAACAAACCGATCGCGGATAACCAAACGGAAGAAGGACGACAAAAGAACCGTCGAGTCGAACTCCGTTTTGTAAAGTGATGCATAAAAATTACAAAAAGTGGCATACGCTCTTGCGTATGTCATTTTTTTTGTGTACCTTTGTAGCCGATTTTGAATATATAGCAAAAAACATATACCATAAACAAAAAATATTTCTTTTTATGAAACCTACACACATTGAGCATTTAGGAATTGCAGTTACCTCCATTGAAGAGGCTGCTCCCTTCTTTGAGTTCCTTTCGGGAAACAAGTGTTATTCGATTGAAGTAGTTGAGGATCAGAAAGTTCGTACTGCTTTCTTCAAAGTAGGCGAAGTGAAGATCGAGCTGCTGGAGCCGACGAGCCCGGAGTCCACAATCGCTAAGTTCATTGAGAAGAACGGTGGTCGCGGTGGTGTTCACCACGTTGCTTTCAACGTAGAGAACGTAGCAGACGCACTCGCAGAATGCGAAGCTGCCGGTATCCAACTCATCGACAAAGCTCCGCGCAAAGGTGCAGAGAACCTCATGATCGCGTTCCTCCACCCGAAATCCACCAAGGGCGTTCTGACAGAGTTGTGCCAGCAACCGAAATAATTCTTAATTTTTAATTCTTAATTTTTAATTTTGAATTATGGATTCCGCTAAATTAAACAAACTGATTGAAAACCGCGAAAAGGCACAAGCCGGAGGCGGTGAAGCAGCCGTTGAAAAGCATCACGCAAAGGGCAGTTACACCTGCCGCGAGCGTATTAATATGCTGCTGGACGAAGGTTCGTTCGAAGAAGTGAACATGTTCCTTACCCACCGTTGTCATGACTTCGGTATGGAGAAGAAAGTGTTCCTGGGTGACGGTGTGGCAGTAGGATCGGGTACGATTGACGGCCGTCTGGTCTTCGTGTTCGCACAAGACGCTACCGTTATCGGCGGTTCGTTGTCTGAGACGATGGCGCAGAAGATCTGCAACGTCATGGATCAGGCTATGAAACTCGGTGCTCCGATCATCGGTCTTAACGACTCGGGTGGTGCACGTATTCAGGAAGGTGCATGCGCACTGGCAGGTTATGCAGAGATATTCGAGCGTAACATCCTTGCTTCGGGTGTGGTACCGCAGATCAGTGTCATCTTTGGCCCGTGTGCCGGAGGTGCTGTATACAGCCCTGCGCTGACTGACTTCATCATGATGACCGAGCAGAACAGTTACATGTTCATCACCGGTCCGAAGGTGGTTAAGTCCGTAACCGGAGAAGATGTGACGGTGGAGCAACTCGGTGGTGCACATATTCATGCGACCAAGTCGGGTGTAACCCATTTTGTGGCTGCAACCGAAGAAGAGGCGCTTGCCGAAGTGCGTCGTCTCGTCTCCTTCATTCCGCAGAACAATATGGAAGAGGCGCCTGTGTTCGCATGCACGGACGATATCACGCGTGTGGACGATCATCTCAATGAGATCGTTCCTGACGATCCGAACAAACCGTACGACATGCACGAGATCATTAATACGATCGTGGATAACGGTGACTTCATGGAGGTTCACAAAGACTACGCCAAGAACGTCATCTGCGGTTTCGCTCGTTTCAACGGTCGTTCGACGGGTATCATCGCCAATCAGCCTTCCTGGCTGGCAGGTGTGCTGGACTGCGACGCCAGCCGCAAGGCTGCCCGCTTCGTACGTTTCTGCGACGCATTCAATATCCAGATCCTGACCCTCGTGGACGTTCCTGGCTTCCTCTGCGGAACCGGACAAGAGTACGCCGGTATCATCGATCACGGAGCAAAACTGATGTTCGCTTACGGCGAAGCAACTGTTCCGAAAGTGACCATTACCGTTCGCAAATCGTACGGCGGTAGTCATATCGTGATGAGTTGTAAACAACTCCGCGGTGATATGTGCTACGCATGGCCGAATGCAGAGATCGCAGTAATGGGTGCCAGCGGTGCAGTAGGTGTGCTTCAGGCTAAGGCGATCAAGGCGATCGAAGATCCCGCAGAGAAGAAAGCGTTCATAGCAGAGAAAGAGGCAGAGTACAAAGACCTGTTCGCTTCTCCGTACCAGGCTGCTAATCGCGGATACATCGACGATGTGATTGAGCCGCGCTACACCCGTAGCCGTATCATTCGTGCGTTTGAGATGCTGCAGACCAAACGTCTGACTAACCCGCTTAAGAAACACTCTAATATTCCGCTGTAATATGGTTTTGCTTTTAGTCAACCCGGAAACGTGGACATGGGCGAATACCTGGACGGTAACAGGTCTGGGCTTCGGTATCGTGCTGGCGCTCCTCTTTGTATTGGTCTTCATCCTGATGTTCTTTGGATGGACAATGCAGAAGATAGAAGCACCGAAGACGCCGAAAGCTCCGAAAGAAGAGAAAAATCCCGTAAGCCAGCCTGCAAAGGTGGCTACGGGTGCTCCTTCGGACGCAGAAAAGGCCGCTATCGCTCTGGCTATCTCTGAGGCACACAGTGACGATGAAGCCGCTGTTGCTTATGCGCTCTACTTGGCGCACCACACCAAACACGATATTCCCACCGGTATGATTCATCTCAATCAACATGAAACGGCGTGGAATACCAAGTCAACAGGAATGAACAATGTGGGCTTTTGACCACATTAATCGTGCCCCGAAAGGGGCTAAGAATAATATAGGTTTTTAATATGAAAGAATTTGCATTTAAAATCAACGGCGCAGAGTACAAGTGCGCTGTAGAAGAACTGGAAGCCGGTAAAACAAGAGTGACTGTAAACGGCAAAGTATATGAAGTAGAGACCGAAGCAGCAGCTGCTCCCGCTCCGAAACCCGCCGCTAAACCGGCACCTGCCGCACCGAAGCCTGCTGCCGCTCCTGCTGCTCCGAAGGCTGAAGCACCGAAACCCGCTGCTGCTCCCGCTGCAGGTGGTATCCAGGTTAAGAGCCCGCTGCCCGGTAGTGTAATCAAGGTATTGGTAAGCGAAGGACAGGCTGTTAAGAAAGGTGACACTCTTCTGACCCTCGAGTCCATGAAGATGGAGAACGCTATCATGGCAGAGCAGGATGGAACCGTTAAGCAGATCGCTGTGGCTGCCGGCCAGAATGTGATGCAGGATGACCTGCTTATCGTACTCGGATAAAACGATTAATTGCAGACAACAATGGATATTTTGGAATTTTTCCAAGGCATGGGTTTCATGCAGATGATCAACAACTTCACCACCGGAGGATGGCAACAACTGGTGATGCTGTTTGTTTCGTTCTTCCTGCTGTTCCTGGCTATTCATAAGAAATACGAGCCGCTGCTGTTGCTGCCTATCGCATTCGGTATGCTGCTGACGAATCTTCCCGGCGCGAACATGTTCCATAGTGAGTTATGGGCAGCGTTCCTGGATGAGACCAGCCCTGCTTACCATTCATATGGTGCAATTCTCAAGGGGGCAGGTTTGTTAGATGTGCTCTATATTGGCGTCAAGACCGGTGTCTATCCCTGTCTGATCTTCATCGGTGTAGGTGCCATGACGGACTTCGGACCGCTGATCGCGAACCCCAAATCGCTTCTTCTTGGAGCTGCTGCGCAGATCGGTATCTTTGTGACCTTCCTGTGCGCTTATTGGATGGGCTTCACGCCGGAACAAGCCGGTTCTATCGGTATCATCGGTGGCGCAGATGGTCCTACGTCCATCTTCCTGACTTCCAAGTTAGCACCTGAACTCCTAGGCCCGATCGCTATCGCAGCATACAGCTACATGGCATTGGTTCCGGTGATTCAACCGCCTATCATGCGTGCGTTGACGACCAAGAAAGAGCGTGCGATCAAGATGGGTCAGTTGCGTCCGGTCAGCAGAACAGAGAAGATCGTGTTCCCGATCATCATTACCGCTATCGTAGCCCTCATTCTTCCGGACGCAGCTCCGCTGATCGGCTGCCTGATGCTCGGTAACTTGATGAAAGAGTGTGGCGTAGTAGATCGTTTGAGCAAAACCGCACAGAACGAGTTGATGAACATCGTTGTGATCTTCCTTGGCCTCTCTGTCGGTGCAACGGCTACCGGCTCCAGTTTCTTGAACTGGGAGACGTTAAAGATCCTCTCCATGGGTATCGTGGCATTCGGTCTCGGTAGCGCAGGTGGTGTGCTGTTGGCTAAGTTCATGAACCTCTTCCTCAAAGAGAAGATAAACCCGCTGATTGGTTCGGCCGGTGTATCGGCAGTGCCGATGGCAGCTCGTGTAAGCCAAACAGTCGGCCAGGAAGAGAATCCGTCGAACTTCCTGCTAATGCATGCCATGGGACCGAACGTAGCAGGTGTGATTGGTTCGGCAGTTGCAGCTGGTGTACTTCTCACAATGTTAGGTTGATATGTCTAATCGACAGATAGGAACAATCGTTTTGGTAATAGCCATGTTTATCGTGGCTATTTCCGTATTGTTTACCAACAACCTGGCACACTCGTTGCAGGAAGAAGAACAGAAGAACATGTCTGTATGGGCGGACGCTACGCGTCAACTCATCTTGGCAGACGATGATGCGGATATAGATTTTGTGTCTTCGATCATTGAGAAGAATACCACCATTCCGGTCTATATCTGTGACACAGAGGGAAATATCCTGGCGAGCCGTAATGTGAAGGCTTTCGATCAAAACCAGAAACTGGAGGCCAAGGATCATCACGGACCGATAGAAATGAAGATCGACGAGCACACGACGCAGTACATCTATTGGGACGACAGCAGTCTGCTCACGCGACTACGCTATGTGCCGTATGCCCAGTTCGCGCTGATTTTCATTTTCATTGCTGTTGCGGTCATCACCATGCTGACAGGTCAGCGCAGTGAAGAGAACCGGCTCTGGGTCGGTTTGAGCAAGGAGACCGCGCACCAGTTAGGTACGCCGATCTCTTCGCTCAATGCCTGGCAACAGTTGCTGGCAGAAGCCTATCCGAACGATGAGTATGTGCCGCAGATGAAACGGGATATTGACCGATTGCAGATGATCGCGGACCGTTTTCAGAAGATCGGTTCGGAACCGGACTTGCAAGAGGCGGACCTGATACCGGTAGTTGAAGATGCGGTGGCTTATATCCGTGCGCGTGCCAGCAGTCGTATCACGATTGATGATACATGTCTGCAAGGAGTAAGTAGAGTTGTGTTACTCAACGCTCCGTTGCTTAAATGGGTTGTAGAGAACCTGCTCAAGAACGCAGTAGATGCGATCTCAGGTGAAGGAACGATCACCTTCCGGATTCATGAGAATGAGCACGAAGTGATGCTGGATATCACCGATACCGGAAAGGGTATAGATAGTAAAACCCAGCGTCGAATCTTCGAGCCGGGCTTTACTACAAAGGATCGAGGTTGGGGCTTAGGCCTTCCACTCGCCAAACGTATCGTCGTACAGTACCATGGAGGCAAACTGCTCCTTAAGAGCTCGCAACTCGGTGCCGGAACTACCTTCCGAATCGTGCTTAAAAAGCCCGAACACCGTTGAACCGCTTCCACTCATTGAAGCATAATAAGCGCCTGCGTCCAGTAGGCGCTTTTTGATGTCCTCTATGATAGGATGATGCGGGAACACCGTCGCCTCGAAGTCATTCGTCTTGCGATCAAACGGATTTGGATTAGGTTTAATACCCGAATAGGCTTCCTTGGTGCTAACGCCCTCTTCCGGCTTGATTAGCACGATACGTGTGCCCTTCAGGTTCAAGTCAATAGGCGTCAGTATATCGCCTATGCCTTCGGCATAACAGGGTGTGTTATAGATGAAGAACGGGCAGTCTGCGCCTAAGGGGCGCACTTCGTTCACCAGTTGCTCTTTGGTTAAGCCCAATTGGAACAACTCGTTGAGAGCGATCGCCATATGGGCGGCATCACTGCTACCGCCGCCTAATCCTGCGCCAAAGGGGATGTTCTTTTGAAAGCGGATAGAGACATTACCTATCTGCGGATACTTGGCTTTCATCTGCCGGTAACACTTCACGATCAGGTTATCTTCTGCCGAGCAATCGACCGTGATGCCTTCCTGAACGAAAGAAAAGGATGGGGCAGGAACGACCTCCAGCTCATCGTGCAAGCCGTAGATAGGCACAAAAATAGTCTCAAGATCATGGTATCCGTCTGCGCGCTTGCGGACTACACGCAGGCCCAGATTAATCTTACAATTAGGATATAGTATCATAGCGACTGCAAAGATACTACAATTTTCCGACATATACAAACAAATCTGCATTTTTCGTGCAGATTTGTTTGGCCTAAGCGTAAGAGTGCAGTCCGCCGAGTAAATAGGATACTCCAAAATAGGTGAACAGTACAAAGGCAAAAGAAAGTATGCTTAGTAAGTGGTAGATGATGGCTCCTGTTTCCTGCTTAAGCGGAATGAACCGTTTGAGGAAGGGCCAGTGGAGCAGGGCAGCATAAACAAGCATGGTAATGAGAGCCCAGGTCTCTTTCGGATCCCAACCCCAATACCGTCCCCAGGACATGTTCGCCCATACAGCGCCAATGAAGATACCGGCCGCCAGGCAGAATTCTGCAGGGTAGAGAAGCAGTTGGGATAAGTGCATGAGGTTGTTGCGCTTAGCGGGCAGGCAGAGTCCCACGATGCCGTTAATCATGATAACCGCAAACAAGGTGTATGCCAACATGATGACGGAGACATGAATGCCCAGCAACGGTGTCTGCAGTACGGGTTGTAAGGGTGGTTTGGGCGTAACGACCTTGGTCATGATGATCGCCAGGACAACAACGGCCAATCCCAGGCCAATCATCAGCCATTTGTGCTGTTGCTTGATCAGTGCGCGGAAATAGCTGCGCTTTTGGAAGAAGAACGCAATCATAGCGATAAGCAGCATCACATAGCCGGTATAGGTAATACCGATGCCCCAAGGATCGTAGTTATAGCGCAGCTCAACCCCATATCCGTCGGTGTCGTAATTGGATTGGCAGAAACGCCAATGGTGATATATGAACGGCTTGTTCATGCGAACTATGCCTTCATCCACAGTGACTTGATTCTTTTTCTGAGTTCTGTCCAACAGACGCAGTTCGGTGATATAGTCCACCGGATTTCCCGCGTTATCGTTTACAACCTGAAAACTCCAAAGGAATAGGCTAATGGACGAATGGGAATTGGCTAATGTCTGCGCTTTATCGGCACGCAGGTGTATCTCGCCTTGTTCACCGAAGAAATGGGTCACACAGGCCCCCACAACAATAGTTGTGAGGGCAATGTGTAACAGCCAAGTAATAGGCTTAGATCGCATTGATGAAAGCAACGATTGCATCACGGTCTTCTTTGTTTAATTGATAGAACTGCTGGGTAGGCCAGTAGGCATCGGATTCGCTGCTGTAACCGTGCCACATGATAGCTTCAATGACGTTCCGTGCGCGGGTGTCGTGCATACGAGCCTCGTACGCATCTCCGGTCGCTTTCTTATGCAGTCCGCGGCCCCAAAGCGGGGTAGTACGGCACCAACCGGTACGGATATCGTTCTCCATGCACAGTTTATGTTGTACCATATCGGTATACGGCCAGATCTTCTGGTTCGGGTAACGCGGCATGGATGCGGTAACAGGGAAGTTGTTCGGGTCACGTACCTCATCCGGTCCGGTCGTCCAAGTCGGACGGTGACAGTAGTCACAACCGATCTGCGAGAACAGTTCTTTACCCTTGAGTACTTGCGGATCGGTCACGTTACGAGCGGCAGGAACAGCCAGACCACGATGCCAAACCATGACTTGGGTGAACTCATCATCGCTCATCTCGGCCGGCAGCTCTTTAGAGGTCAGATAATTGTAAATCTCTTCCTCCGTACCGAACTTGGCCTGTACCTCCGGATCCTTGGAAGCGTACTCCGCATAGATGGTTCCGTTCAAATCCAAATAGTGGTATTTTCGGTCGCTACGAGTAACGTTAGTAATATTCCAAATGGCATTCGCACCAGCGGCATCCATAATAGGACCGCGTGTGAGCGCGTACGTGAAACGCTTCGGACCCCAGGTCGGGTCGTTCTTGTAGTAGCCCGAAGTCTGGAAACTACCGTTCCAGAATGCAGGGTTCAGACCGTTCTTGAGTTTACCGTCTGCAGCTTCTTTGGCGTACTGGTCAATGATGTCCTGATCAGGAATGGCATCCAACAAACCGGAACCATAGACACCGATGGTGTTCTCCAGTTTCACCTCGTAACCTTCACTCTCCAACAAGCCGTCCGGGTCGCGATAGCCTTGGTTATAGACATACACCGCGGTGTTGGGCATCGTCACTTCCGGATAACGCAACTCATAGGTCTCTCCATCTGCGAACTTGTTACCATGCTCATCGGTAGCCGTCTTCCAAGTAACGGTGATCTGGTCCGGATCCAGCGGTGCCTTGAAAGGCGCTGCGCCGAACAGTTGCGGCATACCGGCCAGCCATGGTACATAAGCCTGTGTCTGCGGGTTGATCACAACGAGTAGGGTTCCATTTCCTACATGAGCGGCATCGTACGTGCCTTCCGGTACCGATGTTCCGTGACTGTAGTTGGGGTGACAGTGCTGACAAGACGAACGCACATACACCGGTCCAAGACCATGTTGACGACCCGTCTCATTGGTAACGAAGTCTTTTTCTGCGATTTGGTCACCTTGAGCGAACATGTTTCCAAGACCTGCATTCTCTGTGGCAGGAGTAGGTTGACGGAAAGTCATGGACGAGGTGTTGGTGGTTGTACCTAATTTACCACCGGTGTAATACCATTCCGGCAGGTCGGTCTCAGGATCAGGCCCCGGTGTCGGTTGTTTGCAACCAGCTAGGCCGCCTAGGATGCCTAGGATAACTAGGCTGTCTAGAAATAGATTCCTTTTCATGATTTTATTTGCTTAATAAGGGTAAAACTTCATCATCTAAGATTTCTTCGAGTTCAGCTACCTTGTCAATCGCAGCTTTTACCTGCGGGTTGTTCTGAGCAGTGTTCTCGAAGTTATCAATGTCCTGGATCGCGGCAATTGCCTCTTCGATAGTTTTGCGTACGCGGGCATCCAATTCGGCATCCTGACGATAGACGTAGTTGGAAACAGAGTGGTCACCAGCCAACGCACCGCAGTAAGCGTGCTGGATCGAGCGGATGTTGTCTGCAAAATCCTCGGTAGAGGTACAACTGTACGGGCTCTCGATGTAATCGCGCTCCTCGGGAGTGCTGCTGATATAGGGATTTCCCATTTTGAGTTCCGCTACCTCGCCTGCGATATCCACGCAACCGGCGATAATCTCTTCTGCTGCCTCTTGGTAGGTTACGTAGATCGAACCCGGCTTACCGGCATTCATCATCTGCCATCCGTACTTGTCTTCGTAGGTGTCGACTTCACCGTCCTCCAGCAGTTTCATCTTGGTATCACTCACTTCGCCTGCCCAGCAGTACTCCAACAGGATAGCCTGTTGTGTCAGGTCCTCTACGATACCTAACAGATAGACTGCTTCGGCGTGCGTCAAGTTAGTTGCGTGTGTCTTACCGGTTCCTACAGCACGACCTTCCACTTCAACCGATTCGAAGAGCAGGTACTCGGCAGCGTGGAAGCCTTTGAGCGCGTAGCCCAGTTTGTCACCTACATAGGCACCGCCTTCTTCTTCGATAGCCGCCATACGCTCTTGATCATGCAGCAAGGCGTTCATAGCATTGAAATCCAAGGGCCATGAATCGATGTGCGGGTCGATGTTGTGCGACGCTGCAGGGCCGTAAAGGAAAGCTTCGCTCTGCTCCCAATACTTACGCATGAGTCGCCATGAAGTGCCTGCATCACGCATCAAGGTGGTGTAATCCTCACCTTTCTCCACTTTGTCCAGAATGGCCTCGGTCTGCTCCAAGAGCGTCATACCGGCATCAGACATGTTTCGGTAGGTCGCAATGACTGTGTTGTTTACATAGGGCGTTACCGCTTTTTGCAACGCCTCTTCTTTGTCTGAGGTGACATCGGTTGGGCCACCTTGGCAGGCGGTCAATCCAAGAGCTGCCAATGCCACAAATAGAAATTGCTTTTTCATACTCACTAATACTTTAGATTAATTATTTATGATTTATAGTTGGTAAAATCCTGCATATACGATGCCGACAGCTATCTGCGGCTCGTCGTTGTAAATCTTCCCGCGTGTGCCATCCGCGCGCGTACCTTGTTTCAAGATACCGTAGGAGAACTCCGCTTTGACGCCGATCTGCTTGATAGGGAAGTAGTTGATACCCACCGCGGCGCGGTGTCTGCCGCACCAAGCGTACATATCCGTCGGTTTGTTGTCGTAGCGGAACATGGAGTCATAGTAGTCATAGCGGCCGAAGAGGTAGAGCTGTTGCTTTTTCTCCGTCAGTTTCTTATTCAGCGAGAAAAAGTCATAACCGAGTTCGATACCTGCTGCCAACGCGTCTGAAGCGATCCATTGTTTGCTGGATACAGAACCTTTACGCATGGAGATGTTGTACTGCGTGATGGCCGCGGCGTCACTCAAGTGTCCGTAGAGGAACTCACCACGCACGATGGCTCCGTGTCCTTTGTACGCAAAATCAAATGCTCCGATGGTCACGGTGCCTTTCACATTCTTGTACGCACTCGCGTCCAGTTCGGCATTGGACTTGCTGAGCGTGTTGCGGAATGAGTTGCCACAGTATCCGCTGAGCGAGAGGCGCAGACCTTGTACTCCGGTGTAATCGATTCGTGCTGCCCCTGCAAAGACGTTCGCTAGCTTAAACTCGTACGGACTACCGGCGCCCGGTTTGATCCAGTTCTTACGGTTGAAACGGTCGCTGTCCAGGCCGGGCAGGAACATGATCTGGTAATGCCAGCCCTTGGGAGTAGAACCCATAAAAGTGAGTGCTACTTCGTGCCATGTGCTGGGAATGATGGTGAACGAACCTTCATTACGGTACACTCCAAAATACTCGGTGGATTCGTGGTGTGCGTTCAGACCGCCAACGGGAATGACCTGCATACCGGCACGAAGGGTAGCGTAGCGGTTGAAGGATTTCTGTAACCAGAATTGCTCCAAAGCGACTTCTCCTCCGCGCTCAATCTCACTCTCGTACTCACCGCCTTCTTCCTCTTCGATTTCAACGGCACTTTCTGTGCCTCCGTGCTCAAATTCAATCTCCGTGCCGACACTCCAGCCTTTGCCGAAATCGTATCCCATATAAATGACCACATGCGGCAGATCAAATTCTCCGTAGTGGTCATTGGCATATTTCTCGGGGTTCTTGCCGTAGCGCAGGTAGTTGTTGGAGTAGAAACAATGCTTAGCCGTCACTTCTCCGTAGCCGCCGATGGTAAAACGGTGTTGGCGTTGGTTGGGGTCGGGTGTAGTATTGTTCACCACATTTTGGGATGCGGTATCTTGCGCTACTTTTTGCTCCAAGCGCTCTACGCGTTGCATGAGTGCCTGCAGGTCCGCCGAACTCACTTTGACAGAGTCCTTCGCACGTGTGCACAGTGCGCACATAATCAATAGAATAGTAATGATTGTTTGCTTTCTCATAGTTCTTTCTGCTTTTTACTTTCTATGTTTAACTTTTGTAGTACAAAATTACTGCTTTTAACAGAAATGGACAATCCCCAAAAATTGGGATTTTGCTTCCCACTATTGCTCAAGTGGATTTTTTTTTGTAATTTTGCACCGATTTTGAAAAAATGTTACATGGAACATGTAAATGGAACAATGTATAAGGCGAGTGACAAGATATGTGATTTGATGTCGCGTGAGGAAGATGCGATTCAGATAATTAGCCGTTTTGGCTTGGAAATGGGCGTAGGCGATCAGACGATCGAGCAGATGTGTGCTTCTCATGGCGTACATACTCCGACTTTCCTGGCGGTGGTTAATTACAAGGTATTCAAACAAAAAGCTCTGCCGGCAGACATTGATGTTCCGACGCTGCAGCGGTATCTGAGGAATGCGCACAACTATTTCTTGAATTTCCGTCTGCCTCGTCTGCGCAGGGCACTCATTGAAGCGCTTATTCCTGCCGGCACCTCTTCCCAGATACCGGAACTGATCTTACGCTGCTACGATGAGTTTGTGGAGGAGATCCGCATCCATATCGAGCACGAGAACGCCGGTTTGTTTGAGGAACATGAGCACGATGATGAGCGTATCACGAGCAAACTGACGGAGATTAAGAACCTGATAATCAAGTATTATCCGACCAAGCCGACTTCCGAAGAGGGTAATGTGACGTACACGCTCATTAGTGTGATGAGTGATTTATGGCACACAGAGCATGATTTTGCAGATCACTGTGCAATAGAGGATGATATCTTCTGGCCAATGCTAACCAAGCATCATCACACCGCCAGACAGCAGAAACCAATACCGGAAACCGAAGAACTCAGCGATCGTGAAAAGGATGTGCTGATTCAGGTGGTGCGCGGACTAAGTAATAAAGAGATAGCGGATGTGCTCTGTATCTCGATGCATACGGTGATTTCACACCGCAAGCATATTACACGCAAGCTCAATATTCACTCAACGGCCGGTTTGACCATTTATGCGATCGTCAACCATCTCATTGATCTCAATAGTGTAGAAGGTGCCAATCTGTAATTAACGATAGAGCCGTTCGTGTGTGCCACATCGCGCACATGTATAATAAGAGGAGTGGGAAGACAAGGAACCAAGTTCCGCCCCAACGAACAAACGTAGGACAAAATCCTGCGTTTGCTGTTTCATAGAGTCAACATTTAGTTTCATAGTTAGTTCTGTTTTAAGTTTAATGGCGATAAGTTGCTGAATAAATCTTTTTCAAATCGAGTGCAAAGGTACTACATTTTTGTGAATTGTGCAAGAGAAAAATCAAGAATTTATTCACAATAAACGTGAACATGTATTCGCACGCAAGTGTACACAAATATGCAATTTACAAATAACAACAAACGCACATTTTGGTATATCAGATCCGGAATTGCATAGAATGGAGTAGAGTAGTCCTGGCCAAGGAGAAGATAAGATACAATGACGAATATTAATTACAGAAATATGTGTTAATATATTTATTATCTAGAAATATAACTAACACAATTTCAGCAGTTATTAAAATTACTTAAAGTAATAATACTGGGTATTTTGCTAAAATTGAGATATTGGTATTTTTCGTACATATTACAGGTGTTAATTATTATACAAATTGCATATACTCTGTATTTTATAGATATTACTCGTAATAAAATAACAAGTTTAAATGCATGTATGATCCTATGTATGGGTGGCGAGAGGCAGGTGTGCTACAGAAAATGTTCCACGGTATATGCTTACAAATACATATTCACAAGCTTGAATTCATATTATTCACAAGTGTGAAATTTATTTTACAAAAAAGTTTGCATATATTTGTGTATTTCAATATTTTTTTGTACCTTTGCAGCGGATTTCAATTTAGTCGTAACTATGAACGAGAGAGAGCGTATAGATTCGTTGATGAAATCGATGAATTTGTCAGCACGTCAGTTTGCTGCAGAGATTCATGTGCAGCCGGGAACAATCAGTAATATGATGGCCGGGCGTAACAATCCGAGTCTGGAGGTAATGAAGCGTATTATGGAGCGTTATCCTACGCTTAATCCGGAATGGTTGATTGCAGGACGCGGCGAGATGTGGCGTACAGAGCCGGGAAAAGAGCCCGGTTTGTTTGATTCGATGGCTCCGGATCCGAAGAATCGCTCTACGCGTGTAAGTGCACAAAAAGAAGAGCCGCAAGTGCTTGCAGCTCCTACAAAAAAGATCAGTAAGATCGTCGTTTATTATACGGATAACACGTTCGAAGAGTTTACTACGGCTTTACCGGTTCAATAAATATCTGAATCTATTTCTGTATTTGCAGCAGAAAATCTGTCAGATACACTCGCCAGTTCCTCCATGTGTGTGAGCCGTTTGTCTCTGTGTAGGTATGCGGGAAGTTACGTTTTGTGAGGCGTTGATGAAAACGCCGCCCGTTGTTGATAAACATATCGTCTTTTCCCATATAAATATGATACGATGTGGTAAAAGATGAAGTATCCTGTCCGATTGTATCTATAGGTTGTTTGGGCAGTTGCTCTTTGTAAACTACAGGTGAGAACAGTCCGACATATTGGAATGTACCCGGATAGCGGGTGACGATATTGGCAGCAATACGTGCACCTGACGAGAGGCCGGCTATTGAACGTTGATCGGAGACACGATACGTAGTATCGATATGTTGCATCAAATCTTCCAATGCGATTTCAAGATTATGGTCATGGCACAAGCGGTTATAGTGCCAGACGTTATTCCACAGTGTGTGATGACTTGGTCGATCTTCATGAATACCTGTGTTACAGTCAGGCATGACGATTATGAGCGGTTCAATCTGCCCTTGATCGATAAGATTCTCAATGATTTGTATAGCACGTCCGCGTTCTGTCCATGAGCCCTCGTATCCGTTAATACCATGGAGCAGGTAGAGAACGGGGAATTGGCGAGTAGATGATGAATTCGTCATCTCCTCTACATATGCGGCCGGCAGATAAATATTGACGCGTCGGTTGAGCTGCTCCTCCCGGTCATACCACTTGGTTTGGATGAGTTGTCCTCTTACCTTTGACGGAAGATACAAATCGGTTTGTGGTGTTCCACCAAGTGAGACGATATTCCACTTATCGGTCATCTGCCACACCGTGTCATGGTTGAACGGATCCGTTTTGTGCTTGCCGTTGACACGAAAAGAGTAGGTATACGTTTCCGTTTGTAGCGGTCGAATGGTAGCATGAAAACAACCATCACTTTGTAACTGCATTTTTACACTACGAATACGGTTGTCTCTGTAACGAGAACTATTTTCTCCGACGTATAAGAAATCGCCCTGTACGCGGACACGCCTTGCAATTCCGCAGTAACAGAAAGAAACTGTGCTATCTTCATTCACTTTGTACGACTCGATGGGGCTGCTGAAGACGAGCGTCAGCCACCCCATGAGAGTCCATACAATTGTTATGATTCGTTTATTCATACACCAGACTAATGTTATCACACCACATTATGTTTCCCGGACATCCGGTGAAGGGGGGTTGGCAGCCTGCGCTGATTTGTATGATCATGTGCGTAGGCTCGAGGTCACCTCTCCATCCGATCTCTTCTATATAAACCATCTGTCCCTTGCTGTTGCGTGCTTTGAACCGATTGCTGCATAAGATGGACCAAGGACATGCAGCTCCTTCAATTTCATCTCCGTAATGCACGGGGAGTCGGTATTCATTGACCCAACCGGTTGTACTTTGGTTAATGTACTGTGAAGCAGTGCCGACACGGTATGCATAGATATGTCCGTTCTCTTCCCAGCGGTACTGCAGTGCCATAACTATTTGCCCTTTATCGCGACCGTTGACATTCTTCACTTTGGTACCTGCGTTAGCATGTACGATTTGTCCTTCCGATTGAATGAATGCCTTGTAATCGAGTTGCAGCGCTTTGGGGCGTCCGGTAAAAGGCACTCCCATGTCAATACCCGAATTCGGATCAGAACTCTGCTTCATGCCTACCACATCAATCATTTTACCTGTATAGAGAGAACCGGTAGCGAGTGCTTTGAGGTCAATGCCGATAGCCGTTACAACTTCCAATGTCGTTTCCATGCGGCAGCAGGTTCCATTGTCTCGTTTCTCGGGACGAACAGAGACAGACACTTTATCTACGCCGAAGGCTTTTGCGTGTGCATTGCTGCAATCCCAAATACTACCGATTTTATACAGCGTTTTAGTCTTGCCTCCAATGAGTCTGGACTCTGTTATTTGCCTTGGGTCCCAGGACTCAAAATCGCCGAAAGGTAATAGTTCTACACGTTCTTTGGCAGAAACGCTTACTGTGATGAATAGTAATGTTATTATTGCGAATGCGGTAATTGTACCGGCTAAAATTTTATTCGTTGTCACAATTAAAAATAAGTTCTAAAAGTTATCATTATGGCAGAATTACTTTTCGGGGCAGCGTATAGTTCGCTGAGCGGACAAACGGTAGGGCTGAACATGGCGAACCAACGGGGTGCTTGTCCGATGACACCATGTGCCTGCGCCATATTCATTCCGACATCGATCAGAAGGTTGGGAGTAAGTGGTGGGAGTTGAATGTCGAAATACATTCTTCCTTTTCCCACCGGTCCTCCGAACAAGCCTTTGTCGGTTTTAGAAAAGTGCGGCAACTCGACGAAGTCTACGGCCCAGGTTCTCACGCTGACGAGCATGGCGAAGAGGCTCAACAGTAACACGCGTTTCATTTTCTTGTATTTCTTGGTTCAACATCTCTTCAAACTGACTAACGGAAGCCTCCAAACTATACTGACGACCTGCCAGACGGAATTGTTCTTCCATATATTGCCGCTCACGCGGATGATCCAGCCAGTAATCGATTGCCCGTGCAAGGTCTTTCGGGTCACCGGGGATAAAGAGGCTGCGACCATCCAAAGCGAACTGCGGTGTAGCGCTGACGTGACTATTAGCGATGACGGGTACAAGACCTGTTGCGAACGCTTCGATACAACTGATGGCTTCGCTCTCCATGTCCGAGGCATGTACGTAGAGATCGGTTTCTAACAAGTGCTCGATTAACTCGTCACGACCTACATAGATAAACTGCGGCTGGTGTTTGAGGTCTTTGCCGAGTTCGACGTATTTCTCATATTCAGGGCCTTTACCGGCGAAAACGAGTTGGATACGATCCGCGTACTTCGAGTATTTCACGGCGTTGATGATCACGTCCTGCCGTTTCTCCTGTGAAAGTCTTCCGATCATCATGATCTTAAAGATATCTTTTTGACTTTCGCCTTTCACCTTTCGTCCATTCGCCTTTCTTTCCCCTGCTACCATGAAAGCATCTTGGATTCCGTTGCTGATCGGATGAATCTTTGCCTTGTAACCGCGTTCGGCGAGCATCTCACCCATAAACCGAGAAGGAACATGTATGTGACGTAAATGGCTGTATATATCGCGGTTCCATGTCCGGTAGAACAATTCGTTGAACCATTCGACTTTGCCCATACTGACCGACGAAGTCATGTTCTCCGGCTGGATATGGAACGCACCTGTAACCGGTTTGCCGATTTTGTTGCAATAATGAACGGCTTCCCAGGTTATACCGAACGGCACAAACACATGCACGATGTCCGCCCAATCGCAAGCACGATGCACAATAACAGTTTCATTATACGCAAAACTGAAATCGTGTTTGTTGCATAGCGGTTGGAATACCGGAATATGGAACTTTTTTGTAGTGAAATCACCATCTGTCAAATTGTTCTCAATGTACTCTGGAGTGTCCCAACAGAGAACTTTCACTTCATGACCTCTTTTGCGCAACTCCCCTGCAAAACGCTGGGCGGAGATAGAGGTTCCGTTATTCGTTGTATAAAAACTGTCTATTACGAATAAAATTTTCATATATTTTGTTGTTTTTGTGAGTTATTCTTCAAAATCGGCTGCAAAAGTACTGCTTTTTAATCAATTATCGTTTTTCTAATCCGTACGAAGATTGTTCTAATTCTACTAATCCGCTTGCACATGTCAAAAAATTGTTGTACCTTTGCACACAAATTGTTTTAAAACGTATATGATACATGGAGACACAAAAGCAGGAAAACGACATTTTGCTGGACTTTTCAGGTTTTGAATGGGTCAGTTTTATCCCCGGAGAGACGTCCGTGGACGATATATGCGTCATGCATGTCAAAGGTGAAAAAAGTGCTATTATCAATCGGATTATTCCCGAGCAGTATTTTTCGCCGAGTTATTGTTTTCAAATTGTGAATAAAGGATTCGGCAAGATCTATATTAACAACGAAGAATATGATATTAAAGCCAATGACGGATTTCTCTTGGCTCCGGAATTCTTGGTAAAGCGCCCCTCCGACTTGGATCGTAACATAGATATGTATATCTTAGCCACCTCCCGCAAATTTATGAAAGAAATGAATCCGCAATTCCCTTTGTCGCTCATTTCACATACGTATATTCATCCCGTTTGGCACATGAACGCGCAGGCAGTACAATGTAGCATCCATTATTTTGAATTGTTACGTGAGGTGGTTGCCTCGCAAAATCGCACAGCCACCATGTTTCTCGTTTATTCGCTTTTCCATTTTCTGGCAGGGGATATCGCGAACGCCAAAATGCGTGCGCCGTCCATGTCACGCAACGAAGATATCACAGGGCGTTTTATGCACCTGGTGGATGCCCATTGCGAACAGCAGCACTCACTCGATTGGTACGCCGGCCAACTGTGCCTCTCCACACGATATGTGGCAAACACCGTCAAAGAGACGCTCGGAACGACCGCCAGTTCGTTTATCGAACGCGCACTCATGCAGCGTGCCAAAACACTTCTTGTCTCTACGCCCATGCCCATACAGCAAATAGCCGACCAGCTCGGTTTCCAGAACCAAAGCCATTTCGGCACCTTCTTCAAGCGTCACGAAGGAATAAGTCCTGCTGCCTTTAGAAAGCAGCAGTAAGAATTGATTTGGCAATTACGACGTACAAAAAAGGCGCTGCTTATTGCAGTGCCTTTTCTATTACTTCGCTGATATCGTGGACGAAGTGGAGGTTGAGACCTTTGAGGTATATCTCATTGATCTCCGCGACATCCTTGCGGTTGTCTTCACAAAGGATGATATCTGTGATGCCGGCGCGTTTGGCAGCGAGCAGTTTCTCTTTGACACCGCCGATAGGCAGCACTTTGCCGCGGAGGGTCATCTCGCCGGTCATGGCAATGCGGGGTTTGACAAGGCGTTTGGTAAACGCGCTGACAAGTGCTGTCGTCATGGTGATACCGGCAGAAGGACCATCTTTTGGGATAGCGCCTTCTGGTACGTGGATGTGGACGGCTGTCTTTTCGAATACCTCAGGTTTGATGCCTAATTCCTTGGCGTGCGCCTTGACGTAGCCAAGGGCGAGCGTAGCGGACTCTTTCATGACATCGCCGAGGTTTCCGGTGAGGGTGAGCGTCGGCGATTTGGAAGCAGAGAGGCTGGTCTCGATAAAGAGGATCTCACCGCCGACCTGTGTCCATGCAAGGCCTGTGACGACACCGAGGTATTTGTTGGTTTCCCAGCTGTCACGCGAGTAGCGAGGCTGTCCGAGGTAAGAACGCAGGTCATCGAGGGTGACGGTGACGTTGTATTCTTGTTCCAGGGCAAGCTTGGTGTCGACCTTGCGGCAGATAGTAGCGATCTGGCGTTCGAGGGAACGAACTCCGGACTCGCGCGTGTAATCATCTATGATATGCACGAGGATATCCTTCTTAAACTTGAGCTGCGAGGCTTTGAGGCCATGATTCGCCAGTTCTTTGGGGATGAGATGGCGTTTGGCGATCTCCTCTTTCTCTTCCTGGAGGTATCCGGTCATCTCTATGAGTTCCATTCGATCCAAGAGAGGGCGGGGTACTGTTTCCAGACTATTGGCTGTGGCGATGAAGAGCACTTTGCTCAGGTCGTAATCCACATCAATATAGTTGTCATGGAATGTTGCATTTTGTTCCGGGTCGAGCACTTCAAGGAGTGCAGCGGTCGGATCACCTTTGTAGTCGGCACCGATTTTGTCGATTTCATCGAGCACAAAGACGGGGTTAGAAGAACCGCATTTCTTGAGGCTGTCGATGATACGACCGGGCAGCGCACCGATGTAGGTACGACGGTGTCCGCGGATCTCCGCTTCGTCGTGCAGACCGCCTAAGGAAACGCGTGCATACTTACGTCCGAGGGCTTCGGCTACGCTCTTTCCGAGACTCGTTTTGCCGACTCCCGGAGGACCATAAAGGCACAAAATCGGCGATTTCACCGGGTGATTTTCTTTCTCTTTTTTGCTACGAAGAGCCAGTTGGCGTTGAACAGCAAGATATTCGACGATACGTTGCTTCACTTTATTGAGTCCGAAGTGGTCGCGGTTGAGGATCTCTTGCGCGTGGTTCATGTCGTAGTTATCGTCCGAATAGATGCCCCAAGGGAGCTCGAGCATGGTGTTGAGATAGTCGAGTTGGGTGGAGTAGTCGGGCGAGTACATATGCATATGCTCCAGGCGTTTGAGTTCTTTCTCAAACTGCTCAGCGACCGTTTGCGGCCATTTCATATTCTGTGCACGATCACGCAGTTCTTTGACCGTTTGTTCATCGTTGTCACCAAGATCTTTCTTGATGGTTTCGATCTCCTGCTGGAGGAAGAACTCGCGGTTGCGTTTGTCTATTTTTTCCGCTGTGCGGCGACGAATGTCTGCTTTGATGGTCAGTTCTTCGAGATCTTTCTCGAGGATCGAGAGCAGCGCTGTAGCACGTTCTGAGAGGGAATGAATCTCCAAGAGGCCTTGCTTGGTAGCCGTCGGCATTTGGTAAATAGCACAGATGTAGTTGACCATAGAAGGTGAACTGCCCATATGCTGAATGGTCGTTCGCAAGGCGGCAGGGGCATTCTCTTGCTCGCTGAGAACCTGCTCAATGACTTCCTTAATGGTATCAATAGTAGCCTTGTACTGCTTGTCACTCTTGAGCGGCATTTGCTCCTCCATATCCAAAGCGTGTGCTTTGAGGACACCGTCTTCCTCCAGGAAATCAACGGCTTGTACGCGGTTCAGACCTTCAAAGATAGCCATCTGCGTGTCTTTGCCCATTTCCGGAACAGGAATGATTTGGATAACACGCGCCATAACACCGACGGTATAGAGGTCCTGTTCGGTAGGATCCTTGGCATCGTTGTTTTTCTGCGTAAGGAGAATGAGCGAGCGTTGGTCTTTGCTCGCCGCTTTGAGAAGTTTGAGACTGCTTTTCTTGGAAATAGCAATTGGCATCATTACTCCCGGATAGACCACATTGTTCCTAATAGGGAGTACTTCGTAATACTGTTGATTTATATTATAGTTTTCTTCCATATCCAATTGTTTAATTATACTATTTTACATAATCACGATTAGGTTTGTGTAATGATTTTATTTTACATAAGTAATGGTACAAAAATTATGCCGTTTGATCAGGAGTGTCATTTTGGCAGATAATTTAAATTTGTTATATATTATGATTATGTTTAATTTTACTTTAAAATTCAAACGGATGAGCTTGACGGTATTCAAATTGGAGGGAGTTAAATTTCCATGCCCAAGCTGTGCTGTACGTTTTTCCGTTGAAGCCGATATGGTTTGCGGCTTCGTATTCGGCTTTCAGTTGCGCTTTGCCTTCCGGTGTTCCGTAATGTTGGGCCATGTAGTCGTTGGCATATGCAAAGACTTCCGAGTTGTACTTCTGCTTGGGAGATTGATTCTTTTGGTACGTTTCTTCGCGAGTACGGTAAAATTGTTTACCATTACGGATGTAGAAGTAGCCTTGGTCCTTCTTCTGGAACTTGCCATGAATCTCATCGATGGCTGATGTGGAGTTTATTTCTGCCATAAAAACGGTGTTAAAATGTATATTATATATATAATATATAATATAGTATTTGTGATACAAAAACGGGTCATTTTCGGGCTTGTTTTTACAGGCACATAAGCCTTGACTGTCGGTTCACCGTCGGCTGACCGTCGGGTTTGGACCGTAAATGACGGTACAAAGGTAATACATTTTTCCGATATATGCAAATAATTGGATGATTTTTGTGCAAAAAAGAGAAAAAATACAAAAAAGTCGGGATACAATCCCGACGAAATGGACATAATTAAAGAGTGAGGCTTGTGCCCCACCCTTGTTGTCCGGATACTATCCGGACGAAATGGACGCTAGTATACTCGCTCGTGGAAGTCGCGAGCACAGGACACCTACTATTCGGGATTCAATCCGGCGGAAGGGAAGAAAGATGGGCTATAAAATCAAGGAATGGTTGATAATCTTGCTCCTTTCTTCTTGCAATATATGATGCTTGGCAAGTATGAACAACCACTCGCTTATAATCTGGAGAATAATGTACATTGAGCCAAACTCTCTTTCCATCTCCTAATTTTACGAAATCTGTTTCCCCTTTCCATTTTACATCAAACATGCGTTCGATGTTAATGCCATAGTCATCAAAATATCTTCCGCAGGCCAATATGACTAAAGGAAATGATTTGTAAAACTCTGCCGATAACAAAGGCGTTCTTTTGTTTATGGATTCTTGGGTGGCAATAATATCATCTTCATTATTATTGTTGTTATTTGGGCGGCTCGCAGTACTGAACTCTGTAATGAAACTAAATTTGAAGAAATCAAGCAAAGGTGCCGTTTTTCCTGGCTGCATTTCGTGGGGATAGACAGCATTAACTATCTTCTGATACACATACCAAGTTGGAGATGTATCTCCATGTCTAAACTCCTGTCTACGCTGCGTAAAGCAGGTCATAGGGTCGTATCCCAACTCTGAAAAACCTTCGCCTTTCGTTATTTTTAACCATTGATCATGGTTACCGAGCACTTCTAATCGATAGGCATCACTTTCTTTTGTAAAGCCGTGCTCCCTGCCTATTATCAAAATAGAAGAATCGGGATTACCCTGACCGAGGTAATTATATGGAGCATTCCCTTTGAATTCATCAAGTAACTTTATAAAACTATCTTTCATAATCATATTATGTTAGAAATCGGCTACAAAGATATAAAGAATTTATGATATATGCAAATTTATTCCATTGAATCTTCCATTGTATGTAAGAAATTGCGGAAGTAATAGAATCCGTCAGCATAGAGCTGATCACGGATAGATTGACGGACTTCATCATTGTCACCCGAGTTGAAAAGAGACTTGGTACGCTCGTTTTCCATCCAAAAACGTACCAGAATATCCTTGAAGCCTAATTCGCCTAACGCCCATACGATAGCTATTACATAGGATAATCGGAATAAAGAGCCGCCTTCAAAAGCCACATTCTCACGAATCAGTTGAAGATTGATAGTATTGGATAAGATAGCAAACGCTTCTTGCTCGGTAAGCGGCAGATGTTGGCGCGCACAAAGATGAATGAGTTCATGCCATTCGAGACGTGAACGATCTACCGGATAGTCGGCCGGCATACGCAAACGAACAGGCAAGTAGCGATAATCGGAGGCTAGTCGTTCAAAGTTTTCAGCAATAAACTCGTCAGAAGCATAGTGTGTGAGGACTTTAGCGGCTTCAAAATCATGGTATAAATCCCATACGACTTCTACTGCTTTCATATATATAGGGTCGAAGTGCGTGTCCAAATACTTAAGCACGAATACTCGGTCTGTTTTAACGTTGGTGTCCAAAAACGTATAGATGATCTGCTTTTGTTCGTACGCAGTCAAATAAGGCAAGCGCACTTGTAACTCCTTGCGAGCAGCTTGTTTTTTGCCCGTACCATTAAAATCTGCGAGCACCTCCTCTACGGGGCGGTATTGGGGTTGCTCTTTGATTTCATGTTGATGCAGAAACGCATCTTTTTCCCAATAGAGGGTATCGATTGCGCAGTTAATCACTTGAGGAGTGTGTTCTCCTACTAATTGCGACCACTCAGATTCCGGCTGTGTATTGATAAGCGCGCGGATAATTCGGTCCTCTGCGCCTTCCGCAGCGATGCTGAGCACTTGGTCTTTCCATGACATTTCTAAAAGCATGTCATCATTCCATAAATTGCTAGTCATAATCGTTGTTTTTCAAAATTCGCTGCAAAGGTATAAAAATAATTTGGAATACGAAAATTCTCCAGAATTTTGTCCGTAATGTACTAAGAATCAGCACATCGTGAAACGATGTAAACGCCAAGCCACATCCCGCATGGGCTACACCCGCATTGAGACCGAGCGGGCGGGCGAAGACGCGAAGGTCGAATATGGCACGAATGTGGAGTGAGTGCCGGCGAAGCGGTAAACCGCCTACACCGCGAGCTAACAAAGCAAAAAAAGGCGACAAGAATGTCGCCAAATGGGACGATGTGGCGGAGCTAATGCTCCTTAAAGGGAACGTACTGAAATAATGCCGGGACAATAAACAAAGTAAAAGGGTGAGGTTAAAAAAGCGAAAAATGGCGACAAAAATGTCGCCAAATGGGACGACCGGAATATCATTCCGGACAATGGACGATGTAACCGAAATAAGATTCCGGGCTAATTGACGAAGGTTATTTTATAGCGGCGCGTTGTTGGAGGTGTTGCTCTTTTCGAGCAGCGCGGTTGCGTTTAATAGTAGTGTAGTAACCGAAGCCGGCCATGGGATGACGCCATTCTTCGTCTTCGATACGCTCCCACTCTGCGTTTTCGCGGTGGCGGAGTTTGAGTTCTTGACACCAGAAACGGATGTCGGATATAAGTCGTTTTGTATGTTTGAACATAGTGTATTTTTTGTTTAAAGGGTTGACGTTAATTGTATTGCTTCTTTCATATTGTCCTCAATGCTGCTATAATTCCAACTGCCGTAACGACCAATGGAATAGATGTCATGGCGCGCTAATTTTTCTTTGCAACGATTTACCTCATCTATTCCCTGCTTATTGATATGCACGTACGCGGGATTCATAACAACCGAATGCCATGAAATCAAATGCTCATTATTGACAATATGTGCCTTTCGTAAATCCTCCAATGTGCGAGCAAGCATTTTGTCTATGTCAATTGCAGCATTAGAATTGAAGCCGATTTCTACATATAGCGACATTCTATCTGCCGGAATAATATTGTTATAGAAGCCGACACGATAAAAACAATACTTCTTTTCCGGGAAATAAATCCAATGATTCTTGGTATCTAAGCCTCTCCCGTCGAAGCCAAGGTTAAATACCAGTACTTTATTACTTGTTAGGACCTTTTGATTATAAGGGAGTTGGCATAGTTTCAACAAGCGCGTGAAAGGAATTGTAGAGATAAGATGGTCATATTGGATCGTTCTCTTATTGGTCTCAACAATATGATTCTTGGTGTCGATTGATACAACTCGCTCGTTGAGCGCAATCTTACTTGCGTCCAAATCTCTTTCTAACGCGTGTACATACTCTATCGCTCCGCCTTTGTGATACAGGAAAGAACCATTGTAGGACTCATTCTTGGATTGCCGGAAGTTTCGAATGATTTCTTCCTTATCTGCGTACGGAAAAAAACGCCCCATAGCGTCAGCATCCAAGTTGTCCAAGTCAGTAGCGTAAAGTTTTGAATTATACGGAATAAGGAACTTTTCTGCAATAGATTTGCCGAACTTAGCATAAAGCATTCCCTTGAAGGTAGGCTGCTGTTTCTCATCCTTCTCGAACAAATCACAAAGACAATCGATAAACTCTTGTTGAGAAAGTTGGTGTATATTCTTCTGAAACGGGAAGTCGATTAAACGATTCTTGTATCGTATCTGCGTGTGTTTGTCAACCTTAATTAATTTAGATTGATCTATCCGTTCGCTGATGAATTGCGCGATATGCGGGTCTTGAAAATGGAAGAAATGTCCGGAATAATCCCAAACAAAACCATCTTGGAAGATAGTATTACACAAGCCTCCAGTATGATCATCCTGCTCAAGAACCAAGTAGTCGTTCTTTGTGAAATTCGCGTATGTCAAGCCGGATACTCCAGCGCCAATGATCACATCCATATTACTTCAATTTTCTTTTAATCCAACCTTTTGCGCGCGTATAGAAACGATACACTTTGAACCATGGCCAATATAGTTCGAATGGTAAAACTCGATAATGCCGCATAACGATATCCGGTTTTACTGAATAGTGATTCTCACGAACATAAGCATCCCATAATGGCAAGTGAGACTTTGCATAGGCTTTGGGCTCGCGTGAGATCTCAAAGTAGTGATAGCGCACAAAACTCTCATACAAAGCAATGCCAAATTCTCTACGTTTAGATGGTTTTTGCGGAGTGTTGTTTTGCAGGAAGTGAATCGTTGACATAACTACTGTTGTGACATCGTCATAGTGTTTTGCACGCACAGCCGGATCGTAACTTTGACCGGCTCTCCCTTTGTAATAGTTATAAACGCGCAAGTCGTAGTACACAAACGATTCAGCAAGAACTATCGGTAATCCCTCTAAGATAATATCATCATAGCGAACTTTCTCCAAGAAAATAGGCAAATGAGGCTTGAGCATCTGAGTTTTGTAGATGCAATGTGTAATATATGTAGCATTGCCTATTTGCGGAGTGTGTAGCCAGTCGAAAGTATTCAAATCATACACCTTATTTGGAGTAAGATTGATAATGTCCGATTTGGAATATGAGTCTGTTTCAGCGTAATACGTTTGACTATTAATGAATACCAAATCCGTATCGATAGATTCTAACTTCGTTATTAATTGACTAAACTGGTTCGTATCTACCCAATCGTCGGAGTCAAGGTAGAAGAGGTATTTGCCGATAGCCAATTCTGTACCATGATTCCAGGCTCCTCCGTGACCACGGTTTTCTTGGTCAACGACACGGAATACTTTTGGGTACTTCTTTTCGTACTCTTTTGCTATTACAGCAGAATTGTCGGGTGTGCCATCATTTACGATGACGATATCCAACTTTTCCAATTGTTGCTGAGGAACAAGCAACGAATCTAAACATCGCGCAATGTACTTTTCTACATTGTACATCGGGATGACTACAGACAATAATTTGTTCATATCTTGCATGGGTTATATAACAAAAACGCGGATTCCTTTTGTTGCTTATCCGCCTTCTGAGGTCTTAGGAAACCATAGTAACCGAATAAGCAATGCAGAAACCCACGCTGTGTATATACGTGTACGCACGTGTACAAAATTATAGTACACGTGAGTGTATAATACACCCATGAGCATCTACTTCTACTTGTTTTCGAGTTACCTTTTTTGAAAGTTCCTAAGTTTCAGAAGGTCAAAAACAAGCGTTAGTAAACGCCATTAACTATGTCTGCTCCCTCACCCTGTAATGTCACGCAGACAGCCCAGCGTGAGTTTGCGAGTGCAAAGGTACAACAAAAAAATGAGATATGCAAATAAAAGTGGATTTTTCGATGAAAAATATCGGATGGTATCCGATGACAACAGACAAAGCCCGCATACAATTGCGTGAAAAGAACGAAGAATAAGGGAAACGCGCGCTCCAAAAGAGCGAGCACAGGACTCTACTCTGCGGGACATCGCAGAGCACTAAACCAGCGGGAATAAAAATTCACAAGCCCTCCCCCTAAAAGCAAAATATCGCCAGAAATCACCACCGGAGGTACAAGCCAATGCTACACTCCGCATGGGCTACACCCGCATTGAGACCGAGCGGGCGGGCGAAGACGCGAAGGTCGAATATGGCACGAATGTGGAGTGAGTGCCGGCGAAGCGCGATAAGTGATCACCGCCTACACCGCGAGCTAACAAAGCAACTAATGGCGACAAGAATGTCGCCAAAATGCACGATGTAACGGAGCTAACGCTCCTTAAAGGGGACGTATTATTAGCGCTACTTGCGTTGGATTTGGATGTTGGGTGAGCAATTGTAGAAATTACGGGGTTTGTAACGCGTTTTGGGGTTTAAGAAGAGTACTAATTCGAGTGAATGACAGTCTGTTATGCCGTATTCCTGGACACCTCCGCACTGAGCCGGGATAGCGATTTTCTGCAAAGCATGGCAGTTGGAGATGGCTCTTGTTCGGATCAGTTGGGTACCAGAAGGCAATATGAGTCGTTGCAGCGAAACACAGCCGTCAAACATGTAAAAACCGAGAATATTGTTCTCTGTGGTATAATGTGCAGTAACATATCCTTGATCATCTATTGTATAGAATCTACCGACTTGTTTGGTTCCGATCGTAGAACGGAACTCTTTCCACTGCTCCGGAGTAAGCGGCTTGCTCAAATCATAGGAGTCGGAGAAGGAACTACTTGACTTGTATTTGCCAGATTTGGTGGAATACGTAGTACTATGACGCCATTTTTCGGTAGATCGCGCATCAAGATAAGTTGCTTTCCCCTTAACAATCTCTACTTCGTTCAAATCCAAATCTACTAATTGGCCCCATTTATAGTCGATGGAATCACTATTATCGGTTGCTCCTGCCATTTTTCGAATCCATCTGATGTCATCGCCATTGATTTTCCCGACAACACGCAGATGTGTTATTTGGCATAGTTCATCCGGGGGAATAATAGTTGCGAGTGTACCGGCTTTTTTTACAAGGACGTCCTTGCGAACTTGCTGTTGTGCCGAGGCAGAGAGGGCGAAAGTCGCTGCTAATAAGCAAATAAATAGATGTTTCATAGTGAGTGTTTGTAATGTCCGCCGCAAAGGTACAACAAAAAATTGACATGTGCAAATAAAAGTGGATTTTTCGATGAAAAAAGGTGAGGCAATGCCCCACCCTTGTTTTCAGATACTCAGAACCATCATCGCCTGCCAGGAGTCTTCCTTGATATCTTTCTTCTGGTGGATGGCTTTGCTGAGCGGAACTAACACGATATCATCGTTCTGAATACCAACCATGACGTTTCTTTGCCCGTCAATGAGCGCCTGTACAGCTGCTACGCCCATGCGAGAAGCCAAGATCCGGTCGTTGGCGGTAGGACTACCGCCGCGCTGCAAGTGGCCAAGCACAGTGACACGAGTCGAGTACTCAGGGTGTACTTTCTCAATCATCTGCGCCACCGTCGCCGCTCCTCCTTCGATTGCATGCTCCTGAACGAGCACGATAGACGAGTTTTTCGATTTACGTCTGCCGCTACCGATCGCTTCTTCTATCTGCTCAACGATAGGTTTACGCTCCGGAATAATAGCGGCTTCACAACCGCCTGCTATAGCAGCATTGAGCGTCAGGAATCCCGCATAGCGTCCCATAACTTCCACCAGGAATACGCGTTCGTGCGAGGTAGCTGTATCTCGCAGTTTATCAATGCACTCCATAATGGTGTTGAGCGCGGTGTCATAACCGATGGTAGCATCAGTGCCCCAAAGGTCATTGTCAATAGTACCCGGAATACCAATAACCGGCACATCGTACTCTTGCGCAAAGAGGCGGCCGCCTGTGAACGTACCATCACCGCCAATCACCACCAGTGCATCAATATGTTCACGCAGTAAGGTGTCATAAGCCTGTTTACGTCCTTCCGGAGTCTCGAACTCCATACAACGAGCGGACTTGATGATCGTTCCGCCGCGCTGGATAATTCCTGAAACATCTTGCGTAGTGAAGGTCTTTACTTCACCATCTATCAGACCTTTGTAGCCACGATAGATCGCTTTCACTTCCAATCCTTGGCTGATAGCCGCGCGCACAACGGCACGTACGGCAGCGTTCATTCCCGGAGCATCTCCTCCGGAAGTAAGTACACCTATTGTCTTTAACATAGTAACAAATGCTTTTTATCCTACTTGTACGTCAGGATTTATTTTACGAATCATACCTTTTAACACATCTCCCGGTCCAAATTCATAGAACTCGTTTGCGCCGTCGGCAATCATGTTTTGCACGGACTGCGTCCAGCGAACGGGCGCTGTAAGTTGTTTCAAGAGGTTTTCGCGGATAATTTCCGGTTCTGTTTCTGCTTTTGCGGTCACGTTCTGATAGATCGGACAGAAGGGTTTTCTGAATTCCGTTTTGTTGATAGCCTCTGCCAACGCCTCTGCTGCGGGAGCCATGAGCGGCGAGTGGAAAGCGCCTCCGACGGGGAGACGAAGGGCGCGTCGTGCACCAGCTTCTTTCATGACCGGACAGATGGCATCGATGGCTTCTTCTTCCCCGGAGATCACGATCTGACCCGGGCAGTTGAAGTTAGCGGCTACCACTACCCCATCCTTGTGATTCTTGCAGATCTCATCGACTTGTTCGTCAGGCAGACCGAGGACAGCGGCCATTGTGCCGGGGTTGGCTTCACAGGCAGCCTGCATCGCTTGTGCGCGCGCGGACACTAATAATAAGGCGTCCTCAAAACGCAAAGCGCCACATGCTACGAGTGCGCTGAATTCACCAAGGCTGTGTCCGGCTACCATGTCGGGCGTCTCAATGGTCATGAGACGCTGCGCTACCACAGAGTGCAGGAAGACAGCAGGTTGCGTCACCTTGGTCTGCTTGAGGTCGTCTGCCGTTCCCTCGAACATGACACTGCTCAAAGAGAAGCCCAGCAGGCTATCAGCCTGCCGGAACATCTCTCGTGCTTCAGCATGTGCATCATAGAGATCTTTGCACATACCCGGGAACTGGCTACCCTGCCCCGGGAAGACGAATGCTTTCGCCATAAATTACAGCATCAACGATCCGATCAACGCCAAGATTGCATAGAACTCCGGAAGAGCCGCATAGATCATGGTGTTAGCCAATACATCGTGACCAGCGCCGATGTTTGCAATACCGTTGGCGCAAACCATTCCCTGACGGATAGCAGAGAGAAGGAATACCAAACCGGCACCTACACCAAGACCGAACAGCAACAGACCACCCTCACCTGTCTCAGCAATCAGTTTGCTGCGCAGCATGAAGAAAGCTACGAAGCCGTAAAGACCCTGCGTAGCAGGCATGGAAGCCAAAATCATGTACTGGCTCGATTTCTCTTTGTTCTTTTTGAGTGCACCTTCTGCCGAATTGGCAGCAATCGTGGTTCCGTAGGCCGAGCCTACACCTGCAAGACCGAGCAACAAGCCCAGACCGAGGTAACCTAACATTGTTTCTACTAACATAGTGATAAAAATTTATTTGTGATTAATTATTTTTTAAAAGGATTATATTTCTTTCCTGAACCTTCATAACCTACGTTCTTGAAGTACTCCACGAAGGTCAGACGCAGCGGGTGAACGAACGCACCGAGACATGCCATGAGCAGGTTCAGTACGTGTCCGAAAGTGACGATCAGTGCGAAACCGATAGCCGTTCCTACGTTCGGGTTCTCGCCTAACACGGTCATACCTAACTCATTGAACGCTGCGCCTAACATCGCTCCGGCCATACCCAAAGCATAAAGACGCAAGTAAGACAGCACGTCACCCAAGATTCCGGTGGCCATCTGGTAGGTATCCCACAAACCTGCACCCACGTTAATCAACGGATTGCGTCCAGGCGTGTTGAAGATAAAGATCCCCAGCGCCGAGATCGCCGCGATAACGATCAAGATAGTCTGTGTCGTTTGCGGACCCAGTACGGAGGTTGAAGCCAAGATAGCGGTTGCGATACCACCCACGATGAGCAGTAACCAGCCCCAGGTCGAAGCCGTAGCATGGAAACCGTTCTGCTTGGTGTAGCAAATCGCTTTGACGGTCATCGCCAAGCAGATATGGAACACACCGATGATCAGGGCCAGTACCATCATAATGTCATACCCCATCCAGTTACCGGTTCCATCTCCAAGCCAAGCCTTGAACATCGGCGCTTTCGCACATGCAGGAATCCAATCGGCAGCGTAGATATCGATACCGAAGAACGTGCCGGACAGGTAGCCGACAATTGTTGTGCCGACACCGAGCACGGCGATGATCGGACCTAAGCCCTCGAACATCTCGATACGCAGTTTTTCTTTGGCGATGAGCCATCCTACCAGAATAAGCGCCAATCCGTAACCCGCATCTCCTACGCAGAGCGAGAAGAACAGCAGGTAGAACGGAGCCAATATAGGTGTGGGGTCAAACTCATTATAGTTCGGCCAACCATACATGCCGGTCAGTGGTTCAAAGAGTTTCGTAAACCAGTTGTTGCGCAACTTGATCGGCGTAGCATCTTCCTTAGCAGGATCGGTCTCTTCATAATAAACCTCTGCGGCAGCAAGCATCGCGTTCAGTTCGGGCTCTTTGTCAATCGGACAGAAGCCTTCGAAGAGGCAGAGTGCACCTTCTGCGAGTTTATCGGTCGAAAGCGTAACACGCTGCCAGTCAATGTTTTGACGAGCCTCTTTGAGTTGTGCTTTGATGTCGTCCAAGTTGGCCAATTGCCATGCTTCGATGCGTGCGTTAGCGGCAGCCAACAGGCCTTTGAGGTTCTCTACTTCCTGCAACCATTCTGCTGCGGATTTCTCGGGAGCAGGTATTTCGGAAGCAGGAGTCTCGCTCAGATCAGGACCTTCTCCCACTTGCACGAAATAGATCTTACCGCCTATTTCGCTGACCTTGATACCCCACTCTGCCAGGAATGCCTTGCTCGAACACTCGAAGAAACGCAAGGTGTAACCGGCGTCCTTGAGTGTCTGAACACGTGCGGCATCGAAGTCGCCCCAGATGGCGGCTTGCTGCGCCGATTCTTTGGCAGCAGCGATACGCTCGTTCACCTCGTTGCGCTCTGCGATCAGTTGATCAGGCGCACCTTGGGCTATGAGTTTGCGCAACGCATCCTCGTGTTGGAGGGCAGCCTGCAGTGCCTCATTGTCTTCGATGAGTCCCGCTGCTTTCTGCGTGATATGTACTACGCCAAGGTCGCGGAGTTGCTGCAAGAAAGGTTCGTAGTCACGATGGAACACCAAGAAGGTGTATTTCTTCATTTGTGTAATCATGCGACAGCCTCCTTTCCTCTTTCTTCAGCCTCCCGCGCTTCTTTCTCGCGTTTGGATTTAACAATCTTCTGACTCGATTTGCTTAGGTTCTCCTCATCTTCCATAAACCGTTTGATTTTACGGATAGCATCTTGGTAACCAGGTATTTGTACCTTCTCAAAGAGGTTCACTTTCTGCGTTGTTTTCTTTCGCGCATACTCGAGCAGTTCCACTTTGCGGCGTACAAACTCCTGGCGGATACCTACATCGGCGATCGCCTTGAGTTGCTCAAAGCCATCAGCAAACCATTTCGGGCTGGAGAATAATGAGAACTCTTTGGTGGAATAGACGACCTCGTCCAACACGGGTACGCGTACGCCTGCGATCTTTTTGATCGACATGCGCACATCGTCCACGTGGATGAGGGAGGTGTCGAACTCGCCCCAAAGTGCAATCATCTGATCATAGTCCTTGATGCGGCGGTTCACTTCCTCGTCCAGCTCCTCCATCTCTTTCTTGGCTTTCTTCACCTCGAGACGAAGTGCCGTTTCCTTGCTTTGCAGCGTAGGAAGCGTTCGTTGCCGCATTTTCAAGTCCTTCTCCAGACTCTGCAACGATGTTTTATTAAATTGATACGTTATAGCCATAACTTATGCTTTTGGCCAATATTTATCTACTAATGCTGCTTTGATGTTTACCTCTTCCGGTTTGAAGTATTTACCGAAGAGTTGCCAAGCGATGTCGAGCATCTGAACGGTGTTGATGTTCACGTCAATAGCCAAGATCTCGCGGCTGTAGTCGCGTGCGAAATCGAGACAACGCAAATCGTAGTCGGTCAGATCGAAACCGTTCTCTTTCTTGGTCTTGGCGTTTGCGGCATCGGCGTATAGACGAACAGCGGCGTTCATTACCTGCGGATGATCTTCGCGGGTCTTCTTGCCGGCTACCAATTGTTTCAGACGAGACAAGGAACGGAACGGATCGACGATCACCTTACCAATTTCGGAGTCACGGCGCAGATAGAGCTGACCCTCTGTGATGTAACCGGTGTTATCCGGAATTGCGTGTGTGATGTCACCTCCGGACAGGGTTGTAACGGCGATGATGGTGATCGAACCGCCTCCCGCTTGCTCAGGGAACTGAACGGCTTTCTCGTAGATCTTAGCGAGGTCCGAATAGAGCGAACCCGGCATGGAATCTTTCGACGGAATCTGGTCCATACGGTTCGATACGATCGCGAGTGCGTCGGCGTACAGCGTCATATCGGTCAAGAGGACGAGCACTTTCTCGTGTTTCTCCACTGCGAAATACTCAGCGGCTGTCAGCGCCATATCCGGGATCAGGAGTCGCTCTACAGGCGGGTTCTCGGTCGTGTTAACGAAGGAGATGATGTGGTCAAGCACACCGGCGTTGGTGAAGACGTTCTTGAAATAGAGGTAGTCATCGTTGGTCAGCCCCATACCACCGAGGATGATCTTATCTGCCTCGGCACGCAGGGCAACATTCGCCATGACTTGGTTGTACGGTTGATCCGGATCGGCGAAGAACGGGATCTTC
This sequence comes from uncultured Bacteroidales bacterium, assembly GCA_902785605.1. Lineage (GTDB taxonomy): Bacteria > Bacteroidota > Bacteroidia > Bacteroidales > Paludibacteraceae > Colicola. Next base: position 48,015 of record CACZZL010000002.1, read on the forward strand.
TGACCAGATACCAATGTGTTGTTCAAGTCGATACCGGCGATACCGGTAGCGATGAGCTCCGACGGTTGTTTACGACGAACGGGGTTCACCGAAGGACCACCAATCTCTACTTCCTTGCCTTCGATAGCAGGTCCGCCATCGATCGGGTCACCGTACGCGTTGAAGAAACGACCGGCGAGTTGGTCTGACACCTTGAGTGAAGGAGATTTACCGAGGAACACCACTTCGGCGTTGGTCGGAATACCTTCGGTTCCTTGGAACACCTGCAGTGTCACCTCGTCACCGATGATCTTAACGACCTGTGCAAGTTTGCCGTTTACGGTTGCGAGCTCGTCGTTACCTACTCCTTCGGCCTTAAGCGAACAAGTCGCTTTCGTGATTGCAGTAATCTGCGTATATATTTTTTGAAAAGCCTTTGCCATAATAATTTACGATTTAACGATTTACGATGTACGATTTATTTACGATTGTCATTAGTTACGATTTACGCAGCAATCTGCTTCTCCGCAATAAGGGCATCGAGTTTCTTGCGGTAGTCTTCGAACTCTTTGCTGTGGAACTCGCAGTAGTTCATCTGCTTGCAGAGGTTGATGACACGCTTGAAGTAATCGATGACATCGAGGAAGTTATCGAAGTCGTAGTCATGGTTGCAGATATCCATTACCATGCGCAGCATGTACTGCTGACGCTCCAGCGGACAAACGGCATCGATCTTATCGAAGGCATCTTGCTGGAGGATGACAAAGTCAATGACTTCGGATTTCCAGAACGCCTCATGATAATCCACCGGAACGCCGTCGTCACCAAGGATGTTGATCTGTTCCTGGATCTCCTTACCGCGCTGCAGATAGGTCTTCATGTCGTTGACCATCGGCAGCCACTCTTTGTCGATCAAACCAGAGATATACTCCTCAAATTCAGGATATTCCACATATTTCGAATAGGAGTCAATCGGGTTGACAGCCGGGTAACGTTTACGGTCCGCACGTGCCTGCTCAAGGGCGTAGAAACAACGTGCAACTTTCTTTGTACCTTCGGTAACCGGCTCTTTGAGGTTACCACCGGCAGGCGAAACGGTTCCAAGGAAGGTAACAGAACCGGTTGCTCCATTATTGAGGTACACGTATCCTGCACGTGCGTAGAATGCACCGATGATGGCGGAGAGGTCCATCGGGAAAGCGTCCTGTCCAGGCAGCTCCTCCAGACGGTTCGACATCTCACGTAGTGCCTGTGCCCAACGGGAGGTGGAGTCGGCCATGAGGAGAACACGCAGACCCATCGACCGGTAGTACTCGGCGATCGTCATGGACGTGTAAACAGACGCCTCACGGCTTGCCACCGGCATGTTCGAGGTGTTGGCGATGATGATGGTACGCTCCATGAGCTTACGTCCCGTGTGCGGGTCATCGAGTTCCGGGAACTCCGTAAACGTCTCCACCACCTCGTTTGCACGCTCACCGCAGGCAGCGATGATCACGATGTCTGCCTCCGCTTGTTTGGAGATTGCGTGTTGCAGCACAGTCTTACCGGTACCGAACGGACCCGGGATGAAGCCAGTACCACCCTCGCAGAGCGGGTTGGCGGTGTCGATGGTACGCACACCTGTCTCGAGGAGTTTGAATGGCCGCGGTTTCTCGCGGTAAGCGAGGATGGCTTTCTTCACCGGCCATTTCTGTACCATGGTCACATTGTGGTCATTGCCTTCTTCGTCGGTCAACACAGCCATCGTATCGTTGATTGTGTACTCACCAGCTTTGGCGATCGATTTCACGGTGTAAGTTCCTTCGAAGACAAAGGGCACCATGATCTTATGCGGCTGATGGTTCTCATCCACTTCGCCGAGCCATGCTGCAGCTTCTACTTTGTCTCCCACTTTAGCAATCGGCGTGAAGGCCCATTTTTTCTCTGTGTCAAGCGGGAAGTTATACTCACCGCGCTTGAGGAACACACCCGTCAGTTTGTCGAGGTCGTTCTGCAGGCCGTCGTAGTTACGGCTGAGCAGACCAGGTCCGAGTGTTACCTCCAACATGTGTCCGGTGAACTCCACTTTGTTGCCCACTTTGAGGCCACGTGTGGACTCGAACACCTGCGCATACACGTTGGCACCGATGACCTTGATGACCTCCGCCATCAGCTTGGTCTCACCAACATAAATGTAGCAAATTTCATTTTGAGCTACAGGTCCATCGACGGCCACTGTCACGAGGTTCGCGATGATACCTTTTACTTTTCCTTGTGTCATATAGTTAAATGAATAATTAACAATGAATAATGAATATCTCGCTAAGCATCAAGCTTGATACCCTGCTTCATATCCGCAACCAGTTTGCGGAAGATTTTTTCGCCCTCTTCTACAGTGAGAATGGACCAGCGATGCAGCATGACTGCTTCCAGGTAGTACGTAAAGACCATCTCGGAAGAGAAGAAGTCAAACTCGGTACGTTCCTGCAGCCACTCAAAGCGGATGGCGTCCATGGCTTTCTCGCGCGCCATGAGGTCCTCTATTTGAGCCAAGGCCAGAATAGCCTGATAGTCACCGGGCAGTTCATTCAGTCCGAAATCTTTCTGGCCGGTATGCGTGCGTAGCTGCTCAGCCACTTCCCCCTCGCCTACAATCTGCTGCTTCACGTCAAAGCCATGCTTGCGGCAGATTTGCGCTACGAGAACGTTGTTCATGTCCTGATTGAAGCCAAACCACGCACGAATAAAGCTGCTTTTCGCTTTCAGTCCTTCGGCGAGTGTTGTTTCATAAATCGGAGCACGGAGCAGATCCAGCAGTTTCTTGTCCGATGCACACAACTGCTCGTCGAGCAACTCGTTCAGTTGCTCAAGGCTAATCGGAGCATCAGAACCGGCTTTGAGTTCCGGAAGTCCTGCTAATAAATACTCGTAAGTCATATCAGAATAACTCCTCAACTAATTGCGGACGAAGCATTTCTTTGAAGTATGCGATGAACTCAGCGTCACCAAAGGCAAGTTTGTAGCCTCCCTTAGCCGGCTGAATGGTGAAGTCGGTCTTGATACCTTTTACTTCGCTGATCTTCACACCTTTTTCGAGCAATCCCTTGGCATTGGCCGTAAAGTACTTCTTCAGTGCCTCTGCATCCTTGGTCTCAATCAGCACGTCACCGTCCTTGGCCATCTGCTCTGCCAATTTGGCGATGAGTCCCTGCATAAACTTCGCATCTGCCGTAGCAGCCTTGACGCTATCTGCAGCGATCTTGTCTGCGAGCAGGTTCACAATCTCGGTCTTCACAGCGTTCACGCTCTGCTCTGCGTAGAGTTTGAGTTCTGCGCGTGTCTTCTTGTCCAAATCCGCTGATTTCGACTCAGCGTCTGCCACGATAGCGGCAGCCTTCTTCTCTGCCTCTGCCACAATTTCAGCCGCCTTAGCGTTCGCTTTCTCAACGATTTGTTGCGCTTCAGCGTTGCCTTTCTCTACGCCCTCTGCGTAGATCTTTTCAGTAATCTCTGATAAGTTCATTTTGTATAGAAATTTTTATATTATTGCTAATCTTACCGGCTTTGCGCCAATTTGGCTGCAAAGTTACAACTTTTTTTTTGAATATGCAAATTATTTTCTATAAAAATAGAAAAAGGCGAATAAGGAGGAATAAAAAAATTAAGGAAAAACGCGCACGCACTTGCGTATATCAAAAAAAAGCAGTATCTTTGCACCCGATTTTTGAAAATGCGGTGTTAGCACATCGGTAGTGCATCGGCTTCCCAAGCCGAGGAGGCGGGTTCGATTCCCGTACACCGCTCAAGTAGGTCGGTCTATCGCTGACAAGGGAAAGAAAGGGGTTCGCCTCTTAATCTCATTGTCAGAGGAAAGTCCGGGCAGCACAGAGCACCACAGCGGTTAACGGCCGTCAGGCAGTAATGTTTGGTCCCTGCTACAGAGACGAGATCGCTTGCATTAGAACTTCGCGTGATTCGCGATTACATCGCTCACTGACGCCTACGTTCTATGCTACGCTCTCCCCAAGGATTAAAATCCTCGGGGACCCCAGATGGGAAAGAGCTACGCGAGGGTGAAACGAGCACACTGTGGGCTGCAATTCCAAGTAAACCGATGTCTGAGCGCTGCTCGCGTTAGTCGGAGGGTAGGAAGCGAGAGAAGCGTATGGTAACATACGACTCGAGATTAATGATAGACGCTGCTTCGGCAGTACAGAACCCGGCTTACAGACCTACTTCCCCTTCGGGGGAGTCTTATGTCTGACAAAGAAACAGAGACCATGAAGAAAATCAAATTTTCCGATATTATTAAGTTTATCCGCTACGACATGTGGCGTGTAACGGCGACAGAGTTCGACGGTTTCTTTCAACGCCTCGGCTATGCGATTATCCGTACGATCGTCATCGTAGCACGAGGTTTCACCAGCAAGAATCTCAATGACACGGCAAAGAGTATCACCTACTCTCTTATTTTTGCCATTGTTCCTATTCTGGCAATGATTTTGGCAATCGCTAAAGGATTTGGTATGTCCGATGTCATCAACCAGCAATTGAACAATTCGTTTCTGGGCGAGACGAACATGGTTCCGACAATCATGCAGATGGTGGAACGGTATCTGGACACGGCACACGACGGTGTGTTTATCGGAATCGGTTTGATCATTCTATTGTGGGCCGTTTATTCGTTCTTCCGTTCTGTGGAGATTGCGTTCAACCGCATATGGAATGTAAAGAACTCGCGTTCTATACTGCGTCAGGCAACTACTTATATTGCGATCGTAGTGCTGATTCCTGTACTGATTGTCTGCAGTGCGGGTATTAATATTCTGGTGCATGCCTCGGTTGAGAGCACGGTACACACCAAAGCCATCATTGAATATTTCCAAACGGACGGTGCCAAGTTTTTGCAGTTCATCGTTGTGTGGATATTGTTCACATGGATGTACATGGCGATTCCCAACACCAAAGTGCGCTTCATGAGTGCGCTGATACCGGGTGTGATCATGGGTACGTTGTATCAGTTGATGCAGATGTTATCCGTGTATTTGATTGCTTTACTGAGCCGCACAAGCATCGTGTATGGTGCGTTTGCATCTCTGCCGATATTGATGACATGGCTCCAGTACACGAGTCTGCTTATTTTGATTGGAGCAGAGATGTCGTACGCCATCCAAAACAACGAAGAGTTTGAGTACGAACATGACCTGAATTTCATGTCCCGGCGATACAAAGACTTCATTATGCTCTATTTGTTATCGCTTATTGTGAAGCGCTTTGAGGCAGACGAAGAACCCTATACAGCACATGAATTGGCTATTCGCGACCATTTACCGATCCGATTGGTTAATCAGTTGTTGAGCCGAATGGTGGAGACCGGTATATTGCGAGAGGTGTATGTAGAGGGAAAAGAAGAGCGCACGTTCCAGCCTGCGTTGGATACCCATAAGATGAATGTGGGTATGGTGATTGACCGTGTGGATGCACAGGGAACGGAGCAGTTTTTGCAGACCCCGACCAAAGAGATGCGGGCATTCTGGAAGCGGTATTTGCAGATGAAGAAAACGCATCAAAGCTTTGACAAGATATTAATTAACGAAATATAGTATGAAAAACAAAATGGTAATTGTCGCTGCGTTGCTGATGAGTGAGTTGGCATTTGCAGCCCCGAAGATTCAACAAGTTGAGCCATTGTGCTGGTGGACGAACATGGAGACTCCGCTGACACTGATGTTTCATGGTTCGGATTTGAAAGACGCGCAAGTAAGCGTACAGCAAGTGGTAAACGGCAAATTGATGCGCGGTACATGTTATGGTTTGGTGCCTACGACCCAACACAATGCGGAGAGCCCGAACTACCTGTTTGTGGACATGAAAGTGAATGCGGCCGGTACGTATCGAATCACGCTTAAGAAAGGTAACAAGAAAGCGAGTTACGATTATGTGATCAATGAGCGTCGTGACGGTAGCCGAGAGCGCCAGAGTTTCACTGCTGCGGATGTGGTATACCTGATCATGTCTGACCGGTTTGTGGACGGAGACCCTTCGAACAACAGCACAGCCAACACCAAAGAGAAAGCCGACAAGAACAATGTCAACGGACGTTGGGGCGGTGATATTCAAGGTATTATCAATTCGTTTGATCATATTGCCAAGTTGGGTTGTACCGCTATCTGGCCGACTCCTATGTTAGGTGACGACGAAGCGGCATGGAGTTATCACGGCTATGCATGCTCGGACTACTACCATATTGACCCCCGCTACGGAAGCAATGAGTTGTATCAGCAGATGGTACAACAAGCTCACGCGAAAGGTTTGAAGATTTTGATGGATATGGTGCCTAACCACTGCGGCGCTGCACACTGGTGGATGGCTGACCTCCCCTATCACGATTGGATTAACCAGTTCGACGAGTTCACGAACACGAACAATGTGTTTACCGCCAATTATGACATCAACGCTTCGGAGTACGATCGTCTCCTTTCCAACCGCGGTTGGTTCGATCATCCGATGCCTGACATGAACCTGGAGAACCCCGATTTGTTGAAGTATTTCCAGCTGTGGGCTATCTGGTGGATTGAGTATGCAGACTTGGACGGTTTGCGTGTAGATACGTATCCGTATATCGAGAAGATACCGGGAAGTAAATGGCTTGCTGCTATTCGCAATGAGTATCCGCATATTAATATTGTAGGTGAGTGCTGGACGAGACCTGCTCCTGCTGTGGCTTATTGGCAAAGCGGAGCCGCTAATTTTGACGGATTTGATTCTAACCTGCCTACCGTAATGGACTTCCCGGTTGAGGAGGCTATTCGCCAGGCATTGGAGAATGACGGTCAAGGTTGGGGCAACGGTTTGACCCGTGTGTATGATGCAATGACGATGGATTATATGTACGCAGATGTGAACCTGCTGCTTACGTTCCTCGGCAATCATGATATGGCCCGTATCACGGATGTAGTGAAAGACAAAGATCCGCGCCGAGTTAAGTTGGCGTATGTACTGCTGGCTACGATGCGTGGTATTCCGCAAGTGCTGTACGGAGATGAGTACGCGATGACTTCCAAAGGTGAAGATCCAAGCAATCACTCGTACCTGCGTGCACCGCTGCCGCAAGGAGATCAAGTTACTCCGGAGATGCAGGATATGTTTGATTTCCAAAGTCGTTTGTTCCAATGGCGCAAAGAAGAGAAGTTGCTGCACTTCGGTCGTACGATGCATTTCATGAGCCGTAATAACACCTACGCATTCTTCCGCTACACGGATGACGGAGCTGTGTTTGTGTTTGCTAACGCAGCCGATGAGCCGCGTATTATCCCGACAGCAACCTATGCGGAGATCTTGAGCAAATACAATGCTATCGGTGTCAATCCGATGACCGGAGAGACGGTAGATTTGAACAAGCGCGACATAAAAGTTGACGGTTTGAGCACCCTCATCGTTAAGTTGACGAAGTAAGGAGTGAAAGAATGAAAGAATGAAAGAATTAAAGAATGATAGGATGAACAAAGTGTGCCCTCGTTGTGGGGCACACTTTGTTTGTACGCACGATGCGTTGTGTCAGTGCGTAGGCATCTCCTTAACAGAAAATGCGCGCGCCTATATGCGCACGCATTATACGGATTGTTTGTGTCGGGAGTGTTTATTGCAGCTTAGCCGCGAAATGTAAGAGGCTATCGGGATCGTTATTCATAATATGAATCAGATCCTCCAGCATCTCTTCGGGGTGCACTACCCCACGTTCCCAGAAATTATTCGCCCCACCGGGCAAGCATTGTTTGCGCCAATTATAGACGCGACCCTTTTGGTAAGCCTTGAACCAGGTATGTTTCTCGTCCATTTGAGCCAATTCGTCCAAGCTGTCTCCTCCTGCTCCGACCCATACGTCAGCATCGGCAAAATAACGGATTGTCTGCTCAATGGTGAGCGGTATGGACGTGGCACTCCTATCTTCATAAAACGGATATTCAGCGCCAGCATCCTTGAACAAGTAAGCCAGATAATTATTAGCGCCCGGAACATACCAGGTACCACGGAAATTGTTACCGGACATGATCGAGACGGTTTCTCTGTCAGATCGTTTTACTGACAGACTGTTATATTTATTCTCCACCTCATGGAAAACAGAATCGGCTTCATGGAGATGTCCGGTAAGGGCTCCTAAGACACGAATCCATTCGGCACGTGCCAAGGGTGAACCTTCCTGCCATTCGTTGATATAGATGACCGGAACACCGAGTTTCTCCAGACGGGCTGCCTCCAGATTGTCATATTGACCATAGTTTACCGCCAGCAGAATATCCAGTCCTGCCTGCAGTGTCCGCTCTGCGCTGGGTTTCATGGAATCGCCCAGGTCAATCTCATTGCCTTGAAGCGGTGTGTAGATCAGTTCGGGATTGCAAACGGCAACCAGACAATCCAAGGCATCCAAGGCATAGAGAAAACCGACCTGCACGGTACTCATTGTACCGATACGCTGCATAGGTGTTGCGACGCACAGTTTTTTGTAAGGTTGGAACACCTCAACTACTGTGCCGGTATCCGTTTCGGTTATCTGAAAGCCCGTCGCGTATTGGTTACCGGCAGGCACAGTTCCCTGCTCCGTGGACTGCTGAGCGCAGCCCACGAGAAGCAAAGAACATAGTATAAAGATCAAAGATCTTTTCATTACTTTTTAGCACCGAGGTTGTCGATACAGAAGTAAGCCGGAGTATTCAGACCCCAATCGCCTGTACGGCTACCGCTCAACGAGAAGGTCAACTCGTCCACTTCACCCAATTTGCTGAGGTCTACATAGGTCCATTCGGTAACGAAATTGGTACCTTGACCGAGGTAGAACTCAACCGTCGTGTTGACAGCTTTACCTTCCTTCGAACCTCCGATGGTCAACAGGAAAAAGTCTTCCGCACCAAACGGATCACCTGCAATATCATCACCGTTCTTCATCGAGTTGAGTGCATACACGTTGTTGCAAACATACATACCCGGAACAACAGCAGCTGCGTTCAGTTTAATAGTGTTTGGCGTAAAGCCATCTTCGTACCAAACGACATAGTTCTTACCTGCATAGGCACCACCTGCAGCGGATTTATACGCATCTGTGTAGTCCTTGAACTCGGTGTCTGTGATGTTGGTAACTACAGCGCCCGAAACATAGGTACCACCATAAGCTACAGTCTGCTGTACCTGGTACATACCACTCTTCAACATAGCGGTAGTGTCGGTCGTGAAAGCAAAATAACTCTCAGCTTTTGCAGGACTGATAGCAGCCTCTTCGAAAGTAGCAACTGTCTTGTCCTCTACATCATAGGAGGGTTGACAAGCCGCAAACGTCAATGCCAATGCGGCTACAAAAAAGAAACTCTTTTTCATTTTGTTTGTTGTTTTAAATTGTTAATAAATAAGTTAATTATTGATGTGTAAATCAATAGCTCCACATATTTCCGTGCTTAGTTCACCCGTTTGGTCAAGCACCTCATCGACCGCGTTATAGACACGGATAAAATGAATCGAATCAAGCACCACGGCTTGTCCAGTTTCGTCCACGGCCCACGAGATATCGAAAGACGTACCCTCGATATCGCTGTTGGGTTTGTTATCCACGTATCCATACTCCAAAATGCGCTGTACGTTCTGTGTTCCAATCACAGCAGACTGCGGTGGAAGGAGTGCTCCTGTCAACGTATATTGATCCGCAGTCAACCACTGCGGATAATACGGGTGTTGGTGGAAGGGGTTTTGGAGGGTGTCTCCTGTGCGTGTGTACGTTTTTGTAACACGATGCTGCGTTAAGGGATCATCGTAGAGGCAGCCTTTGAGTTCATACCACGTGTCATCGGGAACACCGTTTTGGTTATCATCGCGGCTGACCAACACAATACCAGGTTCGGAACTGCCGTACTCCGTGCTTCCTGACATATAAAAGGCATTACCCAGAATCTGTATATCACAGCCCTCTCCGTTGTATACTGTATGATCAAAACTGAAGGTGATATACCCACCCCAACCTCCGAGGCTCACTGTTCCTTTGGCGTTATGACAAAGCGCTTGCTCACACTTACGGCACATCGATGCCGCATCATCTCCTTCTTCGTATTTCGGTAACTCATTGACAAACTGCCCCATTCCAGGCAAGTAGTCATACACTTTGTGTATGAACGGTGATTGGTTATCGGGGACAGGTATGGTGTCACCGTATAAACTATACGCGCCTGTCACACGGCATAAATGGCCCGGTATATCTCCCGTCTTGGCTTTCCAACGCTCACGACCATCGTACCCGAAACAATACAATAGACCGGAAGAGACATAGTTCTTCGCGTCCGTCAGATAGAGTGCATCTGGCGTAGTCAACAAGCCGTATAGGTGCTCAAATTGATTGGAATTTTGAAATACGAACGCTGCTGTTTGGTAGTCGATCGTTGAAATGGTATTCAGCGTATTCTGTTCGTTGTCAACAACATATACCGTTGTACCTTGAATTGACAAGTTGGAACAAGGCATCGGGATCCGTTGAATGACCTCATTGTTCGCAACTACCACAACTTGCGGCTTAATCTCGTTATAGTTCCCTTGGCAGCAGACCCATAGATGCTTTTGATCATCCACACGAAGACGTGTCGGATTGATGCCTACGGGTATTTGCTGTATCTCGGTAAAGGAAGCCAGATCAATGACGGAGAGTGTCGAGTCGTAACGGTTGGTCACATATCCGCCTGAATTACAAACATATAGTTTATCATCTATAATGCACAGTTCATCGGGTTGATGTCCCACTTTGACTTCACGGGTTATCTGCAACGTAGCCGTATCCACCTCATACACCGAGCCCAACAGGTCAGCATCAGCCACACTGCCCACATAGGCACTGACGTACATCTTATCCCCTTGGAACGCCAAATAACGGCAGTTGGGGAGGTTCACCTGACCGATGTGTCGTGCCTGACGATCCATCACTTCGACCTTATGCGAGCAGTTAATGACCGCATAGAGCCGTCCTCCATACGCCTGGATATCATTGCCTACATCGCCAAGTTCCTTGAGTTGCGTAGGGTTCTGCGATCCATACCAATTGCTATAATAGGTTCCGGTCTCGAGATTGATATAATCCAAACGGGCTTTGTTGGAGCCCATGTTTCCCTCGCAGAGCACATACAACCCACCCTCGCGCACTTCTTCCGTGACCGGAGTGCCGATGGTCGGATAGATCACATCGTCATGGCGACATGACGAAATGAAAAATGAAAAATGAAAAATTAAAAATATTCCTAATATCTTATAGATAGTGTGCATCGTACGTTTTGTTTGGGCATCGGATAGTTCTGGATTACTTCATAGTCCTGTCCGAGCAGGTTGTTGATTTCGATATTGGCCTTCAGCCACCAGTTGTTGATTCCCCATTCGCCATAGAGCGAGAGGTCATGGGTGTACCAAGGCTGTACGTAGTTATAGATGATGTTCTCTTGCTGACCATAGCGTTCTCCGACATAGATGAAGGAATAATTGAGTCCATAGTGATCCCCGCGTTTGCTTTGCCAGTCCAAGCTGAGCACCGCGCTTCCGCTGTGCCACGGGATATACGGAATCTGATGGCCATAATAGGTGTCGTTGGGGTTTGTGACATCGATGGCGGTCTGATAGGTATAGTTCAACCGTGTGCGCAGTACAAAACGCATCGGAAGGAAGAACGACATATCGGCTTTTGCATCTACTCCATTGATTTTCACCGTTCCTAAGTTGAGCATCGTCCAACGGAACTGCTGTCCTTTCGGGTAGGCAATGATCTTGTCCGTCACGCGGTTGTAGTAATAGGAAGCCGACACATCGATGTCGAATTGTTTGGTAGTCTTTCTGTATGCCAATTCCACCGAATGTTGCCGTGCTAACTCAGGTCGCAAGGAAGCATTTCCCATATCCGTATAGTAAAGATCATTAAAGGTCGGATAGCGATAACTCTGCTTATAGAAAGCATTGATACTCAAATCAATTTTCGGATAGGGTCTGAAGGAGGCAAAGATTCCGGGTGTTACACGAGGTGTATTGGCGTCTACTGCCGTCATCAGTACACTGGCTTGCACGCGCAGATATTCCTTGATATTGAAGGCTGTGGCAGCAGACAACCAATGACTATGTCGTGTGAAGCGCTCATCGGTTAGACCGGTCACCAACTCATCTTTCTTAAGTGTATTGAACTGATAATCATACGCCAAAGACACGTCCCACCAGTTGAAGATTTGCACTTTGTTGGCCAAAGACAAATACAGTTCCTGCTGCAGATACTCGTTGTCGGAAGGCAACAAGCGCTCATCGTAATTCTTGTAATGGGTATAATCATTGGCATATTTAAGCAGCACACGTGTACTCCAGCGATCAAACCACTCGTCCTGCCATTGTCCTTGCACGAAGGAGTTCCGGTCCCATAGGCGTTCACCGTTTCGCCACACGTTGTTAACAATTGCCCCGGGAACACCTCGCTCCGAATAGTAGTTATATGCGTGCACGCGCCAGAAACCCGTTGTACGGTAGTAGTGGTGAAGTCCTAATTCAGTACGGACCGCATTGATATCTCCGTTTTGCCGCACCGCTGTGGTATCATAGGCCGTCTCACCGTTGGGTAACACACGTTTGTAGCGGAAGGGGTATTTACCATTGGAATAGACATATTCGGCATCGAAGGTAAGTGACATGTTTTCTGTCAGTTTGACATCGAATCCCACATTCGGATTAGCCAAAGCGAATGAGCCGAAACGCATCTGTGCATGCATATGCACTTTTTCGTTCGGGCGAAAATACGGTTTGCGGGTTGTCAGGTATACATTACCCGCCGAACCAAACTCTCGTGCGGATTGGAAGATATCAGATTTCTGTCCATTGAAGAGCGCAATCTCCTCCATGTTATCCAGCGAATAGCGTCCCAGATCGACCTGGCCGTTCTGGGCGTTTCCTAACTGAATACCATTGTAATAGACCGCCGTATGTTGACTGCCCATCGAGCGCACATTAATGGTTTTGATACCACCTACTCCACCATAATCTTTGAGTTGCACTCCGGAGAAATAACGCAATGCGTCTGCCACAGACAGAGCATTGAGCCGCTGTAATTCTTCTCCTTTGAGCGTCTGTGGGACAATGACATCTTTGGTTAAGGCACGTGCTGTCACCTCCACTTCATCAATGTCGAATTGGCGCAACAACGAATCGCGCTCTGCCTCGCTTTGCGCGAAAACAGAGTGTGCACAGAGTGCCAAGATTAGTATGAGAGAATAGCGTCTTATCATTGTTAGTCCTATTCCAGGAGGACCTTCAATAGCGCAAAGTGTAAGCGATCTGACTTAGACCCTTCGGTCATCACAGTTGCCGGTCAGTCCGGGATTCTCACCCGCGTTCTCTTACCTCTTTACGATTATTTCTTTGCAGGGTCGGTTGTCAAATCTATTCCTAACTTCTTAAATGTTCTCCAGTCCACCTCTTTGAGCATCACGGTTGAGTGCGCCTGACATCCTTTGAGAAGCGGTAAGGTCTCCAATGCGCGACGGCAGTTCTCGTCTTGCAGCGAGAGAACCGAAAGTGCAACGAGAACCTCATCTGTATGCAAACGCGGGTTTTGGCCGTGGAGGTAACTGATCTTCGTCTGCTGAATCGGGCTGATGATCTGTTCCGGAATCAAGCGTACCGAATGATCGATGCCTGCCATCTCTTTCATGGCATTGAGCAACAAAGCAGCCGATGATCCCAATAGGGGTCCTGCTTCCGCCGTGATGATTCGTCCGTCGGGCAGTTCAATAGCCGCTGCGTGAGCAAAAGCCCCGTCGTGTAGTGCGCCCGTCAAGGCTCGACGTTCGCGTGCCGCCACAGTCGTACGGCGATAGGCGGTGTTGATACCCACCTGTTGCTGTAACAAGGCCAGTTTCTTGATCTCCGCATCGTTGCACTTACCGTTGGCCAGATGGCACAAGGCTTGGAAATAACGGCGTATGATCTCCTGCTTGCTGGCCTCACGTACGGCATCATCATCACTGATGCAGAAACCCACCATGTTCACGCCCATATCGGTCGGCGATTTATAGGGGCTCTTGCCGTAGATGGAAGTAAACAGCGCATCCAACACCGGATAAATCTCCACATCGCGGTTATAATTGACCGCCGTTTTGCCATATGCTTCCAAATGGAACGGATCAATCATGTTCACATCCTGCAGGTCCGCCGTAGCCGCTTCGTACGCCACATTGAGCGGGTGTTTGAGCGGTAAGTTCCACACCGGGAAGGTCTCGAACTTGGCATATCCCGCTTCGTGTCCGCGTGCGTGCTCATTGTATAACTGACTGAGGCATACCGCCATTTTACCGCTACCTGGTCCCGGAGCTGTCACAATGACCAGCGGTTGTGTGGTCTCAATATAATCATTGCGTCCGAAGCCCTCCTCGCTGGAGATCAAATCCACGTTATGGGGATAGCCGTCAATGATATAATGATAATATACACGTATACCTTTGCGCTCCAAACGCTGGCGGTAGGCATCGGCCGAACGCTGTCCGGCATAGTGTGTTATTACAACCGAAGATACCATAAATCCGCGGTTTATAAACTCTTCGCGCAAGCGCAGCACGTCCTCATCATATGTAATACCCAGATCCTGACGCACCTTGTTGCGCTCGATATCTTCAGCAGAGATGACGATGACGATCTCCAGCGAGTCGCGCAACTGCGTCAACATACGCAACTTGCTATCGGGCATAAATCCCGGCAGCACACGACTGGCATGCATATCGTCAAACAATTTGCCGCCTAACTCCAAGTACAATTTATTACCAAACTGCGCGATACGCTCGCGAATATGCTCCGACTGAATACGGATATATTTGTCATTGTCAAACGCTGTAGCCATAACGGGTGCAAAGTTACTACTTTTTTTGCAAATATGCAAGAATATTTTGCATATTTCGAAAAATTGTTGTACTTTTGTGGCAGAATTATGGAAAAGGCCCTTCGCGCAGCCGTTGCAGACATATCTAATAAGGTACACGCGTACATGTGCGCGCACCCGGAAAGCGAGTTACACCGTCATGGTAAAATGTTCGGTGTGCTTGTGTATAAAGGTGATCGTTACTTAGCTGCCTTCTCTGCCAAGTTGGACGGCTCGTATTACCATGAGGGGTTTGTTCCACCGGTGTATGAGATGCCTACTCCACCTGTCGGAACTTCCAAAGCGGAATCCCAACGGTTGCAACGTCTGCTGTTTGCGCAATACAATTTTCTAAACGGCAAGGGAGAGAGCAAGAACCTCCTTGAAATCTTCAAAGAAGAAAAGCCTATTCTCTCTCCGGATGAATGGTTTTCTGACAAAGGCGAAAGGCAAATGGCTAAAGGCGAAAGTTTTCCTCCGTCAGGAGCGGGTGAATGTTGTGCCCCCAAATTGCTACAATATGCTTTTTCACATGGTTTGGAGCCTATTGCATTAGCCGAGTTCTGGATAGGGGCGCCTTCTAAAACGGATATTCGGCGGGAAGGCGTGTTCTATGCTCCTTGTTCGGGCAAATGCGTACCTATTCTGAGACATATGCTGCAAGGGGCGGAGGTAACGGTTATCGGTGAAAGGCCAAAGGCTATCATTCAAAATCCTGATATTCTGTGTGAAGATGACTACCTTATGGTTGTCAATAAGCCTGCAGGGCTACTTTCTGTTCCCGGGAAGGGCGATGAACCATCGGTAGAAAGTTTGTTGGGAGCGAAAGCTGTTCATCGTCTTGACCAAGACACATCAGGACTCCTTGTTCTTGCCAAAACACCGGAAGTGTATAAGATCTTGCAAAGTTATTTCCAACGCCGTGATATACTCAAGCGGTATGAGGCGATTTGTAAAGGTGAAAGGTTATCGGTTATAGGGGATAGTGAGGGCTTAATTTCCCTACCCTTGTTACCAAATCCATATGACCGGCCGCGACAAATGGTGAACATGGAGCATGGAAAAGAGGCAATCACCCGTTATGTGATTCGGGAAAAGCGTTCAGACGGCCGTATATTGGTGGATTTCTATCCTCACACCGGTCGTACGCACCAATTGCGTGTCCATGCCGCACATCCGGAAGGACTGAATGCACCTATCGTGGGAGACAGGTTATACGGAGGAGAAGCTGCGGAGCGACTGATGCTCCACGCTGCAGAGATTCGTTTTGTGCATCCTATCACGAAAGAAGAGATGCATTTCTGCATCCCTTCTAACTTCAACTTTTAGCGTTGGCTATCAGCCTTTGTTCTCATCTTTGTTCTGAGATTCCTCATCATCTTCGTCATGATGGTAGTAGTAATACGAGCGGTACGCTTTGTCATCCTTGGCGAACTTACCGTAGATCTTACCGTATAACTTACCGTATGTTTTGGCTTTGCTGTTGCGACTACCGTAACCGTAGCCATAACCACCGTAACCACCATAACCGAGGTGTCCGTAGCCGTAACCGCCGTAGCCGCCGTAGCCGTATCCGTAGCCGGAGCCATAGGAGTGACGACCTTCGGTTGGGATATCCGAGAGTACGATTTGCACTTTCTCCATGTTATCTACCACCTCCATCATCTGCTCTACGGTCTGCTTGCAGAACGATTTGTTGGTTTGCATACAACGGATCACGAACAGACACATATCGCTATGCTCGATGACCGAATAAGCATCCGGAACCAAACCGATAGGCGATGTATCGATGATAATGAAGTCGTATTGTTCACGCATCGTTTCGATCAATTGTGCCATCTTCACAGAGTGTACCAACTCACCGGGGTTCGGCGGAATTGTACCAGCACGCATGAAGTCGAAGCCAAACGGCGTATCGGTTGTCAAGATATCCTCAACCTCACAGTCTCCTACCAAATAGTTGGACAAACCGTTACCTCCCTCCAAACCTAACTTAGTGTGGATGTTCGGTTTACGAAGGTCCAAGTCCATCAGAAGCACTTTCTTTCCGGTCATGCCATAGAGTGCAGCCATGTTGGTAGAGAGGAAAGTCTTACCATCACCGGACTCTGTGGAAGTAACACAGATGACCATCTTATCCTTACGTTTGAGCACGAACTCGATACGCGTACGGATCGCACGTAGCATCTCCGCATAACTGGAGCGAGGAGAAGCACGCACAAGCGTCGGGTTCTGGCTCTTGGCGTGACGCAGCGTACCGATGAGACGGAAGGATTTGAGTTTGATCACATCCTTCGGGGAGCGAATCTTGTTGTTGAGCAATTCGCTCAAGATAATGAGCACTAACGGAATCAAGAAACCGACAACGAGATACGTAGTGGTCGTTTTCTTCTTATCCTTCGAGTTCATGACATAGAGCGTACGCGCCTTATCCATAATGGAGTTATCCGGCGTGTTGGATGCTTTCTGGATCTCTGCTTCCGCACGTTTCTGCAGGAAGAAGGTGTAGTAGTTGTCATCAATGCGGTAACTACGCTCGATGGCCACCATCTGCAGTTCCTTCTCAGGCAAAGTCTTGATAGATGCCTCGACCTCCTCGTAGCGTTTCTTAAGATCTGCCTTCTCAATTTCCAAGGATGCCCGCATAGAGGTTACCACTTCCTCGATGGCCGTTTTCACATTCTCGATATCCTTAGTGTACTTAGCGTAATAGACGTTACGCTCGGTCAGCTCACCGCGCTGGATACGCAGATCGTTCAACTGTTGAACCAATGTCATCAACATCGGTTCTTCTACACCCATGGTAGAAGGTGCGATGACCGCATTATTCTCCATGTTGGTGTGGATGTAGTTGATCAGATAGTCGAAATAGGTCTCGCGCAAGCGCAATTCCATAGACTGCTGGTCATAGGTAGCAATAAGGCTCATCAACTGACCTGCATAGGAATTGACATCCACGAACTTGTTCTCCTGACGGAAATCCGTCATGGCACCTTCGCTCACTTGCAGCGAAGCTTGCAGATTCTTCAACTGCTCGTTGATGAACTTAATGGAGTTCTCTGCCACTTCGTTCTTCTGTTCCAAGTTCTGCAACAGGTAGATCTGTGCCAGTTTGTCCAGATACTCGCAATCACGTTGAGGCGTCTCGCTGGTCATTGCTAATGCCAGTACGGTAGATCCCTCCGACACGAACGAAAGGGACAGACGGCTCATAAACTCGTTCACCAAGTCTTCATGTGCTCGGAAGCGGAAGTAAATCTTGGTCGTAGAGAGGAACTCCGTCGGCCATACCGTTGCCTCAAAATGCGGGCAAATGATAGGTTCACCATAACGTGCGTCCAGTTCAAGCGGAGCGCTATCATCCGTAGAAGAGATGTGCACTGTACCGTCTTGATGGAACGTGAGTTGGTAGAGAATCGAGTATGCACGCACATCCACATGAGTCGGTTCTATCACTACCGGCGTCTGACGATATAAGTTACGTGTCTTGAAACGACCTTGTGTGATGTACTCCACGCCCATGAACGGCAGCGAGTCCACTACCCGACTGGTCAGGTCGTAGGACTGCAACATGATCATCTGGTTCTGCACATTCTTCATTCCGGGATCCACACCAAAGCCCTGCATCAACGACAAGCTGTTACCTCCGTAACCCGTGTTCTCTTTGATCACAATGGTACCTTGCGAGTAGTAACTCGCAATCCAGCGTCTGTTCTTCAACATCGCCATACCCATCGCAATCGCCAACGCGATTACAAACAGATACCAATAGTGCAAGAAGGTGAACAACCACTCAATCGGGTTGAAGTTCAACGAACTCTCTTCGTCATCTCCCCCTTGCTGCTGCGGGTCTTGCATGTAATACTGCTGATTACCACCCGCTTGGTAATAGTTGTTGTTACCTCCCGGTTGATAATACTGATTGTTTCCTCCAGGAGTATAATACGCATTGTTACCTCCCGGTGTGTAATATTGATTATTGTTGCTCATAGTCTTATTTATAGATGTACGCTACGTAGTTCAGAACCGTTGTCAACAGGGCTACGCTGCTCGTTATCAGTCCGATGAAGCCGGAATAGCTCGGAACGGTATAGAAGCTGTTCGGTTGGCGAGCCACATAGATGACATCATTCGGGTACACATAATAGTACTTCGAATCGATGATACTGTTGGTACGTATATCGAACTCCAGAATCTCCGGTTCTTCTCCATTGTCTCGCGGACGGATAATACGGATGTGGCGGCGATCACCGCTATTCATCACATCTCCCGTCATGGCGAGTGCCTGGAAGATATTCATCTTCTCCTTGTATATATAATACTGGCTGGAATGGGCATCTCCGATTACCGAGAAATATTTGTTATACAGCGCCACTTTGACATCTGCATCGGGGATGATCTCCCGGAATGCAGCACGAATCGTATCCTGGGCCTCCACTTCGGTCAAACCTTGTACCTTAATCGGTTTGAGGAACGGCAGATCAATCGTACCGTCTGCATAAACGCGGTACGAGTTAGCATATTGACCGGCAGAGTAATTGCTGTTCGCATCCATCATCTTCGACATGGTCTCATCCATGGTGATCAACCGATAGATAATCTCATCGTTGACACGGATACGATACGGTTCATACGTTGCCGAATCATATTGCGGCAACTTGTTCTGTTTGGTCGGTTCCTGCAGATAACCAATCACACGGTGACTATAACAGCTGCTCATCAGCACAGCGACGAAAGCAAGCAATAGTATATTCAACTTTTTCATTGCGCGCCTCCTTCCCCATTAGATGAACCGCCAGATCCGTTTTTCGGATAGTACTTGTTCACGTGATTAATACCCGTCTGTACAACCGTGTAAACCAGTACACCGAATGAGATCGTAGCCGCCGTCACGCTGATCACAGTCGTCACATGGTTGATACCAAAGCTATATCCGGGCATGTAACGGACATAGATGATGTCGTTCGGCTCGATGTAGTAATACTCCGAATTGACGATATCTTTCGAGCGGACATCAAAGGTCTTGATGGTTGTCACACCGTTCTTCTCACGCACCAACTTAATCTCCCGGCGACTGTTGAACTCACCCAGATCACCTGCCATAGCGAGTGCCTCGAAGATAGTCATCTTCTCTTTATTGATTATATATCGTCCGCTCTGCGCACCGATGATAGAGAACGAGCGGTTGACGATATTCACTTCCACAGACACCGTGCTGTAGCCGGGCAGATCCTGAAGCAAGGTACTCAACTCCTCTTCCAGTTTATGCTTCACCTCACGTGTGGTTAGACCTTGTACATGCACTTTGCCGATTGTCGGGAAGTCCATGTTACCGTCTCCATCAATGAGGTAAGTGTACAGATCGTACGAACCATACATACCTCCATTGTTCATCTGCTGACGCATTTGAGAGGCATTGGACCCGCCGTAGTTGTACATTTTCTGCACCTCTTCGTTCAACGAATAGACATACACATACAACCGATCACCAATTCGCAGTTGATAATCCTCAAAACTAAGCGTATCCGCATAGGTAGGAATCTGCTTGTTCGGTTCTTGCATATAGTTCACTTTGCGTGCTGTCACACAGGACATCATCGCCAAGGTCACGATTGCAAGAAAGAATATGTTTCTAAATTTACTCATCGTTTTTCGTCCCAACCGAATGGGTGTTTTGCTAAGGGTAATTTTGCTAAGGGGTGATAATCGCCAATCAAACCGATAGGTTCGCTATGACGAATCCGGCTCACGGTCTCGATGCACGGACGTGCTTCCGAGATACGGAACCCGTTTCCTGCCAAGATCTGCTTGTAACTCTCGGTATGCAACTCCGTGAAGCCGGCCGAGAACTCAAACTCCTCGCCATCAATGCTCAACGTACGGTATGTGCGCTTCTCTCCTTGCACAGCGTTGGCAGGCAGACACTCTGCGTTAATACTAAGAAAGTAACGTACGCGCGCACGCTCTAACTCCAAGTATCCGGCAACGCGGTCAAAAGACATGACATGCACGATGTTTTGCTTCACCGGTCCGAAAATCCACTGCAGCATATCGTAGAAATGCACGCCGATGTTGGTTGCGATACCACCGGACTTATGCACATCGCCTTTCCAACTGGAGTAGTACCATTTACCGCGCGAGGTGATATAAGTCAGATCAACATCGTAGATCTTGTCCTTCGGTCCGTTTGCTACTTTCTCTTTGAGTGCACGGATCTTGTCGTGCAGACGCAGTTGCAGAATCGTGTACGCCTTATGACCGGTCTCTGCTTCCAGTTCCACCAGGTTATCAATGTTATACGGGTTGAGAACCAGTGGTTTCTCGCATATCACATCGCATCCCAGACGCAGACCGTAACGAATGAATGCATCGTGCGTATAGTTCGGTGTACAGATAGACAACCACTGAAGCGGGTTGTCGGTACGCATCTGTTTGGAGCAGAAACGGTCGAACTGCTCATTCTCCGTAAAGAACGAACAATCCGGGAACGAACTGTCCAAGCGTCCTACGCTGTCAAACTTATCATACGCCACAATCAAGTTATTGCCCGTATCGGCAATAGCCTTGATATGCCGCGGAGCGATGTATCCTGCGGCTCCAATCAGTCCAAAATTCAACTTACTCATTATTTGTTTTTAACTATTATTCGTTTAATGATATTCTTTGCATTTTGCATCATTCGCTCTTTCCACCATTCGCCGGTTTGGTTGGTCCAACGTTGCGGATGGGTGGTCATCATGACATGGTCCGGCAGTTTGCCTTCTTCTATTGCTTTTAGCAATTGGGGGGTCGTATGCCACACCAGTCCTTTGGTTGTCCATTCGTCCTGGTAGCGCGGTATTTTGTCACGCACGCTCACTTTGTATCCGTCCCAACAACGTCCTGTGTCTGTCAAGTAGAACACATCGCTAAAATCGGTATCGAGATACGGTTCTCCGATGATGTCCAACTTTTTGTAGTCGTATTTCTTCCACAGGTCTTTCCCATCCCATTTGCTCGTCGGCGCGCCGTGCATGCAAATGGTCTCCACCGCGTAGTACTGACGGAAATAAGCGAGCCATGTCGTAAAATGGTCATATGCCTTATCCACGTCCCCGTTACAGAGCGACATATCCTCGTAGTGATACCCTATCTCGTGTCCCAGTTGTGCGATCGCTTTGATGACCTGCGGCTCGTTGCTCTCCTTACCCACACGGAAATAATACGTTGCTTTCGCGCCCAACGAGTGCTCTATTTGAGCCGTACGCAGACTATTCTGCGGCTTGAGATCCACATCGTGACGCAGGATGACGTATTTTGTACCTTGTACATTGTCCCTTTGTCCTTTCAGATACTCCGCATACGAAATCAACCGATATCCCTTTGCTAGCAGCGTTTCCAGCAACGCCCGATATATGTCCAAACTAAAGTCCCGCATTTATCTCTCTGCGCGCATGGGATTTTCCAAAAAGTCTTTGTATGCAAGACGTATTCCGTCTTCCAATTCGGTTTTATAGGTCCATCCGAGTGCTGTAGCTTTGCTGACATCCAGCAGTTTGCGCGGTGTACCATCCGGACGTGTACTATCCCACTCGATACGTCCTTCATAACCGACCACTTTGGCTACCAGTTCGGTCAGCTCCTTGATCGTCAACTCTTTGCCGGTTCCGGCATTCACCGTCTCGTTTCCTGAGTAGTTATTCATCAAGAACACGCACAGGTTGGCCAAATCATCCACGTACAAGAACTCACGCAACGGACTACCGGTTCCCCAGCACGTCACACTCTCTGCTCCACTCTCCTTCGCCTCATGGAAGCGGCGAATGAGTGCCGGTAATACATGGCTGTGCTCCGGATGGTAGTTATCATTCGGACCATAGAGGTTCGTCGGCATAACGGAAATGTAATCTGTTCCATATTGGCGGTTGAGGAACTCACAGTATTTGAGTCCGCTGATTTTGGCCAAAGCATACGCCTCATTGGTCTTCTCCAACTCACCGGTCAGCAGACAACTCTCCGTCATCGGCTGCGGTGCCATACGCGGATAGATACAACTCGAACCCAAGAACTCCAGTTTCTTGCACCCGTTCTTCCATGCGGCATGGATCACGTTCATCTCCAAGATCATGTTGTCGTACATAAAATCCGCCAAATGCCGCTCATTCGCGATAATTCCTCCCACTTTAGCGGCTGCCAAGAACACATATTCCGGCTTTTCTGCCTCAAAGAACGCCTCCACAGCGTCCTGACGGCAGAGATCCAGTTCCTTGTGTGTGCGAGTGATAATATTGGTATAGCCCTGACGCTGCAATTCACGCACAATGGCACTTCCCACCATTCCGCGGTGTCCGGCTACATATATTTTCGAATTCTTTTCCATTTTCATCTGCTATTTTTCAAAATCACGCCATAATATACTATGTATATTATAACTTAAGTGGGATACGTTTCTCCTCCGATGAGCCTCCGAGATGCTCTGTAGGCGCACCCTAACTTTATTTATCTACACCTTTTTCCAAATACTCTGCCAAGTTCACTTTGCGTATCTGCGCAGCTGCATCATCCGCAGTCACCTTCTGCATATCGTGTTTAACCATGAGTTCCACGAGTTGTTCAAAACTTGTGCTCTGCGGATTCCATCCCAGCTCACGTTTCGCTTTGGTCGGATCACCGAGCAGATTCACCACATCGGTCGGACGATAGAAGTCCGGGCTGACAGCCACGACCACTTTGCCGGTCTTGGTGTCAATACCTTTCTCGTCCACGCCTTTTCCTTCCCAACGCAGTTCAATACCGGCGTGATGGAAAGCAAGTGTTGCGAACTCACGCACCGTGTGCTGCACGCCCGTAGCGATAACGAAATCTTCCGGCGTCTCGTGCTGCAGAATCAGCCACATGCACTCCACGTAGTCTTTGGCATATCCCCAGTCGCGCAACGAATCCAGATTGCCCAGATAGAGACAATCCTGTTTGCCTTGCGCGATACGTGCTGCAGCAAGCGTGATCTTACGGGTCACAAACGTCTCGCCGCGACGTTCCGATTCATGATTAAAGAGGATACCTGAACAGCAGAACATATTATATGCCTCGCGGTATTCCTTAATGATCCAATAGCCGTATAATTTGGCAACAGCGTACGGACTGTAAGGATGGAACGGTGTGGCCTCCGATTGCGGCACTTCTTCCACTTTACCATACAATTCGCTGGTCGAAGCTTGGTATATTCGACAGGTCTTCTCCAGATGGTTGGTACGCACCGCCTCCAGCACACGCAACACACCTACTGCATCCACATCAGCTGTGAACTCAGGCGCATCAAACGACACTTGCACGTGGCTTTGCGCTGCAAGGTTATAGATTTCGTCCGGTTGCACTTTGCCAACCAGTTTCACCAACGACATTGAGTCGCTCATATCAGCATAATGCAAATGGAAATGCGGCATGCCCTCCAGGTGCGCAATACGCTCTCTATAATCCACCGAACTGCGACGGATGATGCCGTGCACTTCGTATCCCTTACCCAATAAAAACTCCGACAGATACGAGCCGTCTTGCCCCGTTACACCTGTTATTAATGCTGTTTTTGCCATGTATTTTTTCTGTTATAGTATAAAATAAGTCAAAATCGGGCGCAAAATTACTAAAAAAAAATGACATATGCAAATAATTGCATACTTTTTTACAAAAAATGCGCTATCACTTGCATATATCATAAAAAAGTTGTACCTTTGCACCGCAAAAAATATATATCGCTATGAAACGTATTTTAATTAGTCTGTTTTTTATCCTTCTGAGCTGGCATTGTATGGCCGTGCTACCGGAAGTAACGTTGAGTGACGTAAATGGCAAAACAGTCAATGTCGCCACGTTGGGACAATCGGGTAAACCGGTTATTATTTCGTTCTTTGCTACCTGGTGCAAGCCATGTATGCGCGAACTGACAGCCATTAACGAAGTGTATGCAGACTGGCAGGAAGAGACCGGTGTGGAGATGTATATCGTATCGGTTGATCAGGCGCAGGACAGCCACAAAGTCAAGCCGTTAGTGGATGGAAACGGCTGGGAGTATCACGTGTTGTTAGATCCGAACGGGACATTCAAGCGTGCTATGAACGTGCAGAGCATTCCGCACATGTTTGTACTGGACAGCAAAGGCAAAATCGTATATACCCACGTAGGCTATAGTGCCGGCGATGAAGAAGAGGTACGCACATATCTTCGTTAGTCTGCTCGTTTGCACTACCCTTTCCGCTCATGACACCGTGTACGTGAGCGGTGCCATTGAGCACACCGGTTTGTTGGATTGGAAGCCGGTAATGTACCACAGCAACAGTTATCTGGACTTGTCGGTTCATTATCTCAACGACTCCAATCGTGCGCATTTTCACGAATTACGTGCCACCACACGACTGGAGTTAACTCAATGGCCGATGCCCGGCTACGATACCGATTTCGGAGGTTACGGAATGAGTCATTTGAGTATTGAAGCAGCGTTCGATTGGGGTGAAATTTCGGTAGGCGACGTGTATGGACAATTCGGTTCCGGGTTTATTCTGGCCCTATACGAAGACAGAAGCCTTGGGGTTGACGGCTCTCTTCGCGGTGCAAAAATACAAGCCACGCCTTATCGGGGAATTCATGTGACAGCACTAGGAGGAAAGCAACGTCGATACTGGAATTGTTATAAGGATCAGGCCTTTGGATGGAACTATAAACGCGATGCTGTTTTGGGCGCCGATGCGGAGATTCAAATCGATCAATGGAGCGAGGCAATGCAGGCACAACAGATCGGTCTGACAATAGGCGGCAGTTGGGTGTCCAAATACGAAGCAGATGATGTCGTGCAGGTTGTAAAAGAAAGCGGAATATACCAATACAATTTCCCCAATTGGGTCGGTGCGGCAGATGTTCGAACCGCGTTGCACATAAAGGACTGGAACATGTTGGTTGAATACGCCCGTAAGGCCAATGATCCGTGTGTCGAAAACGGATTCAGTTATGATGATGGTGATGCCCTGTTGGTCAGTACGGAATACAGCCGCAAAGGGTTGTCTGTTTTGGCGCAGTTCAAACGTTCGTACAACATGTCATTCCGCTCGGAGCGTCTGCGAAACGGCTTAGCCGGCAGACTGAATAACATGCCGGCTTTTGCTGTCCAGCACACCTATGCATTACCCGCGTTAAACCCATATGCAACACAATACACACGCGGAGAGATGGCGTTTCAAGCCGAGATTCGATACACTTGGCCGCGCAAGACCAAGATGGGAGGAAGATATGGTACTACACTGAAAATCAGCGCAGCGCATATCCGAGGACTCGCCCATGACGGAGCATGGAAAATGGACACAAGTGCCGATGGAGAGTTCTACACGGATGTCAATATGGAACTTAATAAACGTATCTCCAAGAACTGGTGGCTTAATGCGATGCTGATGTACCAGAATTACAATCAGCAGGTAGTAGAAGGGGAAGGCGGTTTCATCCGTTCCGGAATCGCGGTTCTCGACGCGCGCGTGCAAGTAAATAACAATGTATCCATGCGCGGCGAACTACAATACCTCTACTCTCCGGACCACAAGGGACAATGGATTTTTGCATTGTACGAACTGAGTCTCTACCACCATTGGACCCTTAGCGGCGAATGGATGTACAACATCGGCTATGCGCCTGATGCGGACAATGAACATTTTTATACTGCAAGCCTCACCTACACACACGGTGCTCATCGAGCCATGCTTGGTTACACCAAGACACAAGAAGGATTTCACTGTGCAGGAGGCGTTTGCCGATATGTACCACAACAAGAAGGACTATGCGTAAACTACTCGTTTTCTTGGTAATAGCAACATTATGCGGCTGTGAGGTCATTCCGAAAGACGAGCAGCTGATTCCGGTTGAAACGGGTACTTCCGGACACCGGACACATGTGCTCATTGAGTACACGGGTTTTCGGTGTGTGAACTGCCCGACCGCAGCCGAAACAGCACAGGCGCTACATGAGCAGTACGGAGAGCAGTTGGCTGTCGTAGCACTCCACCCTGCATCCAACCCCTTCACACAAGGCAAATACGATTACACTTGCCCTGCGGCAGATAGTATTTATCAGTTCATGGGCGGCACAGCCACAACGCCTTTCCCGATGGGAAATGTCGATATGATGCCTTATAACGGCGAGTGGCTGGCTGACATGAGTGTATGGCCTACGATGGTGTACACTGCGATGAAAGATACAGCCATACCTTCGGTAAGCGAGATGGAAAAGTCCTATTGGCTGATAGAGGACAGTGTGCTAGGTGTTCAAGCCATGCCAGACGGAAGTGTTAATACACAGTATTACCACCGCCATGTATTACGCGATGTGAACGCGAATAAAGAGCTTTTAGAGATTAAAGAGAGTTATGATTCAGCGCAATTGTATATACTGACGCTGTATTTAGACCCGGAAGACAAACATATTACACAAGCATATGAAGAGAAATTTTTTAATGGCATTGATTAGTCTGATTAGTTTTCATGCCAACGCGCTCATTGTCAGCGTGAACGAATATGGAGATATCCCTGAAGAAGGAATGGAAATTACCATCAACGAAGCAGAAGAAGATCTGCTGACCGGCGAAATGACAGTAAAACTGAGCGGTTCTTTGCTTTGCGACGAAGCGCTCACAGTACATATTCTCCGTTCAGCCGCCGGAATAGAAGACGAGTTCTGCTGCGCCGGAGCATGCAAATCCGGAAACGAAGAGACCGAGGAGACGCTTCATTATACACCGGACAGAATGGCTTCCTGGTATGCCCATTTCTCACCTACGGACACGTATGTTACGGTTGTTTACACCTTCTCTACCACGTCAGAAAGCCGGGTATTGACAGTGCATTACAACGTGACACAAGGAATGGATGAGGTACAAACAGACAAAGCACCCTGTAAGAAATTCATCCAAAACGGCCTGTTATTCATTCAGCACAACGACAAAATTTATCATTTATAAGATATGAAACATTCTCATTTTTTGGCACTTATCGGATTAAGTGCACTGCTGCTCACAGCGTGTGAACCGAACACACCCCAAGAGCCGATCTTAGACTCGTATCCCAAGAAACACCTCATTGAGGAATTCACGGGCCAAGACTGCGGATATTGTCCTTACGGCATGAATTGTATTCATGAGTTCATGGAAAACGACACCAATTGGGTACTCGTATTGCACCATGACGGATACCAAAAAGACCATTTTACCGTTTCCGGCAGCCAAACCGTCACCAAAGCACTAAAAGTGGACGGTGCTCCGAGTGCATCCATCAACCGCGCTAAGACCAACTACAAGAACGATAATGGTCGGAGTGTGAACGCTGTTGTTTTTAACCCGGGGTATTTGGAAACGGTCGATAAATCCCAGTTTGAGACGACCACATACGCATCTATTCGTATATCCAATTCGTACGATGCCGACACCCGTAAACTGAAAATCAAAGTGTATGGTGCTCTATCCCGAAATGACATTAATGAATTGCAACTCACCGTGCTCATCAAAGAGTCCGGAATGGTTGACTATCAGCAGGATTACTACTATTCTTACGAAGGTTGGAAAGAGTTCCGTCACACCAATGCAGTACGTGCATTCCTCACAGAAGCAAAAGGAGATCCGATACTCATCAGCAAGCAGCGATACAACGAGGAATACACCATCACACTCGATGACAAATGGAACGCAGAAAACTGCATGGTTGTTGCTTTCCTTTCCGAAGATTTTCAACCGGTTATACAAGCCGAGCAATGTCCTGTCGTAGAAAACACCAAGGGCGGTTCAGACATTTCGCACGGTGGCATAACACCTGTGCCCGTAGCAGATTATTATCCCGAACCCGATGCGGTCAAAGGTCCGTCGGATTATTCCGGTCAGGAAGTGGATACGCTCACTTATTCGGAACATGCGTACACAGCATATAGCACGTATGGTTTCAATTTCTGGACCATCATGAGTTATAACAAAAACAAATCCGTAAAAGTAGAAAATACCACCTGTATCCCATTTGCATACATCTACCTGTTCAGCAGTCTGGATCAAACCACGCTGCCGACCGGGACATTTGAACTCAATACCAGTTTGGAGCCGGGCACCGCATATGCCGGCTTCCGGGATGACGAGCAGATGGAAATAGGCGGTTCTACGCTCTACTACACCAACAAGGCGTATTTTAGCCAAGGTTATCTCTCGCCCGCCGCACAATGGTTGATTGCAGACGGCACACTGACCATCGACGAGGAGAAGTGGGAACTGGTTGGTCATGCCCGCAACGGTGCACCGATTCATATGGTCGGACCGACACCCACACAGCAATCAAAAATGCCTTTCAAAGCGCCAAGAATCCAGCCCAAATGGGCACACGCATTCGAATATTGCGAATAAATTTCAGAAAAGTGGCATATGCATTTGCATATGTCATTTTTTTTTAGTATCTTTGCAGCCGATTTTGGATAAAGCATATTAGAATAACAAACATATGAATATTTCGTACAATTGGTTAAAGCGCTACATTGATCTGCACGACGATGCGGAGCAGGTAGCAAAAATCCTTACCTCCATCGGTCTTGAGGTAGGTACAGTAGAGGAAAAAGAGACCATCCGCGGTGGGTTGAAAGGCCTGGTTGTAGGCGAAGTGCTGACTTGTGAGCCCCACCCTAATTCTGACCACTTGCATATCACAAAGGTGAATATAGGCGAGGCAGAACCGCTGCCTATCGTGTGCGGTGCGCCGAACGTGGCTGCCGGGCAGAAGGTGATTGTAGCTACTATCGGAACCGTGCTCTATGACGGCGACGAGAGTTTCACGATCAAGAAAGGCAAACTGCGCGGCGAGGATTCGTTTGGTATGATTTGCGCAGAGGACGAGATCGGTGTAGGGACAGACCACGCAGGTATCATCGTGCTGCCGCAAGATACTCCGGTGGGTATGAAAGCAGCCGACTACTACCACATTGAGAACGACACAATCATTGAGGTAGATATCACTCCGAACCGTTCGGACGCGGCTTCACACTACGGTGTGGCACGTGACCTGTATGCGTACTACAAAGCACACGGACAAGAAGTGGCGTTGACTAAGCCAAGTGTAGAAGCTTTTGATCAATTAAAAATTAAAAATGAAGAATTAAAAATTAATGTCTTCGTGGACGCTCCAGATGCATGTCCTCGCTACTCGGGCGTAAGTATCAAGGGCGTGGAAGTGAAAGAGAGTCCTGAGTGGTTGAAGAACAGCCTACTCTCCATCGGTTTGCGCCCGATTAACAATATCGTTGATGTGACGAACTTTGTGCTGCACGAGTGCGGACAGGCGCTGCACGCGTTTGATGCAGACAAAATCAAAGGACACGAGATTCATGTGCGCTATGCCCGTCAAGGCGAGAAATTTATCACACTGGACGGTGTGGAGCGTGAGATGAACGAGCGCGACCTGATGATCGCCAACAAGGATGAAGCAATGTGTATCGCAGGTGTGTTCGGTGGTTTGGATAGCGGTGTAACAGAGAACACGAAAAATGTGTTCCTTGAGAGCGCCTATTTCGATCCTGTCACTATTCGTAAGACCAGCCGTCGTCACCAATTGCAGACCGATGCCTCATTCCGATACGAGCGTGGCTGCGACCCGAACAACACAATCTATGTACTCAAGCGTGCTGCACTGCTCATTCAGGAAGTAGCAGGAGGACAGGTTTCCATGGAGATCACCGATACCAAGTCCGCAGACTTTGCACCTTGGGATGTAACCATCGAGATTAGCCGTGTGAACAGCCTTATCGGCAAAGCCATTGGCGAAGAGACGATCGAGACCATTCTCAAAGCGTTGGAGATGAATATTGTTGCCAAGGATAGCGACAAATGGCAATTGGCTGTTCCGCGCTATCGTGTGGATGTACAGCGTGAGTGCGATGTTGTGGAAGATATCTTACGTATCTACGGCTACGACAATGTAGAGTTCCCGGAGAAGTTGAACACCAGTTTAGCATATGGAGTCAAACCCGACCCCGAGAAACTGCGTCGCCGCATAGCAGAACAACTGACGGCACAGGGATTCAATGAGATACTGAATAACTCGCTGACGAAAGTGAGCTACTATGAGCCGCTGGAGAATCTTTCTCTCGCTACCTGCGTCAAGATCATGAACCCGCTTAGCTCCGATCTCGGTGTACTGCGTCAGACCCTGCTCTTTGGCGGATTGGAATCAATTGCCCGCAATGCAAACCGCAAGAACAGCGACCTTAAGTTCTACGAGTTTGGCAACTGCTACCATTTTAACGGCGAAAGGCGAAAGGACGAACGGGCAAATTCCGATCCTCTGATGGCGTACTCGGAAGAACCGCATCTGGGTTTGTGGTTGACGGGAAACAAGGCCGCACAGACTTGGGTACGTAAGGAAGAGAAGACTACCTTCTATCAGTTGCGTGCTTATGTAGATAATGTGCTGGCACGCTTGGGTGTAGATATGAGCAAGTTGAGCGTGGAGCGTTTGGAGAACGAGTTGTTCTCGGATGGTTTGGTGCTCAAAGCAGCTAATGGCAAGGCGTTAGGTTATATCGGTATCGTGAGCCGCAAACAACTCAAAGCTTTTGATATTGACCAAGAAGTCTATTACGCAGACTTGGATTGGAACCAATTAATCAAACAAAACAAACAGTACAAGGCCGTTATTACAGATCTGCCGAAGTACCCGGAAGTGAAGCGTGACTTTGCACTGCTGGTTGATAAGAACATAGAGTTTGCCGATCTGGCACGTGCTGCGTTTGCAACCGAGAAGAAACTGCTGAAGAATGTATACCTGTTTGATGTCTATGAGGGCAAGAATCTGGAGGAAGGCAAGAAGAGTTATGCACTCAGTTTCATTCTCCAAGACGCAGAGAACACGCTCAAAGACACACAAATCGAAAATATTATGAACCGCCTGAAGGCGACATTTGAACAGAAATTCAATGCTACCCTCCGCTGATCAACAAGAGATATTACGAAGAAGAACGTTTGCGATCATATCGCACCCGGATGCCGGTAAGACGACACTGACCGAGAAACTGCTGTTGTACGGTGGTGCCATCCACGTGGCTGGCGCGGTAAAGAGTAACAAAATCCGCAAGACTGCCACCTCTGACTGGATGGAGATCGAGAAGCAGCGCGGTATATCGGTTGCAACCTCCGTCATGGGTTTTGACTACCGGCGCGTCGCCGGGGACAGCCATTCGCCGCAGGATGACACTATTTTTCACATTAACATTCTCGATACGCCGGGTCACCAGGACTTTGCGGAAGACACCTTCCGTACCTTGACGGCAGTGGACAGTGCGATTGTGGTCATTGATAGTGCCAAGGGTGTGGAGACACAGACACGCCGTCTGATGGAAGTATGCCGCATGCGCAAAACTCCGGTCATGGTTTTCATGAATAAAATGGACCGTGAAGGTAAGGATCCGTTCGATTTGATAGATGAAGCAGAAAAAGAACTCGGTATTCACTGCACGCCTGTTACGTGGGCGAACGGACAAGGACTAAAATTCGAGTCCGTATTCGCAATCAACAACCGTCCTGCAGAATTAAGTGAGAAGTTGCAAGAGGATCTCGAGATGATAGACGGTGTTTATCCGGAGTTTGACCGAGAGGCATACTTGCGGGGAGACTTGGCACCGGTGTTCTTCGGCTCGGCATATAAGACGATTGGCGTGCAGGAGCTGTTGGACTTTCTGGTAGAGAACGCACCCTCCCCTCTTCCTGTGACCGCAGAAGAGCGTACGGTAGAACCGATGGAAGACAAGTTCACCGCGTTCTGCTTCAAGATACACGCCAACATGGATCCGAACCATCGGTCATGTATCGCGTTCTTTAAGATTTGCAGCGGTAAGTTCCTGCGTAACACCTATTACTATCACGTACGCAAGAACCAACAGATGCGTTTTGCTGCTCCTACCTGTTTCATGGCGCAAAAGAAAGAGACCGTTGATGAGGCATATGCCGGCGATGTAGTAGGTTTACCGGATACCGGTAACTTCAAGATCGGCGATACGCTGACGGCTGGTGAACACTTGCATTTCAAAGGACTACCCTCTTTCTCTCCGGAGATGTTCAAGTATATCGACAATGCTGACCCGATGAAACAGAAACAGTTGGAGAAAGGTGTAAACCAACTGATGGATGAAGGTGTGGCACAGCTGTTTATCAGCCAACTGAACGGTCGCAAGATCATCGGCACGGTAGGACAATTGCAGTTTGAGGTCATTCAGTACCGTCTGGAGCATGAGTATCAGGCGAAATGCAAATGGCAACCGCTGCAGATGTATAAGGCATGCTGGATCGAGTCCGACGACGATGCCGAACTGGATATGTTCAAGAAACGCAAAGCGCAGTACATGGCTACCGACAAAGAAGGCCGCGATGTGTTCATGGCCGACAGCGCCTATGTACTGAACATGGCACAGCAGGATTACAAACACATAAAATTCCACTTTACCAGTGAGTTTTAATTAAAATTTAATCATATGAAAAACTTGAAGTTTAGGTTAATTGTGATGAATTTCCTCGAATTTGCCGTTTGGGGTTCGTATTTGGTTTGTATTGGTCAATTCCTTGGCAAAGTTGGTTGGGGAGATTACATCTCATGGTTTTACATCTCTCAAGGTGTAGTAAGTATCTTTATGCCGGCAATCATGGGTGCAGTTGCGGATAAGTTCATTCAACCGCAACGACTCCTTGGATTAAGCCACCTGATTGCTGCAGCAGCAATGTTGACGGCAGCTTGGTTCGGATATCAAGCGACTTTGTCATATGATGCAGTGAACGAGGTACAACCATTGAGTATTTTTGCTATCTTTGTCCCCTACTGCATCTCAATTGCCTTCTTTATGCCAACAATTGCGATTGCCAATACGGTTGCATTTGATCTGCTTAAACGAAACGGATTCGACACCGTCAAAGATTTCCCTCCTATTCGTGTATTCGGTACAGTTGGTTTTATAGCAGCAATGTGGTTTGTTAACTTTATCCATATCGGATTAGATCAAGCCGCCCAATTCACATATATGCAGCTCATTATTTGCGGCACAATTGGTTTGATTTTAGGTATCTATGCCTTCACCTTGCCACAATGTCCGCTGCAAAAGAAAGAAGCGAGTGCTGACGATTCTTTGGTAAAACGTCTTGGTTTGGATGCGTTTGTACTCTTCAAGGACAAGAAGATGGCGCTGTTCTTTATTTTCTCTATGTTGCTAGGTGTCAGCCTGCAGATCACGAACGGCTACGCTACTTCATACATCAATAGTTTTGCTGCCAGTTCACAGAGTTGGTTCGCCCAGAACCCGACACTGCTGATTAGCGTTTCGCAGATCTGTGAAGCCCTTTGTATCCTGCTCATTCCGTTCTGTATGAAGAAATTCGGAATTAAGAAAGTGATGCTGATGGCTATGTTTGCATGGTTCTTACGTTTCGGTTTCTTCGGCATTGGTACTACGGAGTCCATCGGTGGTATTGTTTGTCTGTTCCTCAGCTGTATTGTTTACGGCGTTGCATTTGATTTCTTCAATGTATCAGGAGCATTGTTCGTGGAGAAAGAAGCCCCCATATCTATGCGTGGTAGCGCACAAGGATTGTTCATGCTGATGACCAACGGTATCGGTGCATCCGTAGGAACATGGGTTGCGGGAAAGATCGTAATGCACTATTGTTCATGGCAAGGCGGTTACCTCGTTGCTCGTCCGGAAGTAGCTGGTGGATGGTTTACTACTTGGGGGATTTTCGCCATCTACGCACTCGTCGTATGCCTTATGTTCGCTATCCTTTTCAAGTACAAACATGTACCGGAGGAAATGAATAACATTAAACATTGATGTATCGCAAAGAACTTCGATATTACTTCTCTACGCCGATTGCGTACATTGTGATTGGATTGTACCAATTGGCGATCAGCCTCTTCCTTTGGGTCATACCCGGACAGTGGAATATCATTGATTCCGGGTATGCTCAAGTGGACGGACTCTTCCAATTGAGCCCGTGGTTATTTATGCTGCTCTGTCCTGCATTGACAATGCGTTTGCTCTCCGAAGAGCGCCAATCGGGCATTTGGGATTTAATTCGCACCAAACCTATCTCGCTTACACGCATTATGTTAGGCAAGTATTTTGCCGCGTGGACGTTAGTTCTGATTGGTTTGCTGCCATGTTTCGTGCACTATTTTGTCGTGGCATACATGGCAGAGCCGATGGGTAATTTGGATAGCGGTGCGTTCCTTGGTTCGTTCATCGGACTGATTCTACTGAGCGGTACATTCATGGCTATAGGTCTACTGTGTGCTACGTTCAGCAAGAGTCAAATCGTTTGCTATATACTTGGCGCACTCAGCGGTTTTGTACTCTATTGGACACTGCTACAAGACCACTATTCTTCCCTTTCCCGCGGTGTGATTGACTTACGCGATGTGGTATTCTTCATGGTAGTTATCACTATCGCTATCACTACATCTATCTTCACCATTGACAGATTGACACGCAAATGACACGAATAGGCGTATTAAGTGACACGCATGGATTGTTAGACAAACGCGTATTTGAGCATTTCAAAGACGTAGATGAGATCTGGCATGCCGGAGATATCGGCAGCGATGAGGTGTTGCGTCGCCTACGGGAATTCAAACCCACTCGTGCTGTATATGGAAACATGGATAGCGGAGATGTACGGTACAGTCTGAGCGAGTTCTACCGTTTCCGCGTGGAAGATGTAAACGTACTCCTGACACACATTGGCGGCTATCCGGGCCATTACAATCCATGGCTCATTCCTATGTTCCGCAAAGCACTGGAGAACTACGAAGATCCGAATCATCGTATTGACCTATTTGTATGCGGGCACAGTCATATTCTCAAAGTGCAATATGACTCCCAATTTAAGTTCCTCACCCTCAACCCGGGTGCAGCCGGTAAACAAGGATGGCAGCCTTGCCAAACACTGATCCGATTGACCATTGACGGTTCCAAAATTGACAATTTGGAAGTGATCGAACTGGAAAGACTATAGAAAAAGTACCTCAAATCAAACAAAAACAACAAAAATAGACAAAAAAACAAGAATTATGCTATAAAACATAAAAAAAGATTTGGTCATATCAAAAAAAAGTAGTACCTTTGCACCGGATTTGAAAATGACAAGTGTAGTTTGCAAAATGAGCATAATTGTTGTTGAGAATCCGTGCTGAAAAGACCAATCTTTTTTGTACCTTAAATAAACAGACTAATACCTTAGAAAAACAGGCGTCGAGATGACGACTGTTTTCATTTTTAAGAAAAGGCACTAAACCCTATACCTTACAATAAATCCCGCCCTATCGGACGGGATTTACTTTGTCTATGTTCTTTTTAAGACGGCCTTATTTAATCTCTTGTACTTTAATGCCATCACGCTCCAACAGCGCATTGATGGTCGGTTCTCCGCCACGGAAACGGACATACAGATCCATCGCTTTCTCTGTACCACCCTTCTCCAGGATGTTCTCACGGAAACGCTTAGCAGCTTTCTTATCAAAGATAGAGCCGTTCTTAGTTTGTGCAGCCTTGAATACCGAGAATGCGTCTGCATCCAGCAGTTCGGACCACTTGTAACTGTAGTACCCTGCTGCATAGCCACCGGAGAAGATATGCGTAAACGCGCAGCACATCTGCGTACCCGGAACATTCGGCAGAACTTGAACTTGCTCCATAGCCGCATCACTAAAACGTGTTACGGACTCAAGAGTACCAATCGTCTCGTTCACTTCAAACGGTTGTTCCAAACTATGCCAAGCCATGTCGAGATAACCAAAACTGAGCTGACGTACACACGCATACGCAGCGTGGTAAGTCTGGCTGGCGTGCATCTTATCCAACAGTTCTTGCGGTAATGGTTCACCTGTCAAATAATGTTTGGCAAAGGTGTCAAGGAACTCTTTCTCATCAATAAAGTTCTCGTTGAACTGGCTCGGCAGTTCAACAAAGTCACGCGGCACATTCGTTCCGCTCTGCGCGCTATACTGGCAACGGGTAAGCATGCCATGCAGGGCATGACCGAACTCGTGCAGGAACGTGCGCACCTCATCGTAGGTGAACAATGCCGGCTTATCTGCTGTCGGACGAGTAAAATTCATCACGTTCACAATATGCGGACGATGGTCTTTCTTGCCGACCATGTACTGCGGTTGGAAGTCATTCATCCATGCACCGCCACGCTTACCATCCCGCGGGTGGAAGTCGGCGTAGTACACTGCCAGGAACTTACCTTTCTCGTCAAACACCTCATAAGCCGTCACTTCCGGATTATAGACCTGAATATGCTTGTTCTCCTTGAATTTCAAGCCATACAAACGTTCCGCCAAACCGAAAACACCTTTTTTAACTGCTTCCAATTCAAAATATGGACGCAAGTCATCATCAGAGATGGAGTACTTCTCCATTTTCAGTTTTTTGCTGTAATAACTGAAATCCCACGGTTGCAGATGAGCCGCATAGAAACCATGTGCATGTGCGTAGTCCTCGACTTCCTGCACTTCTGCCAAAGCGGCCGGCATATAGGCGTCCCGCAATTGGTCAAGCAGTTTGTAGACGTTCTCCGGAGTCTCTGCCATCGTCTTGTAGAGCGATTTGTCTGCATAGGTCTTCTTGCCGAATAGTTTGGCCAAGGCAAGACGAGTATTAACAATCTCCACAATTACGGCCGTATTGTCATACTCGCCACCAACACATTTGCCTACATTCGCCATGTACAGTTCACGACGGATATCACGATTGTCCAGATCCTGCATAACCGGAATAGTGGTCGTCGGTTTGAGGTTGAGCAGCCAACCGTCCAGTCCCTTCTTCTCCGCATTAGCACGTAGCATCGCCTTAGTGTCGTCATTCAGACCTGCCAATTGGGCCTCATCGGTAATGAGCATGGTCCATGCATTCGTTGCCTTGAGCACGTTCTGACCGTATTGGAGAGTCAGTTGGCTCAATTTGGCGGTTAACTCGCGATAGGTCTGTTTGTCTTCCGGACTGAGGTTAGCTCCGTTATTGGCAAAACTCTCATAGATATCCTCGAGCAGTTTGCGCTGAGCTTTATTCAGTTTGAGATTGTCACGCTGGTCATACACCGTTTTGATACGTTGGAATAGCCCCTCGTTCAAACGAATAGTCGCCGAATACTCCGAGAGTTTCGGACTGAGCTCCATCTCAATCTGCTGCAGCGTGTCATTGGTCTCTGCGCTGGTGAGGTTGTAGAAACAGCCTGCGACCACTGTCAACATTTCACCGGAAGCTTCGTACGCCTCAATTGTATTGGCAAACGTTGGCGCAGCCGGATTATTGACGATATTGTCAATATCTCTCAATCCTTGACGCATAGCCTCTTCAAAAGCAGGCATATAGTGCTCCGCATGAATCTCGTTGAACGGATATGTGCCATGCGGCGTTTTCCAGTTCTTGTAATCAAAGAACGGGTTCGTAGCAGCCGTTGCTGCTAATACTGTACTGGCCAGTAACATAGTTAATACCTTTTTCTTCATTTATCTATTTCCTCTTATTAAATTAATATCTCCTGATAACTGATAGACACCGATAACTGCTTCATCTGCATTCAGTTTCTTCTTCGTATAAACCGCCTTCATCATATACGATGCATTCTTCGGGGCATCTGTTCCCAGCGCACGAATGACATAGAAGTACGCACCCTCAGCAGCAGGACGACCATTGATGGTGCCATCCCACCCTTTGGCGGGATCCGTCCACTCATATACCAATTTGCCCCAACGGTTATACACCCAACAATGGAACTCTTTGAGCGAACGATAGGCCACACGGAACTCATCGTTCTTGCCATCCCCGTTCGGTGTAAACACATTCGGTACCGCCAAATAAGACTCCGATATGTTAACTACCACTTCCGATGAGTCGGAGGTACACTCCGCATTATTCACCGAGCATACGATACGATACGAACCCGGTTCATAGAACGTATAGCGGATATCCTGATCCGTTCGTGTTACAATGCGTTCGGTGGATTTATAAATGCTCCAACGATAAAACAGTGCCGCAGGTGTCGGATTGGAATAGAACGCCACTTCCAGCGGTCCGCTGTAATCCGATCCAACAATCAGCGTCTGACTGGTCGGACGATTGCGCTCATTCGATTTTTCACCATCTGCACCACGTGTGGTAGCCAACGAGGTCAGTTCCATCTTCACCGCTTTCACATCTGCTTCCTGCAGGTTGACCTCAACACATGCCGAGTCCAACCCCAAGGCTTCACGTATCTCCGGATCATAACAGATACGAATCGGTGTAGCGCCATAGAGAGACGGTAAGACGATGGTTTGTTTTAATGTTCCTTCCATTTGAGCGACCGAATCAGCCCACGCTTCAGTGTTCCATGCCAACGCATTATACGTTAGTATATATGCGCGCTTACGAGAAGAAAGATCACCGGTTAAATGTAGTACCGTATTCTCACAAGATGTCTCAATTGTGAAGTCCAAATCATCCAATCCTTGGTACAACTGCACGCAGAACCGACTACCATTCACGATGTAACATCCTTCATCCGGGTAGATCTCGTCCGTATTGGAGGCATATATATTGCCGTCGGCTTTATACCAATCCACATCTCCGATTTTCGACCGAAGATGTATCTCATCCTTAAAAACAAACAGCGTATCCGTACCTTCAACCACTTGCGTCGCAGTACCTACGCACTCTACCGGGAGTGCGTAGATACCAACGGTCACAAGGGTCAATACTATCGTAACTAATTTTCTCATTATTTATTCACCTGAAAGCGGGTGTTGCCGTTTTGGATGAAGTCCACAATCTGCTTGGCGGCCGCAATTCCGGCATTGATATTGGCTTCTGCCGTCTGCGCGCCCATCTTCTTGGGAGTTGCGAAGTAGCGTCCTTCGAAGAGTGTACGGAACTTCGCGTCAGCAACGGGCATAATGTCCGTCATATACTTGAGATCCGCACGTTCTTGCATGAGTGCAATGAGGCCTTCCTCATCAATGACTTCTTTGCGCGCTGTATTAACCAGCACTCCACCCTTCGGCATGAGGTTGACAAGGTCATGGTTGATGCTGTTCTTGGTTTCTGCCGTTGCAGGAATATGCAGACTCACGATGTCACAAGTCTTGTACAACTCCTCTGCACTATGCAGCGGAGTTACATTTGCTGCTGTCATCGCCTCGTCCGGGCAGTACGCATCGTATGCGTACACTTCCATTCCGAAGCCCTGTGCAATGCGTGCCACATTGCGACCGACATTTCCGAAAGCATGAATACCGAGTTTCTTGCCTTTGAGTTCCGTACCGCTGGTACCATTGTATAAATTACGTACGGCATAGACCATCAAACCGAGTGCCAATTCTGCCACCGCATTACTATTCTGACCCGGCGTATTCATTGCTACTACCTTGTGCGCAGTCGCCGCTTCCAGATCAATATTGTCATATCCGGCACCGGCACGTACGACTATTTTCAAAGCTTTTGCAGCGTCCAGGACTGCAGCATCCACAATATCCGAGCGGATAATGAGCGCGTCAGCATCTGCGACTGCGTCCAACAATTGCTGTTTATCAGTATATTTCTCGAGAAGCGCCAGTTCATATCCTGCGCCTTCGAACACTTCACGAATGCCATCCACAGCCACTTTCGCAAAGGGTTTCTCTGTTGCAACTAAAACCTTCATTTTAATTCGTAATTTTAAATTTTTAATTAATGAAGTTTCTCATACTCATGGATACAATCAACCAATGCTTGAACACCTTCAAGGTCCATTGCATTATAACAACTTGCACGGAAACCGCCTACCAAACGGTGACCCTTGATACCTACCATGCCGCGCTCGGTAGCGAACTTGAAGAAGTCATCTTGCAGTTCAGCATACTCAGGTTTGAACACGAAGCA
Organism: uncultured Bacteroidales bacterium; assembly: GCA_902785605.1. GTDB lineage: Bacteria > Bacteroidota > Bacteroidia > Bacteroidales > Paludibacteraceae > Colicola. The sequence continues at coordinate 88,787 of CACZZL010000002.1, forward strand.
GATATTCATGCAACTACGATCCTCTTTCTTGGAGATGGTCGGCATGAAGAGTTTCGACTCATCGAGGCACTTATAGAGCAAGTCTGCTTTTGCTTTATTGCGCGCCTGAATCCATTTAACGCCACCGTTCTCTTTGAGCCAGCGAAGAGTCAGCAGAGCTGTATAAACAGGTAACACCGGAGGTGTGTTAAACATCGAACCGCCGTCAATATGGGTCTGGTAATTGAGCATGGTCGGAATATAACGGCTGACCTTACCAAGGCATGATTCTTTGATAATAACGAAGGTTACACCCGCCGGTGCCAAGTTCTTCTGCGCACCACCGTAGATGATATCGTACTGACTGACATCAATCGGACGACTGAGGATATCCGAACTCATATCGGCTACCAAAGGCACATTACCTTTCTTCTTGTATATCTCAGCCAATTTCTCATCGTTAATCTCAGTACCGAAGATCGTATTGTTGGTCGTGATATGGAAATAATCCGCGTCCTGCGGGATCTCGTAGTCCGTCGGGATCGAGTCCGTGCTGGCTGCTACTTCAACTGCCTCACCGAAACCTTTGGCTTCCTTGAGCGCTTTCTTGGACCAAACACCGGTATTCAGGTATGCCGCTTTCTTCTCAAGCAGGTTAAACGGCACCATGCAGAACTGAAGCGATGCACCGCCGCCAAGGAACAAGACGCGATATCCTTCAGGGACATTGAGCAATTCTTTCATCAGCGCCTCCGCCTCGTCCATAACAGGCTGGAAATACTTCGCTCGGTGGGAAATCTCCAATACAGAAAGACCTTCACCTTGAAAATCAATCACTGCTTCAGCAGTTTGTTTGATCACTTCTTGCGGCAGGATACTCGGTCCTGCATTAAAATTGTACTTTTTCATATACAGTGTTTTTATGGTTTATTTCAACGTATAATATTTGTGATTCCAAGCGGTGTGGTGAATCTCCGGCAGCGTAATAATACCCTCTTTCGGCTTCTTGCCGGCCAGATAAAGTGCATATGCCACAGCTGCCTGGTCATCATTGCCGGTCTTTGCGCATTGTACATTGGCACTTTGTACATTCGGCAAATACTGACGCAGATTCTCCGGCACTTGTTTACCTGCCTTCTGCATACGCTCGGCAAGATCCTTATTGAACTGCTCTTTTGCAAGACCGGACTTGAACTCACGATATTGCTTGTCATGCATAGCGAACTCGAACAACTCTTCGTCGTCTTGTCCCCTATCCCATCCGAGTTCTTTCATCTCTTTAATGTACTGCGGCAGCACGTTCGGATAGAGTTTCTGCGGATCGTCGGTATAGAATTCAAAGCCCTTCTCCTTCGCCAACTCGATGATCTCCGGCGCCAACTCGCCCGGTAACTTACCGGACTTACCAAGGATCATACCCCACATAGCCGGATCCATGCGTGTGAAGTCTTTCTCACCCATCGAACGGCTGAAGAGGTTCATCAGTGCCGCATTCTTCACATATTGGCTGAACGGCGTTACCAGACACGGCGTACCGAGCATCGGCCAGATACGTTGTACCTCATCGAAGAGTTGAACGAGCAGTTCGTCTTCCGACAACTCCTTCTCGCCTTTCTTCTTGAGGTTCGCATTGATAGCCGCGTGCATGCCTTTGAGGTCGGCCATCAGACTTCCCATCATTCCTCCCGGAAGACCACAGCCTACCAGCAGCGAAGTCATCAGACTGTTCTTCGGATCAATCCAGTAGCCGAGGAAATCATCGATGAACTCCTGCGTCAAGCTACGCGCCTCCATGTACGCTTTCATATTGATATCCTTCACACGGAAACCGGCATCTTTGAGCATCGCCTGAATGGTGATCACATCGGGGTGAACCTTACCCCAACTCAGCGGCTCCATCGCTACGTCCAGCACATCACAGCCGGCCTTGGCTACCTCGAGCATCGAAGCTACGCTGAAGCCCGGACCTGTATGACCGTGGTACTGAATGATGATATCCGGATGTTTCTCTTTGATAGCGGCTACGATCACGCCCAACATATGCGGACGACCGATACCGGCCATATCCTTCAGACAGATCTCCTGCGCACCGCCTTCGATGAGTTGCTCAGCGAGGTTGATATAATACTCCGCCGTGTGTACTTTCGAATACGTGATACACATGGTCGCCTGCGCGGTCATACCTGCCTCTTTCGCCCATTTGATAGACGGGATGATGTTACGCGGGTCGTTCAGACCGCAGAAGATACGGGTGATATCCGTACCCTGCGCATGTTTCACTTTGTACATGAGTTGACGCACATCTGCCGGCACGGGGTTCATGCGCAATGCGTTCAAACCGCGGTCGAGCATATGCGTTTTGATTCCCGCCTCATTGAACGGCTTACAGAACGTACGTACCGCTTGATTCGGATTCTCTCCGTATAACAGGTTCACTTGTTCCGATGCGCCACCATTGGTCTCAACACGATCAAAACAGCCCATGTCAATAATTACCGGTGCTACGCGTGCCAACTGATCCTTACGCGGAACATACTTACCGCTACTCTGCCACATGTCACGATAGACAAGGGAGAATTGAATTTCTTTTTTCATGCTATATATTGTTATTTTATGCGCTTCTATTCAGTGCTTATCTTGTACACACCTTTGCGGCTGCAAAGGTACAAAAAAAAAATGACATACACAAGAGTGTATGCCACTTTTTAGATATTTTGTTTGTTTATTCGTTCACTTGCTGACCCAAAACATTATATTTAGTCTTTCCGCGTTCTATGATCAATTGTCCGTTGCGTATAAATTTATGCGGTGTGGCTTCAGAAGAAACCGTTTCGATAGCTTGGTATCCATCGTTAATAAAGAACAAACCATTCAAGTCATCTGTGCGGTCGGCATAGGTGCTTCGTTGTGTTACGTCTTCCACTAATGACTGGACAGGACCCTCAGCCATTCCCAAGCCAAAATTCTTCAACAGGGGGACTGCAAAGAACCTGAAATAGGGGGATGTATTAGCTGTTATCTCATCGAACATATTTTCCATTCCCGTATAGAGCGCTTGCGCCAACGAATCAGATTCCGGGTGTTCGGGCTCATTGGCCTCGCTGTGCAATAAATACAAATCCACTATCGTTGAGCCCATATGCCGCTGAACGAGATCAATCTTGGCCGAATCACTCTCCGGTATACAACCCAAAAGCTCCGCCTTCGTGTCTTCGTCCATCAAAAGGTCCAACATATCCATGTGATTTTCTGCTTTTTTCCATGCCCGAATAGTCATTTGCGGGATCATGTTCGTTGCATGCTCTCTCATCCATTCACGGCTGTACACGTACATATTGTCAACCGTATCCAGCAAGGAGATGAATTCTGTTTGCACACCGATTGCATGCCTGTCTTCTGACAGTGTCAACCAGCGATACGGACAGGGAAAAGTGATAGGAGAACCTGTCGTTATTTCTACCAGGCTATCTGTCTGTTGTTGACCATGATAGGTAGTAATACCGTTGACATGAAAATGTCCTGTCAAGATCAGATGAACGCCGTGGTGCATCAAACTATCCCGGATGGCATCAGCCTCTTTGAACCGACACGAACTCTCTAATGTACCTTGTTGGTCAATATGCTCTAAAATCTGCCAATGGCTCATCGTAATCATCATGTTTCCCTTAGCTCTTGCACTATCTGCTTGCGCCAATATCCACTGTAGTGTTTGAGCCGACAGAGAACCTGTTCCGGCATTGTCATGCGCACCATCTATGCCTAACACCGTGACATGATTCAAAGGCTCAGCGACATAACTGTGCGACTGAGCATCTTTGGCAATAACATGTTGATATACCATCGAATAGGTAGTCTCCCACTCTGCATCAGACAGGTTCTCCACGGGTGTCTTTTGGTCGCCCAAATACGCATAGGCATTACCTCCGATATCGTGATTCCCCGGAATAAGAAGCGTCGGTATTCCGGCCTGCTGCAAGCGATTGAGTTGAGCCACAACCAATGCATGACTCGCTTTTTCGCTGTCTTTGGTCAAATCACCGGGTATGAGCACCAAATCCGGATGATAAGCCAACGCAGTATCAACCAGCGCTATAAAAGCCGGTTCACTCATATCAATCATCTTGCGCTGACTATCCATCATTTCATGAAAAGCCAATGAAGAGGTGTCCAACAGAGATTGCGGGAGCACATGCGGGTCGGACAGGACCATGATTCGTTCTTGGGCTGCCACCGTCATGGATAGGACGGACAGTACTATTGCAAATATCTTTTTCATCTTCTTATGGAATTAGCGTTATTTCAACACGACGGTTCTGTTGCCGTCCTTCTTCTGTATTGTTCGTCGCTACCGGTTTGGTATCACCATACCCGAAAGTTTGAATATCCTCCTCTGCACAACCATAAGCTATCAACTGCCGACGAACCGACTCGGCACGGGCTTGTGAGAGCGATTGATTGGTTGCAGATTGTCCCACATTATCTGTATGTCCTGCCAACCTAACTTTATAACCATATGTTTGGATGAATGTAGCAATTCGTTTCAGTTCGGGCAGAGAGGAATCCATGATCACATCGCTCGCTGTCTCAAACAGCAGATTAGTAATGGCTACAGGTTCATTCGTCTTAAGAACCGTGATCTGTTCCGGTCGCACTTCTTGCGGCAAAGTAATACGATAAATATCATGCCGGCTACCTGTTTTCTGTGCGTAATAAGCCGTCTTGCCGTCTGTAGAAATCTTATACCAACAGTCTCTACCGCGCGTGTTAATCTGCGGTCCAAGGTTCTCCGGTTCGGACCAACACGTCCAACATGTATCGCTTAAACGACGGCTTACCCACACATCCAAATCGCCATAGGTACCCGGGCGATTAGAAGAAAAATAAAGCGTTTTCATGTCCGGATGTATGAACGGCGAACGCTCCATTCCACGTGTATTGATAGCCGGGCCGATAGAGAACGGTTTGGACCAGCGTCCATCAGCCTGACGCGTGCTGACAAAGATATTCAGACTCGCTTTTTCCTCTCCTTCCGCCGGATAATTAGCGGCATAAAGAAGTGCTGAACCGTCTGCTGTGATCATAGCATCCGCTTGCCAGTTACCTATCTGCAAATACTGTGGTAGCGGACGAGGCTCTGACCAACCTCGCGCATCGCGCATCGAGAAGCACATACGCCCCTCAACAAACACCAACATCGTGCGTCCGTCTCCGGAAATAGAAGTCGGTGCTTCATTGCGATACGGATTACTGAGCGCCTGGATCCGTCTGGCTGGGCCCCACTCGCCCGTGTTCTTGTCGCGATACGATACAAAAATATCTTCGGTTTCGTTTCCTCCATATCGGTTCAAACCAACGAAGAACAGCATGTTATCATCCATCGAAATGGTCGGACCATACTCTTCCCCCTCCACCGTATTGACGGAAGCCGGCAATAACTGCGGCACAATCGTATCCGGCACCTCAAAACTGCACAGGCCGACCAGCACCAGCAAAACCATCATCAAGGACTTGGTTCGTTGCAACATACCCATCAGTGCTTTCATACAAGCTCGGTCTGTTACTTGCTCACGCAGTTTGCCCAAATGGAAACACTCAGCCGTTGTTCCTTGCGGAGTAGCCCATGCAATCCACACCGTTCCTACCGGTTTCTGTTCACTACCTCCGGAAGGTCCGGCAATGCCGCTTGTAGCGATAGAATAATCCGTACCAAGCAGATTACGAACACTATTCGCCATTTCGCAAACCACCTCTTCGCTGACAACGCCGCGCGTTTTTATGATATCATTCGGCACGCCTAACACATGCTCTTTGACACTGTTATCATAACTGACAACGGAGCCGTAGTAGAAAGCAGAACTTCCCGGATGTTTGCTCAACAAGGAGGCCAACTTACCTCCTGTACAGGACTCAGCGGTAGCAATCGTTTGCCCGTTAGCCGTCAGCCTACGACCTAGAATGAGTTCTAACGGTTCATCTGTATCTGCAATCAGATAATCTGCCGTAAGGCGTTTCAACTCGTCAAAGTAGCACTCCATCTGCTCCTGCCCCAACTCGCCATAACTAGACAAACGCAAGCGGATTATACCGTCTTTAGGCAGATATGCCAAATGCAGACCGGAAGGCATCGCGTTCTCAAAATCTTCCAATAGGATAGCTAATGCACTTTCCGAGATCCCGGATACCTGCAGCGTTTTATGCTGAATGCTGACAGCTGAAATCTGACGGCTAATATATGGTAGTATCTGTTCCGTCATCGCAATCTTCATCTCATACGGGACACCGGGCATACAGGCCAGCAGTTTGTCTTCTTTATGGAAAACCATCAGCGGAGCAGAGCCTACCCTGTTCGGAAGAATCTCTGCACACTCGGGCACCATCCATTGCGTCGCCGTCAGACGGTTGAGCACATCCGGTCTATCCTGATAGAGCGATTCTATATGTGCGCGTACGCGCGTATCTTCTATAATGTGTGATCCGAAATACTCACACAGCACATGCTTGGTGATATCATCTTTGGTCGGGCCAAGGCCTCCGGTAGTCAATACGATATCGACGCGACTAAACGCTTCATTCAGCGCATTGACAATATGTGTCCGGTCATCATGAACGGATGTGATCTGGTATAGTTCTATACCGTGCTCGTTCAACTGCTCTGCCATCCATGCGGAATTGGTATCCACCACTTGCCCGATGAGCAATTCGTCTCCTATTGTAATTATCTCTGCGCGCATTGTTTTTTCCATTCATTAGCAGTTAGTTCCAACTCCTGATACCACTCCTCTCCAAAACGGCGTATCAGCGGCTCTTTCAGGAATTGATAGATAGGAATATGCTGTTTCTTTCCCAACACACGGGCACAATGACAGATATCCCAGCGATGATACTCCACTCCGGTGTATTCACCCACTTGTGTCAGGCGTACCGGATACAGATGACAACTGATCGGCTTCTTAAAATCTATCTTGCCGGCATTGTACGCTTTTTCAATCAAACAGTAGCACCATCCGTTGTGGTCTGTGCGGGCAAACACGCAATCTTTGTCATTCACAATGGAAGTCACGCGTTCACCGGAAGGGTCGTTATACGCTACGCCCTGCTGCTCCACCACTGCTTTGGCCTCTTTGGTCATGTCCGGCAATAATATCGGCAAGATACTCTGTATCTTCTCTTCCTCTTCCGCTGTCAGCGGAGCACCGGCATCTCCTTCTATACAGCAGCAGCCGCGGCATGTATTCAGATCACAGCAGAACTCTTTTTCCAGAACGTCGAGGCTGACGAGTGTGTTATTGCCGATTACAAACATAAGCCTTCAATACAAATCTTAACGCCCAGACCGATGAGAACCAATCCTCCGATCAGTTCCATGTTGATTTTGAGTTTGCCCACAAACACACCGAGCAGGTAACCGCCTAAAGAAAAGAGTGCCGTGATACAACCGATCGTGACTACAGAAGGAAATAACCAATCCGGATAGGGCACAAATAGCAATCCTGTTGCCAACACGTCAATACTGGTAGCAACGGCGAGAAGCAGCAGGTTGGAGACATTCCAATTGGCACATTTCTCGTGGTCTTCTTTTTCGTGGTAGGACTCCCAGATCATCTTAATACCCAAGAAGCCCAATAGACCAAGAGCTATCCACGGCGCATAAACACGCATAAAATCTACGAATAAGGTACCTGCATAATACCCGATAATGGGCATTCCCATATGGAACAGTCCGAATATGCCAGCCATCAGCAGCGCCCGCGGGTGCCATTTGCCTTGCGTTAATCCCTGTACGGTGGATACAGCACAGCAGTCCATCGCCAAACCGATACCCATTATGATGACGTTAATCCAATCCATAACTCCCTAATTCACTAATTCCTAATTCACTAATTCCTCCGGTATTTATACCGCGCACCTACTTTGCCTTTGGCGATTGCTGTCAATTTATTACGAGTAAACGTCTTGCGGATAGGCGAAATGCGGTCAGTAAACACATGCCCCTCCAAATGATCGTACTCATGTTGCACAATACGTGCTTGAAAACCGGTGAAAGTCTCTTCGTGTTCGTTAAAATCCTCATCCATATAACGCATAGTGATCGTGGTCGGGCGAACTACGTTCTCGCTGATACCGGGCAATGAAAGACATCCCTCACTGTACGTGCAGGTATCCTCACTCTCTTCGATCATCTCCGGATTAATGAATGCACGCTTAAAGCCCTTACACTCCGGGTAGTCTTCTGCCAATTCATTACCATCCACCACGAACAAACGCCACGCCTTGCCCACTTGCGGTGCCGCCAGGCCACAGCCCTCAGCAGCAGTCAGTGTCTCGTACATATCAGCAATAAACTGCTTCAGTTCCGGCGTATTCTCAATCTCCTCAGCCTGTTTGCGTAGTACCGGCTGACCGTACAAATATATAGGTAGTATCATATTCTTTCCATTTTCAACTTCTCAAGGTAGCCCTCAAGAATAATACATGCCGCTATCTTATCCACAACGGCTTTGTTCTGCCGGTCTTTTTTCCTCATGCCACCGGCTATCATAGCCTGATGCGCTAACACGGACGTGAAGCGCTCATCGTACATAGTTATCGGTTTATCGGGAAACTGCTTCTTAAAATTGCCCATGAACGGACGTATATAATTCATACTCTCCGATTCCTCCCCGTTCATTTGCGTCGGATGACCAATGACTACTTCGTCAACCACCTCGTGTGCGAAGTAGTCTTGCAGCCATCTCATTAAATCCTTCGTCTCAATCGTAAGCAACGGATTAGCCGTTATACGGAGAATATCCGAAACGGCTAATCCTGTGCGTTTACGACCAAAATCTATTGCCAGAATACGTCCCATTAAAGGCTCTCTAACAATTGAACAGTAGCATCGTATTTTTCCTGCATACCCGGTTCTGCGCGAAAACGATAATAGAGCGTTTTCAGCGTTTGGAGGAAACTCTCACGGGTCGGCTCCAACTCATGTGCCTTCTCGAAATACGGCATCGACTGACGGAACACTTCGTTCATCTCATCCAATGCTTTTTTGTACTCTCTGTTATCCATGATGTTGTTAGCAGCCTCGTTCAGTTTAACGGCCTGGTTGTAATAAACACGACCCTTTCCGGCATATGCGTCTGCACTGTTCGGTGCCAACTCAATCGCTTTGTCAAAGTCTGCCATAGCTGCATCGAAATGCTCCAGCAACTCGTTCATCACACCACGTTTCTGATAGAACAGCATATCGCTCGGATTGCGCTCGATCAAGCCGGTGAAATAGTCCACTGCCTCTTGCTCACGATTCGTCTGGATAGCTATGTTCACGAAGCTCTGAATAAACCACTCTTCTTCCGGGAAGCGAACGATGGCATCACGCAGAACGGCGATTGCTTTCGCAGTATCAGCTACAGTCAGGTACTCCTGATACAAGAATTTATTTACGTACACCGGCTCCGTCTCACCGTCTTTCAGGTCTGCCAACAGCACTACGGCTTCCGGGTGCATCTCGGCCTGTACAGCGAACACCGCCGCGTAGTACTTATAGAGCATGTACGTAGTGTCACGCGGCATCTCTTTCTGCATTTTCTCGTTCTGCATCATCGGCAACTCAGGAATACTCAGGTGCGCCATGAACGCATTGTAAGCGGCTTCGTAGTCCTTCTTCTCATCCAGATAGATACCGTATTTAACCAACTCCTGCTGTTTGTAGTACTCCAACATCTTTTTGTTGATGTTGTTACGGGTCTTGGTATCCACTACCTCACGACCTTTCTTGTCCAGCGTCGGAATCATGGCCAACTCGTCAGCCTTGAGCCAGTAGCGATAACTCTCCATCGCTGCAGCACCGGCCTTTGCCTGATCTACACCCTTACCCATGTACTGGTTGTAGTTCTCCTGTGTCAACTCCTGATAGCCGATCATACCTGCCCAGTAGTAGTTCTCTGCAGTCGGATCAGCCTCCAAAGCTTCCGCAATAGCAGCACGAGCTGCTGCGAAATCAGGAGTCTCTGCCATTGCATAGTTTTTCGCTTTCTTAACCAACGGGTTCTTTTGTGCGAAGCAGCCTGTGCTTATCAGCACAAGAGCTGCCAAAATCAAACTCTTTTTCATAATTTATTCGTTTGTTTCGTTAGTATTATCTTCTACATTAGCCTCCAGCCCTTCGCCATTGGCCTCTTCTTCCTCATCTTTCGGAACGATACAACCGCTCATGAGGCTGTCGTTGCGTTTCTGAAGTTCGATGAGTTTAACGCCTTGTGCGGCACGACCGGTTTGACGAATCGTCGAGATATCCATGCGGATAGCTGTTCCGGACTTCGTGATGAGCATCAGGTCGTCTGCATCGGTAACAGCTTCAATACCTACGAGGTGACCGGTCTTCTCTGTTATCTCAATGGTCTTGACACCCTTACCGCCACGGTTGGTAACACGATAGATCGGGTTGCCTTCCTCGTCATCGACAGGAGTACGCTTACCGAATCCGTTCTCCGAAATCACCAAAATAGTCTTGTCTGTATTCTTCTCTACACAAACCGTGCCAATTACGCGATCTTGACCATCTTCTTCCAATGTAATCGCCTTCACACCGGTAGCTCCACGACCCATCGGACGTACGCCGCCTTCGTTGAAACGAACGACTTTACCGTTGTACGAAGCAACCAACATCTCGCTCTGGCCGTCTGTCAGCGTCACACCGATCAACTCGTCTCCATCACGCAGACCCAACGCGATGATACCGTTCGCACGAGGACGGCTGTATGCCTCCAACGTAGTCTTCTTCATCAAGCCGTTCCTCGTAATGAAGATCAAGTAGTGATTCTCAACATATTCGGCATCGTTCAGACCCTTCACGTTGATACAGGTACGAACCTTGTCACCTTTCTGCAGGTTGATCATGTTCTGGATCGCACGACCCTTGGACTGTTTGTTACCTTCCGGCAACTCATACACCTTGAGCCAATACAGACGACCCATCTCGGTGAAGAACATCATGGTCGAGTGCATCGATGCCTGATGAACGTACTCAATGAAGTCCTGATCACGTGCAGAACCGGCTTTTGAACCGATACCACCACGAGACTGCTGACGGAAGTCAGCCAGCGGAGTACGCTTGATATAGCCCAGGTGCGAGATAGTGATCACCATGTCGTCATCCGCATACATATCCTCCGGGTTGAACTCGGTCGCCATCTTCACGATCTTCGTACGACGCTCGTCTCCGTATTTATCCTTGATCTCCACCAATTCGGTCTCAATCAACTCATAGCGCATCTCCTCGTTGTTGAGTAATTCGTTCAAGTGCGCAATCAATTTCTCGATCTCTGCATACTCGTTCTTCAACTCATCAATACGCAAGCCGGTTAGAGCGGCAAGACGCATATCCACGATGGCCTTTGACTGCAAGTTATCCAAGTTGAAACGGGCCTCCAGGTTCGTCTGTGCATCCGCCGGAGTACGGCTGGCACGGATAATACGAACTACCTCGTCGATGTTATCGACAGCGATGATCAAACCTTCCAAGATATGCGCACGCTCTTCTGCTTTCTTCAACTCGAATTTCGTACGACGGATCACTACCTCCATACGATGCTCGATGAAGTTACCGATCAGTTGCTTGAGGTTCAACAGCATCGGACGACCTTTTACCAATGCGATGTTGTTGACTGCGAAACTTGATTGCAGCGCGGTGAACTTGTACAATTTATTCAACACCACCTGCGCATTCGCATCCCGCTTCACCTCTACTACGATACGAATATCGCGTTTCGAGTAGTCGTTGATATCCGAGATTCCTTCGATCTTCTTCTCTGCAACAAGGTCAGCGATGTTCTGTACCAGATCTTTCTTTACCACGCCGTACGGCAGCTCGGTGATCACAATATGCTCACGACCGTTGTCGTCGGTCTCGATATCGGCATTCGAACGGATAATCACACGTCCACGACCGGTCTCATAAGCATCCTTAACGCCCTGATAACCATAGATTGTACCGCCTGTCGGGAAATCCGGAGCCTTGATATGCTCCATCAACTCCTCTACCGTGATCTCCTCAAGCGTATTGTCGTGCATACGCGATACGATATTCTTAATATACGCGCAACAGCCGTCAATCACCTCGGTCAAGTTGTGGGTCGGCATGTTCGTCGCCATTCCGACTGCAATACCGCTGGCACCGTTCACCAACAGGTTCGGAAAACGACAAGGCAGCACAACCGGCTCTTTGAGCGAGTCGTCGAAGTTGTTCTGCATGTCCACGGTATCCTTCTCGATGTCGCGTAGCATCTCTTCTGCCAACTTCGACAAACGAGCCTCCGTATAACGCATAGCAGCAGCACCGTCACCGTCAACCGAACCGAAGTTACCTTGACCGTCTACCAGACAATAACGCATTGCCCAAGGCTGCGCCATACGCACCAGCGTACCATAAATAGAGCTGTCACCGTGCGGGTGATACTTACCCATTACCTCACCGACGATACGTGCACTCTTCTTCGTCGGTTTGTCGCTCGTATTACCGAGCTCGTTCATACCGAACAGCACACGGCGGTGAACCGGCTTGAAACCGTCGCGCACATCCGGCAGCGCACGGCTTACAATCACACTCATCGAGTAGTCGATATACGAGGACTTCATTTCCTCATCAATCTTCACCGGAATGATGTGATCATTTTGAATCAATTCATTGTTTTCTTCCATTGTGTATATAATTTATTATATAATTTTTCGAAATAACGTGCAAAATTAGTGTTTTTTTTTGACATACGCAAATATTTTGAGCAAAAAAATGCTATTTTCTTGCATTTTGAGCCATTTTGTGGTCTTTTTCGACACCCCCTCGGTATTTTTTACTCAATCGCTCAAATCGCAGAAAACAGGCCTTTAATAGTATCCTGAACATAAAAACACATACTATTGGGGAATATCTGCAAATAAAAAGCAGGAAAAAATGCGCAAGGACTTGCACAATTCAAAAAAAAGTAGTAACTTTGCAGCGGATTTTGAAAATCCATGTATTAAAACGGATAATTAACATTTATAAACCGAATAAAAACACAAACGAATTATGGTGCGTACAACATTTAATCGCCTTCGCGCGGTAAAAGACAGCCTTCCTCATGGTAGTATGGATGCAATTGCAGCAGAGTTGAATATTACCGGAGAAGAAGTAAGAGCATATTTCAATGGAGAGGGCAACGCAGACTATCACATTGAGCCGGGACCTGACGGCGGTATTGTCGTTTTCAGCAACTTGCGCATTCTGGAGGTAGCTTTGCGCCGCGCATGGGAAGTACAAAATGCGTTGTAAATTGTAGATTGTAAATTGAAAATTTTTAATTCAACTGTAGTGAAAAGAGTAATAGCTCTGGCGTTTTTCGTCGGAGCATTACCTTTTGTATTTAGCGCACGCACGTACGCGAGTGCGATGAAAACCACGAGCCTAGAGCCGAAAGCCGAAAGCCGCTGGCTCGACGACTACTCCAAGCCGGTCGGATTCACTTACGGAGCACAAGCCCGGATACAACCGGCCTATATGTGGCGAGGGTTGTACTGCGGTGCGGCGAACATACAAGCCAGTGCCAACGTCGGATATGGAGGTCTCTATCTCGATATGTGGTGGAACATAGGTGTGACGGATTGGACATTCAACACATTCCAGCCGGAAGTGGATCTCAGCCTTGGTTTCAGTCGATGGGGATTGGATATCTATGCGTTGTATATTCATAATTTCAACACCGGTTTCTTCGATTTCCATAATTATCCGGACAAAGGAAACCGTCTCGAACTCAACGCGCGCTACACCATCTCCAGCAAACTGCCGCTCTGCTTCGTCTGGGCAACCCGTATAGCGGCATCAGACGGCTATCTGAACGCAGCAGGCGACACGATCCAAGCTTATTCAAGTTATGCAGAGATCAACTACACCAAGGCCCTGCCCTATGGTTTGAGTCTGTACGGCGCCGTCGGCATTTCGCCTTGGCGCAGCGTCTATTCGAACTACAAAGGTGATTTCGTGGTCAATAACGTAGAACTACGACTGCGCAAGGATTGGAGTGTGAGCGAGCACTGCGGACTGATGCTACAGGGACAACTCTGCATCAACCCCTCCGCCATTGCTGCCGACAAGAGTTCGGTCAAGTGGAATCCGACCAATCCCGGCAACCAAAGCGTGAATGCCAATATTGCATTCGGAGTGTACTTGAAGTAGAAACTGAACACTAAAATATAACAAACAAAAAAACGATTTAAGGAATGAAAAAGATTTACACATTAGTAGCCGCATTGATGGTTACAATTGGTACCTGGGCATACGAATTCCCGGGTTTTGAATGGACCGTTGGTGCAGATGTGACCACTACTTACTTATGGCGTGGTTTGAACCTCGGTGGTTTGGCTCTCCAGCCGGACGTAATGATCGGCTACGGAGGTTTGAAACTGGAAGGTTGGGCTAACATCAGTCCGAAAGATTATACCTTCAAAGAGTTCAATCCGGAGTTGGATGTGACCCTGTCCTACTCGATCTACGGACTCACAGTCGGTGCAACACACTACTACTATTTTGACGGCACCCGTTATTTCGACTACCGAACACCGTCTCTGGCTGACTATCAGGCAGGTAACTATGCTACTAACCAAACGGAAGTATTCGCTAAGTTCGAACTCGGCGAGTTGGTTGAGAAAGTGCCTCTGAACATCTTATGGGCAACAACCGTAGGTGGTGACGATTGGATGGAACTATATGAGGACGCTTCGGATCCGGACAAACTGACCGGCATCAAACGTGCTTACTCGAGCTACCTGGAGGTTTCGTTCGATGCGAACCTGCCGCTTGGTTTCACCCTCACTCCGGCTGTCGGAATGACTCCGTGGAGCGGTCAGTACACCTTCTACGAGGATCGCGGTTTTTCTGTCAACAACGTATCGCTCAAACTCAACTGGGAGTTGGAACTCGGTGACCACTTTGCACTGGATGTATACGCGATGGGTATGCTCAACACTTGCGGCATCGACAAGACAAACATTGTTCCTGAAGTTAAAAACAGCTATTACAACCAGCGTCTGAACGGTTGTATCGGCTTAGGTATCTGGTTCTATTAATGGAAAGACCGAACAGACAACATATCATCGGCGCGCTGCTGGGCGTAGGTCTGGCAGCGCTGCTGATATGGGGTTGGGATAATGAACCGAAGAAGGCCTACTACCACAACGAAGGGCCTATCTTTGGTACGTACTATAATATTCGCTACGAAGCAACGGGCGATTTACAGGATAGTATCCGGGAAGCATTAACGGCATTCGACAACAGTCTGAGTTTGTTCAATCCCCACTCTGTTCTCTCGGCTGTCAATGACAACCGAGACACCATCACCGATGCCGCCTTTGAGACCATGTGGGCCGAAGCAACACGGGTCAATGCCCTGTCCAACGGTGCGTTTGATGTCACGGTTGCTCCGCTGGTCAACTACTGGGGATTCGGCCGGCGAGTAGCCGGAGACACGTTTACCGTCTCGGAAAAAGAGATAGACAGCCTCCTTCAGTTCGTCGGATTTGACAAAGTGCAACTGAACAACCACAAGGTTATCAAAGCTGACCCGCGGGTGCAGATAGACGGCGGTGCCGTAGCCAAAGGACAGGCCTGTGATTGGATAGCCGATGTGTTAGTACGCAACGGATGTGAGAACTACCTGGTGGAGATAGGCGGTGAAGTGGTGGCTAAAGGTAAGAACGACAAAGGCGAACCGTGGCATATCGGCATCACCAAGCCGAATCTCAACAACGAAGGAGCACAAGACGAATTGCAAGAGATCCTGGCTGTCAGCGACATATGTTTGGCAACCAGCGGTAACTACCGTAATTTCTACTACGAAGGCACCGAACGCCGCAGTCATACCATTGACCCGCGCACCGGCTACCCGGTCCAACACTCCGTACTGAGTGCCACCATCGTCAGCAGCACCTGCATGCGTGCCGATGCGTTGGCAACCGCCTGCATGGTGTTGGGAGCGGAAGACGCACTCGACATGATCGAGCGCGCTGAAGATGCAGCATGTTACCTCATTGTGGCACAAAACGACAGTTTAATGGTCATTACTTCGCCTAAATGGGAGAAAATGATTAAATAATAACAATTTTTCTTGCATATTTAAATTATTTGTAGTAATTTTGCAGGCTATTTTGGCAAAATGCGCAAAAAAGGACTATACATATTGCTGGTTTTAGTACTGTTCACGAGTTGTGGAGAGTACCAGCGTTTGTTGAAATCACGCGACCCGGAAGAGAAATACCAGGCTGCGTTGCGGTATTTCAATGACAAGCAATATGTCAAGTCGCAAACCCTGCTGGACGATGTGGCGGCATACTACAAAGGTACAGAGCGCTCGGAAGATATTCTGGCCTATCTGGCACGCAGTTACATGGGACAGAAAGCCTATGAGTCCGCTACCAATTATTACCAGGCCTATGTGCGCAATTACCCAAAGGGTAAATATGCAACGGAAGCCTATTTCCAAGTAGGACACTGTCAGTACATGGACTCTCCGGATCCCCGTTTGGATCAGGAGACGACCATGCATGCGATCGAAGCGTTTACCGTCTTCGTGGAGTTATACCCCGAGAGCCCGTACGCCGAGCAGGCATACCAGGAAATGAGCGAGTTATACGACCGTTTGGCACAAAAAGAACTGTACAGCGCCAGGTTGTACTACAACTTAGGCAGCTATCTGGGCAATAACTATCTGAGCTGCGAGATTGTGTGCAAGAATGCGCTCAAGAACTACCCGAGCAACGCCTATCAGGAGGAGTTCAATTGGCTCATTTTCCAATCCAAGTACCAGCAGATGGTCAACTCGTTTGAGGATCGCAAACTGGAGCGTGCCCGCGATGCACAGGACGAGTACTACAATTTTACTACGGAGTACCCCAACTCCAAGCACCGCAAAGAAGCAGACAAGATGCTACAGACAATCAAAAAGATAACAAAAGAATAATATTTGAAATATGGATTACAAGAATTCTAAAGCACCGAAGAACACGGTGACACGTGACATCAACCAGTTGACCGAACCGGTAGGGAACGTATACGAGACCGTGGCTATTATTGCTAAACGTGCGAACCAAATCAGCACGGGCATCAAGCGTGAGTTAGACGCTAAACTGCAGGATTTCTCGATTCCGCAGGATAACCTGGAAGAGACGTTTGAGAACAAGGAGCAGATTGAGATCAGCCGCCAGTACGAGCGTCTTCCGAAACCGACCTTGATGGCTACGCAAGAGTTCATTGACGGAGAACTCGTTTATCGTTCCGGAAACCGCGACGAGGCACTCAAATAAAGGCGTGAGGCTAATGGCAAAAGGCTAATGGCTTTACAAGGCAAACACATTCTCGTTGGCATCAGTGGCGGAATCGCTGCGTATAAGATCCCTGAACTGATTCGTTCGCTGACCAAAGCGGGCGCGGAAGTGAGGGTAACCACTACGAAGCACGCACTGGAATTTGTCACAGAACTTACCCTGCAGACCGTTTCGGGAAGCAGGGTATATTCGGATGTGTTTGCAGCCATCAACGAGCACGCAACCGAGCACATCTCCCTACCCGATTGGTGTGATGCCATGATCGTGGCACCTGCCACAGCTAATGTCGTATGTAAGATGGCAGCAGGGATCGCGGACGATGCGCTGACGACAACCATCTGTTCCTGCGCTGCACGCAAACCGATCGTCGTAGCACCGGCTATGAACGACAAGATGTGGGAGAACCCTGCCGTACAGCAGGCTGTCAACACCCTCCGCACATGGAAAAAAGTGCAAATCCTGGAACCGGAAGAAGGTATCTTGGCGTGCGGTACCAGCGGCAAAGGGCGTATGCCTCAGATCGAAGTGCTGAAGGAAGCGCTGGAGTATGCGCTCACAGAGCAGACCATGCGCGGTCAAAAGATACTTATCACTGCCGGCGGCACACAGGAGAAGATTGATCCGGTGCGGTTCATCAGCAACTACTCTACCGGCAAGATGGGTTTTGCACTGGCGCATGCGTGTGCACGCAGAGGCGCTGAGGTGACACTCGTATGCGGGTCTGTTTCCGCACCGCTCATCAACCCCTTCGGCCGCATTCACCGCATCGACGCCCTCTCCGCACAAGCGATGTACAAAGTATGCTTGAACGCATGGCCCCGACACGACAGTGCGATCCTATGCGCTGCGGTGGCGGATTTTGCACCGCAGACCGAATCAAACGAGAAAATCAAGAAACAGGACGGTCAATCCGAACTGACACTACACCTTGTCACCACGCCGGATATCGCCAAAGCACTCGGCGAGACCAAGAAACCCGAACAACAACTGATCGGTTTTGCGCTCGAGACACAGCACGAGAAAGAGAATGCGCTCCGCAAACTGGAGCGCAAACACATGGACGCGATCGTTCTCAACTCACTGCGCGATTCCGGTGCAGGATTCGGAGTGGACACCAATCGCGTCACTATACTCCGAAAAGACGGTAATTCATTCGAATTACCGCTACAGAGTAAAGCAGACGTAGCAGATAGAATAGTTGAACTATCTCTTATTTCTTAAAGATCCCGAACAGACCTTTCTTCTTCGGTGCTTCTTCACCGGACTCTTCCGCTGCTTCTGCAGTCTCAGGAACCCACTCTTTACGCTCCTCAATCTCACCTAACTGGTTTTGCACGTACGCGATGACGTCTTGCAACCCTTCGGTAAAATGCGCAAAATCTTCCTTGTAAAGGAATACTTTGTGCTTCTCAAACGACGGGACTTCTTCTCCCTCAACCTGGCGGCGCTTGCTCTCTGTGATACACAAGTACAAATCCTCATTGCGGGCTTTGCGAACGTCTAAGTAGTAGATGCGTTTTCCGGCTTTAACCGAGCGACTGTAAACAATTTCCTGATCGCGTTTGTCGTCTTTCTGATTTTCCATTTTTTCCGATAATTTTAATAGAATTTCCAAAATTCGCTGCAAAATTACAACTTTTATTGCACATATGCAAGATTTTTCTAAAAAATATTCATTTTTACTTGCAAAATACGAAATTTTTGAGTAACTTTGCGCAAATTTTTAAGATATGATAAACAGAACAATGGTTCGAACACGTGTTGTACAGACGCTGTTCGCATATTACAAGGATTCCGACAAGACTGTCACTTCTGCGCGCAACGAGTTGCGCAAGAGTTTTGCCGACACATATGATTTATACTTCGTATTACTGGATTTCGCCAACGAGTTGACCGCGTATGCACAAGTGCAGATGGAGGACCAGATCAACCGTGCCCGCGCCACGCACTCCAATTGGACGCCCAACAGACGCTTTGTGCAGAACCGTTTGGCGCAGCAGTTGTTTGACAACCGCGCCCTTCGTGCCCGCATTGCCGAGCAGCATTTGGCATGGGACAGCGGCATGTCTGCCGTCAGCGATACCTATCGCCGGTTGACGGAGAGCGATTTCTACCGCCAGTACATGGAAGCCGACTCGTGCACCTACGAGGACGACAAGCGTATCTGGCGTCAGATATACCAGAACCTCCTGACCAACAGCGAGGCGCTGCAAGATGCATTGGACGAGATGGAGGTTGTGTTGGACAAGTCCAACTGGACCGTGGATGCAGACGTCATCATCAGTTACATCATCAAAACGATCAAGCGTTTTAACGAGGACAGCACGCCCGAGACACCGCTGCTGGAGATGTTCGACAGCGAGGAAGAACTGCAGTTCGCCGTCTCCCTGCTGGAGAAGACGATCGCCGGTCATGAGCAGTACGAGCAGTTGGTTAACACCCACCTCAAGGGTTGGGATGCCGACCGTATTGCGTACATGGACCGAATCATCCTCGAGACGGCACTGGCCGAGATCCTTGAGTTTGAACAGATCCCGATGACCATCTCGCTAAACGAATATATCGAGTTGGCCAAAGAGTACTCGGGCGACAAGAGTTATATGTTCATCAACGGCATCCTCACGGAGATCCTGCGCGACCTGAAGAACGAGGGTTCATTCTTCAAGGGTTTCGCCATCAAATAACTGAAAATCAAAATTATAAATAACATTACATTATGCTCAATTACATTTTATTAGCTGCACAGCAACAAAGCGCTGACGGTCAAGGTCAGTCTCAGTGGACTTTCTGGATCATGATGATCCTCATCTTCGTCGTATTCTATTTCTTCATGATACGTCCTCAGACGAAGAAGCAGAAAGAGCTTCAGAAACAACGGGATGCGATGAAGAAAGGCGACAAAGTGGTGACCGCAGGCGGAATCTACGGTGAGATCAAAGAGGTACAAGAGAACACCCTCATCATCACCATTGCCAAGGATGTGACCATCAAGGTAAGCAAAGACAGCGTGTTCCTGGATGCAGCAGACGCTAACCAGGCCGCTAACGAGAAGAAATAAGCGTACCCAAGACCAATGACACTGTTCAAACGACGCATCGTATGGTCGGACGTGCTGACGTTCCTGCTGTTTCTCGTGTTGGCCGCACTCATCTGGTACGGTCACGCGATGCACTCGGTGCGTAACACGCGCGTTCCGGTCTATATCCAGTACACCGGCAAGCCGGGTACGGTCGGTCTGGGGGAAGAAGGACTGCCGGACAAGGTGATAATCGAAGTGCGGGATGCCGGTGCACGGCTCAACGGCTATCATAGCGAACCGCTGCACCTGACCATCGACTTGCGTTCGTACATTCACGGCGACAAAGGTACGATTCATGTGCCGTCCGACGTGCTCAGGCGTAGTATCAGCGATATACTCCAAGGCACCAGCCGACTCATTGAGACCACTCCGGACAATATCACCTGCACCTATTTTACAGAGCAGGAGAAAACCGTAATGCTCTATCTGGACGGCGAGATCACACCCGCGTCGGAGTACCAGATGGTGGGAGAACCTACCCTTAACCGCTACAAAATCAAGCTGTACGGTCAGGACAAGGTACTGAATACCATCGATACCGTCTATACAGAGCATGTCGAACTGGGCAATGTGACCGATACGCTGACCACACGCATTGCGCTTGCTATTCCCAAGGGCACCCGTGCCGAGGCAGACAGCGTGAACCTGACGGTCATCACCGAGCGGTTCACGGAGAAGAAATTCACCCTGCCTATACAGGCTGTCGGTGTGCCAGAGGGATACCAAATGCATATCTTCCCCGGCGAGGTGGAAGTGAACGTGCGGGTAGCATTGGCGCATTTCGCACAGGTTCAGGCCCAAGACATCATCGCTACCTGCACCTACACGCCGGAACGAACAGAGACATTGGAAGTGGAGTTGCACTACTCCAATTCGTACATTACCTCCGCATGGGCGTATCCTGCGGTGGTGGAATTCATGTTAGAAAAATAAGAACAGATGAAAAAAATTCAAATGGTAGACCTGCAGTCGCAGTACCAACACATCAAGCAGGATATCGATGCCGGCATTCAAGAAGTGATCGACAGCGCTTCGTTCGTCAAAGGACAGAAAGTGGCTGATTTTCAAGCGCATTTGGAACAATACACCGGAGCCAAGCATGTGATCAACGTGGGCAACGGAACGGATGCGCTCCAGATTGCCCTCATGGGTCTGGGACTCAAACCGGGCGACGAGGTGATCACGCCTACTTTCACGTTCATTGCCACCGCCGAAGTGGTCGCTCTATTGGGACTCACACCGGTCGTGGTGGATGTGGATTGGAACACAATGAACATGGACATCGAATCCGTTCGTCGTGCAATCACCCCAAAGACCAAAGCGATTGTACCGGTTCATTTGTTCGGTCAGTGTGCCGACATGGAGCCGCTCATGGCCTTGGCGGCCGAGCATCATCTGTTCATCGTGGAAGATGCCTGCCAGGCCATTGGTGCCCGGTACACCTTCTCCAACGGTGAGACCAAGCAGGCCGGCACCATCGGACATATCGGTTGTACCTCTTTCTTCCCCTCCAAGAACCTCGGTTGCTACGGAGACGGCGGTGCGATCTTCACCAACGATGATGAACTGGCCGCTAAGATGCGGGCCATTGCCAACCACGGCATGGTCGTTCGGTACCATCACGACATGATCGGTGTCAACAGCCGTCTGGACAGCATTCAGGCAGCCGTACTCGATGCAAAACTGCCCCATCTGGATGCGTATATAGCTGCTCGTCAACGCGCAGCCGCCTACTACGACAAGGCGTTTGCCAACAACGACAAACTGCTCATTCCGGGTCGTCAGGCGCACTCCACCCATGTGTTCCACCAGTACACTCTACGCGTCGTAGGCGCGAATCGCGACCAATTGCGTGAAGGCTTGGCTGAACGCGGTATTCCGGCAATGATCTACTACCCTGTTCCACTCCACCAGCAGAAGGCATACCTCGATCCGAGATACAAAGACGGCGACTTCCCGGTAGCTGAGAAACTGGCAGCATGCGTGCTGTCCCTGCCGATGCACACCGAGCTGGATGACGAACAATTGGAGTATATCACCTCCTCCGTTCTATCCCTAATTCGCTAATTCCCTAATTCGTTCATTTCCTATGCAATCCATCGGACTTCAACAGAACCTCGCGCAGACGACCAAACTGACGCCTACGCAGATACAGGTGATTCGAATGCTCGAATTGCCGTCTATCGAATTGAGCCAACGTATCAATGAGGAGTTGCAGGAAAACCCGGCATTGGAGGAAGGACGCGACGAGGAATTGACAGCGGAAGGAATGAACGGCATGGAGGATGAGTTCGATGAGAACTACATGCCGGACGACGGCTACGATGAAGGACGGCAACGCGATCCGCTGCAGAACGAAGATTTCAATTACGAGCAATATGTATCCGACGACGAGACACCGAGTTACATGCTGCAGCAGCAGTATAACCCGGCAGATGAAGATCGTCGGGAGGTGCCTATCATCGGCGGCAGCAGTCTGATAGAGGAGCTCAAAGCGCAGATCTATCTGACCAACATGACCAAACCCCAACGGCACATCGCCAAATGGGTGTTGGGTAACATAGACGATGACGGCTACCTGCGCCGCACCACGGAGCAGCTGGTGGATGATATCATGTTCCAGGAACAGATATCGGTCACCGATGAAGAGATGGAATCCATCGTCCGTCAGATCAAACAGTTCGACCCGCCCGGTATAGCGAGTGCCGACCTGCAGGAGTGCCTGATCAAACAACTGGAAGTCAAGTTGGAAGAAGAACCAAATTCGGAATCTATCCAACTCGCCATCACCATTCTATCCCGCTATTTTGAACATTTCTCCAAGCACCACTTCGCGCTCATTGAACAGCGTATCAAGTGCACGGACGAGCAGTTCCAGGACGCGGTGCAGGAAATTATGCATCTGAACCAAAAACCTGCGAATGCACTTGTCGGCTCAGCCTATGAAACACATCGCGAGACGATTATTCCCGATTTTAGTATTGAGGAACGGGATAATGAACTGTTCGTGGTGCTCAATACGGGCGATATACCGGAGCTGCATGTCAGCCGTGATTATCGCAACATGCTGGAGGAATACGACAAAATGCCCAAGAACAAGGACACCCGCCAGGCCAAGACCTTCATCAAGCAGAAACTGAGCGATGCGCAACTGTTCATCGATGCCATCAAACAGCGGAATGAGACCTTGATGAAAACGATGACGGCCATCCTCCAAGTCCAATATGACTTCTTCCTGGACGGTGAAGAGACAAGCCTCAAACCGATGGTGCTGCAGGACATCGCCGACCGGACCGGATACGACGTGTCCACCATCTCCCGCGTGAGCAACAGCAAGTACGTGGAGACACGGTACGGCATCTATCCGCTCAAGTTCTTTTTCTCCGAAGCAATGACCAATGCCGAAGGTGATGAGATATCGACCCGGGAGATCAAGAAGATCTTGCAGGAACTGATTGAGAAAGAAGACAAACGCAGTCCGCTGACCGATGAGCAACTGGTAGAGGCGCTGCAACAGCACGGCTACCCGATCGCCCGTCGTACCATTGCCAAATACCGTGATCTGCTCAACATCCCTGTAGCCCGTTTGCGTAAGACTGTATGAAAAAAATCACGGAAATACTGGCCAACATCCTGAGCGTCGTGTTCTACCCGCTTTTTGTGCCTACGTACGGCATGGCGCTGTTCTGCTATTCGTACCACACGGTCGTACAGCCCTTACCCCTGGTTTGGAGCATCGTGGCGATCGTCGGCACGTTCTTCCTCACAGCCGTCATCCCCATCACGGCCATCTGGATACGCATGTGGCGGGGTGCGGTGACGGATATGCAGATCACGGATCCCAAACAGCGGACCGTCCCCTACCTGTACTCCATCCTGGGTTTCTGTTTCTGGTGCTACCTGCTCATCCGCATTCTGCATGTGCCTGCATTCCTTGCTTTTGTCGGTGTGGGCGCAACGGTCGCCATCGCACTCATCACGGTCATTAACCGTTTCTGGAAGATCAGCGCCCACCTGACCGGCCTGGGCGGCCTGTTCGGCGGACTGATGGTCTATTGCATCGGCATCGGGGCGATTCCGACCTACACCACCCTGTTCCTGTGGCTGGGGGTTATCTTATTAGTAATGTACGCGCGTCTGCGCTTGAACGCACACACACCCGCACAAGTGATGGCGGGATGGCTCTTAGGCATCACCTGCACCGCGCTTCCCTATTGTATATACACCTATGTGGCATAAGTTACGACTATACCTGTTGATTCTTGGCCTGGCTATGACGGCCTATACCAAAGCCTATGAGGGGGATGAGCAAATGCGTATCTCGCTGCTCACCTGCACGCCGGGAGAGGAACTGTACGCCCGCTTCGGACACACCGCTATTCGGATATACGACCCGGCCAATAAGATCGATATCGTGTACAACTACGGCATCTTTGATTTCAACACCGACCATTTCTATTGGAAGTTTGTCAAAGGCGAGACCTGGTATGAACTGGGCGTATCGTCCATGAAATGGTTCATGTACGAGTACAACCAACTCCAACGTCCGGTGTACGAACAGGTGCTCAACCTCACGCCCGAACAGCGGGAAGAGATATGGCTGGCCTTGGCAACCAACTACGAACCGCAGAACCGACAGTACCTCTATAACTTCGTCTTCGACAACTGTGCTACACGTCCCTATCATCTGATAGCCAATGCATTACAGGACAGCATTGTGTCGGACTATACCGGTCATACCGGAGTCACCTACCGTGCTTTCATTCGTCAGTACACGGGCGCGTTGTCCATGGAGAATGCCGGAATCACCTTGCTGTTCGGACCGAAAGCAGACCAACCGATGAACTCGGAGCAACGTCTCTTCCTACCGGAAGAACTGATGCTCTTCATGGAGTCGGCGCACCTGCCGGACGGCACACCTATCGTCAGTGAAGGTAGTGTGCAACCTTTCCCGGCACCGGTTGTACCGTGGTACGCCACCTGGCCGTTCTGGCTGGCAGTCTATTTCGCGTTCGTGTTCGGCATGAGCCTGACCGATCTGCGTCGACACCGCTGGTCCAAATGGGTAGAGATAGCAGCCGCTATTCCCTACCTGCTGCTCCTCCTTATTGTCGGCTTTTTGACCTTCTTCTCCTGCCACCCGCTGGTAGGATTCGGATGGCGTTTACTCATTATTCCTTTCACCCATTTATGCGCAAGACTTATTTATATTATACGACACTGATTTTCTGTCTCTTGTCCACCGTAGCATCGGCTGCTCCGCGTCTGACGGTAGTGGCGGTAGTGGACGGTTTGACCGGCGATAACCTGACTACCCTGCGCCCCTATTGGCAGCAAGGCGGGTTGCGTACCTTAAGCGAGGAAGCCTACCAGACCACCATCGCTTATCCGCATCTGGTCTTTGGCGGCAATGAGACAACCGCGACCCTCGTCACTGGCACTACACCGGACCGGCACGGGTACACGATGGATCACTATTTCCTGCGTAAGGACCGCAGACAGCACGCGATGCTCGAGGACGAGAGCGCCAACGGCATCGGTACCCCGCTCAAGCTCTCCGCCCGTTCCTTACTCTCCCCGACCCTCACAGACCAAATGCGTATGCGCTATCCGAAAGCCAAGATCTACGCCGTCGGAATCCATCCGGAGACCTCGCTTCTTCTGGCCGGTCATGCCGCCAACGCCTGCTGCTGGCTGGATACCCGCAAGCAACAGTGGGTGGCCACCAATGCCTATGCCGAAGGCTTAACAACCGCCGCGTTTGAGCAGAACAAAGAGGGACGTGTCCAACTTATGGCAGCGCATACATGGACGCCACGAATGGATATACCGACCTACACATCCCCAACTTCGCAGGAACTAAAGAAAGGTTTTTCGTATTCCGTGGCGGATGTATTGTCGCATGCGCCGGAAGCCAATACGCTGGTCATCGAACTGGCGCTGGCTATCCAGGAGCGGGAGAAATTGGGCAAAGATGAAGTGCCGGATCTGCTGATGATCCAACTCAACACACTCAGCCCCAAAGCGCAGTCCGACCGGATTGCCAGTGCGGAGCAAGAGGATATGTATATTCGTCTCAATCAAGACCTGGGATTCCTCATGGAGCAACTGGACCGCCGCATCGGTCGTAACAACTACCAGCTCTTAGTGGTCGGTCGTCCGGTGGCAGGAGCAGACCCGGAAAGCTTCAACGCCATCCACATGCCGGTACAGCAGTTCAGCGTAGACCGCGCAGCTGCCCTCACCGGCACTTACCTCATGGCGCTCTACGGACACGAACGTTGGGTGGACGGCGGCTTCGGACAATGTATCTACCTCAACCGCACGCTCATTGAGCAGAAACGGCTCAACCTCGAGACCATCCAACGCCAGGTGGCCAATTTCCTGATGGAGTTTGAGGGCGTACAGATAGCGATGCCGAGTTACGAAGCGATACACCACCCGACCCTCAGCACTACGCTGGCCAAACGGCATATGGGAGATGTGGTGTTCCTGCTCCAACCCGGATGGCAACTGATCTTCGACGAACAGAACATCCTGGACCGCGTCATCGAAGACAATCCCCATTCACCGCTCTTGTTCTGGAGCGGAACACTGCGCCCCATGCCGCAAGGCACCCTGGACGCCACGGACGTAGTCGATTTAGTAATTGGTAATTAATTATACAGCATATGATTTTTCACGAGATTAAAGTACATTATGAGCGCCAGACGGGAGAAGACAACCCGGGCAAGGTAAAAGAGATTTATCTCATTGACGGCGCAGTTAGTTTTGCAGACGCAGAGAACTGCCTGATGGAAGAGATCAAGCCGTTCATTTTCGGCGACTGCGAGGTACAGACCTGCAAACGCAGCCAGTTTTTTGAAGTGTTCCCCAACGAAGGCGGTGCCTATTGGTACAAAGCCAGAGTGGAGATGATCACCATTGACGGTGAGAAAGAGACCCGCAAGAGCGTAGCCGTGCTCGTTCAAGCCAACACGCTGGACGATGCCGTGTTTGCACTCAAACAGGCCATGAACTCCTACGACTGCGAACTCATCTCGATTGCCAAGAGTCCGATTATGGATATTCTGCACGCGGTACAATAAACCATGACGATTACTCAGAACATACAATCCATCCGTGCGCATATACCGGCTCAGGTGACGCTGGTGTGCGTGAGTAAGTTCCAACCCGTGGAAGCGATACGCGAAGCGTATGAAGCGGGAGAACGACACTTTGGTGAAAGCCGGGTGCAGGAACTGCAACGCAAACAACCGCTGCTGCCCGACGATATACACTGGCATTTCATCGGACACCTGCAGACCAACAAAGTGCGGGACCTCATCCGACTGCGTCCTTACCTGATTCAGTCGGTGGACTCCGTGCGTCTGCTGCAGACCATCCAAGAGGAAGCAGCCAAGCAAGGCATCGTCCAGAACGTGCTGCTCGAACTGCACGTAGCCAAAGAAGAAACGAAAACAGGCTTCACACCGGATGAGTTATCAGCCGTCAGCCGTCAGTTGTCAGCGTACCCCAATATTAACATATTGGGAATCATGACCATGGCGACCAATACGGACGACGAGACGGAGATCCGGAGATGTTTTAACGAAGCAAAAGAGCTTCTTTCATCTTTCAGTTTTCATCTTTCAACTTTAAGCATGGGCATGTCCGATGACTACCGCATCGCGATTGAGTGCGGTTCGACCATGGTCCGCATCGGCAGTTCGATCTTCGGGGAAAGAGACAATCTTCAATCTCCAATCTCCAATCTCCAATGTCAAAAAATACGCGCAGTATTTTTTGATCAGGACGGAGTGCTCTATAACTCGATGCCATACCATGCGGAGGCATGGGCATGGGCCATGACCAAGCACGGTCTGCCCTACACCGCCCTTGATACCTACCGCAACGAAGGACGCACCAGTACGAGCGTGATCCGGGAGCTGCATCAGCGTATGTACGGCACACCGGCCACACAGGAACTGATCGAGACCATTTATAAGGATAAGACCGCCTATTTCAACGAGAAAACAGGCGGTTTCCCGGGCACTATTCCGGGCGTACGGGAAGTGCTGCAGTACCTGCATCACAGCGGCATCGAGTGCTGGGTCGTCACCGGCTCCGGTCAACCCGACCTGATCAACGCCCTCAACAAGATTTTTGACAATGTGTTCAAGGGCATCATCTCGTCGTTTGACGTGAAGTACGGCAAACCGAATCCCGAACCCTATCTCAAAGCATGGGAGCGCTCCGGATGGAATAAAGAAGAATGCTACGTAGTAGAGAACGCACCGCTGGGTGTACGGGCAGCCAAGGCTGCCGGACTGTTCACGATTGCCGTCAACACCGGCATCCTGCCCGATGAAGAACTGGCTGCCGAACATCCCGATATCATCTTCCACAGCATGGACGAACTGCTACAATGGCTCAAAAATCAAAGATTATGACAGACGAACGCTATTTACGCTTACTGAGCGAGAAGTTTCCCAACTCGCAATCAGTGGTCACGGAGTTGATTAACCTGCGTGCGATCCTCTCCTTGCCCAAAGGAACGGAGCATTTTGTGTCCGACCTGCACGGCGAGTCGAGTGCGTTCATTCATATGATCAAGAACGCCTCCGGTGTCGTACGCCGTAAGGTGGACGAGGTCTATGGAGACACGCTCACGGAGGAAGAAAAACGGGCGTTGTGTGCGCTCATCTATTATCCCGACGAGCGTCTGGAGATGGAACACAAGACGCACGATTGGTACAAACGCCGTTTGAGCCAGATCGTGGAGATTGCCCGTGCGGTCACCATCAAGTACAGCCGTTCCAAGGTGGAGAAACTGCTGCCGCAGGACTACGCCTATGTCATCCGCGAACTGCTGCACGAGTCGAGTCTGGAGCAGCACGACCGCCAGACCTATTACAACGCCATCATCGAGGCTATCATCGAGACCGGCTGCGCCGACCAACTCATCATCGTCATCTGTTATCTCATTCATTCCCTGACCATTGACACGCTCCATATCGTCGGAGACATCTTCGACCGCGGGTCGGGTGCATCCAAGATCCTTGACGTGCTCTCTACCGTCCGTGACTACGATATCCAGTGGGGTAACCATGATATCGAGTGGATGGGAGCGATGGCGGGTAACCAGGCACTCATTGCCACCGTGCTGCGCGTCTCGATTCGGTACGCCAACATCGAAACACTCGAAGAGGGGTACGGCATCAACCTGCTGCCGCTGGCGAACTTCGCCATGACCGTGTACGGCGATGACCCCTGCACCATCTGGCAGACCAAGGATTTTGAGAACAACCCGCGCCTCACACGCTCCGCCCAACTGATGGCCAAGATGCACAAAGCCATCTCCATCATCCAATTCAAACTGGAGGGTCAGACCGTGCGTCGTCACCCCGAGTGGCACATGGACGACCGCGCTGTGCTGGATAAATGTACCCTGAACAACGGCCAATGGACGTTTAACGGCCAAGTGCTTTTGGACCAGAACCTGCCGACCGTCAACCCGGCCGACCCCTATGCGCTCAGCCAGGAAGAAGCGGACCTCATGGCGCAGCTGTGGCGTTCGTTCCGTAAGTCGGAGAAGATGCAGCGCCATCTGCGTATGCTCTACGAGCACGGATCGCTCTATCTCGTGCGCAACGGCTTCCTGCTCTACCATGCCGCTATTCCGCTCAACGCAGACGGCTCGTTCACCGAAGCCGAAGTGTGCGGTCAACGCGTCAGCGGCAAAGCGCTCATGGACCGCACGGACGAGATCATCCGACAGGCCTACTACGGCACCGGACAAGACAAACAGAATGCGCTCGATTACATGCTCTACCTCTGGGAAGGCGAGTTCTCACCGCTGTACAACAAGAATAAGATGACCACGTTTGAGCGCTATTTCCTCAGCGACAAAGCGACGCACGAGGAGAAGAAAGGGGCTTATTTTGCCTTGGCAGACGACGAGCAGGTGTGCGCGCAGATTCTCAAAGAGTTCGGTCTTGACCCTGCGACAGGACGTATCGTCAACGGTCACGTGCCTGTTCGCACCATCAAAGGCGAGACACCGATGCGCGCCAACGGCAAGCGTTTTGTCATTGACGGCGGTTTCAGCAAACCCTATCAGGAGAAGACCGGAATCGCCGGATACACGCTCATCTATAACAGCCACGGCATACAACTCGTCGAGCACGAGTCGTTCGAGTCGCGCGAGCAGGCGATCCTCTCCGGTTCCGATATCCACAACCGCACGCTGCTGCAGGATTTCACCGGTCAGCGCATGCGCATCAAAGATACGGATAAAGGAAAAGAGTTGCTCGACCAGATTCAATCCCTCGAACAACTCCTTCATGCCTACAGGAACGGCTCATTGCGTGAGCGTTAGCCTATAACCCCATTAGCCTATAACCATTAACCATTAGCCATTATCCATTACACGAGAGCCTTGATGAGGCTCTCTTCTTTTCCCGGTAGCATGTCTATCGGGCGTATTTCGATCATCGTCTTGGCGCCGAACTCACCGCGGTCACGCATGCGTACTGCCGCCCTTGCACAGCTGACCATCACCTGACCGGTCAAAGCTGGGTTGTTAATCGTCATGTCGAACGCAAAACGCTGGTTGTGCGTCGCGCCGCTCACACCGGAGCGCTCCAGATGCACACCGTGTGCTACATTATTGAGCGCATCCACATCCGGCACCGCAATCACATGCGTCTCGTCGTGGGCAAAATAGTCGTCTGCCAAGATAGCTGCTTCCACGGTCTTGAAATCCGCACCCTCTTCGAGTTCGATATACACCATCCGGCGATGTACACCCGTGCCCAACGGAATAGTCATGGACAACGCGTTCTTCACGCCGTCAATCGCCTTGGCAGCCACCGAGTGACCCATCGAACGACCGGGACCGAAATTGGTGTAGGTCAGACCCTTCGGCGCCATCGCCATCAGTAGCGCACGTACCACGCTGTCGCTGCCCGGATCCCAACCGGCAGAGATCACACTCACCGTCTGATGCGCGGCACACACAGGCTGTAACTGACTGCGCAGATTGACTATCTGTCCGTGGATATCGAAACTGTCCACCGTGCAGATGCCTTTCGAAGCCAGGATGGCTGCAAATGTAGGCACCTCACGCGTCGGCGTACACAACAGCACCACATCTGCCTGGATGCAGTCCAGACAGTCGTTATGATGGAATATACCGGCTAATTCCATATCCGGTGCCGCCTTAACGGCTTCTTCTGCGGCACGACCGATATTGCCGTACCCTAAAATAGCAACTTTTATCATAGTGTTATTGGTTAAAATTCATTCAAATAGAGTGCGAACTTCACTTTGCCGATCAAGTCAGTTCCGAGAAATCCCAATTCAGCGTGTCCGGCACGAGCACCCGTGCATCTTCTATCGCTTTCTGCTGCGCCGCTGCATTCACTTGCAACGCCTCTGCCGACACCGGTCCGGCAACCGCCGTCAGGCACCACACACCCGCCAGCACACGGTAAATAGAACTACGATTCATAGGCCCTTTCTTTTTCGGCTGCAAAGTTACAACAATTTTTGCACGTATGCAAGATTTGGATGATTTTTTTGCATATCTAAGAAAAAAGTTGTACCTTTGCAGCGGATTTTCGTTTAAGAAAGTGTGGACACACATATTTTATTCGTTTAAAAAAGTGTAATAATACATAAATTATTCGTTTGAAAAAATGTTAAAAAGAAAGATTGAAGATACGCTGATTCAGTGGAAGAATACTCCGAATCACAAGCCTTTGGTGATCATGGGTATCCGCCAAGAGCGCTAAAACCGTTTTGGCACATCCTTAGGAGTACCAAGTACACCGGATTATTAAATTTGGCGACTACAATATCGGTCGCGATGGTGATTTACTCACGCTGCCGACATACATGCAGTTCTTGCTTGATCTCGAACCGGAACAGATCATACTGGAACCGATAGACACCGACCAACTCACCCAACTCGCCAAAAAAGCATTGGCAAAATAGTTCAATATCTGATTTTCCACATAAAGCACCCTGTGGGCACTTTTTTGTGCATTCTCTTGCGTATGTCAAAAATTATTACTACCTTTGCAGCGTCAAATAAGTGAGTAGTTGTCAATACCCCCTCCAATCCGAGAAGCCAATAGCCAATTTTGCATGGAATGAAAACGACACCTCGCGCCAGAAATCCAGAACAGCTCGTTTTTGTGCAGTTTAGAACTTGCGAAATTCCGATTTTGTGCAGTTTAGAAAATGCATTTTTAACGATTTTATGCAGTTTAGAGAGATTTTTTGCAGAAAAATTTGCATATATCAAAAAGAAGTAGTACCTTTGCAGCGTCAAATAACAAGAGTATAAGTTATGAGAAACTTAAAACGCATCTTAGAGTCACAACGTGAAGAGTTGAAGCAATTGGATGTAGCCTCATTGTGTACCCGCCAAGAAGAACAAGAATTGCAATTGGATAGTAATCTGGCTCAAGTGGTGATAGGCGTGCGACGCAGCGGAAAGTCCACTCTTTGCCAAAAGGTTCTTATCGAAAAAGGCGTTAATTTTGCATACGTAAACTTTGATGATGAGCGATTGAGGAAAGCCAAAACAGATGACCTCGACGATGTGCTGCAGATGCTGTATGAGATATATGGCGATTTTACACACTTGTTCTTAGATGAAGTTCAGAACGTCAAAGATTGGCCATTGTTTGTCAATCGTCTCCTGCGTCAAAAGATGCGTTTGATCATTACCGGTAGTAACGCCAATCTCCTTAGTGGAGAATTAGCTACGCACTTAACAGGTCGTTATCATAAGATTGAGTTGTTCCCATTCTCATTTGCAGAGGTATGTCGCATGAATAACGTTGATATGCATTCAGGCAGCGTCAAAGCTATCGGATTGCGACAACACGCTCTGGTGCAATATATCATGGAAGGTGGCTTCCCCGAACTAACAACTTTGCCGGAAATCAACCGTCACGATTACCTACAATCGCTGCTCAAAGCCATCATTGAAAAGGATATCTGCAAACGCTACAAGATAAAGCATAAGAAGACGCTATCTGAATTAGCGAACAAGATGCTCGATTGGTTCTGTCAAGAGAAATCGTACAATGATGTGACAGAAGAGTTAGGTATTAAATCTGTACACACAACAAAGAACTACATTGAGTATTTGCAAAATGCCTATCTGCTGTATATCCTGCCGAAATTCTCGTTAAAGAGCAAGGAGAAGACAATGGCACGCAAGTCTTATGCTATTGACCCTGCTTTTATTGACGAACATGATAATGCGCTTCTGACAGAGAGTTACGGCTTGCGTCTGGAGAATGTAATTGCATTAGAAGTCGCTCGCCGTATTCATAGCGAGTACCAACAAGTTTATTACTTACGCAAAGAGAATGAGTTTGAAGTGGATTTTGTGGTTGTAGAGCGCAGTCATGTGAAAGAACTGATTCAAGTGACGTATGATTTCAGCAATCCATCCGAGAAACTTTTCAAACGTGAAGTTGAAGGCTTAACACGTGGTTCGGCATTAACTCATTGCGACAACTTAACGCTGATAGTGATGTATGGTGAAACAGGAACCATCGAACATAACGGCAAGAAGATACGCATAGTTAGTGCATCCGAATGGCTGGTAGAGAAATTGTAGCCATGTCAAATGCACAGCGTAACATACTAACCATCCTTCTCCAACGAAAGAACAAGTGATGGAATTCCGTGACAAATAAAATTTGATATTATTGGGAAAACGGGGAAAACGGGCAATGCAAGTAATTGTAATGGAGAAGACGAGCATCTTCATTTCGAATATCGAACTGGAGGAGCAAAGCTTGGAAAAGGATTGAATGGACGAGAAGATCCAAATTTAATTGTTGATACAAAATTTGAATCAGATCCAGACAATCCAGGCAAAGTTAGATACAAGGAGGACAAATAAATATGAAGAAAATGATATTGATTATCAGTATATTGTTTTCCGTGGTGTGCGGAGCGTGTGATATGAGTCCAAAGAAAATATATGTTGATTTGTGCGAATCTTATCCTATAGACTCTGTCAATCAGGTACTAGCAACTCAACATATACCTATGATTTTTTCCGAAAAGGAAGAAACATGTGCACTGAAGATAGACAAATATATTATTGTAATGAGTAAAGAGGAAGGTCCCTGTATTTCCTCTATTATTGAAACACCAGATTACTACATGATTATCTCAACAGAATATTATGTTGTGGGTTACGATATTAGTCTTATTTATGACAAGACAAATTCTGTCTTGTATAAAACCAAGTTGTACAATCTTAATTATATGCCGTATAAAGTATACTACGAAACGTGTGATTTTAATACAGGCACTATAGATGTGATATATGAAGATAATAGTATTGAACACGTTATTTTTAACAAATGTACAGCCGACACAATAAGACTTTGGTGAAGCAGGATTATGAATGTAAACCCGCTGAGTTGGTTATGGTCGATATTCTGAATCCGCCGGATATACTGCTCAAGTCCATATCCGTCAATGAGCAGAATAACGGTCCCGAGAAAGAAGTCTATTTCTATCATGGAGACCATTTGGGCTCTGCCAATTGGATAACGGACTATACCGGTGCTCCTATCCAATATATCCACTACGCACCTTATGGAGAACTCATCGACAACCAAGTTCCCTATGGCTATGACGAGCGGTATAAGTTCACAGGCAAGGAACGAGATGAAGAAACAGGTTATGATTACTTTGGAGCACGATTCTATTGGCAAGCGGGAACGTGGTTGTCGGTGGATCCGTGGGCTGACAAATATCCACAAATTTCACCTTATGCGTATTGTGGGTGGAACCCTATAAAGTTTGTTGATCCGGATGGGAGGTATTTTGACGATACCAATGAAGAAACAGCACAAAAAATAGAAGCCGAACTGTTTACAAAGAAAATATATGCAGCATTAGGAAATAACAATCAAATGAGAGAGTTGTACTCTACATGGAAAGATATACAAGATATGCGGAATGACGGAAAAAATGAATATCGTTTCGAGTTAGATAAAAATAAACCAGGAACTACAAGTAAAGAAGAAGATGGACACCAAATAATTACTATGTACTCCAACTTGGAGACATTGGATGAAACAGTAGCTCACGAAGTAAGACATGGAGGTCAAACTGCACGAGGAGAGATATCATATGATAACAATAATCAAAAACAGAATTATGATGTGGAAAAAGAAGTAGATGCCTATAGAGCACAATGGGGTTGGAGGGGAAGTCCATTGCAAATTCCTATAGATGACGGCAAACATCCTATTCCTGTTCCTGCAAATGCGAATTATTTTGATATAACCAACAAGTTGATTAAATCCATTACTAATGGGTGGCTTGATAAAAATGATAAATTGTATAACTTTAAATAAAACATTCAAGATGTGGAAATCCTATAAAACATATAGTTTAGTGATTATTCTCTTCGCATTATGCGGGTGTCGCCATATGGGGCCATATGGATCCGAGAAGTCTGAGACATTATCATTCCCATACAAATACGAAACATATGCCCCGATAAGAGAATCCTTATCATTTGAAAATGATAGTATATGTGTACATACACGGTACGATATATACAGCAGAGACTCAATTGTATTCATCGACACCTGTTATTGGAAAAACAGCACAGATGCAGAGGAAATGATTATTCTGCAAAGAAAAGAAACTAAGGACAAAATGGATGTTGTCTTACATCCAAAAGACACAAATTTAAATTTTGCTTATAATATATGTCCGAACTGGTATAATATAAGTCAATGGGAGTTTAAACGCCATACAAAATATAAGTCTCCTTTGTATCAAGATCTTGTGATGTCATTACCATTAAATATTTCGTCTGAGGAGCGTGAGCGTATTTATAAATCATGGCATCCTACTTTTGAGGACAAGTATGGCAGTCATCATATCGTATATGATACGATTTTTAATTACGGGTCCTTTTGGGTGTGGTTTAAAAGGCCTTTATGGAATGGTGTGTTATTCCCAATGAGCAAACCTTTCAAAACGCCTGTTAGGAAAACGAAAGAAGATGATCGTTTCTTTGAATTTGTTACCAATTCTTACGAATATATCAATTATAAGGTAAATTATGAGAAGAAGAATGATTTTGACATAGATAGCATAATTGGAAGGCAGTATTCCTATATAGGTGATCCACATAAAAAGGAGAGTATCCAATTTATAAATGATTCCGTTTGCACGCACTCTGTATCTACAAGGGGGAGTGTCTCATCTCCATTTGTATCGCAAGAAAGTGACTCGTGCCGTTATTCTGTTAAAAACAATCTGATTGCGATTGATTTAGTCAAGGGCAAATCATGCGACACGCTGACGTATGGCAACGGCATCCTGTTCTATTCGAAAGTATATAAGAATGATAAGGACGGAGAGTTAACACATATTGTCAAGCCATTTATTGATGAAACGCGAACCTGCGCAAACAAAGCAGATAGTATCAATATGATCATGAGTACTTACTTTAGCACCTATGTCCCACTTAACTTGTACAAATAATCTTCATTATGGAGACCATTTGGGCTCTGCCAATTGGATAACGGACTATACCGGTGCTCCTATCCAGTATATCCACTACGCACCTTATGGAGAACTCATCGACAACCAAGCTCCATATGGCTATGATGAGCGGTTTAAGTTTACGGGTAAAGAGCGCGATGCGGAGACCGGGTATGGTTATAAAGGTTTGCTTTCTGCAGGTGTTGGTTATAGGTTTTAAACCAATGCGCTCATACAAGCACAGACGATATTTTTGCTCAAAAACGTATTATCTCACTACGATTGAACGATTATTTTAATAAAAATTATTAAAATCTTGTGTAATTGCAAAAATAATTGTAATTTTGCAGCGGAAAAAATTTAGATTATCATGGAGCAACTCAATCGAGCAGAATACGTAGATGCGGTCAAAGCCATTAAGGAGGCTATACAAATCAGCCGTTACAGAGCCGCTAAGTTAGTCAATAAAGAGGTGTTGGCTCTGTACTATGCTGTGGGTAAATATATCTCACTCAATAGTAGGAATGCTTCCTACGGAAGTAGTGCTTTGCGGGTTATTTCTGATCAACTCCAACAAGAAATACCCGGCTTAAAAGGCTTTTCAGAGTCCAGTTTGAAGAGAATGCGCAAATTCTATGAAGATTGGAGCGAACTGATAGAAAATCGTCCACCGGTAGCGGACGATTTAAATACAGCCATTATACCGTTTGATAAGCAGCACATTATAATAAGGAGTAATCAAACAAAATCGTTAATTAAACAATTTTACCCTATTTGTCCATGGAAAAGTTATTTTTAATAGTCGCTTTTTTCTCGATGTCTATGTTTTGTAATGCGGGTGATAACGAAGAGTATATAGTTTGCCACCCCCAACGAACACCTATTTATGCAGGAAAGACGTTGTTTTGCTCAACAATTGTGGATAATATTGATGAGACTCCTTGTGATCCGGAATCAAGGCTTGTGGTATATTCCCCCAATGTAAAAGATACCATTCAAGGTGCCATGCTATTTTGGATTCATTTTGATACCACAAACGTTGCCGTTAATAAGGAGCTTAAAGTGAAGGAGATTGTTGATTTAGAATTTATTCGTTGCGACAAAACAGAATATGACATGAATGCATTACGGCCTGCGTTTTATGAGGAGTTGCGATTATGGCATTGGTGGCTCGGAGATTATATGAACCCTTTTACTATGTATCCTTGGCAACAATGGACGATGAGATTTATCGTTGTTCCTTAATAGACTAAAAAGTAGAATAAAAAACAATTAACATTGAGCCTCCAAATTTCTCCATGACGGCCAGATTCTTATTCTTCGCAGAGGCGGGACCTACACCCTCACCGGGCAGAGGATGGAATAACATTACTATGTTTCACTAAAATTCGTATGATTATGAAAAAGTATCAATTATTATCCTTCGCTGTATTAGCATTCATATTGGTAGCATGCAATAACAATGAGCCGGAAGTGTTGAGCGGTAAAATAGTGGGCACAATGGGATGTTGCGATGAAGCGACAAGAACCATCTTCTATAAAGGTTACTTTGTTGAGACAAGTAATAAGGATACGGTATTGTCCTTTAACTTGGATGTCCAGGATTCAATATATGTAGAATACGGAACACGTGTAATTCAGCCGCCTATCCAAATACCGTATTCCTTCACCCTTACAGTATTGGAACCGGGCGACCCTCGTTACGTCCACTATGCACCCATTGTAGAAGATGCGTATCATCCGCATATCACAACAGGAAATGAAATACAAGTAATAATTAATCCACTAAAAAAATGAAAAAGATATTATCTATTATCAGCATTTGTTGTTTTACCATATTGGGGAGATTAAATCTATGATAAGAAACACTACCATACTTATACTACTAGCGGTATATTTCGCATTCTTTTACCTTTTTAAGACAACTCAATCTATTTGGGGTAAAGTTATAAGTGTATTACTCGCAATCATGCTGACTTGTTTGTGCCTATTTGTGTATTTAAATGACAGAAATCAAGCATATTATGGTGATTCTATTTTTAATCATCAGGT
Source organism: uncultured Bacteroidales bacterium (assembly GCA_902785605.1). Classification (GTDB taxonomy): domain Bacteria; phylum Bacteroidota; class Bacteroidia; order Bacteroidales; family Paludibacteraceae; genus Colicola. Next base: position 127,764 of record CACZZL010000002.1, read on the forward strand.
CCTGCCATTTAACTTACAAATAGTAAACGGCAATAATCATGATTTGGGTTGTAAAGTATATAGTATCGGCCGTTTTGGAGAGGTCTTTACTGGAGAACAAGAAATAGTTATTCAAACAGATTCGCATACCCCTAATCAATACATATGTATGCAAACCATATTATCATATGGTTATAACAAGGATGAAATAATAATAAACTGGCTCGGTTGCGATTCTTGCGAATATTGGATAAGAATAGATAGCGAATCTCCTGCGGCATGGCGCCAAATCTCTCCCTCGCAATTAATTACGAAAGAGCAGATAAACGAAGAAGACTACAAATGGGTCTATTTAGTAAAAGTTTTATGGCTGCGAAAGGGGGAAGAATAGTTTTTCTTATATTCGCCCTGCCACCTCATCCGTGGCGGTGCGGATAATACAAACAACTGACGATATTTTTTCTAAAAATCTTGCATAATTGCAAAAAATAATTGTAATTTTGCAGCGGATTTCAATCTCATCAGAGATAAGAACGATAAAATTGTCACTACACTGCCGTGCGCAAATATATTGAGGAACGCAAGCGTTTCGATCAGGAGTTTGCCACATTTGCCAAGATTAGTTCACGTGTGGAACTGTGCAAACGGCTATCCGCCGAGTTCGGATGGACGGTAGATCACTACGCGCTTGGGAGAAGCACCGGATTTCCAACTGGCCGCAAAAATGCGACCAAAATGTACGATGAAAGCCGGCATTCAATGCCGGGGAATAAACCTCGCGGACACTATCCTCGTATGTGTACCAAAACTCCGTTTTAGTAGTAAATACTCGGATGTGCTCCG
>CACZZL010000003.1 GCA_902785605.1 uncultured Bacteroidales bacterium
AGATTATATTAAAAATAATTCTTCGTAGCGATGATTTTATAATTAATATTTTTCTCCTTCGGCGGCAATTACATCCTTTGGATGTGAGGTACGTACGCTGGCGCGACGTGCAAATTTATTTGTAAGCGGCGCGGTGATGTGCGGAACTCATAAGCGCTAAAGCGCAATTGCCGATGAAGGTATAATCTTTATAATTTTCAATTATTTCTTCAGCAGTTGTTGGTTAAACGATTTGAGGGTCTCGAGGACGTTGCAACGGACGTGGATGAAGTTGGTGATGCCGAGCTTCTGGAGGTCCTCCATACATGCCGGAGCACCGGCAACGATGAAGAGCTCTTTCTTGCCCTGCAGCTTCTTCCATGCCTTCGGCGCGAGGTCGGCGTACTCGTCGTCAGACGAACAGAGGACGATGATGTCCGCTTTCGCCTTGCGGGCTGCCTTGATACCTTCGGCGATAGTGGCAAAGCCGTTGTTGTCGATGACCTTGTATCCCGCGCACGCGAGGAAGTTACAACTGAACTGCGCACGCGCAATACGCATTGCGAGGTTACCGATGGTCAGCATGAACGCAACCGGCTGTTTCTTAGCGCCTTCGGTCTCCAGACGCAGCTGTTCAAACTCTTCGGCAGCACGTGCTACGGGCAGCGTCGGGAGCGCGTTCTCGCAGGAACTACCGCAACCGCAAGCAGCCTGCTTCTTATCCGTCTTGCACGTACAAATACTACTGCAAGCCCCGGCGTCGGCTTTGATCTTCTTGCCTGCTTTCTCGGCGAAGTTCGGGAACTGGTTGGAACCAAGGAGTACCTCTTTGCGTTTAGCGACGTCAGCGAGACGCGCCTTGAGGTTAGCTGCCATGTGCTCTTGTACCTTGCCTTCGGAAACGAGCTGGTACATACCGCCGCGCTCTTGGATATCGAGGAACTGCTTCCAAGCCTCTGCGGCAATCGAAGCCGTCAGGTTCTCGAGGTAGTACGAACCCGCTGCGGGGTCAACGACCTTATCGAAGTGTGCCTCTTCCTTGAGCAAGAGCTGCTGGTTACGGGCGATACGCTTGGAGAAATCCGTCGGACGCTCGTAGGTGATGTCGAACGGCGTAACGGTGATCTCATCCACACCTGCGAGCGCCGCACTCATGGTCTCGGTCTGCGAACGAAGCAGGTTCACGTACGCATCGAAGATAGTCATATTGAAACGGCTGGTCTCTGCGCTCACGTTCATCTTGGCGGCGTTGCGGAGGGCGGTGGTGAAGATCGGGTCTTTGTATGCCTCAACGATCTTTGCCCACAGCAGACGGCCTGCGCGGAACTTAGCAATCTCCATGAAATAGTTACCGCCGATACCCATATTGAAACGGATGGCGTTGGCTGCGCGGTAGTTCGGGATGCCTGCCTCGGTCATCATCGTCATGTACTCGGCACCCCAAGCGAGTGCGTACGCGAGCTCCTGAGCCGCATAAGCGCCGGAGTTATTGAGGATGACGCTGTTGACGCCTACTACGCGGTAACCCGGCAGCGACTTGGCTGCTTTGACGGTCTCCGCAATCTTCTCCGATACCTGCTCACGGGTCAGAGCTTTGCCCTTGAGGAGCATGTTCTTAATCGGATCGACGTTGATCGAACCCACAAGACCCTTCGTGTCGTAACCCATACGACCGTAGTAACGCACGAGGGTGTTCGCCAGCTTCGGCGCTGCGCAGGCGCAAATGGAGAAGTTGATAGCTACTGCCGGTGCATAAACGCCGTTGAGCAGCGTTTTGATGAAGTTGTACGTCAGTTTGTCTTTATCGAGACAGAAACCGAGGGACGTGATACCTTTGTTGAGCACCTCGAGGGCTTTCTCGTTCGCCTTGCGTGCGTTCTTGCAAGCGCAGATGTTCTGGCGGATTGCCCATTCGTTGTTTGTACGCGTACCGCGGACGTAGGGGAACTGACCGGGCGCGGAGACGGTGGTCTTCAGGCCTTTGAGGTCCTCACGGCGGTAGAACGGCTGCACGTTGAATCCTTCCGGCGTGCGCCATACCAACTTCTTGTCGAAGTCGGCACCTTTCAGGTCAGCGATGATTTTGTCCTTCCATACTTGCGTGGAGACCGGCGCAAAATCCGCTAACATGTTTACTTTGTTGTCTGCCATAAAATTGTGTTTTTTGGTTATTACGTTATATCGTTATTACGTTATTACGACGTGATTTTAAAAAATTTTCGGCTTTCGCAGCCCTGCGAACCAAAAATCGCACAAAGTTAGCACTTTTTTTTGAAACCTGCAAATATTTTTTCATTTTTTAACAAAATAGTGCTCCGAATACGCACAAAACGGCATTTTTTGCCTTTTTCCATCAGTCCCGCGCGATTTCTGTCATTTTTTTTTGCACATGTCAAAAATTAATAGTAATTTTGCAGGCAAATTGAACAATAAAACCCAACAAATATGAAAAAATTCTTCTTCCTTTTAGCAACCTCCCTGCTGACGCTGAGCGTGATGGCACAGGAGAAGTTCTCGTTTGTCATCCAAGGCAGCGAGAACATGTATAACCAGGTACGCGTAGTCAACCAAACATCGTTGCAACAGATCCGTTGCCGCGTTGTGGTGCTGGACGATGACGACCGCATTCTCTCGATCTACGGCACCTACGACCTGAACGGTTCCGGCGATTCGGACACCAACACCAGCCGTATCAGCCGCGGCACCAAACTCGGCCTGCAGTTCCCCGACGACTTCGACCATGAACTGCTCTACACCGTCGAGTACCGCGACTATCCCCTCTTCGACGCGGTCGATATCATCCTCTACGACAAGAACAGCGACTTCAACTCCGAGTTCTAATTATGAAAAATGTAATTAATCGCGCCCTTGCGGCAGAGAAAAAGTTCTTCATTCTTATCGCCGCGGCTTGCCTGGCAGCCTGCGGGACTCAGCAGCCGCAAACACCCGAGTTGGGAACAACCATGCGGGACACCATCAACAACGTACCGTGTGTGGTGTACGTACCCTATAAATGTGAGAGGTTAGAGGCGAAAGGCGAAAAGTACCCCGTCTTGTACTTGCAGCACGGCATGTGGGGCAACGAGAACGACTGGACGGAGAAAGGGAACCTGCTGCCTATCATGGATTCGCTGCTCCAACTCGGCCAGGTCCAACCGATGGTCATTATCATGCCCGACAATTGCCCCGGCAAACCGACGTATGAACAGGAGCGGGACAGCGCCACGAACGGCCAATGGGAAGCTCATTTCGCGGACTTCATGGCCGAAGCGGAGAGCAAGTACCCGATCAGTTCCGAGCCTAGTCAGCGCGCTATTGCCGGTCTGTCGATGGGCGGCTATCACACCATGCGCGTGAGTCATGTGCTCAAAGGCCAATTCGCCTATGTCGGCATGTTCTCTGCTGCCACGTTCGTTCATAATGCGCCGGAGGACTACCAACTGTTCTGGATCGGAATCGGCAAGGACGATTTCCTGTATCAGCCCCATCAGGCCTACCGCCAATGGCTGGAAACGAACCATGTGGAGTACACCTACTACGAGAGCGAAGGCGGGCATGATTGGCCCAATTGGCAGGATTATATCACCCGTTTCTTGCCTAAACTGTTCAAATAGGAGCTAATATGAGAAAACTGATTTTAGTTGCAGGTGCGCGCAAAAAAAAAGTTTGGCGAACCTTGCACATGTCAGAAATTTTTACTACCTTTGCAGTCCATTTCCGTTAGACAAAAGAAGCGACTCGAAAGAGCCGCTTCTTTTTGGGTTACGGGTTACCGGTGACGGGACGACCGAGGATGGGTTATGGGTTACCGGTTACCGGTTACGGGACGGCCGAGGAGGTCGTAGAGATGGTCGCCGACAACTATGTAGAGTTGATCTCCGATCAGGATTTTTCGATTCTCGATGAGCGATTCTTGGTTCTCAATACCCGTGGTGTTGCAGTCGGTGAGGTAGGCCGAATAGGTTGTGCCGGAACCGGTGGCGTTGATGACCACACGGGTGAAACCGATACCCTGGCCGGCGTTGTAGTTGGTGCTGAACGTCAGCGGCGACGAGCCGGAGAGGTGCCGGGTATTGGTCCAGGTGTAGTCGGTGAGCGTCTTGCCGTTGGTCGCCACGATGGTCGCGATCGGCGTGGTACCTGCTTTGACATCGAGGTCACAGTACTGCGTACCGCCGTAGGTGCGCATGTTGATCTCAATCGACGCCAGACCGGCCAGGTTGATCTCGGGCGAAGTGAGCATTTTGTCCTTGTCGAGCAACCAGTACGAACCGTTGATCGACGCCGTGTTGGTCCAACCGTCCTGATGGTCCGTATCGTAGGTATAAACGACCGGTTCAACAGCCGCTCCTGCCTCGCCGTGGGCGAAGACCGCGTAGTACGTCACATCGGCCGTGACAGCGGGGAAATCACCCACTTGCTTATAGAGGACAGGCGCGGTGTCGGTCGGAGCCGCAAGAGGCGCTGTCGTCCAACCCATGAACGAGTCGCTCGTCACGGAGCACGATACGGGTTCAGCCGGCAGGGTTGTGATGGCACGGCCGACGATGATGGAGTCGGTTAAGATCTCCGTGCCGCAGACAGACCAGGTCACGCCGTACTTGGTGACCGTTCCCGGGTCATAACCGCCGCCTTCACAGGTCGGGGTCATGGTCGAGAGGTCGATCGTCTGCCCTACCCGATTGCCCCAGATGTACTCGGCCAGTTCGGGGTAATCGATGAACGGATTGCGGTTATGCTGAATGCCGTACACGGCCTGGTTACGGTCGATCTCCTTCTGCGAGACAGGGTCCTGACGGTGCCAGGTGAGCAGGAAAGAGAGGCTGTAGGCCGTGAGGTTCGTCGGGCCGGATGTGAACATCTTGGCGCCGTTGCCGGAGTTGAGCGTGTTGGAACGGTAGCGCGCGACCATGTAGAAGAACGAACGCGCGAAATCACCTTTGTACTCGTCGTCGGGTTCATAGCACGTGCCGATGCCGGACGTGGTGGACGAACCCAGTTTGCCCTTACCGTGATGCTGCGGGTCGCCGCTGAAACCGCTAAAACCGCCACTGACTACCCCATAGGGGTAGTTCGAACGGAGGTTATTGATGCGCGCGTCGGTCGGATAGACGTTGAACAGGTCCGAGACCATGGGACCCGAGCCGAGCCAGGACTGGCACACGAGGTGCTCTTTGTTCCAACCGTCGCAGACGTATTTCTGCGGTTTGTTCGCGTCCGCCATCGTGAAATGACAGGTCGAGTACATGTCCCAGAGCGAATCGGCATAGAAGTCCGTCTGCTCGTAGTACGGCTCGAGACCGGCATAGGAGATGACGGTATGGTCGTCGATGATGGCGCAGAGCGCGTTGAGGATCGCATCCGCGTTCTTCTTACCATCCACGGTAGCGTAGTAGTTCTGCGGAACCTCGGCTACGCCGATCACGACATTTGCAAATGTACAAAGTGACCATGTACAAAGTACAAAGGCTGTTATTATCTTTCTCATTTTACGCGTTGGCCTTGGAGGTTGAACAGTTGATCGTTGATTTGCAGGAAGATCTGTCCACCGACGAGGATCTTGCGTGCCACCACATCTTCGTCAGCAACCAGTTCCACTTCATCACCGGTCTGGCACGAAGTAATATAGCGTTCGTAAGCGACACCAGCGCCGGTAGCGTTGATTACGACAGAAGAGAAGCCGATACCCTTGTTGGCTGCTGCATTGGAGCAAGTGAATGTGAGCGGAGAGAAACCGGTGAGGGTTTGGGTATTGTTCCATGTATATTCCGTCATCGTACTGCCAGCTGTCGCTTCGATGGTCGTGAGATGCTGATTCTCGGCATCGACGCTGAACTGGTCATACTGCGCACCGCCGTAGGTACGGATTTTTACAACGATGGAGCTCAAGCCACTCAGATCAACGGTAGGTGAAACGAGCTGTTTTCCGGCATCAAGCAACCAATAGGAACTTGTTTTGTTGGCAGTATTCGTCCATCCTGTCTGATGCTCGGCATCAAAGATGAAGACTTCAGGCATAGAGACTTCTGAAACGGCCTCTTTCGCGAAGACCGCGTAGTAGGTCACGTCGGCTGTAACGGTCGGGAAATCAGCAGGTTGGGTAAAGAGGATCGCAGGAGCGTCATCGATAGTACCGGCGATGGGTGTAGTTGTCCAACCCATGAAGATATCCGATTCGGTCGAGCATGAAACGGGTGTGTTCGGAAGAGCCATGATGGGACAGTCCTCGCAGATTGAATCCACGTAGAGTTCTTCGCCGTTCACCGACCAAGTCACGCCGTACATAGCGCCCGGAATAGGCGGCACGAACGTACGCGCACCATCGCTAACTCCGGGAATAAAGTCCGGATCGGTAGAGGGCATCAGGAGCGACATATCTACCGTCTCACCGGCATGCTCACCCCAGATATACTCAGCCAGATAAGGATAGTCGATAAACGGATTGCGGTTACCTTGGGTTTGCTGGATACCGTTATTACGATCGATCTCCTTCTGCGAAACGGGATCCTCACGATGCCATTTCATCATCAGTACCACGGCTTTCTTGGTGAAGCCGAAATAGCCGGAAGGAGTATATTCTCCGGAAAAGAAATTATTGGCTGTGGTCATGTTGGCCAGTTGCCATTTGATGATGGTTCCCATGTATCCACGTGCAAAATCGCCTTTGTACTGGTCTTTGGGTTCGAAGACGTTACCTGATCCGTGAATGACTTCACCAGCCGCAGAAGCGATCGTAGGACGATCGGTTGACCAGGTACCGGCCGTTCCTGTTCCGTTTCCGTAGTAATTCTTCGCTCCGGCCACCTCACCGAACTCATCGTTGGAACGGGTACTGTTGATTTTTCCGTCCGTCGGTACAAGGTGGAAGATATCGCAACCTATACCGCTGGTAGAACCGCCAAACCAGGACTTCGGAATAGAGTGCTCACGGTTATAACAATCGCATACACCATTGTACGAACCGCATTGGTCGGAACCGAAGGTGAAAGGACACTCACCATACATGTCCCATATCTTACCGGCTTTGCCTACCGAATCTGCGGGATAGACATCGGTTTTCTTGTAAGCCGTCCACAGACCGCTATAACCCAGGGAACTGAAACCGCGGTTGGTGATAGAACTGATAGCCGTCCAAAGCTGCTTACCTGCCAAACCGTCTGCATCTGCATAATACGCAGGAATCTGTGTAGCAGGAGTAACAGATCCTGCCCACATCATTTGCGCCACACAAAGGAGCGCAACAAAAGAGATAAAAATCTTTCTCATGGTATCAATCAATTTACAATTTACAATGTACAATTTACAAAATTTCGTGTAAGATCTCGCTTACCGTGGGATGCGGGAAGACGACTTGTTGGAACTCGGCCGTGGTGTATCCCATGCGCACGGCGAAGGAAGCCGCAGCAACGAACTCCGAACAGGGGTTGCCGATCATATGCACGCCGAGGACCATTTGTGTCTTGGCATCGATGATCATCTTACACAGGCCTGTCTCGCCTTCGTTCTCCGCCATGAATCGACCGGAGAAAGTCATCGGCAGTTTGCGCACTTCGGTCTCGATCTTCAGGTCTGCTGCTTGCGCTTCGGTGATTCCTACGGAAGCTATTTCCGGATTGGTGTATACCACAGAAGGTATCGCGTTGTAGGCGATACGCTGGAGCGGTATCTGCTTGAGCATGCGACCGACTGCCACTTCGGCTTGACGCGCTGCGACATGGGCGAGCATAATCTTACCCGTCACATCGCCACAGGCATAGACGTTCGGCAGGTTCGTTTTGCAGAAATCATCGATGACGATCGCTCCGCGATTGAGTTCGATATCGTTCAGCGCCTCGAGGCCGTTGAGGTTGGCACGACGACCGACCGAAACGAGAATCTTGTCAGATTCCAGCCATTGGCCATTAGCCATTAGCCGCTGGCCTTCTATCCTCTCCACTTTTGTGGAAGTGAGGATGTTGATGCCGGCTTTCTTGTATTTCTCTGCGAGCACCGCTACCATTTCCGGATCGAGGTTCGGGAGGATGGTCGGCAACGCTTCGATGACGGTCACGGGAATTCCGAGTTCGTGATAGAGGGTTGCGAACTCCATTCCGATCACACCACCGCCCACGATGATGATCGATTTCGGCAGTTCAGCCGCAGCCAACGCGTCGGTGCTGTCCCAAACGGCAGGATTATCTTTGATACCGGGAATAGGCGGCACAAAGTTCGTGGAACCCGTACAGATCATCAGGTTCTCCGCCTCGTAGGTCTGATCACCGCAGGAGATGGTGACGAGTTCGTCAGTTCGGCTTTCTATCTTGGCAAAACCCGTCACGAGCGTACAATGCTCGTTATTAAGGCGTTGTTTGATTCCGGCGACCAGTTTGCGGACGACGATGGTCTTCCGTTTCTGCATGACCGCAAAGTCAAAGGTTACGTTCTCGGCCGTCACACCGTATTTATTCGCGTGCGTAGCGTTATAGTACTGCTTGGCGCCGTACAGCAGCGATTTTGTCGGAATGCATCCGACATTCAGGCACGTACCGCCTACGGCGTTCTGCTCAAAGAGGATGACGTCTTTACCGGCTTTACTTGCTTTCTCGGCTGCCGTATACCCGGCAGGGCCGCCGCCTATGATGGCTAAAAAATATCTTTCCATGTACGATTTACGATTTACGATGTACGATTTATTTACAATTGAATTTATTTACGATTTATTCTTTATCCTAATCTCCGGCGTACTCTGCAAAACAACCGAGTTGGCCGGGACATCTTGGGTAAGCCAGACGTTACCGCCGATGACGGTGTCGTGACCGATGGTCACGCGGCCGAGGATGGAGGTGTTCGAATAGACGGTGACGTGGTCTTCGAGAATCGGGTGACGCGGGATGTCCATGGGTTTGCCGTCGGCATCATATTCGAAGTTACGGGCACCGAGTGTGACGCCTTGGTACAGCACCACATGCGAACCGATGATGGCCGTTTCGCCAATCACGACACCGGTTCCATGGTCGATACAGAAATAGTCACCAATCTGTGCCGCAGGATGGATATCGATACCGGTTCGGGCATGTGCCAGTTCAGTCAGCATGCGCGGAATACGCGGCACACCCAGGTGGTAGAGCACATGCGCTGCCCGAAAATGAATCATCTCAAATGGCAACGGATACGAGAGAATGACTTCGCCGCGATCGGTAACTGCAGGGTCGTTGTGCAATACCGCATCCACATCGGTGTTGACCAGGCGCGCGATAGACGGTACCTCTGCCCAAAAGGCCTGCGGCAAACACAAGTCGGCAGGCGCTTCCAGAGACGGAAAATAGTCCGGGAAGATGACACTCTGAAGATGTGCCACAAGTTGTTTGAGTTGATTGATGTTCGGTATATGGGTCATGGGTTACGGGTTACGGGTTATGGGTCATGGGTTACGGGTTATGGGTTAGAGGACCGAGAGGTATCTTTCTCCTGTATCTGGCAAGAGGACGACGATCGTTTTGCCCTTGTATTCGGGTTGGGTAGTTAGTTGGAGTGCCGCGGCATAAGCAGCACCACTCGAGATGCCGACGAGCAGTCCGTGGTCACGTGCGAGTGTCCGCGCAGCGTTGAGCGCATCCTCATCGGCTACGGGGAGTACCCGATCTATATATCCTGCTTGGTAGGTGTCCGGTACGAAGTTAGCACCTATTCCTTGTATCTTATGTGCGCCCGCGTGACCTTGCGTCAACAAGGGTGACGAAGCAGGTTCCACTGCGATGATCTCGATGGTGAAGTTACGCTCTTTGAGTGCGCGCCCTACTCCGCTGACCGTGCCGCCTGTGCCCACCCCGGCGATGAACACATCCACTTGTCCGTGGGTGTCGTCCCAGATCTCCTGACCCGTCGTCGTGTAATGGATAGCAAGATTGGCGGGATTGGTGAACTGCCCCAGAATGATGGCATTCGGCAACTCATCACGCAGTTGTTCTGCCTTGGCAACAGCCCCTTTCATTCCTTCGGCACCCGGCGTGAGAATGAGTTCAGCACCATAGGCAGCAAGGAGGTTACGACGTTCTACAGACATCGTGTCCGGCATGGTGAGGATGACCCGATACCCTTTGAGCCGACCGATCCAAGCGAGACCGACTCCTGTGTTGCCCGAAGTGGGCTCAATGATGGTCGCACCCGGCTTCAGCATGCCGCTTTTCTCCGCGTCTTCGATCATAGCAAGTGCCGTGCGGTCTTTGACCGACCCTCCGGGATTGAATCGCTCCAGTTTGAGGAGCAGACCCGGTTGGATCTCCAACATGGGTGTGTGACCGATTAATTCTATTAAGTTTTGAACAATCATATACTGCGCAAATAGATTCTCACTGCTTCTGCAATCATCTCCGGACACGGACGTTTTTCATAATATTCAGGCGTACGATCGGCAGGACGAGGGCGAAGCGCCTTCGCAGGCAGATATTCCATCGTAGTACCCCGCGGCGCCAAACCTAATAGTTCCGCACAGATCAGACTACCGTACTTACCCTTAAAATCTCCGGCGAGTTGTTGAACGAAGGCGTAGTTCGCCATTTTTCCTTCGGTGTCATGGGGCGTAGCGGAACCGTTTTGGAGTCCGGCGAGTAGGAACATGCCGGAAGCGGCACCGCAGACGAGGCGCATGCGACCCATTCCGCCACCGAAAGAGGCTGCCAAACGAAGGGCGAGGTTTTCGTCCTTAATACCATATAAATCCGCGCACGAGGCAAAGACAGCCTGCGAGCAATTATATCCCTGTTTGAAGAGTTCTACGGCTTTTTGAGCCCGCGATTCGATTTCCTGCTCGTTCATAGTATTACAATTGGGCTGCAAAGGTACTGCTTTTTTTTGACATACGCAAGGAAAACGAGAAAAAAAATAAGAAGCGACTCGGGGAGCCGCTTCTTTTTTGCTGTACCGGGAGCTTATTCCGGTTGAACGCCGCTGTTGTACTGTGCGTCGAAGTCCTCGTCGGAGAGTTTGATGAGGTTGATCAGGTCCACAATAGAGAGGATCCATACAACGAGATACGGCAGGTAGGTACAGGTAATGATACCTACGATAGAGGCGATAAGGTACCAGATAGCACGTTTTTGGTTACCCAGGTAAAAGAGGTGACCACCAAATGCGCCCAAAAAAACGCAGAACAGAATGGCGTTCACTCTGGTTTTTTTCTTTACTTCTTCCATATTCGATTGATTTTATTGGTTTTCTAAAATTAGAGGGTGTGCCAATTGCTTGGACGCACCCTCGGGTTTTCGAGCCAGAAATGACTCCGGTGAGCCAGATTAAGCAGCTGCCTCTTCTTTAACTACGCGGAATGTAGCATCGAACTCCTCCTCGTTGCACTTGATGTACTTGATCAAGTCGAGAAGAACGAATACCCAAACTACCGGATAGGTGATGCAGAAGATCGTACCGAGCAGGTAGAGGATACCACGTTTGGTGTTACCCAGGTAGAACTGGTGGCCACCGAAAGCACCTGTGAACAGAGTCAGCAGGATGGCTGTCATTTTCTTTTTCATAATAAGTAAGTGTTTTTTGTTTGTTAATATTAAAGTTAACTGTAATATTGTTTAAAAACGTTGCAAAGGTACAACTTTATTTTCATATACGCAAATTTTTCGGCGTTTTTTTATAAAAAAAGTGTATTTTCTTGCATATTTGATTTCTTTTTATTAATTTTGCAGCGATTTTGTACATTAGGCATACTAGGAAACAAATAGAACATAATATGGAATTAAGTGAACAAGAAATTGTAAGAAGACAGAGTCTGCAGACCATGCGGGATATGGGTATTGATCCCTACCCGGCTGCCGAATACGTAGTAACAGGCTATTCGACGGACATCAAGGCCGGCTTCGTAGACGAAGCGGATGGCGAAAGGACGAATGGCGAATGGCGAACGGGTGATACCGTGCGTATTGCGGGACGTTTGATGAGTAAGCGCATCATGGGTAAGGCCTCGTTCATCGAGTTGCAAGATTCGAAGGGACGTATTCAGGTTTATGTGAGCCGCGATGACATCCAATTGGCGGAAGATGCCGAGAAACCGGAACCGATAGAAAACGACCCGAATGGCTATCTGTCTGCGGAGACTCTCCGCCAGATGTATAATGTGGTATTCAAGAAACTGCTCGATATCGGTGATTTCATTGGCATTGAGGGCTTTGTGTTCCGCACCCAGATGGGTGAGATCTCGGTACACGCGAAGAAGTTGACCGTGCTGGCGAAGAGTCTCAAGCCGCTGCCGATCGTCAAGTACAAAGACGGTGTGGCGTATGACGGGTTCAATGATCCCGAGCAGCGTTACCGTCAGCGCTATGTGGACTTGGTCGTTAACGAAGGTGTGAAAGACACGTTCCTCAAACGTGCGACGATCCTGCGCACCATGCGTCAGGTGTTCGACGAGGCGGGTTATACGGAGGTGGAGACGCCGATCCTGCAGCAGATTGCCGGAGGAGCGAGTGCCCGTCCGTTCATCACGCACCACAACACGCTCGACGTGGATATGTACCTGCGAATAGCGACCGAGTTGTACCTCAAGCGCCTCATCGTAGGCGGATTTGAGGGTGTGTACGAGATCGGTCGTAACTTCCGCAACGAAGGCATGGACCGCAGTCACAACCCCGAGTTCACGTGCATGGAGTTGTATGTGCAGTACAAGGATTATAACTGGATGATGACGTTCACCGAGCAGTTGCTGGAGAAGATTGCGATGGCGGTGAACGGTACCACGAAAGTGCAGATCGGTGACCACGAGGTGGATTTCAAGGCGCCGTATCGTCGTCTGCCGATTCTGGATGCGATCAAAGAGAAGACCGGTCTGGACTTGGCGTCGATGAGCGAGGACGAGATTCGTGTCGAGGCCAAGAAGTTGGGTGTCGAGGACACAGAGCACATGGGTAAGGGCAAGTTGATCGATGAGATCTTCGGCGAGACCTGTGAGGGTACGTTCATTCAGCCGACCTTCATCACCGATTACCCGGTTGAGATGAGTCCGCTGACGAAGATGCACAGATCGAAACCCGGTCTGACGGAGCGGTTCGAGCTGATGGTGAACGGTAAGGAGTTGGCGAACGCGTACAGCGAGCTCAATGATCCGATTGATCAGTACAACCGCTTTGTGGAGCAGATGAAACTGGCCGACAAGGGTGACGACGAGGCGATGGTGATTGACCATGATTTCATGCGCGCCCTCGAATATGGTTTCCCGCCGACTTCGGGTATCGGAATCGGTATCGACCGTCTGACGATGTTCATGACCGGCCAGCAGACCATCCAGGAGGTGCTTTTGTTCCCGACTATGAAACCGGAGGCATAATATGTATCGAAAAATTGCCATTTTAGGTTCGGGTTCGTGGGCGACGGCATTAGCGAAGATCGTGATGCAGAACCAAGGCGAGATCAATTGGTTCATTCGTCGTCAGGAGGTGATTGATGAGTTCATTTCCACCGGTAAGAACCCTACTTATCTCGGTGCGGCCGAGTTTGACGTGAGCCGCATTCATTTCTCAGCCGACATCAATCAGACCGTAGCACAGTCGGATGTGCTGATCTTGGCGATCCCGTCGCCGTACGTGAAGCAGAGCTTGAACAAGATCCGTCGTGACATGACGCACAAGGTCGTTATTTCCGCGGTGAAGGGTATGATCCCGGACGATAATATGATCATCACGGAGTACCTGCATAGCCGTTTTGGCATTGCGTACGACCAGTTGGGTGTGATTGCCGGTCCGTGTCATGCGGAGGAGATTGCGCTGGAGCGTCTGAGTTACCTGACGATCGGTTGCGAGAACCGCAAGAACGCCGAAGCCTGGTCCAAGTTGTTCCAGACGCCGTACGTGCAAACGACCGTGTCGAGCGATGTGGTGGGACTGGAGTACAGTTCGGTGATGAAGAACATCTACGCAATTGCGGCCGGCATGTGTCAGGCGCTGCATTATGGCGACAATTTCCAGGCCGTGCTGCTGTCAAATGCCATTCAGGAGATTCAGCGTTTCGCGACGGCGATGAGCAACGTGCCGCGTGACATCACCGCTTCGGGTTACCTGGGCGATGTGCTCGTGACGGGTTATTCGCAGTTCAGCCGCAACCGTCAGTTCGGTCAGATGCTGGGCTTGGGTTACAGCGTCAAGGCCGCGCAGATGGAGATGGAGATGGTGGCCGAGGGATACTACGGCACCAAGGCGATTCATACGGCGAACGAGCGAATGCAGGTGTCGCTGCCCATCGTGGACGCGATGTACGAGATTCTGTACAACCGCCAGAAAGCCAAACCGATCATTAAGTCATTAACAACTAAATTACAATAATATGCAAATTTGTTTGAAAAATGCAGCGAGCTTCGTGGATGCTGCTGCGCTGAAACAACTGGAGTCACAGACTGAAGCGGCTAACTTGCTGCTGGAAAACGGTCAGGGAGCAGGAAACGATTATATCGGTTGGGTTCACCTGCCGTCGTCGATTACGGATGCGTTCCTGGATGAGGTGCAGGCTTGTGCCAATGAGTTGCGCAAACGTTGTGAGGTCGTTATTGTGGCCGGTATTGGCGGTTCGTACCTCGGTGCGCGTGCGGTGAATGATGCGTTGGCTTCGTCGTTTGATGCGTTTGTAGCCAAGGACCGCAAGAACCCCTATGTGGTATATGCCGGCAATAACATCGGCGAGGATTACCTGGCTGAGTTGATGGAGTTCATCGCTGACAAGCAGTTCGGTATCATCAACATCTCCAAGTCGGGTACGACGACCGAGACCGCGCTGGCATTCCGTCTGCTGAAGACCATGCTGGAGAAGCAAGTGGGCAAAGAGGAAGCCAAACATCGTATTGTAGCGGTAACCGACCGTGCCAAAGGTGCGCTTCGTAGCCTCGCGACCAAAGAGGGATACAAGACCTTCGTTATTCCGGACGACGTAGGCGGTCGTTTCTCCGTGCTGACGCCGGTTGGTTTGCTGCCGATTGCGGTTGCCGGAGGTGACATCAAGGCATTGGTAAAGGGTGCGCAGGACATGGAGAAAGCAACGGACGTGAAGGTTCCGTTCGCGGAGAACGTGGCTTGCCAGTACGCTGCTATGCGTAATGCGCTGTATCAGAGCGGTAAGAAGATTGAGATTTTAGTGAACTTCAACCCCAAACTGCACTACTTCAGCGAGTGGTGGAAACAGCTGTACGGCGAGAGCGAAGGTAAGGACCACAAGGGTATTTTCCCGGCATCTGTGGACTTCACGACCGATCTGCACTCGATGGGTCAATGGATCCAGGACGGCGAGCGTTCGATCTTCGAGACCGTAATCTCGATTGAGAAAGCCAACAAGACCGTGCTCGTACCGATGGACGAGGAGAACCTGGACGGTTTGAACTTCCTGGCCGGCAAGCGTGTGGATGAGGTGAATAAGATGGCAGAACTCGGTACGCAGTTGGCACACGTCGACGGCGGTGTACCGAACATCCATATCAGCTTCGAGAAGATTGACGAGTACAATATCGGTCAGTTCATCTACTTCTTCGAGCGCGGTTGCGGTATCTCGGGTTATGTGCTGAATGTCAATCCGTTCAACCAACCGGGCGTAGAGGCTTATAAGAAGAATATGTTCGCCCTGCTCGACAAACCGGGTTATGAGGCAGAGAGCAAAGCGATCAAGGCTCGCTTAGCGTAAAGGCTAAAGGCGAAAGGTTAGCGGCTAACGACCGTGGTCACTCCGACCAAGCGGTCGTAGCGCGAACCGAACGGACGGAACCAGACGAGAATCGTATAATCGTTCTCCGTCTGCCAATAACTACCATCCACACGTTGGGTGGTAGTTTTGTTAATGGCTAATGGCGAATGGTTATTGGCTAACGTCTCTTTGGGTACAAACCAGAACTGGTAGTCGTAGCCGCCTTGTTTGACGAGCGAGGTGAGCCAGTAGCACTTGGCTTCGGTGTCGTACTCCATGCGGTTACGAAGCGTCATCTCGTTGTTGAACAGGTCACCGCCGACGTAGAGTGCACCATCGAAGAACGGCTTGTCCATGGGAAGTGTCCAGTGTACCCACATGTACTCGGCTTCGGTATCGGAATCGTTGGTACGCTCGGCATTGACCACAAAACGGCCGTCCGAATCGTACTCATGGATGTATTGCCCTTGGGTGATCTCGTTCGGGAAGAGGACGACGTGGTAGTCCCCGTTCTCATGGAAGACGCGGTCGATACCGTAACCGGCATAGAAACAGGAGAATGCATCGAAGTGATGGTACTCGTTCGTGCCTTCGAAGATGAGGTTCTTATTATTGACATACCGCAGCTTGCCGGGTTCGACGAAAGTGGCTTGCGTGATGGTGCGGCGGTTGTCCTGCCGGTTGTTCTGCAGCACGTCGATGCGTACCTCTTGCGGGTCGCGCAGGTCCAAAGCAGCGGTGTTGAGGTTGATGTCGAGTTGCTGGTACCGGCCGTTGAACTCGATGTCGGTATGCGAGCGCACGTTCGCCTCAATGGACACAAGCGGCTCGACGACGTAGAAGACGATACTCGCGATACGGTTATCGGGATTGCCGTCCTCATAGACGGAGAGTTCGTATGCCCCACTCTTGGTGAGCTGCATGTCGTCGTTGGGGAAGTCGAAGCGGTAATGCGTATATTCGCGGCTGGTGTTGATCGAGTGCTCGTAATCCGTGATTTCCTGGGTCGTGAAACCACGGAGGTACTCGCCGGAGAGCAGATCGGATTGGAGCATTCGGATGCTGTAGGTGTAGAAATGCACGTCATGACTCATCTCGTCGAACGAGATATGGAGCGTGTTGTCAGGGTCAGAGCCATCCACGATACCGTTTTCCAGCACGAGCACACGACGCTCGACCCGCAGGGTACGGATCTGCTCCTTATAAGTACGTACGCACGTCTGCGCGTAGGCGCACGAGGCGAGCGCAAAAAAGAGAACTATGAACGCAATTTTCTTCATTTACGCCTGCAAAATTACAAAAAATATACCAAAGTACAAAATATTTTCGCAAAAAATTTGCGTATATCAAAAAAAAGCAGTACCTTTGCATCCGCTTTTGACAAAAAGCACACGATCTTGCCACTTTGGCTCAGTTGGTAGAGCAACGCATTCGTAATGCGTAGGTCCCCGGTTCGAGTCCGGGAAGTGGCTCTAAAAGGAACCTTCGGGTTCCTTTTTCACTTCCTAGGACTCTCACTCGGGGGTTCTTATCTCGCTCGCGCTCGAACGATTATTGTGACGGGTCACAATTTTCGAGTCCGGGAAGTGGCTCTAAAAGAGAAGGTTTCGGCCTTCTTTTTTTGTATATAACTGCCATTTTGGCAGTAGGAGTTGCTTTGGCATAGGATTTGTCATTAATTATTTGGAAAATAATTTTAAACAAGATATACTATGAGTAAAATTCAACCATTAGCTGACCGCGTGCTGGTTAGACCCGCGGCAGCAGAAGAGAAAACGGTAGGTGGAATCATTATTCCGGATAGTGCCAAAGAGAAACCGCTGCGCGGTGAAGTGTTGGCAGTCGGTAACGGAACGAAAGAAGAAGAGATGGTTCTGAAAGCCGGAGACCAAGTGCTGTACGGCAAGTATGCCGGTACGGAACTGGAGTTGGACGGAGAGAAATATTTGATTATGAGGCAAAGTGACGTTTTGGCAAAAATTCAATAATTATGGCAAAAGATATTACGTATAACGTAGAGGCACGAGAGGCGCTGAAGCGTGGTGTGGACCAATTGGCAGACGCTGTTAAGGTGACGCTGGGCCCGAAAGGTCGCAATGTGATTATTGACAAGAAATATGGTGCGCCGCATATCACCAAAGACGGTGTGACGGTAGCCAAAGAGATTGAACTCAAGGACGCAGCCGAGAACCTGGGTGCTCAGTTGGTAAAGGAAGTGGCATCGAAGACCGGTGATCAGGCCGGTGACGGTACGACGACTGCAACGGTGTTGGCACAGGCTATTGTCGGTGTAGGTCTGAAGAACGTGACCGCCGGAGCTAATCCGCTGGATCTGAAACGCGGTATTGACAAGGCTGTGGCTGCCGTCGTAGCGGAGATCAAGAAGAACGCGGTAGTGGTTGGTAATGACTTCGATAAGATCGAGCAGGTAGCGACCGTTAGTGCGAACAACGACGCCGAGATCGGTAAGTTGATTGCAGACGCCATGCGCAAGGTCAGCAAAGACGGCGTGATCACCATTGGCGAGGCCAAGGGTATGGATACGACGATTGATGTGGTACAAGGTATGCAGTTCGACCGCGGATACATCAGCCCGTACTTCGTCACTAACACCGAGACCATGCAGGTAGAGATGGACAAACCGTATATTCTGATTTACGACAAGAAGATCTCGAACCTCAAGGAGTTGCTGCCGGTTCTGGAGCCGGCTGTTCAGAGCGGTCGTCCGTTGCTGATTATTGCTGAGGACGTCGATAGCGAGGCTTTGACGGCGTTGGTTGTCAATCGTCTGCGTGCACAGCTCAAGATCTGTGCAGTCAAAGCGCCGGGATTCGGTGACCGTAGAAAAGAGATGCTGGAGGATATTGCTATTCTGACCGGCGGTACGGTAATCAGCGAGGAGAAAGGTATCAAGTTGGACCAGGCCACGATTGAGATGCTCGGTACCGCCGAGACCATCACGGTCAGCAAGGACAACACGACTATCGTCAATGGCGCCGGTAACAAAGAGGCGATTGCAGCACGTGTCGGTCAGATCAAGGCACAGATCACAGCGACCAAGTCGACCTACGACAAGGAGAAGTTGCAGGAGCGTCTGGCTAAGTTGGCCGGCGGTGTAGCTCAACTCAATGTCGGAGCTGCGAGCGAGGTCGAAATGAAAGAGAAGAAAGACCGTGTGGACGACGCGTTGAGCGCTACGCGTGCTGCGATTGAAGAGGGTGTTGTTCCCGGCGGCGGTGTGATGTATATCCGTGCACAGGCTGCGTTGGAAGGCTTGAATGGCGACAATGAGGACGAGCAGACGGGTATTGAGATCGTACGCCGTGCGATTGAGGAACCGCTCCGTCAGATTGTGGCTAACGCCGGTAAGGAAGGTGCAGTGGTGGTAGATAAGGTTCGTTGCGGCAAGGCCGATTTCGGTTACAACGCCCGTACGGACGAGTACCAGAACCTGTTCGAGGCCGGTGTGATTGATCCGGCTAAGGTAGCTCGTGTAGCCCTTGAAAACGCGGCTTCGGTTGCCGGTATGTTCCTCACCACCGAATGCGTGATCGTCGATCATCCCGAAGAGCATCCCGCTCCTGCCATGCCCGCAGGCGGAATGGGAGGAATGATGTAATAAAGGCGAAAGGTTATAGTTTTAAAAAAAATCGGCACGTGAAAGTGTCGATTTTTTTATGCCTTGATGGCAGCTTGCAGTTGGGCAATGTGCTGTCGGAGAACAGGATCGAATTCGAGTTGCTCGTTAACCAGCGAGATGGAGTGCAACACTGTTGCGTGGGTACGTTTGCCCATCTTGTATCCGATCTCGTTGAGAGAGCTGTTGGTCATTTCTTTGCTCAGATAGAACGCTATATGACGTGCGTTGGCGATCTCGCGTGCGCGAGTTGAGGAAAGAAGCAGTTTCTCCGAGAGGTTGAAATGGTTCGCAACCGCCGTGATGACGTCTCCCACCGTTGTTTGTTTCTGGTGAATAGTCACGATATGACTAATCACTTGTTCTGCCAGTTGCAGATCGATCTCGCGGTCGGTGAGTGTCGAGTGGGCCAGCAAGGATGCGAGTACACCCTCGAGGTCTCGTACGGACTCGCTGACGTTCTGCGCGATGAAGTTGACCACATCGTCGTTGAGCACGATACCGTCGCGACGCATCTTAGCGAGCAGGATGTTACGACGCAGCTCATAATCAGGCCGTTTGACTTCGGCCGACAGACCCCATTTGAAACGGGTGAGCAGTCGTTCTTCGATGTCCTTGAGTTCAATCGGCGGACGGTCGGAAGTGAGAATGAGTTGTTTGCGGCTCTGCTGTAAATAATTGAAGATGTGGAAGAACGTATCCTGTGTTCCTTTGAGTCCCGCGAAGTACTGGATATCATCCATGATGAGCACGTCAATGGACTGGTAGAAATTGAGGAAGTCAGGGATACGGTTGTTCTTCGCTGCGTCCTGGTATTGCAACTTAAACGTGTTGGCGCTTACGTATAGTACGCGCATTTGCGGATTGAGCGCACGGACTTGGTTACCGATGGCGTTGGCGAGGTGGGTTTTTCCTACTCCGCTGCCGCCATAGATGAACAGCGGGTTGAACGCGGTCGATCCCGGTTGCTTGGCGATGGCCAGACCAGCGGTACGCGCCAGTTTGTTGGGTTCTCCGGCTACGAACGAGTCGAAGGTATAGAGCGCGTTGAGTTGGGTGTCGAAGGACGGCATCACACGCTGGTTAGGCATGGCCATTTGCGGTTGGTTATGCGCAGCTGTGGACGGAAGACTGGTTCCCGCGCCGGAGGTTGAATCAATCAACACCCGGTATTCCAGACGTGTTCCCTGACCAAACACGCGGAAGATTGCCGCGGAAAGCAGAGGGATATAATTCTCCTCGATATACTCCGCCACAAACTGCGACTTAACCTGCAGCACTAACACCCCATCAGCAAACTGCAACGGCACAATAGGAGCGAACCAGGTCTGGTACGCGCTGCTCGTCAGGTTGTCAGCCAAGATGGTCTGACATTGAGCCCATTGTTGTTGAATCGTTTGCATATATATATATTATATAAGGTGTTATTTGTTTTTCGTTTTGAGCGATAAAAAATCCGGGCAATTTTACCCGAAAGTTTTTCAAAAGCGAGTGCAAAGGTACTGCTTTTTTTTGACATATGCAAATTTTTCAAAAATACAAAAAAATGTGCATAATCGTAACTAACGCATTTTCAGGAGGTTAAATTGAAGTACTTGAAAAACAGTTTTTTAGCAATTTTTGGGGTATACTAACTGACTGATTTTTAGGAGTTTTGAATTGCACAATAGGGAAATGAATTTTTGTTAATAAAATGCGTAACATGCTTATTGTCTGCATGCTACGCATTGTTGAAAATTATTGCTGTTTAGAATATCTACAAATAGTGGAACAATTTGTCAAACACCATTTGGGACATTTATTTATCATTTTTTCCGAACACAGACACGTTGATGTAGCGTTTGGGGTTGGCCTTGATGTCGGTGATGAGCGAATCGGCGGAGAGGATGGTCGCGTCGAGGTGCTCGTAGAGTTTTTTGTTATAGAGCAATTGACCGACTGTTCCTTCGGCCGAGCGCACGTCCGTGAGGAGGATATTGACTCCTTCCATTGCGGTATCAACACGTGCGATGGTAGCCGGCAGATTGGCCTGTTTGAGGTCGGCTACGACGGTGTTGAGGTTAGCGACTGCCGTATCGGCATTGTTCACAATACCAGGCACTTGGTATGCCATGAGGTGTTTGAGTTCGGACGAAACGGAAGTCAGATCGGAAGACACGCGATCAACGTTGGTGAGGGTCGATTGGAGGTGATCACCGTCCAGTTGGTTCTGGAGTTGCGCCACGAGCGAGTCGACATCCTGAATAGCCTGATCGACATGCACGAGCAGTTCGCCTTGGAGCGACTCCATGAGTCCCGGCACGTAGGTGGTGGGGAGATAGGAATCGTGCTCTATAGGCGAAAGATTATCGGCTAAAGGCGAATGTTCCGGAAATTGGAGTTCAACAGCCATGCCGCTGAGCAGACCGTCGGCTACGAGCGCCATGCGGGTACCTTGCGGGAGCTGGATATCCTTGTTGATCGCGATCTCAACGGAGAAGGCGCTGTCCTGTGCAAAATCGTACTCGATAGTGTGCACATGTCCCACTTTGTGTCCGTTGATATAGACCGCAGCCTGTTCTTCGAGTCCGTGGAGATGGGCAAAGCGGCCGTGGTAGGCGTTGGTTGGCGAGAAGATGTTGATGCCCTTGAGGAAATTGAATCCGAAGAAGAGCAGGAAGAAGCATACTACGGCCAGCACACCTATTTTTATTTCACGTTTGTATTTCATATGAAGCTTATTTTTTGACAGTTATGATCCAGCAATCGGGGAACAGTTTCTTGACTTCCGGCAGTTGTTTTGCGACGTTGGCGCGGTCGGTGTCAGCTGCGGTGTAGTACTTGTACCAATCGCCCACTTGCATGCATTCGCAGGTCAGTCCTTTGAGTTGCGGGTCGTTGGGTTGAAGCGACACTTTGGACGCACAGACCTGAATGGCATAATAGGTGATAGGTGAGAGGTTAGAGGTTAGAGGTGCCGGTTGCGGAGCCGGAACCGTATCGATCTCGGCTTGGCGAACAGCCTGACGGTGGGTATAGGCGCCGAAGGCGTTGACGATGGCTTGTGCCATTTGGGTCATGGACGTCTCTTTGTTGAGGAATTTCTCTTCATCGGGATTCGAGATGAATCCCATCTCGAACAGGATAGAAGGGCATGCCGTCTTGAGGAGCACCCAGAAAGCGGCTTGGCGCACACCTCGGTCCTCGCGGTTAAGGTGTCCGACGAAGCGGTTCTGCACTTGGGTGGCGAACTGAAGGGATTGGTCCATGTAACTGTTCTGCATGAGTTCGAACATGATGTAGGAGTCAATGGAATTGGGATCGAATCCCTGGTAGGTCGTTTTGTAATCCGACTCGAGTTTCATCACGGCATTCTCTCGCATAGCTACATCGAGGTTGGCCTCCATCTTCTCGGTTCCGAGAATGAAAGTCTCCACACCGCAGGGAACCTTGGATTCGGCCGAGTTGGTATGGATAGAGATGAACAGGTCGGCATTCGCTTTGTTGGCTATGTCGGCACGCTGTTGGAGCGGAATGAAAACGTCGGTCGAACGGGTATAGACGACCTTGACGTCGGGATATTGCTCTTTGAGCAACTGTCCGATCTTGAGTACGAGTTTGAGGTTGAGATCTTTCTCTTTGGAGACCTTACCGACAGCCCCAGGGTCCTTGCCGCCATGTCCGGCATCAAGCACCACGGTGTAGTTGGTCTGTGCCATCATCGGCAGGGCCAGTACGAGTACAAACAGTATATAGAGGTATTTCCGCATAATACGCCAAATTAAAATTCGCTGCAAAGGTACAAAAAAAGGGTGAAAGGAGAAAGGCGAAAGGCGAAAGTTGGCCACTTTGTAGCTAAAAATGCATTTTTTTTCAAAATTATGTGCGCGCGCTTGCACATGTCATTTTTTTTTTGTAATTTTGCCGCGATTTTGACTTGTCCTATGCAACCGAGTGAGTTTACACAAGAAGAGGAGTTGATGATCCAACGCGAGTTTGAGGCGTTGTTAGACGATTATGCGCATACGCCCCACCGTCAAAAAGTGGAGTTGATCACGCACGCGTTTAATTTCGCGCACAAGGCGCATTACGGTGTTCGTCGTTTGAGTGGCGAACCGTATATCATGCATCCTCTTGCTGTCGCGCGCATTTGTGTGCGTGAGATTGGTTTGGGCAGCACGAGTATCTGTGCGGCGTTGTTGCATGACGTAGTGGAGGACACCGATTATACGGTGGAAGATATCCAGGGCTTGTTCGGTGACAAGATTGCGCAGATTGTGAGCGGCTTGACCAAGATCAGCGGCGGTGTGTTCGGTGATCAGGCGAGTGAGCAGGCGGAGAATTTCCGTAAGTTGTTGCTGACCATCAGTGATGATATCCGCGTGGTGCTGATTAAGATTGCCGACCGTTTGCACAACATGCGTACGCTGGGTTCGCAGCCGAAGGACAAGCAGTACAAGATAGCCGGCGAGACGCAGTATATCTATGCGCCGTTGGCTCATCGCTTGGGTCTGTTCCCGATTAAGACAGAGTTGGAGGACCTGAGTTTCAAATACGAGCATCCCGAGACTTGGAATGAGATACACGACAAACTGGAAGCGATTAAGGACAAGCAGTTCGAGAGTTTCGAAGTGTTCGCCCAGCCTATTCGTGAGCGTCTGACGAGCATGGGTTACACGTTCACGCTCAAGGCGCGCGTCAAGACCGCTTATTCGATTTGGAAGAAGATGATGGCCAAGCAGTGTGCGTTTGAGGACGTGTACGATCTGATGGCCGTTCGTATCATCTTCACGCCGAACGAGTCGATGAGCGAGAAGGACCAGTGTTGGATGATCTACTCCGCGATCACGGAGTTATACCGTCCTCACCCGGAGCGTATTCGCGATTGGATCTCCACGCCGAAAGCGAACGGCTACGAGGCCTTGCACGTGACGGTGATGGGTAATAACGGCGAGTGGATTGAGGTGCAGATTCGTACCGACCGCATGCACGAGATTGCCGAACACGGTTATGCAGCGCATTGGAAATACAAGACCGGCGAAGCGGACGACTCGGAGTTGGACAAGTGGATTCAGGCCATTAAGGAGATCTTGGCTCACCCGGATAAGGATGCGATGGAGTTCCTGGGCACGTTCAAGTTGAATCTGTTCGCGCAGGAAGTGTTCGTGTTCACGCCGCAGGGTGAGATCAAGACGATGCCGCTGGGTTCGACAGCTTTGGATTTTGCGTTCATGCTGCACTCGAAGTTGGGTGAGCATTGTATCGGCGCCAAGGTCAACCACTCGCTGGTTCCGCTATCGTATCAGTTGAAAGGCGGTGATCAAGTTGAGATATTGACGTCCAACAGCCAGCATCCCGAGAAAGAGTGGTTGAGCATGGTGACGACGGCGAAAGCAAGGAACGGACTCAATCAATATTTCCACCGAGAAGAACGTCGTTATGCCAAGCATGGCGAGCGGCTTGTGGAGGATGCAATCGCGATGGATAAGGACCTTGTCGGCAAGAACGACATGGTTTTGGCACGGTTATTGAAGCATTATGATTTGAGTCAACCGGCCGAGTTGTATCTGCAAGTAGGACAGGGCCTGATTCGGCTTGATAACCTACACGAGATCATCTATCCCAAACGCGGCTGGCGGTCGTATATTCCGTTCTTTGGCAAGAGTGAGGAAGAGAAAGAGACGAAAGGCGAACGGATAGAGGCGAAAGGCGAAAGGTTAGAGGCGAAAGAGGCGAAAGAGAAGAAGAAAGGGCCGAAAGCGATTGTGCTGACGGATGAGAATTTGGGCAAGGAGTATTTTTTGAGCAACTGCTGTCATCCGATTCCGGGCGATGAAGTGCTGGGATACATGGACGAGAAGGGCAAGATGCATATTCATAAGATTGACTGCCCGGAAGCGAATCTGTTGAAGACCAGTTACGGCAAGCGGATCTATTCGGCGACCTGGAACACCCATCGTGTACAGTCGTTCGTGGAGACGGTGGAATTGAAGGGTATTGACCGATTCGGTGTGTTCATCCACGTGCTGCAAGCCATCACGACGGATTTTCACATCAACATTCGTTCGATCAATATATCGAGTGAGGACGGCATCTTCCAAGGAACGATGGAGTTGTATGTGTACGACCGATCGGAATTGGATGCGTTGTTCAAAGCGATTCGAAAGATTAATGACATTAAAGAAATACGAAGAATAAGTTAAAAACATTAAGTTATGAAAAAGATTTTCAGTACACTGATGATGGCACTCGTAGCAGTTGCCATGATGGGTCAACAGCCGGTCATCACGTTTGAGAAGACCGAACATGATTTCGGTAAGATTCATGAAGAAGACGGACGTGTGTCTGTTGTGTTTAATTTCAAAAACGAAGGTATGGCTCCGCTCGTGCTGAGCAACGTACGTGCGAGTTGCGGTTGCACCACACCGACATGGACCAAAGAGCCGGTAGAGCCGGGTCAGACAGGCAGCATCACCGTAACGTATAACCCGAACGGTCGTCCGGGTCGTTTCCAAAAGACGGTGACGATCACCTCGAATGCGACGGAGGCTACGACACGTGTGTATATCAAGGGTGAGGTGATTCCGAAACCTGCCAAGCCGGTAAACAAATACACGATTGCAGTCGGAGACATCAACATGAAGACCATGACGCTGGATCTGGGCACGATCAAGAAAGGTGAGATCAAGAGCGGCGAGTTGGAGTACGCTAACCTGACGCAGGCTGAGCACAAGGTAGAGTTGGCTACCAACGCGGTATATGAGAACTACGTGGTATCGCAGGTAACGCTGGAGAGCCCGAAGGCTAACGAGACGGGTAAGTTCGTGTTCTCGATGAACACGGCCAACACCAAGTTGTACGGTCCGGTAGAGATCTACGCATTCGTTGTTGTAGACGGCAAGAAAGATATCTCGGACACGTATAAGCTGACCATCAAGGCCAATATCGTGGAAGATTTCAGCAACTTGACGGTTGAGCAGAAACAGCAGGCTCCGATCATCGAGAGCGCCGCTGAGTACAACGCAGGTAAGGCAGCTGCGGGCAAGACGATCAAGTTCGTATTCCCGATCAAGAACATCGGTGTGAACCCGTTGGAGATTCGCCGTGCTTATTCGACCGACGACCACATGACCCTCAAAGCACCGAAACCAATCAAGTCGGGTAAGAAAGGTGCTATCACGGTAGAGATCCATACCCAAGGTCTGAACCCGGGTAGCTACAGCCGTGAGGTGGTGATCATCACCAACGACTACGTGAACCCGATTAAGAAAGTGAAGATCAACTTCGACGTTGAATGATCGAGCATCCGGAAAATAGTGCCGAGTACAAAGGATTGACGGTGAACGCAGGCGTAGAGAACCTGCCTTCCGTCAATCCGTATGCTACGTTTCGCCGTAAGAAGACGGTGTTAGCCCCTGAAGAGTATTTCGAGGGCATTCGTCGCGGTGATATGACGATTCTCAGTCAAGCGGTGACGCTGGTTGAGAGCAATTTGCTGGCCGATCAGGAGATTGCACAAAAAGTGATTGAGTTGTGCCTACCCTACGCCGGGAATTCGATTCGTGTGGGTATCACGGGTGTGCCGGGAGCCGGCAAATCGACGTTCATTGAGGCGCTTGGTATCGAATTGTGCAACAAGGGCAAGAAACTCGCCGTGTTGGCGATTGACCCGTCGAGCGAACGGAGCAAGGGTTCGATATTAGGTGACAAGACTCGTATGAACGAGTTGTCCGTAAAATCGAATGCGTTCATTCGTCCCAGCCCGAGTGCGGGTTCGTTAGGCGGTGTGGCGCGTAAGACGCGAGAGACGATTGTGCTATGCGAAGCGGCAGGGTTTGATACGATATTGCTGGAGACGGTGGGTGTCGGTCAATCCGAGACGGCAGCGCACTCGATGGTGGATTATTTTCTGCTGCTTCAGGTGACGGGAACGGGAGATGAGTTACAAGGCATCAAACGCGGCATCATGGAGATGGCAGACGGTATCGCGATCAATAAATGCGACGGAAATAATATAGAACGCGCACGCGTAGCGCGCATAAGCTTCAAGAACGCGTTGGCGCTATTCCCGCCTTCCGAGTCAGGTTGGCAACCGGATGCCATCTGCTGTTCGTCGATTGACCACAGCGGCGTGATGGAAGTTTGGCAGAACATCGAAGATTATATTACTTTCACCAAGCAGAACGGCTATTTTGACGCACACCGTACGGAGCAGGCCAAGTACTGGATGTACGAGACGATCAATCAGGCATTGCTCGACGGGTTCTACAAGAACGAGCAGATGGAGCACCAATTGGAAGTAGCCGAACGACAAGTACTGAATAACGAGATCAGCAGTTTTATCGCTGCACACAATTTATTGACTGCATATGGCAGGAACAACCAAAAATAACAAACGCACGCCAGCAACGACCATCATCAAGGTCGGCGCTAACGATATGGGTAAGTTACCCCCGCAGGCACAGGAGTTGGAAGACTCGGTGTTGGGTGCGTTGATGATTGAGAAAGAAGCCTACGGAATGGTAGCGGATCTGTTACGTCCGGAGGTGTTCTATAAGGACCAGAACCGCGTCATCTACGAGGCGATCCGTGAGTTGGCCTCGAAAGATCAGCCGATTGATGTGATGACGGTGGGCGAGAAACTGCGCAGCCTGGGTACACTGGAGAAAGCCGGAGGTGCGGTTTATCTGGCCGAATTGAGTCGTCGTGTCGCTTCGGCAGCTCACTTGCGATATCACGCGGAGATCATTGCCAAGAAAGCGACCGCGCGTGATCTGATTGCCATGGCGGCACAGATCGAGGAGAAGGGATTTGACGAGACGCAGGACATAGACGAGTTGATGCAAGAGGCGGAGGCCGGTATCTTCGAGATCAGCCAACGGAGCCAGAAGAGGGACGTGACGCAGATTGACCCGGTGATTGAAGAGGCTTTTGCCCGTATGGAGAAAGCCTCGAAGAACACGGGTTCGATCAGTGGTATCCCGTCAGGTTTCACGGCCTTGGACAAGATCACGTCAGGTTGGCAGACACCGGACCTCATTATTATCGCAGCTCGTCCGGCGATGGGTAAGACGGCTTTTGTGCTGTCGATGGCGAAGAATATCGCGGTTGATCGCAATATACCGGTGGCTATCTTCTCGCTGGAGATGAGTAATGTACAGCTCGTTAACCGTTTGATTATGAACGTGTGCGAGTTGGAAGGTGACCGTATCAAGACGGGTAAGATGAGTCAGGAAGAGACACGGCGGTTGAATACGAAGATCAACGTGATGAAGGGTAAACCGCTGTATCTGGACGACACGCCTTCGTTGTCGATCTTTGAGTTACGTTCGAAGGCGCGTAAGCTCGTGCGCGAGCACAATGTGCGCATGATTATCATCGATTACCTGCAGCTAATGAACGCGCAGGGATCGAGTTTCGGCAGCCGTGAGCAGGAGGTGAGTATCATCTCGCGCAGCCTGAAGGCGCTGGCGAAGGAGTTGGATATACCGATCATAGCGCTGTCGCAGTTGAACCGTGGTGTAGAGAACCGTCCGGGCGTGGAAGGCAAGACTCCGCAGTTGAGTGACTTGCGAGAGTCGGGAGCAATTGAGCAAGATGCCGATATGGTTTGTTTCATTCACCGACCGGAATATTACCACTTGTACAACGACGACAAGACGGGTAAGGACTTGCGCGGTCTGGCACAGATCATTGTGGCGAAACACCGTAATGGTGCGACGGATAGTATCTGGTTGCGGTTCCGTGGCAAGTACGCCAAGTTCCAGAATGAGGACGAGGCAATTGATCCGAATGAGTTGGACTCGATTCCGGTAGGCACGGAGAGTGTATCGATTCAGTCGAGCATCAACAATAACCAACAAGCCTACTCGTTCGGGCAGCAGATGAATCCCAACGGGGTGAGTATGAACAGTATGGGAGAAGACTATAGTCAATATCAGTTATAGTTGAAAGTTGAAAGTTTAAAGTTTATAGATATAATGCAAAGAACAGTAATTATAGACGCATTGAAGCGTACGGATTTTGGAGCTGTGATCAATGTGCGTGGATGGGTACGTAGCCGTCGTGGCAACAAGAATGTTTCGTTCATTGCCCTCAACGACGGTTCGACCATTAAGAACATCCAGATCGTAGTGGACCTGGAGAAGTTTGACGAGGAGCGTCTCAAACCCGTGACGACGGGTTCATGTATCTCAGCGACGGGTATTCTGGTAGAGAGTCAGGGTGCAGGTCAAGCCGTGGAGATTCAGTTGACGGAGTTGGAGGTGTACGGCACCGCTGATCCTGAGAAGTATCCGCTGCAGAAGAAGGGATTGAGTATGGAGTTTTTGCGCACGGTAGCGCATTTGCGTCCACGTACGAACACGTTCGGCGCTGTGTTCCGTATTCGTCACAACATGGCGATGGCCATTCACACCTATTTCCACGAGCACGGTTATTTCTATTTCCACACGCCGCTTATTACGGCCAGTGACTGTGAGGGAGCCGGTCAGATGTTCCAAGTAACCACGAAGAACCTGTATAACCTCAAGTACGACGAGAACGGTCAGATTGATTATAGCGACGATTTCTTCGGCAAGCAGGCCGCGCTGACGGTGAGCGGTCAGTTGGAAGGTGAATTGGGCGCGATGGCGTTGGGTAAGATCTACACGTTCGGTCCAACCTTCCGCGCCGAGAACAGTAACACGCCGCGTCACTTGGCAGAGTTCTGGATGATTGAGCCGGAAGTGGCATTTATTCAGAAAGACGAGCTGATGGATTTGGAGGAGGACTTTATTAAGTTCTGCGTACGCTGGGCATTGGAGCACTGTATGGACGATCTGGAGTTCCTCAATCAGTTTGTAGACAAGGGATTGATTGAGCGTCTGAAGAGCGTCGTAGACACGGAGTTCGTTCGTCTGCCGTATACCGAGGGTGTTAACATTCTTCAGGAGGCAATCAAGAACGGCAAGAAGTTCGAGTTCCCCTGCAACTGGGGCGACGACTTGGCCTCGGAGCACGAGCGTTATCTGGTAGAGGAGCATTTCGGCAAGCCGGTTATCATGACCGATTATCCGAAGGATATCAAGGCGTTCTACATGAAGATCAACGAAGACGGCAAGACCGTACAAGGCACAGATGTGCTGTTCCCGCAGATCGGTGAGATCATTGGCGGTAGTGTGCGCGAGGAGAGTCTGGATCTGCTCAACGAGGAGATTGAGCGTCGTCACATCCCGATGAAGGACATGTGGTGGTATCTGGATACGCGTCGTTTCGGTAGCGCTCCGCATGCCGGCTTCGGTCTGGGCTTCGAGCGTCTGATGCTGTTTGTGACAGGTATGCAGAACATCCGTGACGTGATTCCGTTCCCGAGAACGCCGAAGACAGCGGAGTTCTGATAATGGCAAAAGGCTAAAGGTTAAAGGCTAAAGCAAAAATTAACTATCATAAAAAACACTAACAAACAATCGTTATGAGAAACAAACTCTTTACACTGATGGCTGTGCTGATGGTCGCTGTAACGGCTTGGGCGCAGACATCACTCAAGGGTCGCGTTATCGATGAGGCTACGCAGCAACCAGTGGTAGGCGCAAAGATAACACTCGCGAACCAAAACATCTCCACGACGACCAACGCAGCTGGTGAGTTCTCCCTACTCTACCTGGAAGCGATGGACGAGGAGGTGCTCATCGAGGCAGAAGGTTACATGGCCGCGTTGGAATTGGTGAACCTCAAGGACAACCAAGCCAACCAACTGGATGCGATTCGTCTGCAGCAGAACATTGTTTCGCAAGCGCAGGACGAGATTCTTCTGAACCTGACGGAAGAGGAGATGAGCGATGACGAAGGTCGTTCGCAAGCGCAAGCTTCGTCGTCTTCCGCATCGACGGACGTGTTCAATTCGAACACCTCTTTCGCATGGTCAACCGCTCGCTACCGCAATCGTGGTTATCAGTCTTATGCTGAGAGCTATTACATTGAGGGTCTGAGCTTTAACTCGGCAGAGCGTGGTCAGTTCAATTACTCGGCTATGGGTGGTTTGAATGATGCGAGCCGCTACAAAGAGGTGGTTAACCCGATTGAGGCGACGAACTTCTCGTTTGGCGGTTTTGGTCAATCGACCAATTACCTGATGGGTGCGAGCCGTTATGCACAAGGCTGGAAAGTAGGTGCTGCGGGTACGAACCGTAATTACAAAGCGCGTGTGAACGCTACGTATGCGAGCGGTATTCTGCCGAACGGCTGGGCGTTTATCGGTCAGTTGGCATACCGCTTTTCGCCGTATGTGGACAACAAAGGTATCATCGGTGAAGGTATCAAGTACTACTCGCTGGGTTACTTCTTCTCGGCTGAGAAAGTATGGGACAATGCCCGTTTGAAATTGATCACCTTCGGTGCTCCGACCGAGCGCGGTCAGAACGCTGCTGTGACGCAAGAGGTGTATGACTTGACGGGTAGCAATAACTACAACCCGTACTGGGGTTATCAGGACGGCAAGGTTCGTAACTCGCGTATTGTCAAGTCGTATGACCCGACGGTGATTGCAGCGTACGAGCATAAGTTCAACGAGCGCCACTGGTTAAAAGTAGCTGTGGGTTATCACTACTCGTGGTACTCCAACTCGGCGTTGACGTTCTACAACGCTCCCGATCCTCGTCCGGACTATTACCGCAACCTGCCTTCGTTCCTGTGGGACGGTCAGATTGCCAACCCGAACAACGAGACTTCGGCAGAGCAGCTGTTTGATGACAACGGCACACACTATCCTTGGGGTCTGTTCATCGGTGAGGACATGAAGGGTAACAGCCTCGGTTCCGGATTTATCAGTGACGATGGTTACCTGGTAGGTCCGTCGGTTGACAAGACACAATACAACACGCTGGTTAACCTCTGGAAGAACAGAGATAACAAGACCACGCAGATCAATTGGGATAATCTGTATGCAGCCAACTTGGCGAATAACCTGACCGATCCGACGGGTTCAGCACGTTATATCGTAGAGCGCCGTCATAATGATATCCAGGAATTGAGCGCGTCTGCTAACTACGTGAACACTTCGCACGACCACCTCAAGATGACGGTCGGTCTGGAGTATAAGCACTCGCAAGGTATTCATTATAAGACTGTTGACGACCTGCTTGGCGGTAACCAGTGGATTGATATTGATGCATTCGCAGACCGCGACATCAAGGAGTTGGCTACCAACAGCGGTTTCACGCAGGAGGACATCAAGAACGTACGCAAGAACGAGATTGCCGATGACTACAACACGATGATCAAGGCGGACGGTCGTCATTTCGGTTACGACTACCGCATCAATATGGAGAAGGCCAATGTATGGTTCCAGAACGAGTGGACGTTCAACGAAGTGGATTTGTACTACGCGCTCCAGCTCAACTACTCGGCTATGCAGCGTACGACCAACATGCTGAACGGCCGTGCATGGTACCTGACCAAGATCGCAGATGAGGTGTCGAACAGCAACTCGTGGATTTACTACGGTAAGAGTGCCTACAACCAGATCAAAGCGTTGGAGAAATCCGGGCAGCTGAAAGCCGGTACGACCTATGTCGGTGAGGCTCACCAATTCTTGGATCCGGCGTTCAAGCTCGGTTTGAACTACAAGATAAACGGTCGTAACCACTTGAAGTTGAACGCATTGGCAGAGACTCGTGCTCCGTATGCGCGTGATGCTTATATCTCGCAACGTGTACATGACGCGGTAGTTAGCAATATCTACACGCACGACAATGCGAAGAACCTTGTGGATTTCTATGCCGCCAGTGAGAAGATCGCAGGTGCTGACCTTACGTATGAGTTCAACTACCCGATCGTTCGCGGTCGTGTGACGGGCTTCTTCACCCAGACTTGGAACGGCACGGAACTCAACGGCTACTACGATGACGAGGCTCGTACGTTCGTTAACCAGGCGATGACCGGTATTGACAAACGTTATATGGGTATCGAGGCTGCTTTGGCCGTTAAGATGGGTACTTACTTCACTTTGACGGGTGTTACTTCGGTAGGCGACTACCGCTACACGAGCGACGCTATCGCTGTCAGCTCGGCTGAGAACGGTATGCCGATGACTCAGGATCTGGCGACAGGTAAACTCGTGTTCGAGACGCGCGACAAAGTGCTGTTGAAAGGTCTGAAACTGTCGACAGGTCCGCAAGTGAACGCCAGCTTGAAGTTGTCGTTCTTCCACCCGAAGATGTGGTTCGCTGACGTGACAGTCAGTTACCATGACTGGAACTACCTGAGCGTAGCTCCGAGCCGTCGTATGCAAGGTCTGTACACCGGCCGTCGTTTGGACGGAACCGCAGTGAACGGTTGGTTCGGTGACACGTATGCGAATGCTATTCAGACAACGGACAACATGCCGTTGGATGTAACGTTTGACGCAGACGGTAATGCAACGTACAACAACGCCGTACTGGATGAGAACGGTGTTCCGGTTCTCAAGTATCCGTATAACATCATGACCATGCAAGAGAGTTTGGCGGCTACGAATCCGCTGAACCGCTTCCTGATTGATGCGTCGGTAGGTAAGCTCATTTATTTGCCGAACCGTCAATCTGTTTCCATCAACCTGAGTGTGACCAACCTGACCAACAACACCCACTTCAAGACCGGCGGTTACCAGCAGGCTCGTCTGCCGCGCGCGGTACGTCAGGGTGAGAAAGACTATCAGAACTCGGTCATCACGGCTAACGCATGGAAATATCCGTCCAAGTACTACTACGCTTGGGGTGTAAACTTCTTCTTATCAGTAACTTATAAATTCTAAGCAAATATGAAGACAAGTAAATATTTATCGTACATTGTACTTAGTACCTTCGTACTTGCATTGGTATCTTGTGAACCGCGCGCATTGACGGACAAGGATGTGTTCACCGACGAGTCTTCGCTGGATCAGATTCTGGCAGAGGAGAACCCTGTTCACGGATACAAGATCTATACGCTCAACGAGTTCCTCGATGCGTTCATGACCGAGGCCGGTTCGTATGTAAGCGACACGACCCCGTATCGTGAGCGTTCGCATGACGCAGTACATGATCTGTATATGTACTCGGTGGATACCATCAAGGAGGATACGCTGGGTATCTATATCCGCGGCCGTATCTGCACGGACGACTATGCCGGTAACTTCTACAAGGCCATGGTTATCCAGCAGGTAGTCAACGGTGAGCAGCAGAACCTTCGTATCTCGGCGGACCTCGGTTCGTGCGGCGGTATGTTCCATATGGGTCAGGAGATTCTGATTCGTTGTAACGGTCTGGCCGTAGGTCGCTATGCGAACCAGCCGCAGTTGTGCGTTCCTTCGTACAACAACAACATCTATGCGATGAACGCTTCGCAGAAGGTAGGTTGGTGTCCGGGTCGTATCAACGAGACGCGTTTCATTCGCGCAACCCGTATGTTGGGTACTCCGGATGTGAGCAAGCTCAAATACGACACCGTGACCTTGGAAACGCTGTACAGCCAGATTGATCTCAAGCCGGCAGCAACCGCTGAGGGTATGGACAAAGTGCGCAAAGCAGACGGTCGTTTGGTGGTTATCCGCGACGTACACTTCACCGGTCAGTTTGACGACAACGGCACACTCGCCAAGTGCGACACGTTACACCCGGATTCATCGTCCAACGCGAATGTGTTCGCTCCGACAACCAATAACATCGGTTATCCGCAAAGCCGCGTGCTGCAAGATCAGGGTTCAAAGAAGATCATGTGCTCTTGCTCCGAGTACGCTAAGTTCGCGTACTATTATCTGCCTGGCGCAGACCGCCACGGTGTAGCTAACTGCGCTAACTACGAAGGCGACGTGACCGGTATCTTAGGTTGGTACTTGGATAAGGCTTCTGACCTGGCACAAGATAAATTGGACGGCTACGAGTGGTCTGTTACTCCGCGTGGTATTCCGGGCATCGGTGTCAATGACATCAAAATGTACTGGCAGGGTGATTTCGACGAGCCGTGGGTTCCGAAAGAGTTTAACCCGAACGATTATCAATAATCGATGAATTGGCTGGACGCACTTATTCTGCTGCCGCTAATCGTAGGCCTTGTACGAGGTCTGATGCGTGGATTCATCTCCGAGGTCATCGCCATTGTGGTGGTGATTCTCGGAGTGATCGGCGCACGTTTTGCCGCTCCGCCGTTGTCCAACTGGCTGCTACTGCATAATACCGATTGGCCGCAAGGAGTGTGTGACGTGATAGCCTATACGCTTGTTTTTCTGCTCATTGCCGTACTGCTGACGATAGTAGCAAGGAAACTGAACAAATCGATGAATAAGATTCATCTGGGATGGGCGAATCGTATTTTAGGCGGTCTGTTCGGTATGTGCAAGTACGGGTTGATCGTGCTGGTGGTTGTATTTGTGATGGATCGCACGAACGATGCCTATCATTGGCTGGATGATGCGACTGTAGTACAGACATCCAAACTCTACCCTTTCATGGTGCATATAACGGATGCGATACTATCTTTCTCTGGGCAGTAACTTAGGCGACCGCGAGCAGACGATTGCTCAAGCGATTCGACTCATGGAGCAGCAGATCGGGGTGATCCCATGCTGTTCCTCTTTCTTTTATTCCGAGCCCTGGGGATTTGCGAGTGTGAACCCGTTTTGCAACGTGTGCTGTGTGCTGGAGACGGAAAAAAGTCCAATAGAAGTGCTACACGCGACACAGGCTGTGGAACAGGCACTCGGGCGTACGCATAAGTCCGTGAACCGGCAGTACGCGGACCGAACGATGGATATTGATTTGATTCAAGCCTATGACGAAGCGGGGAAGGAGGTTGAATGGTGTGATGTCGAGCTTATTCTACCCCACCCGTTGTGGAAAGAACGCGATTTTGTAAGAATCCCTTTACAAGAATTACAAAATAAATAGTTTTTTGGCATAATATTTGCGTATGTCATAAAAAAGTAGTACCTTTGCAGCGCAAAGGTTTTTTTTACTAAAATATGATTGGTATGAAAAAGAGTATTATTATCAGTATGCTGGTTCTGGTGAGTATGGCGTTCACCGGTTGTGTTAACAATACACCGGACTGCCGTTTTCACAAGAAGACCATTGATTTGATATGCGACCAGAACGAATGGTCTTACGACGCAAGCGCCAACATGTTCTTCTGCCATTTCACGGTGGATATGCTGACGGCAGAGGTGTATAACTACGGCGAGGTAAGCGTGAGCCGCGAGTACAACAGCGGTACGAATAAAGCGTATCAGGTAGCGTTGCCGGAGACCTCGTATAAGGTAGAGCAAGATGGCGAGAACAAGTTCTACTACGCGCAGCTCGTGGACTATGCTTATGGCGTAGGATTCATCGAAGTATTTTACACCATTTCCGACTATTTCTACCCCGAAGGCTTTACTCCTGAGGGAATGGTGTTCCGTGCCCAGTTAACGTACTAAGCGATCAAACATTCATCGGTTTATATTCTGGGACCCTGTTCAGCGGAGATGCGAGAACAGGTGTTGCTCACCGCGAGTCAGTTGAAAGACGCTTGCGGTGAGATGCCGTTTATTTATCGCGCGGGAGCGTGGAAGCCGCGCACGAGCCCACACACGTTTCAGGGAGCCGGCAATCAGGCCTTGGAATGGTTACAAGAAGTGAAGCGGACGTATGGTGTGCCGGTAGCAACTGAAGTGGCGACTCCTGAACATGTGCAGGCCGCGATCCAGGCAGGGATAGACTATCTGTGGATTGGTGCCCGAACGAGTGCGAATCCGCTTGCCGTGCAAGCGATTGCGGATGCCATTGGAGATAGGAGATGGGAGAATGGAGAGTGCAGATTGAAGGGCGTGCTGATCAAGAATCCGGTGAATGCAGATGCGGATTTATGGTTGGGAGATATTGAGCGATTGGAAAAAACGGGTGTACCGGTGATTGCGGTACATAGGGGCTGTAACCATCAGCCGTGCTGGAGCATGGCGCATCAGGTACGAACGGTTCGGCCGGATATAGCGATGTTGTTGGACCCGAGTCATATGAGCGGAGATGCAGCCCAAGTACCGGCACTGCTGGATAAGATAGCCGAGTTGGGCCTGGACGGGGCAATGATCGAAGTGCATTGTGATCCCAAGGCTGCTTTATCCGATAGTGCACAGCAGATTACTCCGAAGGAACTCCGAGATACCCTCGATCCGATTCTCTCTCGATTCTCTCTCGTTAGTCTGATTTGCCCACCTGACGGTGTGGAACTGAACTGGTTACGGGCAGAGATCGATGAGTTGGACGAGGCCTTATTAGAGACTGTTGCACGGCGAATGGAGGTCAGTCAGCGAATCGGTACGTGGAAGAAAGCGCACGGCGTGTCCCCACTCCAGCCCGAGCGCTACCAGCAGTTATTGGAAAGGCTGAAGGCGAAAGGCGAAGGACGAAAGGGCACCGCATTGCCTGCAGAATTTGTTGAACAATTGTGGAATAGTATACACGAACAGAGTTTACGTGAGCAAGAGTAAATACATCATTATCATTTTATTGTCCCTGTTCCTGCTGCCTGTTGAGGCACAGGAAGGACCGGTACGCACGAGTATCTCGGGCGTGATCGTGGACGGCGACACGGGAGAGACATTGCCGTTTGTGCAGGTTTACTTCCTCAAATCAACCACCAATCAGGGTATGATTCCTTCCGATGTGGGAACGACCTCTGATTTGGACGGTAATTTCTCGATTAGTAATACAGCGGGTTACACGACGCTGAATATCCAGATGATCGGTTACAAGACCGAGATGGTAACCTTGCGTAAGGGTCAGAACCGCAAGGACGTGAAGATCAAGTTGACCCCGGATGTGTACGGTCTGCAGGATATCGTGGTGACGCCCAAACACCGCAAACGCGAGTACAAACGGAGGGGTAACCCGGCCGTGGAGTTGATCAAGAACGTGATTGCCCGCAAGGATTCGTTCTGCGTGCAGACAGCGGATCAGTACACCGCGCAGAGTTATTCGCGTATGTCGTTTGCGCTGGACAATATCCAGATCAATTGGGAGAAGCCGTTCTGGCGCAGATATAACTTCTTACAGAAATATGTCGACACGACGGGCGTTTACCCGAATGTGACGGTGTCTATTCGCGAGCATATCAACGAAGAGTACTATCAACGTAAGCCTCACCGAGAGAAGAAGATATTGCAGAAGAAACGTATCTTCGGAGTGGAGGACTTAGTGTCTACGGGTGCGTTCCAAGAGAACCTGAACGCTATTTTTAAGGACGTGGATATCAACGACAACAACATGAACCTACTGTTCAACCGTTTCGTGTCGCCTCTCTCCTCTACGTTGGCGGTGACGTTCTACCAGTACTACATCATGGACACGATCATGGTGGACGGTTATCCGTGTATCGACCTGGCGTTTGTGCCGGTTAACTCGGAGAGTTACGGATTTACGGGTCACTTGTATATCGTCAATGATTCGACATTCCGCATCAAGAAGTACGCTATTAATATACCGCCGGATATCAACCTCAATTTCGTGAGCAATTTCTCGATTGAGCACAGTTACAGGCAGTTGGAGAACGGCCTTTGGGCCCCTGACCGTACGACGACCTATGCCAAGTTCTACGTGCTCAATAACAAACGCGGTATGCTGGCACGGCAGACGAAGATCTACACCAATTGGGATCTGGAGACCCCGATTCCGAGGGAGACGTTCAGCAGCATGACGGCAGAGGAAGTGGAGACGAACGATTCAACGGCTGTGCGTTACGGTGCCGCAGCTTGGGATACATTACGTCCCGAACCGTTGACATGGTATGAAAGTTCGGTATATGACTTGGTGCAAGAGGTAACCGCAGATCCAAAGATTGCCAGTGCAATCGCTACCGTCAATGCTGTGACGACCGAGTTCGTAGCTACCACACCGGCACGCGACTTGGATGAGAGTAAGTTTGACATCGGTCCGATCTATCAATTCTTCAGTTGGAATATGTTAGAGGGATTCCGTGTTCGTTTTGGCGGTGTGAGCACAGCCAAGATGCACGACCAGATCTTCTTCCGCGGCTATGCGGCATTCGGAACAACCGACCTGCGTCCCAAGTACAATGCGACGCTCGTATATACGTTTGACAAGCACAAGAATCAGCCTTACGACGGGCTGCGTCACCATATCCAGTGGAGTGCACAGTACGATGTAGAGGAGCCAGGTCAGTTGACGGATGTGATTCGCCGCGACCATATCTTGATGTCCATTCCGACTAGCAAGCCGACGATGCCGTTTGCGCAGTACGTGTTCCACGCCAAGATGGAGTACATGAAAGAGTGGCGTAATAAACTGTCGATCAAGGCTTCGTTCGACTTCACGAACAACGAAGCGGCGGGAGTGCTCAGTTACGACCGCATGAACTGGACGATGAACCCGATGGACTCGACTTGGAGTCATACGACCACTTCGATCGGTTCGTACCGTAACTACGAGGCGATGATTCAGTTCAAGTACTCGCCGGGAAGCCGTGTGTTCATTGACCGAATGGGCGTAGAGAGTCCGTTCGCGTTGGAGAAAGACGCGCCGACGATCATGCTCACCCATTATGTGGGCTACCTGGACGACC
This sequence comes from uncultured Bacteroidales bacterium, assembly GCA_902785605.1. Lineage (GTDB taxonomy): Bacteria > Bacteroidota > Bacteroidia > Bacteroidales > Paludibacteraceae > Colicola. The sequence continues at coordinate 39,782 of CACZZL010000003.1, forward strand.
GTCACAACGGCGGAGACGGATTTATCTATAACCGTACAGAGTTCCTCTTTGACAAACGTTTCTGGTTCTCCGCGTTTGGTCACCTCGACCTGCGTGTACAGACCGGTATGGTATGGCAGAAGACACCGTTCACCCATCTGTATATCCCGCAGACGAGTACCAGTATTTTCCTTGCCCAGCGTGCGTTCAACCAGATGAAACCGATGGAGTTCCTGATGGACGAGTACGTATCGCTGTACGCTACCTATTACTTCAAGGGCTGGATCTTGAACCGCATCCCAGGTATCAATAAACTGAAGTTGCGCGGAGTGGTATCGTTCTCGGGTATCTACGGCGGTTTGACCAAGAAGAACAACCCGTATCTGGAGACCGGAACGGGCTTGTATGATTTCCCGCACACGCCGTGGGAGAACGGTATCGTGGACAACGCGTTTGACCACAACGGCTACCTGCTGGACGGCTACCGCACGTCTTCACCGATCGGTAAGTTGCCGTACATGGAGATCACGGCAGGCTTTGAGAACATCTTTAAATTCATTCGTATCGACTATATCCGCCGTATCACGTACAACGACTACGAGTTGCCGTATATGATACGCAAGATGGAACCGGTAGACCCGCTCAACCCGACGCTGGGCTTCCAGCCGGCTGTGGATGAGAACGGAGAGCCGGTGATGATACATGGTCGCCGTAAGATAGGCGCATGGGGACGAAACGGCGTTAAGATAACCTTTAGACTATCCTTGTAATCATGAAAAAGCTGACAGGAATCATTCTTCTCTTTGCCTGCCTCTGTGTGCAGGCACAGAACAATGTACAGTTGACGCTGGACGAGGCGAAAGCACGTCTGGATGAGTTTAACACGGAGCGTTTGCTCGATTCGCTGGATCAGGAGAAACTGCCGAAACTGGTATCCGGCGGTGTGTTCGGAGGCGGTAATGTAAGCAATTTCATCATCACCCGAAACCACAAACCGATGAGTTCGTATATGCGTATCGGCGCCGAAGTGGGTGGATTCTTGGATTTTGCCATCACCCAGCATTTTGCGATTCAACCGCAGGTCATTCTCACCGCGCATCAGAACTATTTTGCGGCAACCGACACGACGAACCGCTTGTGGTCGTTCGGTGTAGAGGTGCCTATCTATTTCCTGGGCCGTTTTGGTAATATGGAGCAAGGATATGTTCAGTTCGGAGGCGGTATTTTTACCCATTTCACGTATCTGAGCAACGTCAAGGACAAATACAACAACCTGGACGAGTCCACACCGGCTTCTGCGCCGCTGTTCCGCATGCCGTATGACGAGACACCGACTTATGACTACAGCCGTTTGTATCAGCTGCACAACAACCACTTCGGTATATGTCTGTTGGTCGGCTATGAGTGTCCGTTCGGCATGCTAATCAACGCTTCATACAAGGTCAGCTTGTCCGATATAGCAGGCTTCTATAGCGAGAAAAAGGGCGATCCTGTTGCGGATGCCCTTATCTACCCTCAGTCTGTGAGTCTGAGTATCGGTTATCGTTGGAAATAATGATCAGCGACTAAAATAATTGTTGCGAATCAGTTTGTCCGACAACGGGTACGCGTCATCCTCTGTGATGGCGCGTTTTTGTGTGGAGTCCATCAGGTTGATACCGAAACCGTGCCAGCGGTAATCCTCCACGCCCAGCAAGGAGCTGTAGGTGGGATAGATATCCATCTGATAGCAGTCGTTGGTATAACGCGGATTGCCTTTGATCTTGGGCGAATAGATGATGAGCGGCAGGCAATCGTCTGTCGGCGTCAGATCGGCAACCCAGGCAAAGGGTTTACCGGCATGCCGTCTGCCTACCCTACGTGCATATCGCTGCATTTGCTGGCGTTTCTCGTGGTGCAGGATACGATGGTCACCGGTGATGACGATGGTGTAGTTCTGCAGTTTGGGGTCGGTCTCGATCTTACGAATGAAATAGCCCAGACCGTCATCCAAGGCATTGAAGCCGCGAATAAAGTTATACATCACCCAAGGCATGGACTTCGGCAGGTCCAAGCGGCTGTATTTCTCGTTTATGAACGGAGCATGCGTGGACTGCGTGATACACTGGATGTACTCGTAGCCCTCATCCACCAGGCTATCCAATTTCTGGAACAAGATCGTGTCGATATCGCAGTAACAGATGGTGGAATCATATCCGTAGGCCGGAGACATCTTGGTCTGGTTCCATACGCAAGTGTCGTGCGGCAGCAGACAGACGGTGGGTTTGGGTGCCAGTTTCATGATGCCCGGATAGGTGTTATCGGCGTAGTGCAGACAGGTTCCGCCGGCATTGATGGGCAGCAGACCGGTGTTGACAATCATCTGTCCGTCGGCAGAAGGTGCGCCTACGATCTGCGTATGAATACGATTGGCATAGAACACATGGTCGTTTTGGGTGAGGCGATACAGGTTCGGCATGATCTGCGGGGTCACAACCCAGTTCTCCAGACTCTCGAGCAGCACAATGATCAGCGGTCCGTTGAGTTGTGCCGAGTCCTCGCCGTTGTCGAGTTGTGCCATCATGGCATAGTCGTGCGGCGAGAGCGGACGATCCGGCTGTATGTCCTTGATCATCAGGTAGTAGTCAGACGAGATATAGATCGGAGAATAGAGCACGCTGGTGTTCGCCACCGTTGTGGGGAAATGGGAGCCGTAAACGGGTTCACGATGTTCGCGAATGAACGGCAGCATTTCGTATTTCTGCTCGGTATTGGTTGTTTTCTGTTTGTGGTTGACATAGATTGCTTCGGAGCTGATGTGCAGAACAACGGCAGCCAACAAGGCACCTAACCACCCTTTCCAACTGCGGTTGCTACGGGTAGTAAAGAGGAAGAACGTACCGAACAGGCCCGTCAAGGCGTAGAACAGCAGGTCAATCCACTCCACGTAGATGAGTACCGACCAGAAATAGCCGTGCAAGTTGGCAGACATATTAAACGCCTCGGCATCCAGCAGAATATGGTTGTTGCGCATGTAAATGAGGTTCGCCACAAACCAGGTATCGAGGATAAGCGAGAGCACGAGCAACCAACGCTTGTCGCGCAAGACGAAGGTCCACGAAGCAAAGAAGATCGAGGCAGCCAGTTTGCTGAGAATCATCGCCAGCCTGTTCTGAAACGAGGGCTGGAGATCCAGTTCGCGGAAGGCGAAATGGTCAAACAGCATAGTCTGCGCAAAAATGAGTATAGCGAATAGGCCGAATACCAGCCAAGGAGCACGGTTCCCGACCATTAACCAGGCCCGGAAACGATCCCTTTTTACCATGAATTCTTTCTTCTGTTCCATACAATATTGTATTATGCTTTAAACAAATCCATTCCTCCGCCGATAAAGAAGCAGCCGGCCATGACGAGCGCCACACCAATCCACTGCATGTACCCCACCGACTCGTGGAAGATGAACAGACCCGAGAGCATGCCCATCACAAAACCCAGACTCGTGAGCGGATAGATCTGCGAGAAGGGGTACTTATTGAGCAGCCACATCCAAAACAAGTTGGCCCCGATAAGGAGAACGACCGCAACCAGCATCCACAGATTACAAATCACGTGGTGCCAGGTATAGGACCACGACCACTCCCACTTGGGCATATCGGCCATACCCAGTTTGAGCGCCACCTGCCCGAAGACCAACATCGCGGTCTGCAGCAGCATAAGTAGAAACATCTGTACCATAGGCGATTTGAATTAGGGTATGATGATACCGTGTTTGAGTTTGTAACCGGTTTGTATATCCCGGTAGCGGAGGATGACCTCCTCGATCACGTTCTCCCAGGAACGGGCAATCGTGGTCGAAGCGCGGTCTCCCACTCGCTGGAGTATCTGCGGGTTCTCGATCAGATAGGATATACGGTCGGCGTATGCCTGCACGTCGTTTGGCGTGAGGAAGCCGTTCTTGTCTTTTTGGATAACCTCAGCGGCCGTAGACTCCTGCAGCATCAGGGCCGGTGTGTGCATAGCCGCCGCTTCCCGGACTACCAAGGGGGCATTGTCGTACAAGGAGGGGAAGAGGAACAAGTCCGCTGCCGCGTCGATCTTCTTCAGACGCTCGCGGTCATGGATATTACCGAGCATGGTGACATGGTCCTGCAGGCCCAGTTCGCTGATCTTCTGACGGATCTCACGTACCGCATAGCCGGTTCCGACCATGAAGAGCTGGAACGGCCGATCCTTGATCAGCGCGAGCGAATCGAGGATAAAACCGATGTTCTTCTCCCATATATGCTGTCCGACGAAGAGCAGCATAGTCTCGTCGGGTAACAGGCCCAACTCTTCGCGCATCTCGGCGCGCATAACTTCGATCTGCTGAACGGGGGTATAGAAATCGTTCCCGTTCTCCACGACCTCCACGTGTCCTTTGAATCCGTACTCGCGGAGGGTCGGTTCTACCGCTGCCTGCGGAATCCACACCTCGTCCGCTTTGTCGAAGAAACGGATGATATGGTTCACCATCCAATCGACGATCTGCTTGTTGTGCACATTGTGCTCAAAATCCTGGCGGTACTTGGAGTGGAAGGTAGCGACCAAGGGGATATGCTGCTTCTGCGAAGCCGAATAGGCCAAGTTAGCCGTCGTGAACGGACAATGCGCATGTACCAACTCAAACCGCAGTTTACGCCATTCGTACATAAAGTCCGGATCAATATACGGTAAACCGTATCGGTACGGAGGACGATTCGGAATCGGCACAGACACATACCGGTAAATCGGGTACGGAGCCGCAGCAATCACATCCATCGAATCGGGAGCGTACGGGGTGATCACACTCACCTCGTGCCCTTTCTCATGGAGCCAATAGGCGTAGTTCTGCGCCGTCAATGCCACGCCGTCTAAGATCGGCGGGAAATTATCATTAAATATTCCAAACACAGGATTTCTAATTAGCGGCTGCAAAATTACAAAAAAAATCCCACATACGCAAATGTATGCAGGATTTTTTTCAGTTTTTAATGACTTAGCACAAATTTACCACCTTTGGCGATCTTCTTGGTCTTCGAATCGAAGAAGACGTAGAAGTACATTTTTCCATAATCCGGAGCGAAGGTGATACCGTCCGCGGCAGGGTCAACCTGTACCAGTGTCTGATTGCCTGTCTCGGGATCGACCGTGACGTACACGTCTGAAGGATCCGCTACCGGCATAGTTTGCATGAATACGCGTCGACCGGCCGCGTCATAGACCGCGAACTGGATACCGATACCGATGGTCACCGCTTTGTATTGTCCGTTGCCCGCGTAGTAGAATATGTAGTCGTCCGGATCGACCACACTGGAAGCCGACCAGTTAGCATATTTGAATATCAGCGTATAGGTCGTTGTGGCACCGTTCTGCGCCTCTCCGTACACCTCCACGCGTTTGCCGTTCTCTATCTCCGTCTCGATACCCAGTTCCCAAGTTGCGAGTGTATCAAGCGGTTCCGCTGTGATAGCCGGCAGTACGGATCCGGGCACGAGTGTGATGAAATAGGTGAACGTATCAATATGGTACGCGCGTACCTCTTTGTCGTCCAGCCAGATCATACGCAGACGAGCTTCGCCGGAGAGCATGATGAACTGCTCGATGGTATAGACACCGACCGTGCCGTCAGGAGCGGTAATGAAGACCGTGATGGTGTGATTGTCATCTACCGTGACGGTGACGGTTGCGCCTTCCTCTACCGGGATAGCACGAATGACATCCTCCGTCACGAGTTCCGATTCGGGAGTTCCAATCGGATAGATGATGGTATACGATACTGAGTCGGAATGGAAGCCGTCTATGGTTGTGCCGTTCACCTGAAGGTCAGACAGATGCCAGTTAGAGGACAGCACGAACTCAAACGTGAGCGTGTATTCAGCGGTGGTCATACCGTCTCCGGCGGTCACGGTGATGGTCAGTTGGGTATCGCTTGTCCAAACGGTGTCGATCTGTTGTTGATCGTCACCCGGGATCCAAGTCACTTCCGGAATCTCCGAACCCATCGAGACGCTGTCCAGATAAACGAACTCATCCGGATCAAAGCCTCGCTGCTGCACGCCGTTCAGTTCGATCGACTGCAGCAAGGCATTGGTCGATTTGGCGATCGTGAAGTTGAGCACGTAGGTGTTGGTATGGATACCGTCTTCCGCAACCACTGTGATCGTGTCGCCCTCAATGGTAACTACAGCGGTCGAGTCGACCGGGATAGCCGTAATGACCGGCAGTTCGGTGCCGTACGGTAACTGGATGGCGTACGTATATTCATCGACGAAGAAGTTCTCCAATGCCTCGCCGTCCAGCAAGATGGACTGCAAGTCAGCGTTAGTCGATTTGGCGATCGTGAAGTGGATGGTATAAACAGTCTGGTGAACCCCGTCTTCCGCGGTCACTGTAAGCGTCACATCCCATCCTTCGTTCGTCACGTTGACCGTACTGGTGCGGTCCGCTTTGATATAATCGATCTCCGGCAGAGCGGTTGTGCCGTACGGCAGCTCGATCGAGTAGCTCAGTTTGTCCGAAGCAAAGTCATCTACGGCGCCGTCGCCGACGAAGAGGTTCGTGAGCGTACAAGCGTCCGAAGGCAGCACGTTCACGTTAACCGTATAGGTCCGTTGTGTCAGGCCATCTTCGGAAGTGACGGTGAAGGTCACCACAGCGGACGAGCCGACCATCTCGGTCTGGGATACGGTGGAAGCGCCGTCGCAAGCCACAGAAGCCATCTGCGGGATAGCAGAGCCGGCCGGTAGTTGGATGGTGTAGTCGTACTTGGACGATTGGAAGCCGGGCAGCAACACCTCATTCGATGTAAGCGAAACGAGGTAAGCGTCGGTTGCCAAGGTGTGCAAGTGAACCAGCACGGAGTAACGACGCTGGGTCACACCGTCTGCTGCCGTGACGAGCACGAACACCGAGGTGTTCTCTGCATCAATCGGCACAAAGGTGTATTGGACGTTCGCGTCTGAGTCTTGCGGCAGGGCCTCGAACGCATCGAGTGATGCGAGCGAAACGATATAATCGTAGGTCTGGTCGTAGAAGCCAGGTACGGAAGCGTCATTCATCGTCATCGAAGCCAACAGGGCATTGTCTGACGGGTGACGCTGGATCACATAGGTTGTGTCAGCTCCCACACCGTAAACGGTGACGAGGTAGCAGGTGTCGGTTGTGATCATCACGATGCTGTCCAAAGCGTACTCACGCGAGTAGTTGAGTACCGGCTCCTCGGTCAGTTCTGCCAGACGGGCAGTCGAAGTGCCGCTCACGCCTACTTCAGCCGAAACGGTTGTTACGATGGCTGCCGCGCTGCTACCGGAAGCTGCGTTCCACGAAGCGTAATAGGTCTGTTTGAGGTTGTTCTCCGCCTTAACGGTGATCACATACGCCGTGTCGTTCGTGGTGACGGTAATGGTCTGATAGGGCGAACCCTTGTACACCGTCAGATCCATGCCGTCCAAGGTCCAGGTACAGGTACGCTTGGTCGATTTGGGACGTTTCACCAAGAGGGTGTAGTCGGTGTAGCTCTGCAGGTCCTCACCGTACACACGGATCGTCGCCGTACGTTGGTTGTTCTTCTCCGCGCTCCAGGTCACGATAGGCATCTGATCGCTTACCGGGTGGTCAAAGACCAGTTCCGGAACACCAACTGATTCGGCATCAATGTTAACCGTGAACGAGTTACCGCTTTTGGTGGCATTGACACCGTTCACACGGATACCGTTAATCGTCGAGTTGTAACTGAAACGGAGGTTGTCAACGTACATCGAAGAAGTGAACTTCTTGGAGTCTGTGAGTCCGCTGGAACCAATACGATAGTCATTCGGATCCAAGGTCTCGGCAGAAACAATCTGAATATCCAATTGCTCGGGATTAAAATCGGCTTCGTAGGTAAGATTCTTCGTAAGGGTATACCAGGTATTATTCGTCTTACCACTAAAATTATTTGCTCCGCTGACAAGCGCCGTACCATTGGCTTTGTAAATGAATTGCCATCCGGTCACTCTGTTGTAGTTCTCGATGTTGTAATCGAGCTGGACTTGATCCGGGGTGTTGCGGAAGGCACGTGCAGCGCCGAACGTAATGGTCGAAGCAGCGCCGGTATAGTAGCCCAAGGAGATCGACAGCGGCGAAAGGGATAATATGCCCGGCATGGACTCGGACGACTTCGTGACGTAGCACGTCTTCAGTTGTGCGGATTTGGTCCCGCTGGTATGCTTGGTAGATGTATGAACATTATCTTCCGGCCAATAATAGCCCGTGTCGTCACCGAACGCACCAGAAGGATAGGTTGTTGGAGCATTGATGGTAGCATTCCAGCCTGCAGGATAGACGCCGTCGCGACCTTCCGGGTGTTGGGTAAAGGTGTTCCAATTCTCGAAATCGAGATCAAACGAGAAGTCGCCGGGATAGAAGAAGGTGACCGTATAGGTGTGGGTGTAACTGCCTGATGTAACGACCAGCTTCGCAAATTTCTCGTTCGAAGCCTCGTCATCCACTTCGGCTCCGCTCTGCTCGGTGAAAGCCACACTCGGCACGTCCGCTACAGAGATCACATAATTATAGATATTGGGCTGGAACTGCGGAATGGTCGTACCGTTCACTTTGATGTCGGTCAGCATCGCCGGGTCGATTTTCGACAGATGCGTTTTGAGCGTATAGACCTTGTCAGCCTCTGCCGGGTTGAGCGACTTGACGGTAATGGTGGTTGTACCTTCCGGTCCGCCGTTGACAATCTGCAGTTTCTGTTCCGGGTAGTTCTTCACGATAGACACCATTTTGAGCGTATCTGTGCCGAACGGCAGTTCGAACTCGAACTCCGTACCTTGCGACAGATCCAAAGCTCCGTATCCTTCCACGACGATCGAAACCAGTTCGTTAGGCAGGTTCGGGAAGTCCATGCTATACGAGAAACGATAGGTCGCCTGCGTGCCGTCTTCCGCCGTCACGACGATGGTCGAAGGTGCGCCGATGGGTGCCTCGGTGATGACCAGCGACTGTTCGGGTTCACCCGGTTCCGCCGTGATAGCCGGCGAGAGCGTCAGGCCGTACGGCACTTGCAGACCGGTGTAGGTCAGGGTCGCGGGGTTGAAGGTGAAGTTGACACCTTCGATCTCCACGGAAGCCAATGCGGTGTTGCTCGAGCGCGGCGCCGTGAAGCGGATGATGTATGTTGCGCTTGTCGTCTTGTCGGCAGCCAGCACACGGATGTAGGTCGGGCGGTTAACCGAACCATACTCGATGGTGATGGTCTGTCCCGCAGTAGCAGCGACCGGCATGATAGCCGGAACCTGATAGGTGTGGTGCTCAAGCGGATAAGTGTATAAATAGGTGTTGGCATCGAATGCCTCGTATTTGTTTCCGTCGATATAGAGGGCTGCCAGTTGGGCATTGTCCGACAGGTGGAACGAGTCGGTCGGGAACGGCGGCAGCACAGCCTCGTCCGGCGAAGAGAGACGTACCGTGTAAGTGTTGGGGCTGCCCTCTTCGGGCGTCACCACGATCTGCACGAGTCCGTACGAAGCCGGTGTGGAGATAGCCACCGATTGTCCTTCGTTCGCCAGCACGGTCACATGCGGCATCGCAGCGCCTGTCCATACGAGCGAGTAGTCCAGTTTCTCCGGTTGGAAGCCATCCAGCTCCTGATTGTTCAGATAGATCATCTGCAGCAGGGCGTTGGCGGATTTCTCCACTTCGAAGACAAGTGTATAGACGCGAATCGAACCGTCTCCGGCGGTCACCGTCAGACGAACGGTCATCATGGTCTGGTTAGCCGAAAGCGCTACTGTCTGATATGCATCCCCTTGGGTGTAGGTCACCTTGGGCAGCGAAGTCGTACCGGCCGGCAGGATCACATGATAACTCAGCGTATCGGCATCGAAGTTCTCCAGCGCCTCGCCGTTGATGGCGATACCCGCCAAGGCGTTGTTGGACGATTTCTCGGTCTTGAACGTCAGACGATAGGTCGTCGTGCTACCGTTGGCAGCGGTCACCTCGATACGCGTCACGCCCTCTACTCCACCCGCGGTCATTTGCACGGTCTGGTACGAGTCGCCTTGCGTCCACGTGATAGCAGGCAGCGCAGCGGTGCCCATCGGCAGGGTGATCGTATACGCCGTCTTCTCAGGTACGAAGCCTTCCAAGTCCACGCCGTCCAATTGGATACCGGCGAGGAACGAGTAGGACGAAGCCTCGATCTTATAGGTCAACTTATAGGTCTTGGAGAGGGTTGTGCCGGGAATCGACACTTGGATCTGTGCGCCGTTCTCCAGCGTGTTACTCAGCAGCGCGATGTTCTGTACACCGTCTGCGTACGCCGACTCCCATGTGACGGCAGGAGCAGCGGTCGTGCCCAGCGGCAGCGAAACAGTATAGTTCGATTTGGTCGGCACGTAGCCCGGAAGCGGATTGCCGTTCACAAAAATATTCTTCAGCGTCACATCGGTCAGCGCAGCTACCGAGAAAGCGAGGTTATACGTCATCTTTGTCGTGCCGTCACTGGCCGTCACCTCGATGGTCGATGTGCCGTTGATCGAAGTAGGCTGTGTGATGGCCACACGGGCAGTCGCATCTTGCGCGGTTGCTTCGACAACCGGAGTCTCGGTCGTACCGTACGGCAGCGCTATGTTGTAGTTCGTCAGGTAGGCATTGAAACCGCTGATCGTCTGCCCGTTAACACGGATATCTGCCAGACGGGCGTTGTTGCTCACCTGCGAAACGAACTTAATACGATACACGTGTGTGGAACTGCCGTCCTCCGCACGCACGGTAATGGTCGTCGGATCACCATCCACCTGACCTTTGACAATCGTACACTCGCTGCTGGTCAGACGACGACCGGGGAAGACGGTGGTATTGTTTCTGACGTTAGTCAACTTACCGGCTCCACGGATCGGCTCGATGTCCGGAATGACGGTTGCACCAGCGCCCAGCGAATACGTCTGCACGTCGGAACTGTTGGGGTCAAAGCCTTTCCACTCCTTACCGCCGATATACAGTTTCTGAATTAAGCTCGAGTAGATCAATTGGATATCGTCCACTTCCATGGTACTACCGGCATATATACCGTTGTTGGCACGGAACTCCGGATAACGACCGGCCGAGAGGATGACGTTACATTTCTGCGGGGCATCATCGTTGAGATAATAGATAGGCACCGAAATGCGCGTCCAGTTTGGATACGCTTTCATTTGATAGAACCATCCCTCCGCAATCTGCTTACCGGGGGTTTTTGTACCACATTCATTACCGTTGGATGCGATACGGATATCCGACTCCTCATCTACACAGTACTGGGGAGCGGCAGAACTAAGATTCGTACAAGAACCGTTCTTGGCCTTGTACGACTCGCCTTGCGCAGTTCCCGACCAGGCATAGTACAAGAGGTGAAAATTCTCCTGCGAAGTATGATCGCCGGCTGCTTGATCAACCGAACTGTCATAGTAGCGTTTGATCCAAATAACCATTGAGTCAGGACGATGCGTCCAGGAGATACCTCCGTACGTACCTGCGGTAGCATCACTGATAGATGTCAGACTTGACACATAAGCCCATGGATGACCCAAGGCCACATAGCCCGGCGAGGTGGCACCAATCGAACCAACACCCACAAACTGGTCTTGGATCTTCAAGCACTTACCGGAACGTCCCGTTCCTTGATGGGCAAAGTTCTTATCTACACCTAATTGCGACACATTGGAGAAGTTCCAATATTTAGGTTGTGCATTGCTGGCAAACTGTGCACCCGACCAATCCTCAAATCCCGGGTCGGGCAACTGTTGGGCAAACGTCAAAGATGTCATCACCGACATCATACAAACTAATACAACTTGTAAAAATTTCCTCATATTTTTTTTGTTTCTATTCGTTACATTTCAAGGCTTCCGAAGAGCCCATTTTTAATCGGGTGCAAAATTACTGCTTTTTTGTCAAGTACACAATAGCAAAACTTATGAAAAAGTACACATATATTAAGGCACCTCCGTGCGAGAGGTGCCTTTCGTAGGGTTTAAACCGTACAATTTTTAAGATTTAAGAAAATCGATGTAGTATATTTGCCGCCAAGTGGGCTTCGCAGGAAAAGGACAAAGAGGCGGTGAATGTTACCAGCCAACACCTATTGTAAGGCCAATACCATGTTGTAGATATTGGTTAAACGCTCCGGAAGTTGCCGCTGCTTTATAGGGCGTCTGTTTGAGACGGTCTTTTGTCCACAGCCAGTTCATGTCGTAGTTCACACCGAGTATCAAATCGCAAGAACTGAAAGGAATACGCCAATCCAATCCGGCACGTGTATCGGTAATAATGGCGAAACCACCATCTATATTACCGGTTTTCAAGGGACCAGCGCCGGCACTTTGGGTGATTCGCGGGGCAAGGATATATTTGCCTACAGAAATGGGGAGTTGTCCTCCGACATAGAGACCGAACATTACGCCAGCTCGCGTCTTATACCCCAATTTCATACCGGTGGTCGGATCTTCTGTCATCGGTTCTGCAATCAGCGCGGAGAACTGTACGCCGGTAGCAATAAAACCTAACCACTCAAAGCCGAATTGAACACCCGCTTGCTGATTCATTCCAAGATAGTTGTCGTACATCAGCCGCACATGCCTGTTGTGTTCCATATCTTTGACGATATGCGAAGCCGATTGGTCGTATTGTTTGGCTTTCTTGCCTTCCGATTGTATCAGGCTGTCTCGGACGGCCAGCACTTGAGCGGCCGGTTCTAACGGCAAACGCCAGTCCATGTCTTTGATGCTTTTTTGTATGGAGTCCGGTAAGTGACGGAAGACATACAACCACTCTTCTCCTGAGGTGTTGCGTAGCGCGTCAAATGCTTTGTTGGAGGGTTCAGAAGGCGTTTCCAACGAACCGATGAACGCTTCCACATCTTCTTTGCCAATAGCCAGTCCTACCCCCTCGCGGTAAAACGCTTTCCAAGTATTGATACCTAAGATACTGTATTTGCCTTCGTCATTCTTGAACAGGAGCGGTCCGCCGCTGCTTCCCGGGTCAATAGATGCGGTATGCTGAATAATGCGTGTGGCATGCTCGCGGCTATCAATATCTACGTGTGCATTGGAGATAGAGCCGCGCGTCAATTGCCAGGACGGCTTGCCTGCTAATTCCGGAAAACCCGCTGCTACAATAGCCATATCTTCATCCAGTTCTCCCTCGTAAAGCGGCAATGCGATCATCTCGCACTCTGCCGGTAATGTAATCGCTGCCAGATCGGCAGTGCCTATGTTCGTCACGTCACAATGCGTATAGCGAACAGTCTTTTCGTGCAGTTGAAAAACTACTGTCGCTTGCTTCGCATATCCGACGACATGCAGGTTAGTTAGCACGTACTTTTTGCTCGCGTACATGACGACCACACCTGAACCGTATGTTCCTTCATTTTTATATGCTCCCAAAGCACGCGACGCATTTTGCATGCCTGCGCGGGCCATGAAAAGTGAGTAGTCACCCATAAGGGCTTTGTCAGTTTCAGAAAACTCAGGTTCAACGAAACATACGCTGTGTCGCAGTCCTTGTGCCGATATGGCTTGTGCTAAGCACAGCCACAATGCGGATAAAAATACTATACGTTTCATAGGATGTGGTTTTATTCGTCGTCACCAACTTCTCCGTTAGAAACGGAGTCTGTTTGTGTTTCCGGGATGATCAATACCGGCAGTTCTGCTTGTTTGCCACCTGCCATCTCGTCCATAATGTATATGATATCTGTCCCTCTTAATTTGCCGGATTTGACACCGTCATGTATGGTTGCATTATCGGAGAAGAACTCTGCCGCCTTCTTTTTGGGAATAAATCCGCCGTTTATTAAGAGTAGTTGAGCTTTATCCCATTCCGGACGTTTCAGATAAAAGAGTGTCGGAGTGTCAGGACCATTTCCTCCTACAAACTTGACATAATCCAAATCACCCGTTTTTTTGTTCATTTGGTAATTCATTTCGCATTTGAAAAGCACACCCCATGCATTCGCATAAACCGGATTACCCCATTGGTTTTCGTTCTGCATCATACTCTTGACGGCAGGCACATAATACAATACATGCTTTTTGTCCGGAAAATCTTTGTGCCAGATCTTAATACCTACAATGTCAATAGCTTCAATGTCTGTATAGCCTTTGTCCGAAGTGTTCTTTTTTACGCCTAATTTGCTTTTGCCAACGCGAGGTAATTCCACTTCGTCGTAGGCCTCATGATGCCCGTCCGTGAAATAAATCTCTCCCGGGTAATAGTGCGGAGTCATCAGACTCATTTGTGCGATAAACTGAGCCTGCCCCGTTGTGCAGACAAATAAAATGCACACAATGAAAAGGATTCTCTTTTTCATCTTTTTAAAATTTATAAAACCTTTGCGGCTGCAAAGGTACAAATAAGTTTTGATATATGCAAATTTTTTACAAAAAAAATAGGAAGAATGGTTTTGGCACAGTTTTTGTTACTATTACTTTGGTAATAGAAAACCAATAAAAACTTACTAGAGAACTAATAAAAACACTATACACAATTATGGAAAATCCAGTGGATATTCGTGAACTTCAGGAGCGCATTGAGCGCGAGAGTTCGTTTGTAAATGCCTTGACGTTAGGCATGAATCAGGTGATTGTCGGTCAGAAACACCTTGTTGAGAGTTTGTTGATCGGTCTGTTGAGCGACGGACACATTCTGTTGGAAGGTGTGCCGGGCTTGGCAAAGACGAAAGCCATCAAGACCCTGAGTGACCTCATCAAAGCCGATTTTAGCCGTATTCAGTTTACGCCGGATCTGTTGCCTGCCGATGTGCTTGGTACGCAGATTTACAGCCAGAAAAGCGAAGAGTTCAAGATCAAACGTGGTCCTATCTTCGCTAATTTTGTGTTAGCCGATGAGATCAACCGTGCCCCGGCGAAAGTGCAGAGTGCGTTGCTGGAGGCTATGCAGGAGCGTCAAGTGACGATCGGTGAGCAGACGTTCAAGTTGGACGATCCGTTCCTTGTACTGGCTACCCAGAACCCGATCGAGCAGGAAGGTACCTACCCGCTTCCCGAAGCGCAGACCGACCGTTTCATGCTCAAGGTAGTGATCGGCTATCCGAAGAAAGAGGAGGAGCAGGCGATCATTCGTCAGAACATCAACAGCGAGCAGAAGCAAGTGCTGCCGATTTTAAGCACCGCTGATATCATCAAGGCGCGTAAGATCGTCGAAGAGGTTTATCTGGACGAGAAGATCGAGAAGTACATCGTTGACATCGTGTTTGCTACACGTGAGCCGGAGAACTACGGTTTGGAGAAGTTGAAACCGATGATCTCGTTCGGTGGTAGTCCGCGTGCAAGTATCAACCTCGCGAAGGCTGCGCGTGCGTACGCGTTTATTCATAGGAGAGGTTACGTGACCCCGGAAGACGTACGTGCCGTTTGCTACGACGTGCTCCGTCACCGTATCGGTCTGACCTATGAGGCAGAGGCTAACAATATCACGACCGAAGATATCATCACCGAGGTACTCAATGCGGTACAAGTGCCTTGATTGACGATTGGACGATTGACGAGGTACGATTGATTGACGATTGAAAATAATTGACGATTGACCATACAGCGAACAATCGTAAATAAACCGCGTAGCGGACAATCGTAAATAAATCGTCAATCGTAAATGAATAAATCGTAAATGATTTTATGACTTCAGAAGAGTTATTACAAAAAGTTCGGAAGATAGAGATCAAAACCCATGGGTTGAGTCGTAACATCTTCGCAGGCGAGTACCACAGCCAGTTCAAAGGTCGTGGTATGGCCTTTTCGGAGGTGCGTGAGTACCAGCCGGGAGACGATGTGCGGTCCATCGATTGGAACGTGACGGCACGTATGAACCGGCCGTACATCAAGGTCTATGAGGAAGAGCGAGAACTGACGGTGATGTTGCTCGTCGATGTCAGCGGCAGCCGTAACTTCGGTACGGTGAGCCAGATGAAACGTGACACGATGGCCGAAGTAGCCGCTACGCTCGCTTTCTCCACGATCGAGAACAACGATAAGGTGGGTGTGATCTTCTTCTCCGACCAAGTGGAGAAATTTATTCCTCCCAAGAAAGGTAAATCGCACGTGCTGCATATCATCCGCGAGTTGCTCAGTTTCGAACCCGAACACACGGGGACGAACATCAACGCGGCGCTGCAGTTCCTGACGAACGCGCAGAAACGGCGTTGCACGGCGTTCCTGATCTCGGATATGATGGACCCAAAATTAGGCAAAAGGCTAACGGTTAGAGGCGAAGTAGATCCTATCGTTATTGCGAGCCGCAAGCATGACCTGAGTGTAATTCAGATCTACGACCGCCGCGACGCGGAAATGCCGAACGTGGGACTCATCAAACTGCGTGATCCGGAGACAGGAGCACGTGTGTGGGTGGATACCTGGCTGAGCAGCACTCGCGCTGCGTATTCGAAAGCCTGGGCAGAACAGCAGGTGGCTTTGGATACCATTTATACCAAAACGGGTATCAACCACGTGAGCATGCGCACGGATGAAGACTATGTGAAAAAGTTGATGCAACTTTTTAAGCAATGAATAATGATTAATGAATAATGAATATTTCACAGTAAGATGTTGAATATTTTATTAGCGATAATTGTTTCTGCGTCCATCGATTCGACAGAGATGCGAATCGGAGACCAGACGGATATGCATATCCGTGTGACGCAGGAAGCGAACGAACGGGTCGAGTGGCCGGTGTTCGGTGAGACGCTGCAAGACGGCATCGAGATCATCGATCGCACGATCGTGGATACCACTACCCTGCCCGATGGCCGGCTGCAGCTGAACCAATACTTGACGCTGACCAGTTTCAAGGACTCGCTCTTTGTCGTGCGCCCCATCGAGATCGTGAGCGGTGAAGATACATTCCGTACCGAACCAATGGCGCTGAACGTCCTTCAGCCGTTCGATCTGGAGGCCGATTCGACGAATGCCATCACGGACATCAAACCCGTTGAACGGGCACCGATTTGGTGGTGGGGTATCATCCGATGGGTGCTGTTGGCACTCGGTATCGCGTTGGTTCTCACCGGAATAGGCTATCTCGTTTATTGGCTTCTCAGCCGCCGCAAGCCCAAAGAGGAACCGGTCAATCCGGAACTGCTGCGACCGGCAGACGAGGTGGCACTCGAGAAACTGGATGCCATCAAGATTGCCAAGATCTGGCAGAAGGGTCAAGTCAAAGAGTACCACACGGACTTGACCGATGTGGTGCGTGAGTATATCGGTCGCCGGTTCGACGTGCACAGCACGGAGAAGACGAGTGACGAGACACTCAAAGAAATCAAACCAATTCTCTTGGCGAAAGGCGAAGGGTTAGATGCTAATGTTGACGGCAAGGAGTTGTACGAGAACCTGCGTACGATGTTGCAGTTGGCTGACCTCGTTAAGTTCGCCAAGTGGAGCACCACTCCGGACGAGAACGAGAAAGCACTGACGACCGCGTATGAGTTTGTCAATGAGACCAAGATCGTCGAGAGCCAGGACCCAAAAGACAATAGTCAAAAGGAGGACGAAGTATGACATTTGCTAATCCCGCATATTTATTTTTACTGCTGCTGATCGTACCGATTGGTGTATGGTACTTCTACGAGTTGCACAAATCGGACGCCAGCGTGCAGATCAGCGACACGAGCGCGTTCGCCAAGCAGCCTCGTTCGTTGCGCGTATGGCTGCTCCACGTGCCGTTCGCGCTGCGCGTAGCGGCTGTTGCGCTGCTCAGCATCGCCTTGGCACGGCCGCAGTTGACCAATAAATGGTCCAAAGAGAGCACCGAAGGTATCGACATCATGATGGCGCTGGATATATCCGGAACCATGTTGGCAGAGGATCTCAAACCGAACCGTTTGGAGGCAGCCAAGGATGTAGCATGCGAGTTCGTCAAAAACCGTCCGAACGATCAGATCGGTCTGGTCGTGTTTGCCGGAGAGAGTTTTACGCAATGCCCGCTGACTACGGATCACGCCGTGCTGGTTAACCTGTTCCAATCGGTTGAGTACGGTATGATCGAAGACGGCACAGCGATCGGTCTGGGTCTGGCGAACGCGGTGAACCGCATGAAAGACAGCGAGACCAAGTCCAAAGTGGTGATATTGCTGACGGATGGTTCCAACAACCGCGGCGACATTGACCCGCAGACCGCTGCCGAGATCGCCAAGACGTTCGGTATCCGTGTTTATACCGTCGGTGTGGGCAGTTACGGCCAGACTCGTGTGCCGGTTAACACCCCGATGGGACGGCAGTACGTGACGATGGATTCGGAGTTTGACGAAGCGACCCTGCGCGGCATTGCCAACAAAACAGGCGGTCAGTATTTCCGTGCTACGGACAACAACAGCCTCAAACAAATCTACGAGCAGATCGATCAGATGGAGAAAACCAAACTGCGTGTACGCGAGTACTCCAAACATACGGAGAACTTCATGCCTTACATCATCGCCGCCTTGGCCTGCCTGCTGCTTGAAGTGATACTACGCTATTTTGTGCTACGCACAATTAGTAATTAAAAATTAAAAATTAAGAATTAAAAATTACTAAGGATGTTTCGTTTTGCAAATACAGAACTGTTATGGCTGGGATGGATCATTCCCGTACTGTCCTTCGCCTATTATTTCTACACGCGCCACAAACGTCGTCAGTTGCGTGCGTTCGGTGACGAAGAGTTGATGGAACAACTGATGCCGAATGCGAGCAAGACCCGTCCGACCGTTAAGTTCATCCTCTGCATGGTAGCCTTGGCGCTGCTCATTGTAGCCGCTGCACGACCTCAGTTCGGTACGTCCGAGCGTACGGAGAAACGCAACGGTATCGAAGCCATCGTCGCCTTGGATATTTCCAACTCCATGCTGGCAGAAGACGTGGCACCGAACCGTCTGGACCGCGCTAAACAGATGATGAGCAAGCTCATGGATAACATGGAGAACGACAAAGTGGGCCTCGTCGTGTTCGCCGGTGACGCGTTCATTCAGTTACCGATCACGTGCGACTACGTGTCGGCGAAGATGTTCCTTAACACCATCACCCCGGACCTCATTAAGACCCAAGGAACGGCCATCGGTCAGGCACTTAACACTTCCATTCGATGCTTTGGGGCGGTCAATGACCGAGATGGCCAAACCGTTTCGGACGCAAGCCGTGTGATCATTCTTATCACCGATGGTGAGAACCATGAGGACGATGCTGTAGCGGCCGCCAAGAAAGCCAAAGAGATGGGTATTCAGGTGATTGTGGTCGGAATCGGTAAACCCGAAGGTAGTCCTATTCCCATGCCGGGTACGAACAGCTTCCGCAAGGACCGGAACGGCAATGTGGTGGTCAGCAAGCTCAACGAAGACATGTGTCGCGAGATCGCACAGGCCGGTGGCGGTTTCTACGTTCGCTGTGACAACACCAACACCGCGATGAAAGCGATCCAGCGTGAGATCGACAAACTGGCGACCCAGGAGTTTGAAACACAGGTCTATACCGAGTATAACGAGCAGTTCCAAAGCTTTGCTTTGGTAGCACTGCTGCTGTTGGTGATCGACTTCTTTATCTTCAACCGTAAGAACAAAGCATTAACCCGATTAGATATATTTGGGGAGATGAAAGAGGAAAAATGAAAAATGAAAGAGGAAGGATATGAAACGGACCATTATAACATTAGCCCTTAGCCTTTTGCCGTTCGCCTTTAGTTTCGCGCAACGCGAGATGGTGGATGTGATCAAAGGCAATTACCACTACAACAAAGAGGGTTACACCAAAGCGGAGATTGACTACCGCCGCGGTTTGGAGGAGAACAAGAACAGCTACGAGGCGCATTACAACCTTGGCGACGCGCTGTACAAACAGGACAAGTTCCAGGATGCGCTGGAGCAGTTCGAGACCGCAGAGCGAATGCTCAACGCGGAGAAGGACAAAGAGCGGTATGCGCGCGTTAAACATAACATCGGTAACTGTCACTATGCGTTGCAGCAGTACGGAGATGCGGTGTCGGCGTATCAAGAGTCGCTACGCGCGAACCCTAAGGATGATGACACGCGTTATAACCTGGTGAAAGCGATGCAGATGTTGCAGCAACAACAGCAGCAACAGCAACAAGACCAGCAGAATCAGGATCAGCAACAACAGCAACAACAGCAACAACAACAGCAACAACAGCAGCAACAAGACCAGCAGGATCAACAAGATCAGCAAGAGCAGCAGCAAGAGCAAAATGAGGACCAGATGGACAAAGAGACGGCCGAGCAGATCCTGCAAGCCTTAGAGCAAGACGAACAAGAGACGCAAGAGAACATCAAACGTCAGCAAGGTAAAAAACGCCGTGTAGAGAAAGATTGGTAGTATTTTGCTTTTTCGTAGCATCTTTGGCTTTTTGGTTCGGTCATTATGGACCCCATAACTCCCTTACCACAAAAATCCAAACCTTGCTCACGAAAAATTCAAAATCAAACAAATAAAATATGTATAAGAAATTATTTATAGTTTTGAGTTTCATCGGCATCGCATTGAGCGCGTATGCCGATGATGTGGTGTTCAAGGCGCAGGCCCCGAAACAGGTGATTCTCGGTCAGCCGTTCCAACTGTCGTACACCGTGAACCAGCGGAGTCGCGACTTGCAAGCGCCCGAATTCACGGACTTTGACTACCTGGCCGGTCCGTACACCTCGACCAGCAGCAGCACGTCGTTCATTAACGGCAAACGTACGTCGGTGTTCGAGCAGACCTACACCTACACCCTGATGGCGCAACGAACCGGTACGTTCACGATCGCTCCCGCAACCGTCAAGGTGAACGGCGAGACCGTGCAGTCCAACGGCGTGCGCATTGAGGTTCTGCCGGAAGACAAACAGCCGAGCCAAAGCACTTCGAGCGGTCAGTCCGGTAATTCCGGGACTTCCGGTCAGCCTAGTCAGTCCGGTTCGTCCACCAATGTCTCCTCGGAGAACCTGTTCGTTCGGACCATCGTGAGCAAGACGCATGTACACGAGCAGGAAGCGCTGCTGGTGACGTACAAACTCTATTTTGCGAACGTGGATGTAGCGCAGTTGACCAACAACACCAAGTTGCCGGAGTTCACCGGATTCTTGAAACAAGAACTGGAGCAAGGCGAGATACAGACCGAACTGGAGCACTATAACGGCCGCAATTATCAGACGGCAGTGTTGTACCGCACCCTGCTCTATCCGCAGCACTCGGGGGAGATCAAGATTGACCCGGCTAATTTCGAAGCCGTTCTGCGTGTGCAGACGCGTTCCAAATCGCGCTCTATCTTCGACGATTTCTTCGGCACGTACACCAATGTGACCAAGATGCTCACCGCCCCGGGCGCGACCATTAAAGTGAGTGCGCTGCCGAGCGGTAAACCCGCAGGATTCTCCGGCGGTGTGGGTAAGTTCACATTGACCCCTTCCATCTCCCAGACCGAGGTGCAGGCCAACGATGCCGTAACCATCAAACTGGACATCAGCGGTACTGGTAACATGAAACTGCTCAAGACACCGGCTATCGATTGGCCCGAAGGGTTCGAACCGTACGACCCCAAAGTGACCAATAACTTCAGCACGACCACTTCCGGTGTAAGCGGCACCAAGTCCATTGAGTATCTGGTCATTGCGCGCAACGCAGGCGAATACACCATACCGGCTGTGCACTTCAGTTACTTTGATATCGAAGACAAGAGTTACAAGACTCTCAGCACGCCCGAGTACACGATTCATGTGAAACGCGGTGCCGGCAGCGGCAAGGCGGACGAAGGTGCGGTCATCTCCTACGCCCAGAAAGAGGACATCAAACAACTTGGCACCGATATCCGGTACATTGATACCAATGGCGAACGGATCAAGGCGAAAGGCGAGAAGTTCATTGAATACGGCAGTTGGACGTTCTGGCTGTGCTATCTCATTCCGCTTTTGATTGCCATCATCCTGCTGATCGTACTGCGTAAGCAGATCAAGGAGAATGCAGACATGACACGGGTACGTTACAAACGCGCCAACAAAGTGGCACAGAAACGTCTCAAAGCCGCTGCAGCAGCGCTCAAAGCGAACGATAAGAACCGCTTCTACGAAGAGATTGAGCGGGCCGCATGGACCTATCTCAGCGACCGTCTGTCCATTCCGACAGCCGACCTGAATAAGGAAAACATCGCTACTCTGCTCCGTCAGAAAGGTGTGAGCGAACAGCTCATCGGCGAGGTGACGAACGTGCTCTCGACCGCCGAGTTCGCCCGCTACGCGCCCAGCACCGACCATGCGATGAATGACCTCTACACCGCCACAACGAACTTGATTAATAACTTAGAAGACCAAAAGATATGAGAAAGATATTATTAGCAGCTTTGCTGCTCCTTTCACCTTTCACCTTTCACCTTTCACCTTTATTCGCGCAGAGCGCTTTCGATGAGGCCAACACCGCTTATGCAGAAGGACGATACGATGAGGCGGTAACTGCCTATGAAGCTATCTTGGCCGAGCAGCCGAGTGCCACCGTGTACTATAACTTAGGCAATGCCTACTATAAGCAAGGCGAATTGGCGCAAGCGATCTTGAGTTACGAGCGGGCACTGCGTCTTCAACCGACGCACAAGGATGCGAAGTACAACCTGGAGTTCGCCAAGAGCCGCATCACCGATAACATCGTCGAGCAGGATTTCTTCCTCTCCTCTTGGGCGCGTACGGTGCGTAATGCGCTGAGTGAGCCGACCTGGGTCATTCTCTCTATCTGCCTGTTCGTGCTGGCTCTGACCGGTATTCTGCTGTTCCTGTTGGGCCGTGCGCCTTGGCTGCGTAAGACCGCGTTCCACTGCGCATGGATTGCCCTACTCTTCTCGCTCATCACCGGTCTAAACGCCGGCTCACTGCATCAAAGAGACTCCCTGCGCAATGAAGCAATCATCACACAGGGAGTTGTCAATGCCAAGTCCTCACCCGACCGATCGGGAACAGACCTGTTCACCATTCACGAAGGCACCAAGGTGACGATTCGTGAAACGATTGGTGAGTGGGCTAACGTCCACGTTGGCCAGAACGAGGGCTGGATTCGTTTGTCGAGCCTTGAGAGGATCTAGTGGACGAACCGGAACGGGTGGACGTAGTGCCTTCCCGTTTTACCGTCCGGGTGCGACCTTTACTATCGGTGGTTTTAACCGTAGTACGGGTCGCTCCGTTTTTATTCACACGTGTATCAACCGAGGTGCTCGGCTGACGCGTAGCGGGCTTCGTTGTAGTCGTGCTACGAGTTGACTTCGTCTCCGTCGTTTGCGTGCTACGGGTCGACGTGGTCGTTGTAGTCGTCTGTGCAGGCGTGGTCTTTGCCGGCGTAGTCGTCTGAGTTCCACGGCTCGAAGTAGTCGTTTTAGTCGTCTTCGTCGGAGTCGTGGTCGTAGTACTACGTGTTGAGGTGGTCGTTGTGGAGTTGTTCGACTCCGCAGCTACCACTTGACGTAACTGACCGGCGTTGCTGGCGCCACGCACACTCTGTGACGACGAACGGGTCACTCGGCGATCGAACGAGTCGTCCGGATGCAGCACCTGATAGTCGTTGCGTCGGTGCTCTTGGGTCATTGAGGTGTAGCTCGGATAGAACGGCTGGTTCGGATAGTCACAGTGGTGACAGTACGTGTGGTTATGCATGTACGTGTTCACATACGCCTGATAATGATTCAAATATATCGGTTTCGGGCGTGTGTAGTACGACGGCAGATAACTGTAGTGGTACGGAGACGACCAGGGGTTGTAACTCGGACGGCCGTACACATCCCACATTGGCGGACGTTTGACGAACACCGGACGAACGATGTAGTTATAGCCGTACAGATACGCATCTCCCACTACCTCTACCATCAGCACGTCTGCACGACGCTCTGCGATGAGCGTAGCGACGTCCTGGAACACACCGGGAGCCAGGCAGGCCTGAATCAAGAGCGTATGGTAATAACCCCGACGGGTCTCAATCACGCGCAGGTAGTCAATCCACCCGTCGTGGTTGAGGTCGAGGTTGTTGATCATATACCGGCTGGAGTTCAATATCTTCTCAAACTCCTGTACCGAATTGCTCTCTGCGAACGCAGCCGCAACGGCATTGAGGTCGAGGTAGAAACACCAATCGGTGTTGTAACTCGTCGCAGTGAACGTCGTCACCGTCGTCGTACGCGGGTTGGGTGTGGTCACCGTAGTCGTGTACGTCGTCTTCGGACGCTCAGCGATAACAACCGTTGTCTCCTCTGCCGGGGCAACTGTCCAAATACGTGTGGTCCAACAGCCGGTCATAGACACAAGACAAAAGACCGCTACGCTAAAAGACAAAAGACTAAAATGCTTTCTCATATCTAAAATCCTTTCATCTTTCATTTTTCATCTTTCATTTTTCATCTTTCATTTTTCATCTTTCACTTTACAAAGACTTTGCTACTTCAATCTCTTCGAAGCTCTCGAGGATATCGCCCTCTTTGAGGTCGTCGTATGCCTTGAGGCTCAGACCGCACTCGGTGTTCACACCTGCCTCTTTGATATCGTCCTTGACGTGTTTGAGGGATGCCAGTTCGGCGGTCTTGATCACGATACCATCACGGATGACGCGTACTTTGTTACCGCGTTTGATCTTACCCTCACGCACAATACAACCGGCGATCGTACCCACTTTGGAGATGTGGAAAGTCTGCAGCACCTCGAGGGTAGCTGTCACCTCTTCCTTCACCTCCGGAGCCAACATACCTTCCATAGCCGCCTTGACCTCGTTGATGGCATCGTAGATGATGGAGTAGATACGGATATCCACCTCTTCGGTCTCTGCCATACGACGGGCCGTGCCGGTAGGACGTACGTTGAAGCCGACGATGATTGCATCCGATGCCGCAGCCAGCATCACATCGCTGTCGGAGATAGCACCGACGGCACCGTGGATGACGTTGACCTGAATATTCTCCGTCGAGAGTTTGATAAGCGAGTCCTTGATTGCCTCGACAGAACCGTCCACATCGGCTTTGACGATGATGTTGAGTTCCTTGAAGTCACCGATAGCCAGACGACGACCGATCTCTTCGAGACCCACGTGTTTCTTGGTGCGGATCGATTGCTCACGTTGCAACTGCTCACGTTTGTTCGCAATCTCACGAGCCTCCTGCTCGGTCGGCAGTACGTTGAACTCGTCACCGGCCTGCGGAGCACCGTTCAGACCGAGGATCGAACACGGTTCACCCGGATGTACCTCCGTGATCTTCTGACCACGCTCATTGAACATCGCTTTGATACGACCGTGGAATGTACCGGCGAGCACGATGTCGCCCATTCGGAGTGTTCCGTCCTGAACCAGCAGCGTAGCTACGTAGCCGCGTCCTTTGTCCAACGAAGACTCGATGACCGAACCTTTCGCACGACGTTTGGGGTTCGCCTTGAGGTCGAGCAGTTCTGCTTCAAGCAGCACTTTTTCGAGCAACTCATAGACGCCCGTTCCTTTCTTGGCTGAGATCTCCTGACACTGGTACTTACCACCCCAATCTTCGACAAGGATGTTCATGTTACTCAGTTGCTCACGGATCTTATCGGGGTTAGCACCGGGTTTATCGACCTTGTTGATGGCAAATACCATCGGTACACCGGCCGCTTGGGCGTGGTTGATGGCCTCGATGGTCTGCGGCATGACCGCATCGTCGGCTGCGATGATGATGATCGCTATATCCGTCACTTTGGCACCACGGGCACGCATTGCGGTGAAGGCCGCGTGACCCGGCGTATCGAGGAACGTGATATGCTGACCGTTCTTGAGCTTGACGTTGTATGCACCGATGTGCTGGGTGATACCACCTGCCTCACCGGCGATGACGTTCGCGTTACGGATATGGTCGAGCAGCGATGTCTTACCGTGATCGACGTGACCCATGACGGTGATGATCGGGCAACGCGGCTCCATATCTTCATCGTTGATCACCTCGTCGGCGTTGATCTCCTCCACCACCTTGGCGGATACATACTCGGTTGTGAAACCGAACTCCTCTGCCACGAGGTTGATCGTCTCGGCATCGAGACGCTGGTTGATGGATACGAACAGACCAAGCGACATACAGGTTCCGATGATCTTGTTCACCGGAACATTCATCATGACCGCCAGGTCGTTCGCCGTCACGAACTCCGTCAGTTTCAGCACTTTGGATTGCTCCTGTGCCTCCATGATCTCGAGTTCATGCTTCTCACGCTCTTGCTCACGACGCTCGCGTTTATACTTAGACGTGTTGGACTGACCCTTCTTCTGCGTCAAACGGCTCAGCGTCTCTTTCAGTGCCTTATCCACCTCTTCCTGCGTAGCCTCACGGGGTTGGTTCTTCTTGCTCTTCTTACCAGCCTGGTTGCGTTTATCGTTCGGATCAACCTTGGTAGCGTTGTTCTTGATACGCTCGCGTTTACGGCGCTCTGCGCGTTCAGCAGCCGCAGCCTGCTGTTGTGCCTGCTGCTCTTTCTGACGCTCCTCACGCTCTTTGCGTTTCTGCTCTTTGGTCTTCTTGGCCGGACGTGTGGAGGTATCGATCGCGTTCAGGTCAATCTTACCCAGCACCTTGGGAGCGTTCTTCAGTTCCGGCTTGCCGAGTGTGAAGATCTCCGGCTTCGGTTTCTCTACCTTCGCCTCTTCTTTCTTCGCCTCTTCCGCTTTTGCAGCCGCAGCAGCCGCTTCCGCTTCCGCCTTCGCTTTCTCGGCTTCCTGACGTGCTTTCTCTGCCTCTTCGGCTGCACGTTGAGCCGCTATGCGAGCTGCCTCTTTCTTCGCCTCCTCTTCAGCCAGACGAGCCGCTTCCGCCTCTTCCTTGGCGCGCTTGGCAGCCTCAGCAGCCGCTTTCTCCGCCTCGTCACGAGCCTGACGCTCCGCAGCCAAACGATCTGCCTCTAACTTGGTTGCCAGGTCCTTACTGAACTCTTTGGCAAGCAGCAGGTAGAGGTCATCGTCGATACGCACGTTCGGGTCCGACTCTACGGCATGACCGTTCTTCTCGCACCATGCGGTGAGAGTGGCCATACCTATATTCAATTCTTTACATGCTTTAATTAACTTAATTGCCATACGCTAACGGCGTTGTTTATTCTCGAGCCGCGCGAGGGTTTTGGGTTAATATTAGTCGTTTTCAAACTCAGCCTTGAGGATACGGAGTACGTCATCAATCGTCTCCTCCTCGAGGTCGGTCTGTTTGAGCAGTTTCTCCTTGCTCGTGCCCAGTACATCCTTGGCGGTGTCCAGACCGATCGCCTTGAAGGCATCGAGTACCCACTGGTCGATCTCGTCGTTGAACTCGTCCAGGTAGATATCGTCAAAGTCCTGCTCGTTGATCTCGCGATAGACATCAATCTCGTAACCGGTGAGCATGGAAGCCAACTTGATGTTGTATCCGCCCTTACCGATAGCGAGGCTGACCTCTTCCGGCTGCAGATAAACCTTAGCCGTCTTAGCCTCTTCATCAATCTCCATGCTCGAGATCTTAGCCGGAGACAACGCACGTTGGATATAGAGGTTGGTGTTCTGGGTGTAGTTGATGACGTCGATGTTCTCGTTGCGCAACTCACGTACGATTCCGTGAATACGTGCACCCTTCACGCCCACACAAGCGCCTACCGGATCAATGCGGTCGTCGAAGGTCTCCACAGCCACTTTAGCGCGCTCACCCGGAATACGGGCAATCTTCTTGATAGCGATCAGACCTTCTTTCACTTCCGGCACTTCCTGCTCGAACAGACGCTGCAGGAACAGCGGAGCGGTACGGGACAGAATGATCTTGGGGTTCTGGTTGTTATTCTCCACCTGGATAACTACGGCACGCACCATCTCACCCTTACGGTAGAAGTCCGTCGGGATCTGGTTTTGCTTCGGCAGATAGAGTTCGTTGCCCTCTTCGTCGAGCAGCAGCATCTCTTTCTTCCATACCTGATAGAGCTCGCCGGTTACCACCTGACCGATCATCTCTTTGTACTTGAGGTAGAGGCTCTCTTTCTGGAGTTCCAGGATCTTCGATGCCAAGGTCTGGCGGAGGTTCAGGATCATACGACGGCCGAACGAGTTGAGGTCCACCTTGTCGGTTACCTCTTCACCGACTTCCGCTTCGTCATCGAGCAGCAGCGCATCGCTCAGTGCGATTTGCGTCTCGGGATTCGCTACATCGTCGTCTTCCATCACCAGACGGTTACGATAAATCTCCAGGTCACCCTTGTCCGGGTTGACGATGACGTCGTAGTTAGCGGCATTGCCGTACATCTTGGTGATCACGCTGCGGAAAGAATCCTGCAGCACATTGATAAACGTTTGCTTGTCAATGCGTTTAAAGTCTTTGAATTCAGAGAAAATGTCAATCAGATTGATTGTCTCTTGTGTTTGTTTTGCAGTTGCCATTTTTGCTATATAATATTAAATTTGAAATCTTAAATTTGAAATCTCAAAATCGAAGATCGTACTTCACGTACTTCGGTTCGTCGTAGCGCCAGGTGTGAGTGACGATCTGCGTCTCTTTGCGCTTCTTTCCCTCCACGGCTACCTTCTCTTCGATATCCACCGAGAAGGTGTCCTCATCTACCGAGACAAGCTGTCCTTTGAACTTTCGCCATTCGTCCTTCTCGCCTTTCGCCATTATCTCCACATCATGTCCGAGGTTCTTCTCGTACTGCATCTTGGTCTTGAACGGGTCAGTCAGGCTCACCGAACCTACCTCCAGCGAATAATCCGGTAACCCGTAACCCGTAACCGCTAACCCCTCCAGTTTCTCCACAAGATAGCGGTTCAGCTCCGCGCAGAAATCCACATCCACGCCCGCCAAACGGTCTACCTCGACCAAAATATCATTACCGGCTGACACGTTCAGCGTGATCAGCTCATACTCGGTACCCTGCAGGTACTGTTCGATCCAATTTTGTAATTCGTCCTTTAAAATCATAAATCTTAAATCTCAAATCTCAAATAAAGGTCTCCTGTTATATGAAGAGGAGACCTTTTCGGGGTCCCCTCATTCATTTCACGCTGCAAAGGTACTGCTTTTTTTTCAAATATACAAATATTTGAGCAACTTTTTTTATTTTTTGTGTATTTTTACTCTTCCGGCTGCGGATATTCGGCAATGATGGTCGCCGAATACGGCTTGACGGTCTCCTGTTCATGCGAAGCGAAATCGAGTCCTGCTGCATTCGCTTCTCCATCGTATGCCAGCACCACATAATTGCCTTCCGCTGCCGGCATCGCTACCGTCGCTTCTTCCGGTCCGCCGTTGAGCAGCACGAGCAATGACTTGGCGCTGTCGATACCTTCGAGGTTCTTGATGCGGTAGATGATCAGGTGCTCGTTGTCCGTCGGGATAAACTCCACATGCTCCTTCACCGCCTCTGCGCAACCCAGACGGAAGCCCTTGTGCGCACGACGGATAGCAATCAGTTGGCAGTAGTACTCATACAGATCGGCATAAGCAATCTGATTCTCCCACGGAATGATATTGATGCTGTCGGGGCTCTGATAACTGTTGTCGATACCGAGTTTGGTGCGGAACAGTTCCTCACCGCCGTAGATGAACGACATTCCTTGCGAAACGAGCACCGCGGTCTGCGCCAGTTTGTTCATGCGCAGCTGCGTCGCTTCACTCTCTTCAGCGGCCGACACAGCAATGCGGTCGCGCAGACAGTAGTTATCGTGGCAGGTGATATAGGATACGTGCTGCATGGGTTCTCCACTCCAGCAGAGCGGCTCTGCACCCAGTTGGCCATTCGGGTCCTCAAAGCCGATACAGCCTACCAGACCGTTCATCAGCGCCTGCTTGCAAGCACCGTTTCCGGACGCGAAACCGCGCTCGTGATCAAACGGTGAGCCGATGAGCGCGTTGCGGATATCATCGCTGAACGCACCTACGCGGGGCATCTTATACGTCCACTGTTTCATAGCGAGGTCTTCGTACG
Organism: uncultured Bacteroidales bacterium; assembly: GCA_902785605.1. Taxonomy (GTDB): domain Bacteria; phylum Bacteroidota; class Bacteroidia; order Bacteroidales; family Paludibacteraceae; genus Colicola. Next base: position 69,660 of record CACZZL010000003.1, read on the forward strand.
GATAGGCGGGGCTCATTGCAGCCCAACCCTCACCATAGGTGAGGATGGTAGGGTCGATCTCGTCCAGCGCAGCACGGATAGCGTTCATCGTCTCCTGGTCATGAATGCCCATGAGGTCAAAGCGGAAACCGTCCACGTGGTACTCGCGTGCCCAGTAGCATACCGACTCCACCATGAACTGACGCATCATCTCGTGATCCGAAGCGGTCTCGTTGCCGCAACCCGAACCGTTGGCATAGGTGCCATCCTCATTGAGGCGGTAGAAATACTGCGGCACCACACGACCGAGCGCGCAACCCATCACATCGTACGTGTGGTTATAGACCACGTCCATGATGACGCGAATTCCGTTGGCGTGCATTGCCTGAATCATCATCTTCGCTTCGCGAATACGGCATGCCGGGTCTGCAGGATCCGACGAATAGCCGCCTTCGGGAGCGTTATAGTTCACCGGGTCGTAGCCCCAGTTATAGCGGTTCTTCTCCAGCGTCGTCTCGTCAATGGAGCCGTAGTCAAACATCGGCAGAATCTGCAGGTGGGTAATGCCCAGTTCTTTGAGGTGGTTGATCGCCGGTTTCTCGACCATTCCCAGGAACTTGCCCTTGTGCTCAATGCCCGAGTTCGGCGACATGGTGTAGTCGCGCATATGGGTTTCATAGACGACTATATCGGTCATGTCGGGCATCGCAGGGCGCACATCGTTCTCCCACCCTTCTGGGTTGGTCGCGTTCATGTCAATGATCGCAGCACGCTGACCGTTGATGCTCACCGCCTTGGCAAAGATACCCGGGGCCTCCGGTGCCCATTCGCCGTTCTGGAACGAACGTACGGTGTAGTACTTACCGACCAAGTCACCCTTGACGGTCGCGGTCCAGAAATCATTCTCGCCTTTGGTCAAAGGAACGACCTTTGTACATTGTACATCGTCACTTTGTTCATAAATACGCACTTCCATCTGCTCTGCCACGTTGGACCAGAACGCGAACTGCGTCTTCTGCGGGCTATAGACGCACTCATCTTCCAACTTCAGCTGCTTGCTCGCGCAAGCGATTAATGCTAATGATAGCATAAGAACAATTGTTTTTTTCATGGTATAAATAGTTATTCCGTTAGTTTCTGTTTCTTGGCGTTGACGAACCAGAGGATGAGGTAAACGAGGCCGGCAGCGAACACAAAGAGGCCGAGGATACCGGTTACGGTAAAGTAAGTCGTCCAGTTTATCAGTTCGTGGGAAAGGCAGGTATAGAGCACCTGGATCATGATCTTGAACACCGCCGCTGCGATTCCGAGAGCGAGCATCGCATAGCTGCGATAGTGCCAAGCAATCAGGCAGTACGCTGCCACGAACAGCACGATCTGCGACCATGACATCCAATCGGGATAGATCATGCTGCGCGCTGCCGTGTTACCTATCAGGCCGAACACGGTCCACAGAATAGCCTGCGAAAGCAGCATCAACGCACGCAAGCTCAGCACACAACCGCCCAGCACAGCCTGCAGGCTCTTGGTGTTAGCCAGCAGAAACGCCAAACCGGCGATGATAAAGGCCAACTGCGTGAGCCCGTACAACCCGTTCTGCATATGGTTAAAGATGTCATACACAAGCCCCATATCGGTAAACAGATGGGCAATACGAACAATAAAATAGTGTCCGATTAAAGCCACCAGTTCATACAGAACCGAGAAGATGATAGTGCCGATCAACGCACCTTTCAAGATTTTGTTATGCATAGTATTCTGTTTTTATTATTCTACACTTGTTTCACTTTCTGTCGCTTCCTGCTCGGCACGCATGTCCTCGTAGAACAGCGCATGGGCGATATAGAGCATCGGCTCGAAGACAAACCCATACACCGCAACTATCGGCAGCGCCACCACCGCTGCGATCACAGCAGCCAGCACCGTGTATTCCGGAGCCAATGCCATCACAAACGCTACCCCGAACACCAGCACGAAGATCACCGCCACAAGTACGATCACCGGCAACAGCATGATGAGCAGATCTATGCAGAACAGGCTGAGTTTGTAACCTTTCATCATCCGAATCGAATCCCCTACTGACTGGAAGACCGTCCGATCGGGATGGTCATATACGCGGAATGACAGAATATGCCCTACCGCATAGGTCCACCACACGGAGAACACAATCACAGGCGGCATCAGCACCAGCACCAGGATAGATGCGATGATCGACGGCTCCTGAGACAGGTCCATCGGCAGGCTGACAACCTCTTGCAGCATAGACGGTAGCATCACCAGGAAAGCCGCTATCAACGCACGCAAGTAGCCTGTCTTGGCTTCATACCACGGCTGCTGCTTACGCACCAAGGTCAAGAACCATACAGGTATGTAATAATTGAACAAACCTACGGTCAGCACAACGAGCAATGCGACCATGATAGTCACCAGTGCCGCGATGATACTCTGCGTCGCAGTGAACCAGTAGTACGCGCCGTACAACACGCATGCAGCGATCATGCCGAGAGACACGGTCGCCAGGATAATAACGAATACTTGTTTGAATTGTGCGCGCAGCTCTTTCCACGCCAACTTACAATAGTCAGTAGTTGTTTTCATATAGATAAATTAAGTGTTAAATCGTTTGCGGGCACAAAGGTACTGCTTTTTTTTGATATGTGCAAATTATTGAGGCATTTTTTTGCGTGCGGTCATTTGATTTCGGATGATGGCGCGTACGAAGGCATCGAAGCGGATGTAGCGTTTGCGAGTTTTGGTTTTGGGATCCATCGTAGCAAAGGGATCGGGTTTGGAACCTCGTGTGCGCGGCAGTTGCGCCTCGAAGCGTTTCTGCCAATATTCCACTCCATCGTTCGTGTTCAGTTCTTTGGCAGTGAGGTAACATGCTTTGCCCCAGGCTTTCTGGTTTTGGCGTTCTTCTTTGCGTGCCGGTGTTTTGCTCCAGTCTCGAGGATGGGTAAGGTCATAGGTTTCGGGCGCAGCAAAGCCGGTGAAGCGTCCTTTTGCGTCTTTGTACTTTTTCTGGCGGTGAATTCTGCCGGGAGAGGTTGCTCCGTGTAATTCTTCGATCGCGCTGTTGTATCTGGTACGTGCCATAAGTAATTGATTTATAGGTTTATAATATATTTTGGAGTATATCAAGTTAATTGAATCACGTGTTAATCGCGTGTTAATCACCTGTTAATAGCCTAATAGAGGTCCGATGCAAGCCCGATTTTTCAAGGGTTTGACGAGGTACCAATGGCGGGTTTTCTAAATCGGGTACAAAGATACAAAAAATATTTGGGATGTGCAAATTTTTGAACCAGAAAATGTAAGGTTTTTGAAAAAAATGGTATAGAAAGCGGAGGGGTTAACCTGAATAAATAAAATAAGTTAATTAATTATTAAAATTATTGTTGGTGGTGGTAGAGGTTCCGTCTTATCTTCTTCATCTATATTATCGTTAAGCGTTAGATTAACAACAATTTTTTTATTAATTTAAAGTATTTATACTTATATGTGTACGGTTTTTGCACAATAATGCACGGAATCTGAACAGGCATGTACAATTTCCGTGCATGCTTATCCGATATCCGTACATTAATGAGTCTTAGAACGGAAAATCACTGCCTTCTTATGCAGAAAAAGTGTCCGGATTCTGGACAGCGAGCTTTTTTGCCCTTTCTTGTTCAGGCAAATCGCGGTGTATCGTGCTGGTAATGTAGCCGTTATAGAAATGAATGTATCCTTTCGATTCCAATCGATTTAATATATCATTCATGGTTGAAGGACTGACATGGAGGACTGTTGCGAGGCGTCGTTTGGATCCGTGCCAGCCTTGTTTGCCCAACTCTTCGGAATTGGTCAATCCGTTTATGTACGCGAAGACAGCGATGTCGGTAAGGGACAAGTCCATGCCTTCCAGCATCCAGCTCTGTATTGAAAAATAAAAACTCTTTGCCATAAGTTTGTTTAATTTGCATGCAAAGGTACAACAAAAAATCGACATATGCAAATATATGCCGACTTTTTGTAAATTTTAGGGAGATATATTATTTCACTTCCTGTCCGGTGAGGGTGTAGGTCTTGTTATTGCGGAGGATGAGGATTTGACAAGATATATACTAATATTCTCTGGCCAACCAGTGCATGAAAAATACATCATAAACCTGGTAGGCGGTTTGGCTTTTTTGTGGAAGAGCAAGTACCAAATCTTTATCTATCAATGATTGTACTGTCCTACGAGCCGTTGTTCCGCTAATATTGTATTTTTGTAGAAATGTGCTGGATGTGATTTGTTCTACTTGTTTTTCTTTCGCCAATGCGATAAGAACTTGCCACTGAGGAGCTGTTAGCAACTCTCTATACTGCATATAACTATTTTCATTTTCATCCAATAATTCACTACAAGCTAATTTTACAGCCTCAAGATCAACATGGGATAAGTGCTTTGAATAAACTTTGTTACAAAGGCTCTGTGTATAATATGTGTGTCGCCGTGTCCACTCCATAATAAATTGAAGTACGTCGTCATCGATCTCCATTCCTCCTTCATAGAAGAGTTTCTTTGCAAATGGAATATATTTCTCTGCCGGAATTTTGTCAAGAGACAATTGTTGTGTTTGCGAAAATAGAGGTCGTTTGGGAGATAGAAACATTTCCGCCATCATTGCTTGTCTACTGCCGGAGAAAATGAAATGAATATTATGTAGATTTTGAATATATGCACGTAAAATGGCCTCCATATTCTCAGGATAATCCACGACTTGCTGAAATTCATCTAAAGCCAAGATGATTTGTTCCGGCTGATTATTAAGAAACTCCAAGATGTTTTTCAAATTCTGCTCTTTTTCCGATTCCAGTTGATAAGTAAAACTTACTTGTGGGTCTCCGGTTAGCGTATCATACGATAAAACAGGACGAAGTCGTTTGATAAATTCCATCACACGTTGTCCAAATGAAGTTTGCTGTGGGAACTTAATCAACTCGTCAGCCAGAGCCTTAACGAAATCCTCCAATGAACGTGTATGAAAAAGATCCACATAAACGCATTTAATGGGCCGTTTTTCCACTTCTACCCGATTAAACAGATGGAAGATTAACCCCGTTTTCCCATATTTGCGTGGTGAAATCAACGTTGTGTCAACACCATTCAAAATGTTGCTTAACAACTTTTCCGTTTCTGTTTCACGATCACAGAACCATTCATCTTTCAAGAATCCGCGGATTAAAAATGGGTTTTCTACACGTTCTTTCATGCCATTAATGTGTTGATTTATAATATTTTATTGCACATCCTATTTTAGGTTGCCTATTTTAGGTTTCCTAATTCCGGCGCAAAGGTACAAAAAAAATCCCACATATGCAAATATATGCGGGAATTTTTTAGTTAAAAATGCAATTTATCTCACTTCCTGGCCGGTGAGGGTGTAGGTGTTGTTATTGCGGAGGATGAGGATTTGACCGTTTTCTACAATCTTCTGTGTAGCACCACGTGTAGAAGAAGATAACTCCTCTATTCCTTGTTCGCCAGTGGTGGTAAAGGAAACAGTCCGGGTGTCCAAAGTTGAGCCGTTGCCGTCTTTTGCGGTGATGGTCAAATCGTAGCCAGTACCACCCTCAAGACCAGTGACGGTAAACGAGAAGCCGGAAGCTTGTGTTTGTTGCGGAGCATGGTCGCGAGAAGGTGCGTTGAAGGCAATTGAGGTCAATTGACCATTCGCATTGAAGACAAGTGTGCAGATAACATTTCCGTCATTATCTTTGATAACAAGCTCGTAAGAAGCTGCGCCGGTTACGGAAGGCCAAGCGACTTCAGCAGTTGTCTCAGAAGGAGTTACATTTACATCGGTCGTTTCTGTCGTTTTGGCACCTAACGGACGAACATCATACAGTCCCCATGCGTCATGCATGATATATGTATTCAAGTAGTCTGCCGGCACATACACAATAGTACTATAGTCCAATCCATAAAGAGCATAGTTATTTACTGTCGGCGGACGCTGGCTATAACAAGTAATGGTTTCTATTGCAGAGCAACCAGAAAAGGCGGTTTCTTCCAATACTTTTACGGAAGAACCGATGATAACATTCTTGAGATTATTACAACCGTAGAACGCACTCCGCCCAATTGTTGTCACTTCATTGCCGATAGTCAGTGATTCAATGAATGTGCCATAGGTATAATTTTCAGATAGCGCACCTTTTCCGGTGATTTCCAAAGCCATAGTAGAAGGTTCAAATGTCCATGTAAGTACGCTATCTTTACCGCATTTGCCCGTAATCAAATAGTCGAAGATAGCTTCCATCGTGGTGTCTTGCGTCAGTTCAATTGTACGCGGATTGTCGGTATTGCCATCTGCCCAACGAATAAATTGATAGCCACGGTAGGGGATTGCAGTACATAATACATTTCCATCACAGATAGTTATATTTTGCGGAACAGAAACCGTTCCGTTTTCAGCAATAGTCGTAATTGACAAAGCAGGATAATTAATTCTATTTGCATAAATTCGCCAACCATCTGCATTTCTATATGTCTCTAATGTTCCGCACGGGACATATATCTTTGCCGGACAATTATAGAAACTATTATCACTTATATAAGGAGGATTTGTTGATTTAATGGTTATAGAAGTAACATTACTACAGTTATAGAAAGCCATTTGTAAACTAGTAACAATATACGTCTTGTTTTCGTATTCAATTGATGCTGGAATAACAATATCACCCATATAGTCACTGTGCATTACTGCTGCAATATTGGAGCTTTCGTTTATTAGATAGTTAATACCTTCTACTGTGGCAATTCGACACGGAGCGTCATCAATGGTTATTTTCATTTTTGCTGCTTTACCATATGGATTTCCGCTTGTTGAAGAAACTTGTGGTAAAACGCCAACTGAACTCCAATTTTGTTGGATATCGAAACCGATACCGAACTCGGTGTTGTTCATTGGATAAACCGTACCGAGCAACTCACGGAGAATTTGGATCTCGAACTTACCATTTACGTACTGGCTGACACCAACGGGAAGTCGATCTTCACCGATGATAGCGCCCCAATTGTCAGAACTGTCGTGCTCAACGTTCGGGTCGATCCATTCCCAACCGTCGCCACCAACTTCACCCCACCATTTGAAGACTGCAGGATTATAGTTGTATGGGGCATTGTTCCACCACAAACTAGTCTCCAGAAGGAGATCGGTATTAGCATCTGTAAACAAATCTCCGTAGCCACCCGTAGTATTCGAATTATCGGCATCAAGAAAAACATGAAACGGAACCCATTCACGGTCTATAACAACACTCATATCCGGTTCCACAAGGATGTTAATGTAGATAAGATCCGCATAAACTTTGACACTTTTCAAACCAGGAAAAGTAGCATTAGACGGGCGCACAGCCTCGAACACGTACTGTTGAGGTAAATCATTCCAGTCTGCGATAGAATTGTCCGTTACACTAATCCATGACGCAGACATTGTTCCTACGCTTGCTGCAAGCGCAAAGAAAAGAGTAAATAGTTTTGTTTTCATAATGATTTTTGTATGTTAAATTCTTTGCGGCTGCAAAGGTACAAAGAATTTTTGACATGTGCAAATAAAAATGGATTTTTCGATGAAAAATATCGGATAGTATCCGATGACAACAGACAAAGCCCGCAAGAGAGCGGAGCTAACGCTCCTTAAAGGGGACGTACTCCTGACTCTGCGGGACATCGCAGAGCACTAGACCGGCGAGATGGGAATGGGCTACACCCGCATTGAGAGCTCGCGGGCGGGGCGGCGCGGCGGATATACCCAAATGACATTTGGGACAATAGACGACGTGTCGGACGCGAGGTCGAATGAACGGAATGAACGCTGTAAGCCCGCATAAATGCGGGAGAATGGACATACGAAGCCCGCATGAAATTGCGGGGAAAAATAAAGCATCTCAGCCACAAAAATGTGACCGAGATGCAAGTTAAACAGCCGATTGACACGCGGAGACAGGCCGCGTGAAGAAGCCATTATTTGCAATCCGATTCGCTGCGGAAGGTCTGCTCTTTGCGGATGGTTTTGATGTCCGGCATCTGCTCATAGATCTTCATCTGAGCATCCGATTCTATACCCGAACCCCAGAAATAATACTCTTGAGACTGACCGGATTGGAACTCAACATAGATCTTCCAGCACTGTGTTTTCTCGGTGTTACACGAAGTGGTAGCCAAACCCGCAATTGCAAATGCAGCAATGATAAACAGCTTTTTCATACCAATTGATTTTTTTTGATTTATACTAAATGAGTGTTCGTATTGTTTTGCGGTGCAAAGGTACAACAAAAAATCGACATATGCAAATTTTGGAGATAAAAATTACGAAAAAGAACGCGCGCGCTTGCATATGTCGGAAAAAAGTTGTACCTTTGTGCCCGATTTTAATTTGCGTAAGTGTGCGCATGCGCATAAGCGAGAGGTAAATAGATGCAGATAAGCGAGTTGGAGATATTGTTCGCGCAACACCCGGAGATACGGGCGATGCAACGCGAAGTGGCGAAAGGACGTGGCACACACGTGCTTGTCTCCGGCTTATATGCTTCTTCTCGCGCGCTCGCATTAGCGCAGATGAAAGAGCCGCTGTTTGTGCTTCTGGACGATGCCGAAAAGGCACAGTATATGTATAGTGACCTGAGTCAAGTACAAAGTGACAATGTACAATGTACAAAGGTGTTCTTCTTTCCGCACAGCCAGAAAAGGCGGGCAGTGGATGAGGCAGCGCAGATTCAGCGGACAGAGTGCCTAACAGCAATCAGCAATCAGCAATCAGCAATCAGCAATCAGATCATTGTCACCTACCCTGAGGCGGTGGCAGAACCGGTGCCGGCCAAGGAAGAGTTGTCTGCTGTCAGTTTCCAACTCAAAGTCGGACAGGAGGTGCAGCTATCAGCCATCAGCCATCAGCTTTCAGACTTGGGTTTTGAGCATGTGGATTTTGTGTTCATGCCCGGGCAGTACGCCATTCGCGGCGGTATTCTGGATATCTACAGTTACAGCCACGACAACCCCTATCGCATCGATTTCTTCGGCGACGAGATCGATTCGATCAGGGAGTTCGATATAGAGGACCAGTTGAGTAAGAACCGAGTCGATTCTGCCGAAATCGTCGGTTCTTCGGGACAAAGGGACAATGTACAATGTACAATTTTCGACTATTTGTCTGAACAGACGGTGTGGGTGAGCAATGATTGGAGCGTGGTGAAGTTTAAGTTAGAGGGGTTAGGGGTTACCGGTTACGGGTTACAGGAACGCACCACCATCGAACTGAATGAAAAGAGTACGTTTCCGACACACACGAAGATCAGTTTCGACACCGTGCCGCAACCGGTGTTCCATAAGCAGTTCGATATCCTGACCGACGACCTCAAACGGCATATCGACGAGGGGTACAAGATTTATATTCTTGCGGAGCAGCAGAAGCAGCTCGATCGCTTGAAGGCGATCTTCGAGGCGAATGGCAAAGGGACGAATGGCGAAAGTCCTTTAGCCGCTAACCTTTCGCCTTTAGCCTTTACGGGCATCAACGCGACGCTACATGAGGGGTTTGTGGACCATGGGTTGAAGATATGCTGCTACACGGACCATCAGATCTTCGAGCGCTATCACCGCGTGACGATGACGAGCGAGAACGCCCGACGCGGCAAAGCGATCATCACGCTGCGTGAGATCAACCAACTGCAGATAGGCGACTACGTTGTGCATTCCGATCACGGAATAGCCAAGTTCGGTGGACTCGTCACGACCCCTGTCAACGGCAAGCCGCAGGAGATGATCAAACTGAACTACCGCGACGGGGCGAATGTGTTTGTGTCCATTCACAACTTACACCGCATCAGCAAATACAAAGGACGTGAGGGTTCGGAGCCGACGATCGCCCGTTTGGGTTCGGGCGCTTGGGAGCGACTCAAAGAGCGTACCAAGGATAAGGTGAAAGAGATCGCGCGGGACCTTATTCGTCTCTACGCGACCCGCAAGCAACAGAAAGGTTTTGCGTACTCGCCTGACGGGTACATGCAGCACGAGCTCGAAGCGTCGTTCCTCTACGAGGACACGCCCGATCAGGCCAAAGCGACAGCGGATGTGAAGCGCGACCTGGAGAGCCCGATGCCGATGGACCGATTGGTGTGCGGCGATGTGGGATTCGGTAAGACCGAAGTGGCGATGCGTGCGGCATTCAAGGTAGCGACAGACGGCAAACAAGTGGCCGTGCTCGTACCGACAACCGTGCTGGCGCTGCAACACTATAACACGTTTAAGGAGCGCATGGCCAACATGCCTGTGCGCATTGAGTATATCAGCCGCCTCAAGACTGCTAAGGAGATCAAAGAGCTGTTGGCGGATTTGGAAGCGGGTAAGATCGATATCCTCATTGGCACGCACAAGCTGATCGGCAAGAGCGTCAAGTGGCATGATTTGGGTCTGCTCATCATTGATGAGGAACAGAAATTCGGCGTGGCAGCCAAAGAGAAACTGAAAGCGCTGCGGACGAACGTCGATGTGCTGACGCTCACCGCGACCCCGATCCCGCGTACGCTGCAGTTCAGTCTGCTGGGAGCCCGTGACCTGAGCGTCATGACCACTCCCCCACCCAACCGCTATCCGGTGCAGACCGAACTGATCACGGTGGACGACGAGGACATCATCAAAGAGGCGATCGAGTTGGAGATGGGACGTAACGGACAAGTGTTCATTGTGAACAACCGCATTGAGATGCTGCCGCGTATCGAACGGCGTATCCATAAACTGTGCCCCGAGGCACGTATCGTGACCGCGCACGGCCAACTGCCGGCAGGCGAGATGGAAGAACGGCTCGAAGCGTTCATCAACTACGACTACGATATCCTGCTCTCCACAACCATCATTGAGTCGGGAGTCGATATCCCGAACGTGAACACAATATTGATCTTCAGTGCCGACCGCTACGGCTTGGCGGATCTGCACCAGTTGCGCGGACGTGTGGGACGATCGAATCGCAAGGCGTATTGTTACCTCATTGCGCCGGAGAAAGAGCTGTTGACCGAGGACGCACGCAGACGATTAGAGGCCTTGAGCACGTTTGCCGAATTGGGCGCAGGGTTCAACCTGGCCATGCAGGACCTCGATATCCGCGGAGCGGGTAACATGTTAGGAAGTGAACAGAGCGGTTTCATTGCCGACCTCGGCTACGAGACCTATCAGCGGATATTGAACGAAGCCGTCGAGGAACTGAAAGAGGAAGAAGGGGTTACGGGTTACGGGTTACAGGACGGCTCTTCGAGCCTACAGGACGCTAACGCTACAGGGCATCTCTGGTGCAATGATGCGCAGTTGGAAACGGACCTGCCGTGCTGCTTCCCGACGGATTATATCGAGAACATATCCGAGCGTATCACCTTGTACCGCGAACTGGACAACCTGCGCAGCGAAGAGCAGTTGCTCGATTTCCGCAAACGGCTCATTGACCGCTTCGGTGTGCTGCCGGAACCCGCGAACGAGTTGTTGGACGTCGTGCGGCTTAGATGGCTCTGCTGCCGGCTGGGCATTGAGAAGATTTTGCTCAAAGGTGAACGCATGACCCTCTACCTCGTGCAACACAAAGAGGCGTACTGGCAGTCCGAACAGTTCGGTAACATCATTCAGTATGCTGTGACGCGTCCCGAACGGTGCTCGCTGCACGAAGAGACCGATAAGAAAGGAATCAAAACCGGCAGACGATACGTGACGATCACGAATGTGCGTTCGATAGGAGGAGCTATTACGCTCCTATCGAAAGTGGAGAGTGGAGAGTTGAGTGTTGAGAGAAGTTAAAAGTTGAAAGTTTTTAGTATATGAAATATTTTGGAATCATACCGGCACGATACGGCTCCAGCCGTTTTCCGGGCAAGCCGTTGGCAGACCTCTGTCACAAATCGGTCATTCACCGTGTGTACGAGCAGGCCGGCAAAGCGATCGACACCGTCTTGGTAGCCACCGATGACGAGCGCATCTATGATGCGGTAGAGTCGTTTGGCGGGAAAGTGGTCATGACCCGTGCCGATCATAAGTGCGGCACAGACCGTTGCTTGGAAGCCTATCAGGCCATCACGACCCCGAGTTGGCGCGAGCAGAACGACACCGACACGGTGATCGTTAACATACAAGGCGATGAACCGTTCATTCAACCCGAGCAGATCGAGACCCTGCTGCAGTGCTTCGATCGCGAGGACACGCAGATTGCAACCCTCGTTAGGCCGTTCACCGACAAGGACAGCCAAGCCGACCTGGAGAACGTGAACACGCCTAAGGTGCGCTGGAACAAAGTGACCGGTGAAGCGGAGATGTTCTCCCGCGAAGTGATTGCTTGCGCCGATGGCACCCATTACCGTCACATCGGTATCTACGCCTTCCGCGCAGACGTGTTGGCCGAGATCACGAAGTTGCCGCAGAGTCCGTTGGAACTCAAAGAGCGGCTCGAGCAGTTACGTTGGCTTGAGAACGGATACAAGATCCGCGTCGGTGTGACCGATATACAGACCATCGGAATCGACACCCCCGAGGACCTCGAGAAAGCAATCGAGTGGTACAAATGGAATGGATGATGGGAATTATAAATGAAAAATGAAAAATGAAAAATGAAAAATTAAAAATTATTAACCTATAAAAAACACAAAATTATGGCAAAAGAGAATTGTCCGACTCCGCACATCGGTGCGCAGTACGGTGAGATTGCGAAGACAATGATCATGGCGGGTGACCCGCTGCGTGCAAAACTGATGGCAGATCGTTTCTTGGAGAACCCTGTTCAGGTCAATAACGTACGTGGAATGTTAGCGTTCACGGGTACCTACAAAGGTAAACCGGTGACTGTTATGGGACACGGAATGGGTATTCCGTCGATCGGTATCTACACCTACGAGTTGTTTAATTTCTACGACGTAGAGACCATCATTCGCGTCGGTTCGTGCGGTGCACGTCAGATGTACGTAAACCTCGGTGACCTCGTCATCGCACAAGGTAGCTGCACCGACAGCAACTGGGACGCGCAGTACAACCTGCCGGGACGTTACTGCCCGATCGCAGACTTCGACCTGTGCCGCAAAGCGGTTGAGGCTGCCGAGAAACGCGGTTACAAGTACCATGTAGGTAATGTATTCTCCGCGGATATCTTCTACTGCGAAGATGAGCGTAAGAAGAACTGGACGAAGATGGGTGTGCTCGCAGACGAGATGGAAGCACCGTCGCTGTATATGAACGCTGCGCGTGCCGGCAAGAAAGCGCTGGTCATCTGCACGGTGAGCGATCATATCCTGACCGGCGAGGCGACCACCGCTGAGCAACGTCAGAACTCGTTCACCAACATGATGGACGTAGCATTTGATATCATTAGTGAATAAAAAATAAAGAATGGACAAAAAAACATGGATCGGCTTTGGATTAATAGCCGTTATTATTGTTGGCTTTGCGCTGCTTAACCGTCCGTCGAAGGAACAGTTAGCAGAGCGCCAACGCGTACAAGACTCAATTCGATATGCCCAAGAGTTGGCATACGAGGCACAACGCCTCTCAGACTCCATCCAGGCAGTCGTCAACGAATCCATCACGACCGCTCCCGAGAGCGGCATGGTGACACCGACGGTAACAGATGAAGAGATCAACGCCCGTTTGCAGGCTGCTTACGGACCGTTTGCTCCCGCCGCACAAGGTGAGGAACAGCTCATCACGCTCAGCAACGCACACCTGCAGGTAGCTATCTCCACACACGGAGGTGCACCGGAGAGTGCCCGTCTGCTCGATTATCATGCGAGCGGGGACACGATCAACCCCTTGTGTTTGTTCCAAGGCGATGAGAGCGACCTGGCGTTCACCCTCGTAACCGCCAACAACCGCGTCGTACAGACCTCCAGTCTGTATCTGACTCCTGTTCCCACTGACTCGGCGAATCAGGCTATCCTGCGTTTGCCGACCGATCAACCCGACGCGTGGATGGATTTCATCTACACCCTGTCGGAGGACTATATGCTGCACTTATCGATCGAGCCGCACAACATGCAGACCGTGCTGGCACAGAACATCAACACGATGGAGATGCAGTGGCGTCAGATCATTCCGCAGCAGGAGCAGGGACGTAAGTTCGAGGAGCGCTACGCGCAACTGCAGTACATGCTCCCCGGCGGTGACACGGAGAAGTTGAGCGAGAACAAGGATGACGACGAGCGCGAATCGGCACGCGTCAAATGGATTGCGTACAAGGATCAGTTCTTCTCGACCGTGTTGATCGCCGATGAGGCGTTCACTTCGTCGGAGTTCCGCTCCGTTGTACAACCCAAGCACTCCGGATACATCAAGGAGTACATGACGCACACCTCGCTGCCGTACAACGTAGTGGAGAACTCGGTGATCGGCATGCGTTGGTACATGGGTCCGAACCATTACCACACGCTCAAAGCGTACGACGAAGATGTTGACAAGGAAAACCGTCTGCACCTCAATAAACTCGTGCCGCTGGGCTGGAAGATCGTGAGCTGGATCAACGTCATTCTCGTGATCCCGATGTTCGATCTGTTCATGGGTTGGGGTCTCCATATCGGATGGGTGCTGATCCTCATGACACTCGTCATCAAGCTTATTATCCTGCCGTTCGTGTTCGTGTCGTATAAGTCGAGCGCTAAGATGCGTGCCCTCAAGCCGCAGATCGATGCCATCAACGAGAAGTACCCGGCCGAGAAGATGCAGGAGCGTCAGCAGGCGATCATGAAACTGTACCAGCAGGCAGGTGTGAGTCCGATGTCCGGCTGTCTGCCGATGCTGTTCCAGTTCCCTGTGCTGATGGCTATGTTCTGGTTCTTGCCGACCGCTATCGAGTTGCGTGGCAAATCGTTGCTGTGGGCACCGGACCTCTCGACCTACGATGCCGTGTTCCATTGGAGCTTTGATATCCCGTTACTGGGCGACCACCTGTCGTTGTTCTGCTTGCTGATGACTATTGTGAACGTCATCTACACCTACATCACCATGCAGTCACAAGCTACAGACCCGAACATGAAGTTCATGAAGTACATGATGTATGCCATGCCCGTCATGTTCCTGTTCATCTTCAACGACTACGCAGCCGGCTTGAGCTTCTACTACCTCGTTTCACTGTTCATCACCATCATGCAGACCATGATCTTCCGCTGGACGCTGAACGACAAGAAGATGCTCGAAGAGATAGAGCGGAACAAAAAGAAGAAAGCCGGTAAACCTCAGTCCGGCTTCATGGCGCGCCTCGAAGCGTTGCAACGTCAGCAGCAACAGATGGCACGCGAGAACGCAAAAAAGAATATGCGTCGATGAGAACGAGTCTCACGAGGCGGTTAAGCGACCGCCTCGTGAACTTGGCTCTTGCACAGTTCGTCCTGCACCAGCGCTTCGCCTTCTTTCGAAAGCGTCACACCATCCTGCGCCAGCAGATCGCTGTAATGTGCGGTGGCCAACATGGGGCTGGTGATATCGACGATATGTACGCACTGCGTAGCCGCTATACGGAACAGCGCCAGGTTGTACAGCGCATGCAAATTACGCAGACGCTCGGTGTTACCACCTAACCAATAGAGCACGTTCTTGCGCGCTTGCACGGACATGCCACGCGTGATGTACGCGAAATAGCGGTTCTCGTCCATGATGGGCAGGCTGACCAATACCGGCTCTTGCCCACACGCACGCGCTTGCGCGATCTTATTTATATATAACGCCTTATAGGCCACAACATCCATCTGAGGTTCATGGTGCGCACCGGGATTAACCGATATCGCGTTCCAGTCAAAGTTCAACCCGCTTTGAGCTTGAATAAAAACAGTCTTGTCCATAATACGTTAATAGGTTAAAGTGAATACTATATAGTTTATTTATTAAAGGTGCAACGCTAAATAAGCAATTACAATCGGTAACTGTAAGCAATAAAGTGCTGTCAGCACGTTCGATCCAATTCGTTTTGCCGTTTTCATATGCGTGTAATTTTTAATGATTTAACAATTTTACGTTTAACTGATCAACGATTTCTTATCGTTTGACGGTGCAAAATTACTGCTTTTTCATCACCCCCGCAACTAAATGTGATGAGTGACTAAAAATTGTGACTAAATAGCCAAATTGGTGACTAAAACGCCTATATAGTGACGAAATTCCGTTCATTCGCATTTCGTCACACCACAAAAAGAGACTAAATTATGACAAAAATTCCTACATCTGTACAGTCTGTACCGGTCATGCTGCTGCATATACTGGTGATACCGATCTTCTTCCTCAGTTTTGTGCTCATTTATCAGAGTGAGTGGATGGTTTCGTTCCTGAGTATGGGACTCGGTTCCGGTCAGTTGGTGTTCAACCTGCTGATGCTGATGTGTATATTGATTGGCGTGCTGTGCGCTTCGCGTATCCCGATGACAGTCTTACGTCGTCATCTGCACCTGACGTGGTTTCCCTATGTGCTGTGGTCAATGGCCGAAGTGGTTGTTTTTGCATGCTTTGCGGCCCTGTACATGGCGCTGATGTACGGTGACTACGGCTATTTCTCTGCGTTAGGCGATTGTATGCTGCTGGCTGTCGGCACGCTCACCTACCCTTACATCATCATCACTGCGGTCACCTGTGCCGTGCAACCGAGTGAGCAAGCCGTGTCGGAAGATGATCTGGTGCGTTTTGCCGATAACACCGGCCGACTGAAACTGGTCATCGCGCACGACGTGATCCTGTACGTAGAGGCACAAGAGAACTATATCAATATTCATTATATGGAAGGCGAGCAGCAGAAAGAGTACTCGCTGCGTCAGTCCATGCGCCGCATCGAAGAGTTGATGGACAAACACGGTATTATCCGCTGCCAGCGTTCGTACTTCGTTAACCCGCGGCACGTCAAAGTGCTGAGACGCGACAAAGAAGGCATGATCCAAGCCGAACTGGATATACCCAACAGCAAACCCGTACCTGTTTCTCCCAAGTACTACGAGCAGTTAAGCAAAATGCTTTGATAAAGGCTAAAGGTTAGTGGCTAATGGTTCGTGTTTAGCGCATTGACGAGCATACCACACGCGGCAAGGATATCTTCGCCGCGTGATTTGCGTATAGTGGTTGTGATACCATTGTCGGTGAGGTAGTCCCTCAACCACTCCATCGTCTTTTCGTCCGAAGAAGGGAACACACGGTCCACACCGGCGTGAAAACGAATGAGGTTAATGCGGCAGTTGAGCCCTTTGAGCAGACGCAGCAGTTCTTTGGCATGCCGCGGCGTATCATTCGCCCCTGCCCAACAGATGTACTCGAAGCTGACGCGGCGTTGGTGGGACCAATCGTACTGTTTGAGAAGGGCTACCACATCCGCGATAGACATCATTTTCTCGGCAGGCATGATCTCTTTGCGCTCTGCCGGGAAGGGGTTGTGCATCGACACGGCCAAATGGCACTCGCTCTCGTCCAGGAACCGTTTCATCGCCGGAATACCGACCGTAGAGACGGTGATGCGCTTGGGCGACCAGGCAGCACCATAGTCGGCCGTCATGATCTCCAAGGCACATAACACGTTGTCTAAGTTATCCATCGGTTCCCCTTCGCCCATGAAGACCAGATTGGTTAAAGGCGAAAGGTTATTGACCAAAGCCAAACTATCTATCTCGAAGATTTGGTTGAGAATCTCAGCGGCACTCAGATGTCCATGAAAACCAAGTGTGCCGGTCATGCAGAAACGGCAGCCCATCTTACAACCTGCCTGCGTCGAGACACAGAGCGTAGCACGGTCTTCTTCGGGAATATAGACGGATTCAATGTACTGCGGTGCCTTTGTACCTTGTACATCGTCACTTTGTACTTCAAAAAGGTATTTACGGGTGCCATCAACGCTGACGGCTTCGCGTACCGGGGCATGCCTACCGATGGTATAACGGGCTTGCAACGCTTCGCGTCCTTTGAGCGAGATATTGGTCATCTGGTCAAAAGAACTCACACGCTGCACATAGAGCCAATTCGCCAGCTGTTTGCCGGCGAACTTCTGCAGTCCGACGCTCAGCGCCACTTCCTGCAGTTCACTCAATGTCTTGCCCAATAAAACTTCGGTCATGCGTTTTCTTCTTTCACCAATTCGATATGCGGATAAGCGAACGTGAAACCTTGCGGCGGGAGTTCGGTATAGAACCGCTCTTGCAGGTCAAAGAACACATCCCAATAGTCATCGCCCCGCACCCATGCCCGTGCTACGAAGGTGATATCGCTCGAATTGAGCGATTTGAGGGCTACGAACGGTGCCGGAATCGCATCCATGCGGTAGTTGACAGTCGATAACTGGTACTGGGTGATATGCAGTTCTTTGTACAACTTGTTCATGTTCGTATCTGCCTGCAGAACGCGTTTATCACTATTGATGATGGCCATGATCGCTTCTTTGCAGGCCGCAGCATCGACTCCGTAGGACACGCTCACTTCCCACTCTACCCGGCGTAGCGGACGACCGCTGAAGTTATTGATCGTGCCGTTGGACAGGATTCCGTTCGGCAGGATGACCACTCGGTTGTCCTTCGTCAGGATCTTGGTCGCCGTGATGTTCACTTCGATCACCGTACCCGCATGTCCTTGTGCCTCAATGAAATCGCCTGCCTTGAACGGTTTGAACGCCAGCAGCATCAGTCCTCCGGCGAAGTTCTGCAAGGTTCCGGACAGAGCCATTCCGACCGCCATTCCTCCGGCAGCCAGTAGCGCTGCGATAGAGGTCGTGTTCACCCCTAAGGTTCCGATGGAGATCACGATGAGTACCACCGTGAGGGTGATCGAGACGAAAGAGTTAATGAACGATGCCAGGGTCGGCTCGACGCGATGACGGGTGAAGATACGTTTAAGCGCGCGTTGTACCAGTTTGATCAGCCACCAGCCAACGACAAAGATAAGAATGGCAATCAGTACCTGAATACCGAAATGCGCCAGTTTATCCAGCACCTCTTGCCAAAAATCCTCCGGGTTCTCTTTGGCATACGCAATCATCATCTTGGCTCCCTCGTGGATAGAGTCCCGTCTTTGTTGGATCTCCTCTGCGGTCGGAGCGGCGACTTGGAGTAAGAGTGAGAGGTTCATCATAGCGTTTAGCGTATTCTGTCAGCTGCCCGCACCAATGCCTCATCTTTGAGAATAGCACGCGTAGCCATGAGGGTTAATACCATGCATACCAGCGGAATAGAAGCCCAGGGCAGGATATGCCACTCCACGCCTTCTATAGCGACCGTAGCCAGCCAGATATAGATACCGAGCACACCGTAATAGCCCAGACACAGGGCCACCGTGAAGATGTTAAGGCGTGCTTGCAGGATGCGTTTCTTGAACAGGAAGATGTCGGCCAAGGCCAGCAGCGGAATGAGAATCGAGATGACCAGCAGACCGATCAGACCCTGCAGTTGCACCGGTTCTGCGCCTTCTACGGGCATAGTATCTTTCAGCCCCGTCGCACTCAGTTCCCACATACGCTGCGTCTCCGCGCTCACGGGCGTGTCGAACTGCAGTACCGGTACGAAGCACAGGGTGATACCCAGCGCTACGACCAAAAACAAATAGAGTGTTTGAATACGTTGTATCATAATTTTAACCTTAAACCATTAACCTTTAGCCTTTCATCGCTTCTTCGAGCGAAGCACATTTATCTCCGTGTGCATTGACCCAGCCGATCTGACGGGCGGGGTTACCTACCATCAGCGCATACGCCGGCACATCTTTGGTGACAACCGAACCGGCACCGATGAGGCAGTACTCGCCCAGCGTGTGTCCGCAGACGATGGTTGCGTTCGCACCGACCGATGCACCGCGTTTGATGATCGTGTCGCGGTACTCATCCTTACGCGAGACAGCAGCACGGGGGTTGATGACGTTGGTGAACACCATACTCGGGCCCAAGAACACATCGTCCTCACATTTGACGCCCGTATAGACGGATACGTTGTTCTGAATCTTGCAGTTACGTCCGAGCACAACGTTCGGCGAGATGACCACATTCTGACCGATGTTACAGTCCTCACCGATGGTGCACCCGCTCATGATATGACTGAAATGCCAGATCTTGGTGCCTTTACCTATTTGGCAACCCTCGTCCACGTAGGACGACTCATGTACGAAATAGTCCATATTAGAAGAAGTACCTAAATATATCATTTCCGTTCGCAAAAATAAGCAGTGCAATGAGCAGCCAGAAACCAATCTCGTTGGCTCTCTCGAGGAACTTATCGCTCGGCTTACGACGGGTGATCATCTCCACCAGCAGGAAGAGGATGTATCCGCCGTCCAATGCCGGAATCGGCAGGAAGTTCATGAACGCGAGCACCAAGCTGATCCATGCTGTCATGGCCCAGAAAGCCTGCCAGCTCCAGAAGTCGGGGAACATACTACCGATAGCTGCAAAACCGCCGACGGACTGCGCACCCTCTTTGGTGAACACGAGGCGCATCTGCTTGACGTAGGAGACTAACTCCTGCCAGCCGCTCTGCAATCCGACCGGAATCGCTTTCCAGAAACTGTAGTCGGTGTGCTCGAACTGCGGGTTATAACGCGGGATAAAGCCTAAGACACACTGATCACCCAGGAAAACCTTGGCCGTGTGCGCTTCACCGGCACGGAAATAGTCCACGGTGATGGAGTCGCAGGGGTGACGTTGCAGTTCCTGCGTCACCATGTGGTAACACGGCGTCGCCACACCGGCAATTCCTACAATGCTATCCCCTTTCTCGAGTCCTGCCAACGCTGCCGCACTCTCGGGAGAGACGGAGTCAATGACAGTCGGAATCCATTCCGCTACGAGTACGTACGGGCGCTTGCGGTAGTTCTTATCCGCCCGCGCTTTCTCCCGTTCTACCTTGTCGTGCGCATTGACGAACGCAATATAACGCGTTGCAAAATCCTCCGACAGCGTCAACGACACGGTGTCTGTGCCGCGCAGCACGACTACATCGCGTTGGCCCTCAATGATGAGGGACTGCATGATGTCTGCCTTAATTTCCGGTTCTACTCCGTTGATCGTGAGGATCTTATCTTGTTGCTCAAATCCCTCGTCCAGCATTATCTGCGAGTAATACAGACCGTCCGACGCATTACGTAGCAGCAGTTTGTCCGTACCGTACTGCCACGTGAGCAGGACGAAGATGATCATCGCGCTGACGAAGTTGACCAATATACCGCCCAGGATAATGAGCATACGCTGCCAAGCGGGTTTGGAGCGGAACTCCCAGGGTTGCACTTCGGTAGAGAGGTCCTCGGTTTTGTGAGTCTCATCGACCATTCCGCCGATGGCGCAGTAGCCGCCGACCGGCAGCCAGCCAATACCCCACTCCGTGTTCTCAGGGTGCTTATCCCACTCTTCGTCTGCGTTCTTGGAGAAGAACTTGACATGCCAAATGCCGTCGAATTTCTTGATTCGTACCAGGCTGAACCAGGGGTTAAAGAACAGATAGAATTTCTCAACACGCACTTTGAACAGGCGTGCGAAAGCGAAGTGCCCTAACTCATGCACAAAGACAAGGAAACTCAGGGCTAACAGTAATTGTATAATTCGTATTGTCATAATAAACTCTCAGCGAGACGGCGTGCTGCCGCGTCGCTATCCACATAATCTTCATAAGTCGGCTTGGCGATGAAAGTCGCCTTCGCCATCGTTTGATTAATTATATCGCTCATTTGTAAGAATCCGCATCTTCCTTGACGGAAAGCAAGGTTGACAACCTCGTTGGCAGCATTGAGCACGCAGGGCATATTTCCGCCGCGCCTCATCGCTTCGTACGCGAGTCTTAAGTTCGGGAAACGCTCCATATCCGGCTCTTCAAACGTCAGGTTCTTGAGTGCGAACAGGTCGGCACGGGGGAAGTCGGAAGCCAGGCGTTCGGGGAACGAGAGGGCGTACTGAATCGGCAGACGCATGTCCGGCGCACCGAGTTGCGCTTTGATGGCACCGTCGGTGAACTGCACGGCCGAATGGACGATAGACTGCGGGTGAACGAGCACTTGTATCTTCTCCACCGGCACGCCGAAGAGCCATTTGGCTTCAATCACCTCAAACCCCTTGTTCATCATCGACGCGGAGTCAATGGTGATCTTCGCACCCATGTCCCAGTTGGGATGTCTGAGTGCGTCGGCCGCCGTGACGGTCTTCATCTGATCAAGCGTGAACGTGCGGAAGGGGCCGCCGGAAGCGGTGAGCAGGATCTTCTCGATCTCACTGCGGTCTTCGCCGACGAGCGATTGGAAGATCGCGCTGTGTTCGCTATCGACCGGAAGGATCGGCGTGTGATATCGGGCCGCCAAGTCGCAGATGATCTCACCGGCCACAACAAGCGTCTCTTTGTTGGCGAGCGCAATCGTCTTACCGGCTTTGATCGCTTCAATCGTCGGACGCAGACCTGCGTAGCCGACCATGGATGCCACGACCACATCGATCGACGGCATAGTCACCATCTGAGCGATTGAGTCTGCACCGGCCCACACCTTGCAGTCCAGCGCCGAGAGTCTCTCTTTCAGCGGCTCGTAGAGCGATTCGTCCGCTATACAAACCACTTCGGGGTGAAACTCCAACGCCTGTTCCACCAGTTTATCGATACTGCGATTCGCGCAGATGGCGTACACACTGTACCGCTCCGGGTACGCACGCACCACATCGAGCGTCTGCGTGCCGATCGAACCCGTGCTTCCCAGAATCGCCAGATTCTTCCTTTCGCCTATAAGCTGTAACCTATCACCTTTATCTACCATACTATCACTTCTTGGAAGTTAACGAACTGTCCGGCATTCCAGAGTTCGAACACCAGATCGTGTTCTCCGTCCATCATCGCGAGCGCATCACCGGCTTCGACCGTCGAACCTTGCGGTTTGAGCACTTTGGCCACATGGCTGTAGATCGCGGTATACGAACCGGACTGCAGCACGACCGTGAACGTGTTATCCGTTCGGCGTTCGGCACTGACGACCGTACCCCGTGCAACAGCCAACACGTTCTCGTTCTTAGCCGTGCGGATGGTCGTGCCGTACTCATGCAGATCCGGGCGTGCGGCATGCATGATCGCACCGCGCACAGGACGGTAGAGTTGACGAACGTTGCGATTGGACGTGTTACCGAACAGCGCCAAACGGTCTTTCTCCTCCTGCTCGTACTGAGCAATGAACGCATCGGTCACAGGGCTGCGCTGCTCCAAAATCTGGGCACGCTCCACGCGCTCCAACGAATCGAGGCTCTGCACACTGTCCGATTGGATATCACCGGCTGTCAACTGCTTGATCACATCCAGGTACTGACGCTGGACGGTCAGGCTGGTCTGCATCGAGTCGATACGTGCCGACTCCTGAATCAGCTGCTGACGAATACTCTCGCTGTAACCGGGCAACACGTTGCGAATCGGCGTATAGACAATGAGCAGCGACAGCAGGACAATGAGCACCAGAATGGACAGGGTGAGGACGCTGATGGCGCCTAAAGTACTGACGCGAAGGTGAAACACCTCGCGCAGTGTGACGTCATCCAACATCGCCAGCCTGTATTTTTTTCTCTTTGTAGCCATCAAAGAATCGTGCAACCGCTACACGGTTTTAACTGTTTGAAGAAGTCATTTCCCTTGTCGTCCACGAGGATGAAAGCGGGGAAGTTCTCCACTTCAATCTTCCAGATCGCCTCCATGCCCAGTTCGGGGTACTCGACGCACTCGATGGACTTGATGTTATTCTGCGCGAGGATAGCTGCCGGGCCACCAATGGAGCCAAGGTAGAATCCGCCATGTTTCTGACACGCGTTAGTCACATCAATCGAGCGGTTGCCCTTGGCGAGCATGATCATTGAACCGCCGTGATCCTGGAACTCATCTACGTACGGATCCATACGGCCGGCCGTTGTCGGGCCCATCGAACCGCAAGCCATTCCTGCAGGGGTTTTTGCCGGGCCGGCGTAATAGATCGGATGGTTCTTGAGGTACTCCGGCATCGGCTCGCCCGCATCGAGGCGCGCTTTGATCTTCGCATGCGCGATATCACGGCCGACGATGATCGTACCGTTAAGGCTCAGACGCGTACCAATCGGGTACTTGGTGAGAATCTTGCATACATCTGCCATCGGCTGGTTGAGATCAATACGTACCGCATCTCCCTCACCTGCCTGACGCAGTTCGGCCGGAATGAGCGAAGCGGGGTTGTTGTCCAGCTTCTCAATCCATATACCGTCTTTGTTGATCTTACACTTGATGTTACGGTCTGCCGAGCAGCTTACGCCGAGACCGATCGGGCACGAAGCACCATGACGCGGCAGACGAACAACGCGTACGTCATGCGCCATGTACTTACCGCCGAACTGTGCACCGAGGCCGATCTTGTAGGCCTCTTGCAGCAACTGTTTCTCCAGTTCTACATCGCGGAATGCACGTCCGGTCTCGTCACCGGTCGTCGGCAGCGAGTCGTAGTAATGGGTCGAAGCCAGTTTGACGGTCAGCAGGTTCTTCTCTGCACTCGTACCACCGATCACGATGGCGATATGATACGGAGGACAAGCAGCCGTACCGAGCGATTTCATCTTTTCCACAAGGAAGGGGATGAGCGTGCCCGGGTTTTGGATACGTGCCTTGGTCTCTTGATAGAGATAGGTCTTGTTAGCCGATCCGCCACCTTTGGTTACACACAGGAAATGATACTCGGCACCTTCGGTCGCCTCCAGATCAATCTGTGCCGGCAGGTTGCACTTGGTGTTCACCTCGTCGTACATGTTGAGCGGGGCGTTCTGCGAGTAGCGCAGGTTGCACTCGGTGTAGGTGTTGAACACACCCTTACTCAAAGCCTCTTCGTCGCAGAAACCTGTCCAAACGCCTTGCCCCTTCTCTCCGTGAATGATCGCCGTACCGGTATCCTGGCAGAGCGGCAGTTGGCCTTTGCAAGCCACTTCGGCGTTGCGCAGGAACGTGAGGGCTACATACTTATCGTTAGCGGAAGCCTCCGGGTCGCGGAGGATCTTCGCTACCTGCTCGTTGTGCGAACGGCGGAGCATGAAACTCACGTCGTGGAAGGCCTGTTGTGCCATCAACGTCAGGGCTTCCGGTTGAACCTTGAGGATCTCGTGTCCTTCGAACTCGCTGACGGACACGTAGTCCTTGGTCAGCAGATAATACTCCGTTTCATCTTTACCGAGTTGAAACATCGGTGCATACTTAAATTCAGCCATAGTATATATTGATTTTTATGTTTCACATAAAATGCGCTGCAAAGGTACGAAAAAAAAATGACATACACAAATAAAAGAGAATATTTTTGTAAAAACACGAATATAGGCACAAAAAAAAGACACCCGAAAGTGTCTTTTGTGTAATATATCTATCAGTAATGATTGCGTCTGCACGGAAGTCAAACGTCTTCGTTAAAATACTCATTATGCCAGTACTTGTGCTTCGATGATTCGGGGTTGATTTTATCAAGGCTGCTGATGCTTACCTTATGGGGAAATAATGCCTCCATCACAAAAACGCCCTCTCCAATATAAAAAAACTCCATTATCATACACAAAATAGATTTCAGTTCCTCCATCATCTTCCACCTGACATTGTTCGTATAGTATTTGGAGTTCTTTTTTTGTATAATGCCTTTTATACTTTTTTTGTGTTATAGATTCTGTGACTATAAAGAATTCAGAACATACAGCACTAACCCATTCTGCATCTTCTTCGCAGCATATAGTTACGTATATTCTATACATTTTTCCTTTCCTATTGAGATATGAAACATATTTCCAATCCCTGCATAAATAGTTTTGCATATCATCAACATACACTCCAACAACCACTCTCTTGTCCGAAGGCCAATTAGTAGTTTTGCTGAAAGATACATTATACACAATCGAATCACGGTCACAATGGCAAGACATATTTTCAACATGCTCTGCAATAGAGTCCAATAAACTGACCAGTGCTTGATTTTTGAACTCTATTCTTTGAGCTTGATATGAATACAAAAGAATATCTTTAGCTGACATAGCTCCGCAAATAGCGCTCAGAATCAATAATATTAGTATACCCTTTTTTCATTGCATAAAGCAGATTATTTCTTTCTTCCTATTACCTCCATTTCTTTCAATTCTACGCCAATGACAGGACGCTTAGGCGTGTTTTCATTATAAGGAAAATATTCCCCATTTGCATATACGCGAAGAATTGCTCTTGGAAACTTTAACTTATAGAGTAATGCATTGTCTATATCTGGATTAGAGGGACCAGTTCCACTAGGATGATTATGATCAACACCCCTTATCGTGTATCCATTAAACATAATGTAATGTCCCACTCCTGTTGCATCTTCTTTCATGCTTGTCCCAATAATGTTTCTTCCCGAATTAGGATAAAGCACCATATTGTCAAAAAGCACGGAAGCATTCTTCCTATTTTGACACATATACATACATGTTAATCTCTACTATATCAGTATTATTGCAAAAATCGTTTAATAGTTGATAGATATCTTTTGAGGCAATTTCAAATATTGCGGAATCATTACTATCCAAATCACATATAAAGGTTATTGTATCGTCATTGTGGCGGTATTTAAACAAAATCATCTCTGCTCTGTTGTCTTCTAATGCTCCCTCTGCGACCAGTATAGCACTAATTTTTTGTTGTATCTGCAAATATAACTGACTCAATGAATCGCTATATTCCCATATAATATTTCCATCTTGATCAAAGGCACACAACGAATAACATCTTTTAAAATCAGCTATATTCATTTTGTTTAATTTGCAATCGTTGCATATATCATCTACAAATATCAGATTCTGCCGTTCTTTAAAATCAGTAAAGATACAATTCTTTTCGATAATAGTAATTTGACAATTGTTCTTTCTTTTTTTTATTTTCATATACGACTGAAACCAAGTTGCATTCGTTTTGTCTTTATACGTCAAGTCATTCCAAAAGTGTGCAACATAGTTCTCTGCAAAAGCAATAAATGATTCTTTTGAATCAGGATAATGCCAGTAATAACGTTTGTACTCACCCAATGCACTAGTCACATCGAAAGCATACTCTCGCCTAGTATGGTTTTTGTCTGCTTTAGAAGCAAGAGTGCTAGGGCAACATAGTAATAATATAATACAAAGGCTAATGAGGGTAAAATTGTCTTTGATATTTTTGTATAAATTCTTGTGCATTTTTTAAGAATCACGTTTCAAAGTCACTGGATAATAAAACGACCATGGACATTTACGGGCGTACCTTCTTCGCGAATTATGGTCATTTCTTCTCCGTAAAATGGAATAGGAATAGTTATTATCAAGTTAGCTCGCACGGCTTTCCCGTTTCTAACTCCGGGTTTCCAGTTTGGCATAGACTCTAATGCTTTTAACACCTTATCGTCCATATCCTTATAGTACGATGATTGTGTCATACTTACATTAGATATTCGTCCCGTTTCGTCTATTGTGAATGTGCATTGCGTTGGGCGAACTAACAGCGGTTCATCTTTCCCAAAGGGCCATTTGATTTTTTTCTTCAAATACTTAAAAAATGCCAGGTTACCTCCGGTAAACTCAGGTAATGTATCCAACGGGATTTGAAAAGTCACCGGCAGTGTATATCTAACCCTTACCGCTTTGCCCCCTCCATTCTTACCGGGAAGCCAATTAGGCATTTGTTTAATCACGCGCACCGCCTCTTGATCAAGCAGTTCATAGCCGCTCGAACGGAAAACAGTCACATCGCTTATCGTACTATCTTTATTAATAATCATTTGTATTAAAACTCGTCCTTCTATTTCTTGCTCCAATGCCTCTTGTGGATATTGTATGGACTGTTTGAAATATTCTGATAGATTTCCCCGAAACATAGGCATTTGATTTGCGATGACAAATATAGGTTCATCATCTTGGCAATAAATGGGAGAACTAATCAGTAATGCCATTAGAGTCAATAGTTTCACTGTGCGTTTCATATGTAATAATTTTTAATTTGAAAACCTTTGCGGCTGCAAAGGTACGGAAAATTTTTAACATGTGCAAATAATAGAGATAAAAACACAAAAAAAAGACATCCGTTTGGATGTCTATACGTTCTATGCTTGCGCTAATTCTCGTAGTGGGAACTACTCGGGCGCTGCGCTCGGAGTGCCATCCGAGGCACTCCTTCACCCCCGAGGGCTCTTCTCGCCTCTCGGAGAGACACACAAAAAAAAGACACCCGAAAGTGTCTTTTGTGTCCCCCGAGAGGCTCGAACTCTCGACCCACTGATTAAGAGTCAGTTGCTCTACCAACTGAGCTAGGGAGACTTCGCGTTCGGTACCCTCGGACTGCCATACAACTACGTTGTTAGGATAAGTCTCTCGGGCCCTCCGCTCTCCCCAAAAATTAGAAATTTTCGGGGTCCCCGAACATCCTAATTCTGGAAAGCGGGTGCAAAGGTACTGCTTTTTTTTGACATGACCAAATTTTTTAGCAAAAAAATGCAGTTTAGGTATCATTTTTTTATTTTAGAGGCTTTCAGCAAAGGCTTCCGCCTCGTCTATTTGGTCGATTTTGCCGACATCCATCATGCGGTAGTCGGAAGGAACGAAAGCTTTTAGTGGCACCTCGTTCATGACCTGCAGATAGAAATCAATGAGGGAGAATTTTTCTTGGGGCATGTCCTGTAAATGCGACAAGGTCTCTGGGCTGAGGATCTGCATACCGCTGAAAGCGAGATGCCGGCCGTCGTGCCCTTTCAGTTCACCCGTTTTGATGTTCGTCCAGCCGCAAAGCGTGTTCTGCGCATCAAAGCAGAGATAGCGCTGTGTAGAACGCTCGCTCACTACTAACTGACTCACACCCGCCTGCTCGTACGCACGCACCAATTCCTTGATATCAATATTAGAGAGGATATCTACGTTGCACGCGAGAATCGGCTCATTTTTAATTTTTAATTTTTCATTTTTAATTTTCTTGAGTCCTCCCCCTGTATCGAGCAGCAGGTCGCGCTCGTCGGAGACGGTGATAGAACATCCCCACCCTTCGTTCACACGAATCGTGTCGATGATCATATCCGGAAAATGGTGCACGTTGACGAGGATGTCCGTGATACCGGCATCCCGCAGTTTCTCCACTTGCCACTGCAGCAGCGGCTTGCCGGCAAGAGGCACCAGCGCTTTGGGCATTGTATCGGTGAGCGGTTTGAGACGTGTACCCAAACCGGCTGCAAAAATCATTCCAACCATCGGTCTATTCCCCTTTCTCTGTGAATGAGATGAATGCGTACGTTGTATTTCTCGTGCAGGTGCTTTGCCAGGTGCTCGGCACTATAGACCGAACGGTGCTGACCGCCGGTACAACCGAAGCAGACTTGCAGATTAGAAAAATCCCGCTCCAGATAGCGCTCCACATGGTGGTCCACCAACGCATAGACGGAATCCAGAAACGTGAGGATCTCACCGTCCTGCTCCAAGAAATCAATGACGGGCTGGTCGAGTCCGGTCATCTGTTTGTATTCGTCGTACCGGCCCGGGTTATGGGTTGAACGGCAGTCGAAGACGTAGCCGCCTCCGTTCCCCGACTCATCGGTCGGGATACCGCGTTTAAACGAGAAGGAGTAAATTGTTACTAATAGCATACAAATAAGGATATCGGGTGGCTAAGTCCGGGTTCGTTTTGAATAACTCGTGCAGGTTCTTGATGGCATTCGGGATCGACTCCAGGAAATGCGGCTTGCGCTCAAAATAGCCCCGATAGCCGTACGCACCGAGGACCTGCAGGGTCCTGAACAGCACGAAATGCGGGAGTGCCTTTTTCCAGGCTAAAGGCGAAAGGTTAGAGGCCAATGTAGATAACTCATCCAGATACGCCTCAATCAGTTCGTCGCGCAAGGACTGCGGGATGTTCGCTTTCGCCTGCCAAAGGAAGGAGGCTACGTCATATTGTGTCGGACCGCGACGACCGCCTTGGAAATCAATGAAGTACGGTTGACCGTCACGAATCATAACATTGCGGCTCTGAAAATCACGGTAGAGGAAGGTATCTGCCGGCTGCGCCAAGATGGTCTGTACGATCGCATCAAAATCGTCTTCGAGTTTAGGTTCGGAGAACTCGATCTGCGTGCCTTTGAGGAAGCAGTACTTGAAGTAATTGAGGTCCCAGCGAATCGACCGTTCGTCCATCGATGGCACGGGAAAACAGACCGACCAATCGAAATCCTGCGCGCCCGTCACCTGCACGTGTGCGAGCGCATGTATGGCGCGTTCTAATAAGGTGCGCTCATCCGGCAGGAACTCACCTGTCTCACGGCCGTGACGGATGGCATCGAACAGAATGGTGTCGCCCAAATCCTCCTGGGTGTAACTCATCTCGTCGTCGCTCACCGTGTACAGTTCCGGCACGGGCAGACCGAGCGCATGAAAATGGCGCGCCATATAAATGAACGCACGGTTCTCGTCCAAGTTCGTACCCTGCACACGAATGACCGAACGCCCGTTCGTGTCCGTCTCACGCGTATAAACTCGATTGGATCCTTGCTGCTTAATCATTAGCATCTAAATTGGAGTGCATGGTGAATACAGGTCACCTTGCACGGTGCGATGAAATTCTCCAATATACCGTCAGCCTCGATCATCAGGTGCTTGCGGTAAACCACTTCCACCTCTTTGCCGAGGATGGGATAGATGAACGGCAGGTCCGTCAGTTTGCCGTTGAACAGGTT
Source organism: uncultured Bacteroidales bacterium (assembly GCA_902785605.1). Taxonomy (GTDB): domain Bacteria; phylum Bacteroidota; class Bacteroidia; order Bacteroidales; family Paludibacteraceae; genus Colicola. The sequence continues at coordinate 100,285 of CACZZL010000003.1, forward strand.
CGGCAGCGCTTTGATCACCTGACCGAAGGTCGGTTTCTTGACAAACATACCATGGAACAGTCCGTCGGTCGGGTCTGCCTGCGGGTTTTGTTTGATACCTCCTCCGGAGAACGGTCCATTACCGATGTTCATGGTGAACAGCAGATCGTTGACACGTTCTTTTCCATCCACCATCAGCACCATGTGTTGCGCTTTGTGGTGGATGATAGCATCGACGAGCGCGAAGGCATAATTGATGCTGTGACTACCCACATAGTACTTGAGCGTCTCGGCTTTCTTACAGCACAGCGGATCGACTCCAAAACCGATGGAGTTGATGAAATAGCGGTGATGCTCAATGCCGTTTCGCCAATAGGTCAGACAGCCGATATCGATCGGATGCCCTTCGCCCTCAAAGAAACGGCGCAGACTCTCTTTGTGGTTCTTGGTCAAGTTCCAATACCGCGCAAAATCGTTTCCTGTTCCGCGCGGCATCAGTCCCACCTGTATCTTAGCCCGCTGCTCAACAGTCAGATCTGCCCGCATGATGCCGTTGATGGCTTCGGACAGGGTGCCGTCTCCGCCAAGGATCAGGATCTCATCGTATCCCTTCTCCACCAGTTCGCGAGCCAACTCGGTAGCGTGCCCGGCGAACTTGGTCACACGGTACGCAAAAGGCTGATGACGCTTACGCAGTAAACGCCACAAGTAGATACGCTGTGCGCGGAAGGCTTTCTTGCCCGATTTGGGATTGATGATGATGCCGAGCATAAAAACAACTAGCGCACCACAAAGCATGTAGTGCGCTAATTTTTAGGTTTTTACTTGAAGAACTCTTGTACTTTCTCGTTGAGAACGATTTCTTCCTGAAAGATGTAAGCACCCGTTTTAGGCGACTTAACCATCTTGATGCACTTAGAGTGCGCGCGTCCGGAGTTACCGGTTTGCAGTGTTGCGACCGCTTTCTTTAGGGTTAATTACTTAATCTCCTTGTGAAGGGTGTATTTCTTCAAATAGGGATTGTACTTCATGAGTTCCAAACGGTCCGGAGTGTTCTTACGGTTCTTGGTCGTGATGTAACGGCTCATTCCCGGTACTCCGCTGTTTTTCTGCTCTGTGCACTCAAGGATAACTTGAACGCGTGCCTCTTTTTGTTTCTTTGCCATTGTTCAGCTCCTTTCGTTTAATAGAGATAGCCCTTCTCCGCAGCCTGTTTCAGCGCGTTGTCGAGACCGATCTTGTTAATAGTTCTCAGACCGGCTGCACTCACGTTCAGCTCGATCCATACATCCTGTTCTACCCAGTAGAACTTGCGGCGGAAGAGGTTCACATCGAAAGTGCGCTTTGTGTGGCGCTTCGAGTGCGAGACATTGCAGCCGCCCATGGCTTTCTTGCCTGTAATTTGACAAATTTTTGACATTGTTGTATATATTTTATATTATTTTCCAATCCATGCATTTTTCGCATATTTACACGAAAAAGCGTGCAAAGGTACTACATTTTTTTGACATGTGCAAGTTTTTTTATAAAAAAATGCGAAAAATCTTCGTTTTTCTTGCGTATGTGCATATTTTGCTGTATCTTTGCACCCGTTTTCGTCGAAATAGTTGATGATATGTATCCAAAACTGATCAATCGGGCATGGAAGGTGCTCAAGAGTGAAAATATTCTTCGTTTGGGACCGTGGTTGTCGGTTCGTCAGGAGTGCGTCGAGTTGCCGAACGGCACACAGATTCCGACCTGGTACGTACTGGAGTTCCCGTGTTGGATCAATGTGATCGCGCTCACCAAAGACGGCCAGATGGTGATGGTAGACCAATACCGTCACGCGTTAGGCGAGACACATTATGAATTAGTCGCAGGCGTGATTGACGCGGGCGAGAGTCCGCTGGAAGCGGCCAAGCGGGAACTGAGCGAAGAGACGGGATACGAAGGCGGAGAGTGGCGTTTGTTTATGACGCTGTCGCCTAACCCGACGAATCATAACAACCTCAGTTACACATTCTTAGCAACAGGTGTAGAGAAGAAACGGGAGCAGCACCAAGAGGCGACGGAGGACATTCATGTGGATGTGATGGCACCCGAGCAAGTGCTGGAGATGCTGCAGGACGGTGAGATCATTCAAGCCCTGCATGCTGCACCGCTTTGGCGCTACTTTGCAGAGAAAAAACAATAGGTACAAAAAAGATGCAGTATAACATTAAAGAAGTTTTTGCTCCGAAGTTGTTTCAGACATTTCGGAAGTATAACAAGTCCCAGTTCGGGCAAGATACATTAGCCGGTATCATCGTCGGCATCGTCGCTATTCCGCTCGCAATCGCGTTCGGTATTTCGTCCGGTGTCGGTCCGACAGAAGGTCTGGTGACGGCGATCATTGCCGGTTTTCTGATTTCGTTCTTCGGAGGCAGCAAAGTGCAGATAGGCGGCCCGACGGGTGCGTTCATTGTCATCATCTACGGAATCATCCAGCAGTTCGGTTTAGCCGGTCTGACGATTGCTACCGTGATGGCGGGTATCTTGCTGATCATCATGGGTTTCTCACGGTTGGGTTCGGTCATTAAGTTCGTCCCCTACCCGGTTATTGTCGGCTTCACCGCCGGAATCGCAGTGACGATCTTCTCCACGCAGATGAACGATTTCTTTGGTCTGGGACTGAGTGACGTGCCGGCGAACTTTGTGGATAAGTGGGTGTTCTATTTTCAACATGCCGGTAACATCAACTGGTGGGCGTTCGGCGTGGGAATGTTCTCGCTGCTGGTATGTATTTTCATGCCCAAGTTGACCAAACGTATACCGGGCAGCCTGGCAGCAATCGTGATTGCCACACTCGCCGTATGGTTGTTGAACCGGTTCGCGCCCGAGTCATGGGGAGTAGCGAGTCTGAAGACCATCGGCGACTTGTACACCTTACCGCACGGTGTCCCGGTGCCCCATCTGCCGAGCATGGAACTGGCTGAAGGAGAGACGTTTCTGTCCATGATCCGTCAACTCTTTCCGTCCGCTTTCACGATCGCGATGTTGTGTGCGATTGAGAGTCTGCTGTCGGCCATGGTCGCAGACGGTGTGATTGGTGACAAGCACAACTCGAACACGGAGTTGATTGCGCAAGGTGTTGCTAATGTGGTTGTTCCGTTCTTTGGCGGTATTCCGGCTACCGGAGCGATTGCCCGTACAATGACCAACATCAACAACGGCGGACGCACGCCGGTTGCAGGCATCGTCCATGCGATCGTATTGCTGCTCGTGCTGCTGTTCTTAGGTGACTTGGTCGGCCTCATTCCGATGTCGTGTCTGGCAGCGGTACTGATCATGGTAGCGTACTCGATGTCGGGCTGGAAGACCATCGTCGGCACGTTCAAACACCGCAACCGCGATATGTGGGTGCTGCTCATCACGTTCTTCCTCACCGTCATCTTCGACCTCACGGTAGCGATCGAAGTGGGTATCTTGTTAGCCCTCGTGCTGTTCCTCATGCGTACGAACGAGCAGACGCATATCCGCACCTTGCACAAGGAGATTGACCCGAACGAGGATACGGATATCCAGCTCAACCTGGAGCACATGACGATTCCGGACGGGGTTGAGGTGTACGAGATCGACGGCCCGTACTTCTTCGGAATTGCGAACCGCTTTGACGACGTCATGACGCACGTGAGCAGCAAGGAGTATCCGATCCGTATCATCCGTATGCGTAAGGTGCCGTTCGTCGATTCAACAGCCATGCATAACTTAAGCATGCTCATTCAGCGCTCTCATAATGAAGGTATTACCATCATTCTGTCGGGTGTCAAGACGCACGTGTTGCACCAACTCCAGACCGGAGGTATTGAGCAGCAGATGAACCCGGACAATATATGCCCGAACATCCACGTGGCACTCAAACGCGCGGAAGAGCTGTTGAAGGAGAAATAATAAAAAAGATGAGAATTTTCAAAAAAAATGACATGCGCGCTTGCGTATGTCATTTTTTTTACGTACCTTTGCACCGTAAATCGTTTATTACTTAATAACCTTTAAATTTTTATCACAATGACAAAGAAATTCATCTGCCCGATCTGTGGATACGTTCACGAGGGCACAGAAGCACCGGAGCGCTGCCCGCAGTGCAAACAAATCGTAGAGTGGAAAGTAGCTTCCGATGACAAGTTGAACTTCGTTTGCGAGCATGTATTAGGCGTAGCAAAAGACGTGAAGGACCCGATCATCGCAGAGGGTCTGCGTGCACACTTCATGGGCGAGTGCTCCGAGGTTGGTCAATACCTGGCCATGGCTCGTCAAGCAGACCGTGAGGGCTATCCTGAGATCGCAGCTGCTTTCCGTCAGTATGCATACGAAGAGGCAGATCACGCTTCCCGTTTTGCAGAGTTGCTCGGTGAGATCGTTTGGGATACCAAGACGAACCTTGAGAAACGTATGATGGCAGAGGCAGGCGCATGCGAAGATAAGTTCAAGATCGCTAAACGCGCCAAAGAGTTGGACCTCGACCCGATTCACGACACCGTTCATGAGATGGCACGTGACGAAGCTCGCCACGGTAAGGGCTTCGAAGGTCTGTACAAACGTTATTTCGGCAAGTAATTACTGAATAATTCCGCCTCCGACCACGAGGTCATCCTCATAAAGGACTACCGACTGACCGGGAGTGATACCCCAGACGGGAGTTGCAAATTCAATGCAATTCCCGTCTATCTTTTTGACGGGGACGGCTTGCGAACGATAGCGAATGCGCGCCATTAATCGAGATGTCGAGATCTCGAGATTACGGGATGTCGAAAAGCCTTTCGGCGCGCTAAATCGCAGCTCGGTCGCGTACATATCGTCGTTGGTACCGAGGGTGATGCGGTTAGTCGCCGCATCGATATGCGTGATGTAGGCCGGGTGACCGAGAGCGATCCCGAGCCCTTTGCGCTGTCCGATGGTGTAGTTGACGAATCCCTCGTGGTGTCCGAGCACGTTTCCTTGCGCGTCCACGTACTCGCCTGCGTGCACGCGCTCCTTATAGTCAGGCACGTTCGCGCGTAAGAAAGCACGGTAGTCATCGTTCGGCACAAAGCAGATCTCCTGACTCTCCCGTTTGGTCGCCAACTTCTCATAACCGTGCTGACGAGCGATCTCGCGCACCTGGTCTTTGGTCAGGTCGCCTAAGGGGAAGATGGTGCGGCGTAACTGCTCTTCGGTCAGCATCCACAGGAAATAGGTTTGGTCTTTTTTCGTATCCGCCGCCGTGCCCAGATAGACATGTCCGTCGCGCTCCACGACACGGGCATAGTGACCGGTCGCAATATAGTCACATCCGAACTCATCGGCCACACGCATCAACTCGCCCCACTTGATATGACTATTACACAGCACACAGGGGTTGGGGGTTCGGCCGGACATGTACTCGTCGATGAAGTTCTGAATGACGCATCGTTTGAACGTATCCCGAAAATCCACGATATGATGCTCAAAGCCCATTCGCTCGGCGTTGTGCTTGGCTTCCATGATGGACTCGACGGAGCAGCAGCCTTTCTCTTTGGCGAGACAGGACTCCTTGATGCTGTCGAACGTGCGGAAGGTCACGCCCACCACTTCGTAGCCTTGCTCCAAGAGCAACATCGCGCTGACGGTCGAATCAATGCCGCCGGACATTCCTAATAAGACCTTTCCTTTCACCTTTAACCTTTCACCTTTAACCATTATTTTTGCATGTCAACCAGTTTGGTATAATAGCCGCCGAGTTTATATAACTGCTCATGCGTACCGCGTTCGACGATGCGTCCTTCGTGCAGCACGCAGATGAGGTCCGCATGCTTGATGGTCGATAAGCGGTGTGCCACAACGAGGGTTGTGCGGTCTTTCATCAACTGCTCGAGCGCCTGTTGCACCAGTTGCTCGGACTCAGAGTCAAGCGCCGAAGTGGCCTCGTCCAGAATAAGGATCGGCGGGTTCTTGAGGATCGCGCGAGCGATTGAGAGTCGTTGTCGCTGTCCGCCCGAGAGACGGCTTCCGCGGTCCCCGATGACGGTCTGATAGCCTTCCGGCATATCGGCAATGAACGCATGCGCATTGGCAATCCGTGCTGCCTGTTCAACCGCTTTCGCCCATGTCATGCCGTTCGGCGCAGGTAGCGTCGTATCAACACCGAACGTGATGTTGTTATACACCGTGTCGTTGAACAGGATCGGTTCCTGACAAACGATGCCCATCAGTTCGCGCAGGTCATGCGTTGAGAACGAACGGATATCCGTGCCGTCAATGGTCACAGCACCCTGCTGCGGGTCATAGAAACGCGGTACCAGATCCGTGAGGGTCGTCTTACCGCTACCCGATTGTCCGACAAGTGCGATCGTTTGGCCTTTCGGAATGATGAGATCAATATCGCTCAGCACCTCACGTTCTGCCTGGTAGGCAAAAGAGACGTGGTTGAGACTTATCTCTTTCTCAAACACCACGGGTTGGGGTTGCGCGGGTTCGACGATGTTCGACTGCGTGTTCAGCACCGCATCAATGCGCTCCAACGAAGCCAAGCCGCGACGGATACCGTACGCCGCTTTGCTCAGGTCCTTGGCGGGGTTGATGATGGAGTAGAAAATGACGAGGTAATAGATGAACGTCGATGCATCGATGGTCGAGTGCTCGCCTAAGATCAGCAGACCACCGAACCAGAGGATGATGGCAATGAGCACCGTACCGAGGAACTCGGACAGCGGGTGCGCCAGGTAGTATCGGCGGTTGATGCGGTTGAAGGTTGTACGGGTGGCGTTGATCAGTTGCGCAAAACGCGCCTGCAGTTTGGGTTGCGCATTGAACCCTTTGACCACTCGCAGGCCGAGCAGTGTCTCGTCAATGGACGAAAGGATCTCCGCGTTCTGTTCCTGTCCTTTGGTCGAAGCACGCTTGAGGCTGCGCCCGATGCGGCCGATAAAGAAGATCGCGATCGGCATGAGCAGCAGCACAAAGAGCGTCAGTTGCCAAGAGATGACAAAGAGGGTGATGAGGTACACGAGGATCATGATCGGGTCCTTGAACAGGATATCCAAGGCGGACATGATGGAGGACTCGACCTCGTTCACATCGTTCGTCATGCGGGACATGACATCTCCCCGCCGCGCCTCAGTGAAGTAACCCATGGGCAGGGACAGGATCTTATCGTACAGTTGCTGACGCAGGTCTCTCAGCACGCCGGTACGAATCGGCACCATGAAGTAGTTCGCCAGCCACGCCGTGCCGCACTTGAGACCGGTCATGACGATGAGGAACAGACCGAGTAGGAGCAGCACATAGCCCGCACCGTGCAACGCGATCTGCTCGTTGAGCAGACAGTAGAGGTTGGTGCGCAGCGCCGCAATCGTCTCCTGCAAGCCGCTGACAGTCGCCAAGTCAGTCCACTGCACATCCGCAGCGGTCAGACCGAACAGAATGCGCAGCACCGGGATGATGGCCGCGAACGAGAACAGCGACAGGATCGTCGAGAGCAGATTGAACAACATGTTCAATGCCATCTGCCCCTTGTACGGCGGCACGAAGCGACGAAGAATTTGGAAGATATAGTTTTTCATCTGCGACAGTTTTCACGTACGTAAGTCAACACTTGCCGGTCGAAGGTCTCTTTGGGCGTATAGAACTGCTGCCGGATAGGCAGGGCAATAAGCCGTTTGCCCTGTTGCTGCAGCCGTGCGACAAGCGAGGTAGTACGCAAGCGTTGCATGTCTTTTTCGGTCGTCAGCACAAAATCGAATCCTTGCGCCCGGGCAAAGATAGCATCTATATCCTTGGGTGTATACTGATAATGATCGCGGTAGGACATCAGTTCCGCATTCGGGTAATGCTTGAGCACGTAGTCCATGAGGTACTGCGGTTGCGCTATTCCACAGAGCACGAGCGGCGTTCCCTCCTGCTCCATCGTGGCATACGAGATTCCGGCAAAATGGAGTTGCTGATAGGTCGGCAGATGAAGGCGGTTGTCCACTACACGCATATCGATCGGTTGCATGTTTTCCGGGCACTTGGTGACCACCACCGCATCAGCTTTAAGGGCACGGGACGGCAGGTCGCGTAAGGTGCCCCAGGGCAACATATGATCGTCTATGTAGAGGTGGTCGTAGGGGGTGAGCAGGATCGTGAATCCGCAACGGATAGCACGGTGTTGCAACGCATCATCGAGAATGACCACATCCAGGTTCTCGAACTGCCGTTTGAGTTGGCGCACCCCGCGTACCCGGTTCTCGCAGACCGCGATCGGCACGTCGGGGAACTTACGGTGCATCTGCACGGCCTCGTCTCCGATGGTCTCGACCGTCGCACGGGCATCGGCCAGACGGAACCCGCGCGTAGCCCGTTTGTAACCCCGCGAAAGCACAGCCGGGTGATAGCCGTTGTCCAGCATCAACTGCACCAGGTACTCCGTCATCGGGGTCTTCCCCGTGCCTCCCACCGCCAGGTTACCCACACAGATCGTGGGTACCGGCACCGAGAAGGACGGCAGGATATGCTGATTGAACAGCATATGTCGAATCGCTACGCCTAACTTGTAGCCCCAACTAAGCGGTATGAACAATGCATTCGCCATTCGCCTTTCGCCTTTCGCCTTTACTTAATCTCTACTTCCGGCATGAGGGCCATGATACGCGGACGGGTAGCCATCTGACGGATCTTAAGGATGAGACGTTCCTCTTCGGTCGTGTTGTCCAGCATCTTAAGGAACTCCTCGAACGGGTCCACTTTGTCGGGGTAGTACACCAGTTTGTACGAACTGAGTCCGGCGAGTGCAACGGCTTTGTTGATGGCGTCGTCGATGTTTCCGAGTTCATCCACGATTCCGATCTTCACACCTTGTGTTCCCAACCAGACACGGCCTTCGCCAATGGATTTGATATAGTCTTGCCGCACATGACGTCCTTCGGCACAACGACCGGTAAACAGGTCGTAGCCGCGCTCGATCATGGCCTGCATCATAGCTTGCTCTTCGGCGTTCATGCCTTTGTAGATCATGTTCGACTCCAGGTCCGAATGTTTGTTGGTCGTCACACCGTCAATGTCCAGACCGATCTTATCGCGTAAGGCGGCAGCATTCGGGATAACACCGAAGATACCGATCGAACCGGTCAGTGTCGTCGGCTCGGCGTAGATGTAATCTGCACCGCAGGAGATGTAATAACCTCCCGATGCGGCGTAGTCACCCATCGAAACAACGACGGGGATACCGTCTGCTTTCACGTTCTGAATAGCATGCCAGATCTGCTCGCTGGCATCGGCCGAACCGCCGGGACTGTTAACACGCAGCACGAGCGCCTTGACGTTCTCATCCTTGCGAATCTTCGCAATCGTTTTCACGACGTCCTTGCCGACAATACCGTCTCCCGATTCGTCGGTGATCTCACCGGCCAGGTACAGTACCGCCACTTTGTCTTTCGATTTGGATTTCGGACGGTCCAACTGTGCCATCTTCTTGGTGCTCAGCAGCTTGTATTTCTCCGTGCCCGTATAGACGCGCAGCAGCGAATCCATATCCTGCGTATAGAGGATGGTATCCACGAGGCCGGCTTTGAGTTGCTCCTGAGCGGACTGCAGGCCCATGTAACGGTCTGCGAGTGCATCCAATTGCTGTTCGGAGAGGTGACGCGAAGCGCTGACGGCCGCTTTGTACTCGTTCCATATGCCGTTGAGGTATTGCTCGGTCTGGAGTCGGTCCGCCTCGGACATGGACGTGCGGAAGTAGGGTTCCACTGCCGACTTGAACGTGCCCACTTTGAGGATCTGCATCTCCACGCCGATCTTCTCCATCAGTCGGGTGAAATACATCTTCTGCGCCGTCAGACCGTTCCAGTTCACTTGTCCCGTCGGGTCCAGACAGACACGGTCCGCCACCGAAGCGACGTAGTAATTGGTCGTACCGTAGTTCTTGGCAGAGGCGATGACCCATTTGCCGCTGGATTTGAAATCGAGCAGCGCATCCCGGATCGCCTTGGCACTCGCGGGAGCCATCGACAACTCGGCACCGTCCAGCCAAATACCGCGGATGCGGTCATCGTTCTTCGCCAAACGGATGTTACTCAGGATATCGTCCAGACCGACCGTTGTCTCGGATGCGTAGGCGCTGTACGGCATCATGTTCATCAGGTCCGCGAAGGGGTTTTCTTCCTGCGCCTGCTCAATGAGCGTGCCTTTGAGTTGCAAACGATAAACGGTGTTCTCTTTCAGTTCTACGGTGGAGGTGTCCATCATCGAACTCATCACCAGACCAATGACCGCGCTGGTGATCAGATAGATTGCAACGAACAGCAGACAGCCGCCTAAGCAACCCACATTCCGTCTGCGGGGCGCCTGGCCTTCTGCGTTCTTGGCTTGTTGATTAAAAATACTCATATGTCTGTTTAATTTTTAATTTGTAATTTTTAATTTTTCATCCTTCATCTTTCATCCTTCATCTTTCAACTTTAAATTGAACGTCATTCGGTGGTAAGGGGTCGGTCCGAACTGCTTGAGCGCAGCATAGTGCTCCGGTGTCGGGTACCCTTTGTTGTTCGCCCAGCCGTACTGGGGATACTCGTCGTGCAGCCGCAACATATAGTCGTCCCGATAGGTCTTGGCCAGCACGCTGGCTGCCGCAATCGACAGATACGTCGCATCTCCGTGTACGACCGTGTGCGCCGGTATCTCCAGCAGTTCTCCTTCCGGCACGTAGGGTTTCCATTTGTTTCCGTCCACCAGGATGTGTTGCGGCCGAACGGTCAGGCGATCCAACGCGCGCTGCATACCCAGGATCGAACACTGCAGGATGTTGCGTTCGTCGATCTCCTGCGCACTCACTTCGACCACCGCCCAACTGACCGCTTCGCGCTCGATGACCGGGCGTAAGGTGTACCGCTGTTTGTCCGTGAGTTGCTTGGAGTCATTGAGCCAAGCGAACTCAGGGATGTCCCCTACCCGTTCGGGATCCAGGATCACAGCCGCAGCGAACACACTGCCTGCCAGCGGACCTCTGCCCGCCTCGTCACACCCGGCTTCTATGAGCCCATGTATCATTTGCGCTTTCAGCATAAATCGTACATCGTCAATCGTCCAATCGTCAATCAGAAGGGGTATCCTATTGCGAAGTGGAACGTCATATCATCTTTCCATCCTAATCCATTGGCAGCGGTACGCCACTGTTTGCCTTCGGATATACGGCTCGGGTCATGCAGTTTGACACCAAAATCGATACGGAAAATGAACAGCGACAAATCAAAGCGTACACCGACTCCGTAGCTCCATGCGATCTGTTTGTAGAACTGATCCCACAGGAACACACCGCCCGGCTGCACTTCGTAGTCGCGGATGGTCCATATGTTTCCCGCATCGGTGAAAGCGGCCAGTTCAAGGAAACTCAGCACCTTGAACCGGTACTCGAGGTTCATGTCCAGTTTGATATCTCCCACCTGCAGGTCATACACCAGTTTGGACCCGTCTCCGCGGAAGGTACCCGGTCCGAGTGTACGGGCCTGCCATCCGCGCACGGAGTTGGAACCGCCGGAGAAATAGCGTTTGATGAACGGCACGGCACTCGCGTTGAGGTACGGCACTGCCACGCCCAGACTCAGGTGAGTGACCAGACGGTGCTGGGGGTTGATGATACCGTGATACGTGAAGTTGAGGTCCCCTTTCACGTACTGCGCAAACGGGATATGCCATATCTGGTGCGAGCCGTCCGGCATCTGCTCCAGGTTCGCCAGCTTGGCGATTCCGTACAACACGTTTCCCGCCGTCTCGGCACGTACGCTGAATTGGATATAGGGTTTATACGGTGTACGTTGACTGAAACTGGTATAACTGGCCGTATAACTCCAATCCACGATGAACTGATCTTCATAGCTGGCGCGCAGCACGGACGACTTGCCGAAGAACTGCTTGGCGAACTGCTCGGACATCCACGGCACGTACAAGTAATTGATATCGATCAGGTTGAACTGATGGCTCCATTGAGTCCCCGGTCGTCTGGGCAGGTAATAGGTCAGACCGGCATTGGCGATCGTGCGCGAGTACTCTTCGGGACGTTGCTGGTAATTGTACGACACGTTGAGTTGCACGTTGGAGGCGAACAGCAGGCCCGCTTCGGCTTTGGCTTCGATCGCCCGACCGCCATTGGCACGCCATTCGTACGATGCCCGACCGCCGACAGTCAGCACTTCGGCACCGTGGAAGATGTTGCGGTTGCTGTACGTCAGTCCGGCCGCTACTCCCCAGTCTCCGGCGCTGTAGGTTCCTTCCACCTCCACGCCGACCGAGTTGAGTCGTCCGCGCGAGATGGTGACGTAGCAGTCCAGCAACGTGTCTGCTACCGGGGAGAACGATATATCCACATAGCGGATAGCCGCCAAGCTGTTCATGTGCGCGTACGTGCGTTCAACACGCCACTCCGCGTAGCGCTCGTTGCAGTGCAGACGGCTCACGGAGCGCAGCGCGTTCTTACGTAAGAACCGACGACCGATCCAACTGTACTCATTGCCGAACTTATCGGAGTCGCACAGCAGCGTCACCGAATCGGGCAGACGGCTCGGGTCGTAGTCGATCTGATAATGCACGGTGCGCACCCAGTACCGTTTCTGCAGACGCTCCATGATCGTCGAGTCCTGCAGCACGAACGGTGCCAGATGAATACGCAGGTCCACCTCGTGCGAGTTGAGCGCACTGTCAGCGGTGAACTCGAGCACGGCTTTCTCGAAGTAGTAATAGCCCCTGTTGCGCATGATAGTCGTTATACGCTCCCGCTCTTCGTCCAGCACGGCGGTGGAGAACTGATCTCCCTTGTGCACCTTACAACGCGAGTCGTACGCGATCTTCGCCACTTCGGGTATCGGGATATCCACTTCGTAGTTACGTATCTTATACGGTTGATGCGCCGTGACGACATAGGTCAGGTCCACCTTACGGTCCTTGACGACCTTCACCGTATCGACCTCCGCATGGAAATAGCCCATGTTATACATCTGCTGGCGAACCTGCTGCATGCTGATGCGGGTCAGGTTCTCGTCGTAAATGACCGGCGCCTCACCCATCTTGAACGCATTACGCGCCATTCGTTTCTTGGCCTTGGTCGTGGTGTCCAGCGGAGCGGTGTTGTACACATGCAGTTGCAGCTTCCAGAAACCGAAGATCTCGGTGTTCTGTTTCTGGCGCAGATACCCGCGCAGGTCACCCGTAGAGACGTTCTTATCATCGGTACAGGTCACGCGCGCTTTGTTGAGCAAATACTGATCCTGCGGCACGAACTTGGTCGTGTTGCAGGAATAAAACACAAAATGAAAAATGAAAAATGAAAGGACTATCCATCCTGACCTTTTTATCCTATTTTGTTTTTCAATTTTCACCTTTCACCTTCCAATTTATAAAAATAGCCTGCAAAATTACAAAAAAATTTGCATATGTGCAAGAAAAATTGTAATTTTGCAGCGAATTTTGTGCAAAGGGGCGTTTGTGAGCCCCATGCCGTAAACATTTGTAGGTTTATTTTAATATGATTAAAATTTCTTTTCCGGACGGTTCAGTCCGTGAGTATGAGAACGGCGTGACGCCGTTACAGATCGCTGAGTCTATCAGCAGTCGTCTCGCGCAAGACATTCTTTGCGCATCAGTCAATGACCAAATTGTCGAGTTGAATCACCCCATCGAGGCGGATGCAGCCATTAAGTTGCACAAGTGGGAGGATGAGGAAGCGAAGCACGCTTTCTGGCACACCAGTTCGCACCTCATGGCGGAAGCGCTGCAGGAGTTGTATCCGGGTATCCAGTTCGGTATCGGACCGGCTATCGAGAGCGGTTTCTACTACGATGTGATGCCACCCGAGGGCGTAGTGATCAACGACACCAGCTTCGCAGCTATCGAGAACAAGATGATGGAGTTGCGGGCGAAGAAAGAGGCGCTCGTGAAACGTTCGATCAGCAAGGCGGACGCACTCAAGGCGTTTGGCGACAAGGGTCAGAGTTATAAATGTGAATTGATCTCCGAACTGGAAGACGGACATATCTCCACCTACACACAGGGTGCGTTCACCGACCTGTGCCGTGGTCCGCACTTGCTCAGCACCGAGCCGATCAAGGCCGTCAAAGTGCTCAGCTGCTCTGCTGCCTATTGGCGCGGCGACGAGAAACGTCCGATGATGACCCGTATCTACGGTATCTCGTTCCCCAAGAAAGCGATGTTGGATGAGTATCTGGCACTGCTCGAGGAAGCCAAGAAACGGGATCACCGTAAGATCGGTAAGGAGCTCGAGCTGTTCATGTTTTCCGATATGGTCGGAAAGGGTCTGCCGATCTGGCTGCCGAAAGGAACAGCGCTGCGTCTGCGTCTGGAGGACTTCCTCAAGAAGATCCAGAAACGCTACGGTTACCAGCAAGTCATCACGCCGCATATCGGCTCCAAGCAGCTGTATATGACTTCCGGCCACTGGGATCACTACGGCAAGGATTCGTTCCAACCGATCACTACGCCGGAAGAGGGTGAGGTGTATCTGCTCAAGCCGATGAACTGCCCCCACCACTGTGCGATCTACAAAAACAGCCCGCGTTCGTACAAAGATCTGCCGTTCCGCTGCGCAGAGTTCGGTACTGTGTACCGTTATGAGCAATCCGGCGAGCTGCACGGACTGACCCGCGTGCGTTCGTTCACGCAGGACGATGCCCATATTTTCTGCCGTCCGGACCAGGTGAAGCAGGAGTTCATCCGCGTCATGGAGATCATCAACATCATCTTCAAGGCGCTCAACTTCGAGAACTACGAGGCACAGATCTCGCTTCGTGACCCCAACAACCACGAGAAATACGTGGGTTCAGACGAGATCTGGGAGCACGCAGAGAACGCCATCCGCGAGGCTTGTAAGGAAATGAATTTGCCGGCACGTGAAGAGACGGGTGAGGCAGCATTCTACGGTCCGAAACTCGACTTCATGGTGAAGGATGCACTCGGTCGTCGTTGGCAGTTGGGTACGATCCAGGTGGACTACAACCTGCCGGAGCGTTTCGAACTCGAGTACACGGGTGAGGACAACCAGAAACACCGTCCGGTCATGATTCACCGTGCACCGTTCGGTTCGATGGAGCGCTTCGTAGCCGTGCTCATTGAGCACACGGCCGGTAAGTTCCCGCTCTGGCTCACGCCGGATCAGGCAGTCGTACTGCCCATCTCCGAGAAGAGCAACGAGTATGCATGGAAAGTGAAAGAGATTCTGGAGCAGCAGGACGTACGTGTCATCGTAGATGACCGCAACGAGAAACTGGGTCGTAAGATCCGTGACAACGAGCTCAAGCGTATCCCGTACATGCTGATCGTCGGTGAGAAAGAGGCAGAACAAGGACTGGTATCCGTTCGCCAGCAAGGCGCAGAGGAGAAGGGTCAGATGACCATTCAGGAGTTCGCAGATTTCATCAATAACACGGTGAAAGAGCAGATGAGTGCTTACTAAAAGAAACAGCCGGCTATCATTAGTCGGCTGTTTTTCTAAACTCTGCTAATACGATAGCCGTTGCGATAGAAACGTTGAGACTTTCGATAACTTCGGGAGCCTCTTCGTTTTTTCCGGAGTGCTCGGAAGCACCGTTTTTTGGATAAGAGGGGATGCGGATAGGCACCGTGATCAGCTTCCGCACTTCTTGCGAGATCCCGTTTCCTTCATTGCCCATGATGATGATACCATTCGCCTTTAACCCTTCGCCATTAGCCTTTAATACCTCATACATATCCTTGCCCTCAAGCAGCGTGCCAAAAATTTTTAATTCTTCATTTTTAATTTTTAATTCCTGCAACCACTCCGGCAAATCCACATAATGAACACGTACGCGCGCTAATGCTCCCATCGTAGCTTGGACCACCTTGGGGTTGTAGCAGTCGGCGGTGTCTCGTGAGCACACGATATCGTGCACCCCGAACCAATCGCAGGTCCGAATGATCGTCCCCATGTTTCCCGGGTCCTGAATGCCGTCGAGGGCAAGGATTAAATCTCCAATCTCCAATTTCCAATCTCCAATCGGGCGTTTTTTAAAAACACCCACCACTCCCTGTGGTGTCCGCAGTCCACTCATCTGTTCGATCTCGGTCGGTGTGGCAGATAGAACATCATCGTCCGCTTCACGAGATATTAATTCGAAATTTTTAATTTTAAATTGTATCTCGAAAGCCTTGGTGAGTTCGGATACACATTTCTCCCCTTCCGCTACGAACAAGCCGAGTTCATCGCGGAACTTTTTCTGCTGCAGACTGCGCACCAGTTTTATCTGTGCCTTACTGATCTTTTCCATATCGCTGATTTTGCGACTGCAAAATTAGTGCTTTTTTTTGACATACGCAAATAAAAAGGCATTTTTTACGACTTTCTACCCAAAATCGGCGTAAAAAACAGGGCGAATCGACCGCGGAACAGACTTGCTTCGGACAAATCCTAGACTTTGTTAAATTTACAAACGCATAATTATCACATATGCAATATATTACACATGCATCTTCTCATTTTAAAAATCACATTATTTCCAATTTGAACAACAACATTGCTGCGTTTGTTAATCTACAAATAAATTTCCCAACTATTTTCCCAACTGAAAATTTGCATATGTAAAATAATTTTTGTAATTTTGCGGGCAAAATTGCAGGGGGGTTCGAATGAAGCGCTTGTGTTACATAGTTCTTAGCGTTTTGCTTACGCTGCCGATGGTAGCGCAAACGAACCCGCCGACCCCTGCCGCCGGATATGATTTCTACTTCACACTCTTCGACCACTGGAACGAAAACGGGAATGCTGTTATACAAACGAACAAGTACTGCGGTTTTACTGTCTGTGCGATAGAAGCCGGGGATCTGACACTCTCTGTGCCGTCCTCGACCGGAGATAAGATCTTTCACTTTGATACGTATAATAATTTGGCAGGCAGCCTGCGAAATGTCAATGACGCCGTGCTCCAAGGCGTACATTTTCACTCTACCGCAGCCTGTTACCTGCATGTGTGGGTGCATAGTGGCACTTCCGGAGCCGAGACGATGATCCTGCCCAAACACCTGCTGGGAACAAAATACATGGTGCAAGGCGTACAAGGTAATTCGCAGTTCACCGTCGTCGGGACTGAGAACTACACGAACGTGGTCATTACACCGAAGGTGCCACTCCGCTGCGTCAGCCGTAACAACGCCATTATTCCCGCCGGTCGCACGTCGGATTTGTACCTGCAGGAGAACGAAGTGCTACTCTTTCAGCCGGACGACTACACCAACGATGTCTCCGGCACGCTGGTTGAGTCGGACAAGGTGGTGGCGGTGTTTCAGGGCAACACCCTCACGCGTATCCCTGCTACTGCCGAAGAGTCAGACTTCGTCTGGGAACAGGCCCTGCCGACCGATACATGGGGCAAAGAGTTCATCGTGCCCTTAAGTACCCGACTGGTCCATAACATCTATCGAATAACAGCTTTGTATGATGATACCGATGTATATCTATACGGCGGTTACGGCGGCAAAACGCTGGTGACTACTCTGAAAGCCGGAGAGACATACGAGCGCACGTTACACACCCCCTTGCAGGAGTTACAGATTCATCATATCGAGACCTCGCAACCCACTTGCTGCCATCTATATACCACAGGTGCTGATATCAATAACAACGTAGGAGACCCGTCCATGGTACAGATCACGCCGGTTGATAACATGGCCAAGGATACACGGTGGATGTTGGAGCAGGTGGAGAATAACTCGCCGTGGAGATTCTCGCTGCTCGTCACAACGCGGCTGCAAGATGAAGCGAATGTGAAATATAACAATATTCCGCTATCCTCATTCCAACAGGATGACGGAGGCGCTGTATCTCGTATGGAGAAAGACGGATTTGTAACCTATGAGATTGGTATCTCCGCCTACACGGCCAGCAAGATGATCGCAGAGAGCGGAGCCGGGTTCAGTGCCTATATCCTGCGCATCGGCAAGACCTCCGAGGCCTCAGCGTTCAACATCTCCCTACCCGCTTGTACCCACCCCCCGGTCCTCATTGAGGTTCCGGACAGTGTCCCTGCCGGCAGTCAAGTCACGCTCTCGGGAACGCATGACAACAACTGTGAGTTCATAGAACCGAAAGAGTACCAATGGTATTTTTCCCAAGATAGCATCGACTGGTACCCCATCCAAGGTGCTATCACTCCGGAATGGACGATGACCGCCTACGACCCGACCTACAACGGTTGGTACAAATTGGCAGTGTTCGATGCAGGCGACCGGGGCGGCACGCACAGTGCCGTAAGCGAGCCGCAGTGGATGGAAGTACTGCCCTATGACTTGTGCGAGGACGGACAACTTGTCTATTTTATTCCCTCCACCGGTGGGTGGGCACGGTTTAGTAGAACCGTCAGCGGTTTCTACCCCGGTTCAACCATCTCGTTCTCTGTGGTCACAAAGTATCCGGTTCTATTATCTCTCAGTCATGGCACATTTTTTACAGATTTTACAGAACTAGCTCATTATGAGGAAAATGTCGATACACCGATCGAACGCCATAAAGTGGGCATCACCTACACCATTCCTGATGGAATTGACGAGATCACCTTCGCGACCTCGAATGGATATAACGCCAACGCCGATAGTTTTGAGGTGCGTCTCTGCGTGCCCCCTGTCACCATTGATGCACCCGACACCGTTTGTGTGGATACCAAGAACATCTTCCGTGCACTGTTTGAGAACGATGGTTCGTTCACTGAACCGCTGGAGTACCAGTGGTATTTCTCGACCGACAGCCTCACGTGGACGCCGCTGACCGAAGGTACCGAAAGCGAACTGAAACTGAAAGCCAAACCGCGTCATACAGGTTGGTACAAAGTGGCTGTCTCCGGTACCGGCAATGTGGAGAACGAATTCTACCGTTCGGTCAGCGAACCGTTCAAGTTCTTCGTCATCGAGGACTGCCCGCCTATTCTTTGTCCGGAAGGCATCTTGATTCACGACGAAGCGCAGGACGGCAGCGAGAGCACCTACAGCGCGGACCTGACGGATTTGTGCGAACACATGGACTTATCGTTCATCGTCAACCTACAACCCAACCACCCTGAGAACCGCTTGCTGCTGCGTTTTACCGACATGGACACCGACCAAGAGTTGGCTGCGTACGACACCGGAGACATCCCTGCCGATTCGTTACAAGTCGGCACGACTTTCACCGTGCCGGCCGGCATCAGTAACATCCGCTGGTCCATACGGAACAATGAGAGCGGCGCTTCCGGCACGCCGTTGTATCTGTCAGATGTAGAGACACGCCTCTGCCTGGAGCCGATCATCATTAGCAATATAGATAATCCGGCATGCCGCAAACAGCCCTATTCCTTGCAAGCCGAATACGAGAACTACGACATCCTACGCAATCCCGAATACCAGTGGTACTACTCCGCCACCCAAGACGGTGCGTACACCGAGATAGACGGAGCCTCCGAATTGGTTTACACCATTGACACCGTACACAAGTACCATGAAGGTTGGTATAAAGTGGCGGTTTCCGAGACGGGGTGGATGGCTTACAGCAAGTGCCGTTCGATCAGTGAACCGTTCCACTTGGAGACGAAGTATTGCAACACCGCCGTGGAACAATATTGGGACACCTTAGCTTGCGACACCTTGCTGGCATACAGCCTCGCTTGGCGCGAACACATATGGTCCACGACTGGCTCTGTGGTGGATACGCTGACGGACATCGACGACGATGACAGTTTGTATGTGCACAAGACGCTGCGGACGAAAATCTGCTGTCCGGACATTCAGTACATAACCATCGATTCGGCCATCTGCGACACGCTCATGCCGTTCCTCTGGTTCTTCCGGGACACAATGCTGCTCTACGAGCAGACGGGCATCCAACAACTGGAATACCGGCATCACCGATGGGAGAACTGCACCGGAGAGGTCATTACGTTAACCTTGGACACCTTCCACTGCGAACGCCTCTACCCGATCATCGTCAACAAGTACAACTGGCAATTACTGCTGGACTACCCTGCACTGCGCCGTTTCTTCCCCGACCGGCAATTCCTTGCCTTCCAATGGTATAAGAACGGCGAGCCGATACCCGGTGCAACCGGCGATGACTACTCCGAACAGAACGAACTGTGCGGCGTGTTCCAACTGCAGATTCAGTTAGACCAAGCCGTGGACAATGATGACCAATACATCTGGTCCAACATCCTCGGGATCGGTGAGCCGCAAGCACCTCTTCCGGTCACCAAACGGATCTATAACTGGAGCGGAATGTTAGTGAACGAGGAACCAATGAGACGGGGCTTATACCTCATCGTGTATAGGCAAGGAGATAAAACATGGACAGAGAAAAAAATAGTATTATGAGACGGAGTATAGGTTTTCTGTGCTTGCTGTTGCTGCCGATGGGAGCGTATGCTGAGCATCTGTTTGAGTTCGGGTTGCATGGAGGAGCAGCGGGATGGAGCACGCAAACGATCTATGTGAACAAGCAGTTGGGCTACCATGCCGGCGCACAGCTGTGTTACACCTATCTATCGCCCCGCGTCATCGGATTCCGTACCGGTGTGATGGCGGATAACCACCATGCCGGGTTCGGCAAAACAGACTACGAAGACTCCTACTCTACCATAGACGTCGAGAACCAACTAATGGAGATCGATTACAGCATCGGTCTATTGAACGAGACCTACTCGATCTGGTCCTTAGGCGTCCCGCTGCAGGTGGCTTTCTCGAAAAAGAACGTCCTTTTCCTGGTAGGTACGAAAGCAACTTTCCCGCTTGCTAACTCCTGGAAACAGACGGTTGATCAGGCCGCTCTGTCCGTGTACTACCTGGACTACGACAACCGCGTGTATGAGTCCTATCCGTTGGCCGCTTCGCGGGATTTTAGCATGCGCAACACAGGGCAACTGACGATGCCGAAGGTGCAGTGGTGGCTGTCGATGGAGCTCAGTTACGCCATTCCGCTCAACACCTGGGCGACCAAGTACCGTTCGTACCTGCTGGTGGGTGCTTATTTCGACTACTGCTTCACGCCCTACAAACCGAGTCAGAGCAACGCCGAGAGTCTGATCATGCTATCCGACACACGGGACGGGTTCCCGCTGCAACGGCTGCTGACACCCGTCATGGAAGCGAACCGGCAAGAGCGTAAGTTAGTGTCGAACGCCAAACTGTTGGATTTCGGGATCAAGATCTCGTACGCCATCTCACCGTACGATGCACACCGCGGTGTCGGACGCGCATGTAACTGCTTGCACGAAGATTGGTAAAAAATCCATAAAAAAATCATTAAAATCTTGCAAATTCGGAAATTTTTTTGTAACTTTGCACCCGATTTTGTAACAATCATCTTATGAAGCGCTTTTTTCTCTTTGTAACGGTCAGTGCATGCATGGTCATGTACTGTCTCCCGGCGTTTGGTTGGGGGCAGGAAGGACACCGGATCATCGCTAAGATAGCGTATGACAACCTGACTCCCAAAGCCCGCAAACAGATCGATAAGATCCTCGGCGAGCGGGGCATGATCTACTGGGCCAACTGGCCGGACGAGATCAAGAGTGACACGATCTATCCGCAGAGCATCAAGGATGGATGGCATTTTCAGGATTTTGATGCCGGCATGAGCGACAGCCTCGTAGCCGACGCGATGATACACTACCCCACCGAAGGAGGGAGTCTCTTTCGAGCCTTGGATAGTCTCGAAACAGAGGTGAGGGGCGAAAGGCTAAAGGCGAATGTGCACACCCTCCGGTTCGTCATTCACCTCTCGGGCGACCGGTACTGTCCGGTGCATGTAGCGCATATGGATGACAAAGGGGCCAACAAAGTGAAGATGAAATGGTTTGGACGCGAGACGAACCTGCACTCCGTTTGGGACTCGAAGCTCATTGAGAGCCAGGGCTACAGTTACACCGAGTACGCGCAGATGATCCAGGACCTGTACAAACATCTCAAGCCGGAGATCGAGCAGAAAAGCGACGCGGAGTTGCTGGTCGAGACTTACCACGTGACCGATGCCATCTACCGCTATCAGGAGACTTGGGACGGGAACACCTATCATTATATATACGCGTGGCATGCGCCTATGGAAAAACAGTTGTACATAGCGGGTATCCGCTTGGCACAATTGCTCAACTCAATATACAAATAACAAACAATCATTAATCCCTCTTTTATGAGAAAGATCATTGCTTTAATGACGTGTCTCACAATGGCGTTTAGTCTGTTCGCCGAGGCACAGAAAGTGACAGGTAATGTGCAAGACGCTGTGACCGGCGAACCGTTGATCGGTGTGTCGGTTCTCGAAGCGGGCACGACCAATGGTAACGTCACCGACTTGGACGGTAACTTCACGATCACCGTGCAGGAAGGTGCTAAACTGCATCTCTCGTATGTCGGCTACCAAGCCCTTGAGATCAATGCCAAGAAAGGTAACCTTGGCGTGCTCCGTCTGGAGCCGGAAGCGGTCACGCTGGAAGATGTGACGATCACGGGTCAGATGGCTCGTACGCAACAAACACCGGTAGCCGTCAGCCAGATCTCGGCAATCGAGATCGAGGAGCGTGTAGCCGGACTCGAGTTCCCGGAAGTGCTGAAGAACACCCCGGGTGTACACGCTAACGGCCAAGGTGGCGGTTGGGGTGACTCGGAGATCTGGATGCGTGGTTTCGACAACACCAACGTAGCAACCATGATCAACGGTGTGCCGATGAACGATATGGAAGGCGGTACGGTCTATTGGTCCAACTGGCAGGGTCTGAGCGACGTGACCAGCATCATGCAGACCCAGCGCGGAATGGGTGCCTCCAAGCTGTCGGCTCCGTCCGTTGGTGGTACGATCAACATCGTCACCCGCGGTATCGATGCCAAGAAAGGCGGAACACTCAGTTACGCCATGGGAAATGACGGATACAACAAAGTGCTGTTCTCCGTTTCAACCGGTCTGATGAAGAACGGCTGGGCAATCACCGTGATGGGTAGCCGCACCTGGGGTAATGGTTACATCCAGGGAACGGGATTCCAGGGATACAGTTACTTCGCTAATATATCGAAGCGTATCAACGAGAACCATCAGTTGAGCCTCACCGGTTTCGGTGCTCCGCAGTGGCACTGGACCCGTCCGAGCGGTAGTTCGGGCGCGCTGACACTCGCCGAATGGAACCGCGTGGCACAGTACATGCCGAGCGGAATGGACCGTCGTCAGTACAACCCGTCCTATGGTATCGGCAAGGACGGCAAGCAGGCGGGTACCAACTACAACCAGTACCACAAACCGCAGATCAGCCTCAACCATATCTGGCAGATCGACGACAACAGTTCGCTATCCACCACCGCTTACGTTTCCATCGGACGCGGTTTCGGTCGTACGGCCGAGAACGGTCTGAACTCCAAATACAGCTACAGTGACCTGACCCGCGGTGCGTACAACGGTGAGGTGACGACGACCTTCCGTGACCCGGTGACCGGCATGTTCGACTACGCCATGGTGCAGGAGATCAACGCCGCTTCGGAGTACGGCTCTGAGTTGGTGATCTGCGAGAACCGTAACTACCACAACTGGGTAGGACTCGTCTCGACCTATGACAAGAAGTTCCTCGACTGCCTCGAGTTGACAGCCGGTGTGGATATCCGTTGGTATCAGGGTATTCACCAAGCAGTCATCAGCGACCTGTTCGGTGGCAGTTACTACATCGACGCAACCCGTTCGAGCGTGCTGGCCGAGAACAACCCGAACCGTCTCAACCCCGAATGGGTGAACGAGAAACTGGGTGTAGGCGACATCGCTTACCGTGACTACACCGGTACGATCGTGCAGGAAGGTGTGTTCGGTAGCCTCGAGTACAGCAAGAACAACCTCTCCGCGTTCATCAACGCTTCGGTCAGCCTCAACCACAACTGGCGTACCGACCGCTACTACTACAACAACGTCACCGCACGTGACTCGGTCGTACGCGTAGGTGGAACCATCAAAGGAGGTATCAACTATAAGTTCGCCAAGTACCACAATGTATTCCTCAACGCCGGTTTCATCAGCCGCGCCCCGAAATACCAGGCTATCTACATGTCGGTCAGCACGTCCAACGCCATCAACAACGAGGCGAAGAACGAGAAGATCGCCAGCGTAGAGGTCGGCTACGGATTTGAGAACCAATACGCTTCTATCCACGTCAACGGATACTTCACCGAGTGGATGGATAAGACCATGACCAAGTACGGTAACCTCTCCGACCCGGACCAGACGCAGTTCTACATGAACATGACCGGTGTCAATGCCCGTCACATGGGTATCGAGTTCGAGGCGAAGGCCCGTCCGACCAAATGGCTCGAGTTGAGCGCGATGTTCTCCATCGGTGACTGGAAATGGGACAGCGACAGCGTGATCGGTCGTGCATACGACGAACACGGCTTCGCCATGACCGCTGATGGCAAACGCACCACGATCGGTGCCGATGACCATGCGTGGGCGAAGATCAACATGAAGGGTATTCACGTCGGAGGCCAGGCACAGACGACCGCTAACTTCGGTATCCTGTTCAAGCCGTTCAAGGGCTTCCGCATCGGCGGTGAGTACACCTTGTACGACCGTAACTACAGTTACTACTCGTTCTCGGGTAGCAACCTGAACCTGGGTAAGGAGATGAACATCGTGGAGCCGTACCGCTGCCCGATCGGCGGTTCGTTGGATCTGCGCGCCAGCTACTCGTTCGACATGGGGCCGCTCCGCGCTACCATCGGCGGAAACGTGACCAACGTACTCAACCAGTACTACATCGAGAAAGCATGGTCCGCCAACACGGCCACACAGACCGTCTCCGAGAACACGAAGGATAATATCTATTTCTTCTACAACAAAGGACGTCAGTGGAACATTCGCTTAAAACTTCAGTTTTAAGAATTAAGAATTAAAAATTAAAAATGAAGAATTTTAGCATTATGAAAAAGACATATATTTTAGGCGCAGCCTTTGTACTTGGTACATTGTCACTTTGTACATCCTGTGAGAACTATTTCGATGAGAAATACATGGACAACGGTGATCCGCAGATCGCAGTAGTCAAGACCATCGACTACACGCTGACCTCCGATGACTACAAGACGATTGCCGACAACAAGACGAACAAGAAATATGCGGCTGATCAGGACTCGATCAACGAGACAACGATCTACTCCACCTCGTTGGCTGCCGTCGGTGAGAAGCGCTATTTCAACGACATGGCTTCGGCCGATATGTACGTGCCGGCATTCATCTACAACAAGTACCCGCAGTTTGACCCGGGTTCGATGTGTAACATCACCTACCTGACCTACGAGGGTCAACCGGCTTATCTGGATCTGTACAACCAGACGATTCAGTACGAGATGAAGTCCAAGGACTACAAGGCTATCTACGGCGACGAGACCAATTACCTCACCCCCGCCAACGAGTACATGGTGACGGATTTTCTGCCGATGGTGGAAGATGACTACCTGTGCGGTGCGAAGTATAATTTCGCAGAGGAAGTAGGCGGTCCGGTGACAACCAAGGAAGTGCTCTATATCTACAAGAACGGTTTCCTGTGGGAAGTGTACACTTCGAGCGAAGTGGATGTACATATCCTGCCGGCATCGGTCAACGGTCAGGCCGAGAAATGGCTCACCAACACCTACCCCTACGCTGTAGCGGATCAGGTAGTGGTGCTCATGAACTACGACAAGACCTCCAAACTCTATGTCGCTACCGAATACACGTTTGACGGCGAGGCATGGAACGCTACCACCGGCATCGTGGAAGAGACCATGTCATTCATGCTCGGCAGCGGATGGATGGCGAACCTGTCCACGTACTACAAACAGGCGGTTGCCGGCGAAGGTAACCTGGGTAAGATCCAGCTGTTCCACTACGACCTTGAGGACGGCATCAGTTACATCTGGCGGTTCGATAACCTGTACGGCATGCGCGGTTCCGCGTATTCGGGCGGTCCGCACTACGGTGAAGGATGGTTCGTGACACCGAAGATCAAGCTCAAGAACGCCACCGCTCCTGCCCTCAGTTTCGACCACGCGCTCAACTACGGTCCGACCGATGAGACCCGTGAGCAGCAGATCACCGTTTGGGTCTCGACCGACTTCACGGACGATGTTCATTCGGCTACCTGGACCCAACTGCCGTGGAACGAATGGAACGGTACCACCGGTGTGCCCGATGCCAACAGCTGGACGTACTACAACTCCGGTCGTATGGACCTGAGCGCATGGAACAATCAGACCATCTACATCGGCTTCTGCTACAAGACCGAAGCCGGTCAGACCTGCCCGACCTGGGAGGTAAAGAACATCCTGGTGAACGAACCGGAAGAGGAAGAGAGTGAGAATTGAAAATTGAGAATTGAAAATTGAAAAAACAATGGATGAAATATGGAAGGAAGTTAGGGCGGGAAACTGCTCTACTCCTTTCATTTTTCATTTTTCACCTTTCACCTTGCCAAGCAGGCACGAACCTGCAGTTGTACTACGATTTCGGTAGTATGGGAACGGCGTGCGCGAATCAGCGTTCGCCCCGTGTGACAACTACCCTCGAGTTGTTCTACCCCGATCCCTGGGGCAACACCTTCGCGTTCGTCGACCTCGACTACGCTATCCACCCCAACGACCCGAACAACACCCCGTTCATGGCGTACACGGAGATTGCGCGCTGTCTCAATTTCTGGGGCAACACGCCCGTCAAGGACCTGAGCGTACAGGTCGAGTACAACGGCGGTCTGGGTGTGTACAAGGATGCGGTGGGAGACCTCCGCGGCTACGGCATCAACCACGCCGCACTCGTCGGACTCAACTACTGCCTGCACACGGCCGACTACAAGAACATCTTCAACCTGGAGCTGTTGTACAAATACATCGTCGATGACTATAACAAAACCGCTAACCAAGTGCCGCTGCAGTTCACGTTCGTGTGGGGCTGTGACGATTTCTGCACCCTACCCGGTCTGCGCTTCTCCGGTTTCCTCGATATATGGGGACAGCGTTTTGCCAACGGACAGTCGTTCGTGCTAATCTCCGAACCGCAACTGTGGTACAACGTCGGACGCTGGTTCAAGTGTCCGAACCTCAACATCGGCACGGAGATCGAGTTCAGTTATAACTTCACCGGAGGCGTTCCCGGCACAGGGTTCATGTGCAACCCCTGCGTGGGAGTCAAGTGGTGCTTTGATTAAAATTAAAAATTAAAAATTAAGAATGAAAAATTAGGGCTGTCCTTTCGGGCAGCCCTTCCTTTAGCCTTTCACCTTTCACCTTTATTGGTGTTGCTCTCTGAGCAAATCATTCACCGTCTTCACGGGGTTGAAGGTCGAAACCGGCACTTCGACGAAGATGGTGTTCCAGCGGCTCATCGCACCGTTCCACAGACCCGGTAACTCGAGTGCCAGCAGCTCCTTACCGTCTTTCGACTTGTTGGAGATGAAGCCCGTCTGCGGGTCCACGTACTTGGGCAGGTCAAACGGCTTGCCTTCGTAGTCACGGATGGCGCAAACGAGGTCCACCGGGTTGAAGTGGGTACTCTGTTTCATCAGTTCCGGATCGCTGATCTGGGTCGATTCAAGAATCTGGTAGCTGATCGAGCCGTCTGCCTCACGTACCAGGAACGGTCCGCCACCGGGTTCGCCGGTGTTCTTCACCACGCCGCAGACACGGATAGGACGGTTCAACTTAGCGCGCTCCTCGTCGCTCAGGTTCGGGTCTTTCAGCGCCTCGAACACGCGTTTCTGCTCGGTCACGAGTACACCGGCAAGGATCTGTTTGTAACGAATCGTATCTTTCTTCAACCGATCAGGCACGACGTTGTCGATGTTCTTGATGAAAACGATATCGGCGTCCTGCTGATTCAGGTTCTCAATGAGCGCACCGTGTCCACCCGGGCGGAAGAGGAGCTTACCGTCCTTGGTGCGGAATGGCGTGCCGTCGGGGTTAGCCGCAATCGTATCCGTGCTCGGCAACTGCTCCGAGAACGTCACATCGTACTTCACATCGTACTTGTCTTCGAACTTCTTGAGGTTGTCCGCGATATGCTGACGGAACAGCGGCAGATGGTCATGGCTGACGGTGAAATGCAGATAAACGATCTCCTTTTCGCCATTAGCCTTTCGCCCTTCGCCTTTACAGTACTGCGCACCTTCTACCAAGTGCTCCAACGCAGGCGTACGCGCGCCGTCGCGGTATTTATGGAACAGCAACAGACCCTTCGGCAGGTCTCCGTAATGCATATCGTACAGCAGGTAGCGCACTGCTTCCTGACCTTCCTTACCGGCAAGTTGCGGACCGAAAGCGAACTGATCCTTGTGTGCCAGGAAATCCTGAATGAACGGCGTCTCAATGCCATCCTCCAGGTACTGGAACAGGTTCTTGAACATACGACTCGCTGCACCCGATGCCGGCACGAACTTAAGGATCTTATGTCCCTCTTTGAGGTACTGCTCCCAGGCTGCGATATACGCGTCCTGCTCGGCACGCTTCGGTGCCAGAATGCCCTTCTTTGTTGAAGCCGGAGCTACGATATCCAACTCAGGAAAACCATTACGGAAACACTCCAACTGAGCCTCCGCTTTCTCTACAGAGATGCCCCGAGCTGCCAATTGCTCAAGGTCTTGTTGACTGAAAGAATTCATAGTATTAACAGATTAAAAATTCAAATTTGGCGCAAAGATACAAAAAAATTTGCATATACCAAAATATTTTTGTAATTTTGCAGCGAAAATATTCATTATTCATTATTAATTGTTCATTAATATGATATTAATCGCCGATAGTGGAAGCACAAAAGTGCATTGGTGTTTGGTCACAGCGAGTGGTCAATGTTCGGATTTCCGCACAGACGGTATCAATCCTATGTTTCAAACCTGTGATGCGATGAGAAACAGCATCTGCAACCAATTGTTGCCGCAGATCGCGCCGCTCCTTTGGGCCGGTACGCTGACGCACGTGTTCTTCTACGGAGCCGGTTGTACGCCGGAGAAGAAGGTGTTTGTGCAGAAAGCGCTGGAGATGGTGTTTAAGAAAGCGCAGATACAGGTTGAGTCCGACATGGTCGGTGCGGCTCGTGGTCTGCTGGGGCACAACGCCGGTGTGGCGTGCATCCTTGGAACAGGTAGCGGCAGCTGTTACTACAACGGCGAGAACATCGAATGGAACGTACCTTCGCTCGGTTACATCCTCGGTGATGAGGGTTCGGCTGCCGTGCTGGGCAAACGGCTCGTGGGCGACCTGCTCAAGAACCAATTGGGCGATGACCTCAAAGAGGCGTTCTTCAAGGAGTACGAGACCTCCATGCCGGATATCTTCGAGAAAGTGTACCGTCAACCCTTCCCGAACCGCTTCCTGGCCAAACTGTCCAAGTTCTGCGCGGACCATATCGAGGACAAGCGTATCCATGACCTTGTCTATGACCACTTCGTTTCCTTCATTCGCCGCAACCTCGTGCAGTATTTTCCAATGACCAATGATCAATCACCAATCACCAATGGAATCGGTTTCGTGGGTTCGATTGCGTATTACTACCGCCCGATCCTGGAAGAGGCGATGAAAGCAGAAGGGCTGCCGCTCGGCACTATTCTGCAGGACCCGATTGAGGGCCTCAAAGAGTACCATAAAGATGCTATTATTCCGACGACGGAATAAATTTGATATTTGAAATTTGAAATTTGAAATTTGATGATATCTACTTTTTATTTACCGGGCAGAGTCTGCTCGACCAAAGCGATCAAAGAGATCGCACAACAAACAACCGAACCGTACACCATGATCTGTCTCAAACCCGGTATCGAATGGGTCTATCTGGGACAGGAACGTATGGTGCAAGTGATGGAGATGACCGGTGCCACGATGGTCTATGCAGACCATTTTAATAAATTAAAAATTAAAAATGAAGAATTAAAAATTACCGAGGCGCCTGTTATTGACTACCAGATCGGTGCGCTGCGCGATGATTTCGATTTCGGTGCCGTGCTCCTGTGGGACACGAAGAAACTGAAAGCACTGGTCGCACAGATGGACACGGAGTATGAGTTCGCAGGCTTATACGATTTAAGACTCCGCGCCGAGAAACTCGAACATATACCGGAGTACCTATACTACGAAGTTGAAACGGATACGCGTAAGTCCGGTGAGAAACTGTTCGACTACGTCGACCCGCGAAATCGTCAGGTGCAGATTGAGATGGAACAATGCGTCACCGCCCATCTCAAACGCATCGGTGCGTACCTCAAACCGGGCGAGTATAAAGAACTTCCCGTAACCGGTAACCCGTATCCCGTAACCGCTTCCGTCATCATTCCGTGCAAGAACCGTGCCCGCACGATTGCGGATGCGATTCATAGTGCGCTTGCTCAGAAAGTGCGCGAAGGCTATTCGTTCAACGTGATCGTAGTCGATGATAACTCGACCGACGGCACCGCGGAGATAATTGACAAATTACAAATCACAAATGACAAATTGGTCTTGATTCATCAAGACCCCACTTGGCATGCGATTGGTGGTAACTGGAATGTCGCCATTCATGACCCGCGTTGTGGCAAGTACGCCATCCAACTCGACTCCGACGACACCTATTTCGACGAGACGACCGTGCAGAAGTTCATTGATGCTTTCGAAGGCGCCCCGTCACCCGTAACCCGTAACCCCTTACCCCTATTTGGCATGGTTATCGGAACCTACCAACTGACCAACATGGCAGGAGAGATCTTACCGCCGGGTGTGATTGACCACCGCGAATGGACCGATGACAACGGCCGTAACAACGCGCTGCGTATCAACGGTCTCGGTGCTCCGCGCGGATTCTATGTGCCGCTGCTGCGCACCATCAATTACCCCACCACCAAGTACGGTGAGGACTACGCGGTCGGTCTGCGCATCAGCCGCGACTACCCGATCGGACGTATCTACGACGTGCTGTATAACTGCCGCCGCTGGGAAGATAACTCCGATGCTAACTGCGACATCGTCGCCATGAACCGCAATAACTGGTACAAAGACCGCTTGCGTACATGGGAGTTACAGGCGAGAATGAATTCTTAATTCTTAATTTTTAATTTTTAATTTTAATTGTACATTAGAGTTGGTATAGTAACAGCGCCGCATATTGAGTTTGAGCAGCGGGAACACACGTTCGTTTTGAAGAACGTGCGCATCGGTATTGGCTTTCATTGGGACCGCTATGAGGACCAAGAGTTCGCCGGGCAACTGGAGATCCGCACCAACCCCGACGGCACCCAAACGGCCATCAACACGCTCGATCTGGAGGACTACCTCTGTTCGGTCATCAGTTCGGAGATGAGTGCCAACAGTCCGATGGAACTGCTCAAAGCACACGCCGTCATCAGCCGCAGCTGGGCCATTCGCCAAATCGTAAATCGTAAATCGTCAAATCGTAAATTGCACGAAGGTTTTGACCTTTGTGCTGATGATCATTGTCAGCGGTACGAGGGACTACGAAGAATGAACGAACGGGCCGTACAAGCGGTTCGGGAGACGGCACACCAAGTACTGATGTACAACGATGCGGTTTGTGACTGCCGGTACTATAAGTGTTGCGGCGGACGCTCCGAAGTGTGGCGCACCTGTTGGGAAGACATCGATGTGCCGTATATCCAATCGGTCGAGTGCCCTTACTGCGGCCGGGTGAGTGCCAAGACCCTGCGACTGGTGCTGAACGACTACGACCAGGAAACGACGGATTTTCATGACTGGAAAGTGACGTACACCGCGGACGAACTGGGACAGATCATTCGCGAGAAATCCGGTATCGACTTCGGGGAGATCGTGGACCTGATACCGCTTCACCGCGGGGCATCGGGACGAATCGACAGCCTGCAGATTGTCGGCACCAAACACACCGAAGTCATCGGCAAAGAACTCAAGATCCGCCTGTGGCTCAGCCGCAGTTGTCTGTACAGCAGTTGGTTTGAAGTTTCCCATAACCCGTCACCCGTAACCGGTAACCCCTCATGGACTCTCACCGGTCACGGTTGGGGTCACGGAGCCGGGCTGTGTCAGATTGGTGCCGCGCAAATGGCGGAAGAAGGATACACGTACGAACAGATATTAGCGCATTATTATGTTGGTTCAAGACTTGGCGTTGCAGCGAAATAAGTACAAGCACCTCTCGGACGAGGAGTGGCGTTGGTTTCTCCAGCAGGTCGAAGGGCGTGAGCGCACTGCCGACAAGTTGCCTACCTTCGCCGGGATTGATGATTGGTGGTATCCCGTTCGCCTCAGTTGCGAACAGTGTTCGTCCGAACTCACCGCACGCTACAAAGCAAGCCTGGTAAGCGGAGAAACGATGGTGGACTTGACAGGTGGCTACGGAGTAGATACGTACTTCATCAGCGAACACTTCGCGCACACTGACTACGTAGAGCAGAACGAAGAATTATGTAAAATTGCGGAACACAATTTTAATGTACAAAGTGACAATGTACGATGTACAAAGGTTTCCGTTCATAACTCCTCCGCCGAAGCGTTCCTGAAGACAGCCGGACAGTACGATCTGATCTTCATGGACCCGGCACGGCGGGATAGTCACGGCGGTAAGGTCTTCCGGCTGGCAGACTGCACACCGAATGTAGTGGAACTGCTTCCTACCCTGCTTGCACACGGCAAGCGGCTGATGATCAAACTCTCGCCCATGTTGGACCTCACGCAAGCGGTCAAAGAGTTGTCTGTTTTCAGTACGCAGTGGTCAGTTTACGTGGTGGCGATAAAAAACGAGGTCAAAGAACTGTTGTTGGTAAGCGGTGGCACAGGACAGATCACAGCGATTGACCTTGCCGAACCGGAGAAGGCGTTTGTGTTCACGAAGGAACAAGAGACCAACTGCCCATTAGCCATTAACCCTTCGCCGTTCGCCTTTATATACGAACCGAATGCGGCGATCCTCAAAGCCGGGGCGTATAAGTTGGTAGCCGAGCGGTTCGGGCTCCATAAACTGGATGTCAATACGCATTTGTACGCGTCCGACACGCTCGTTGAGAACTTCCCCGGGCGTATTTGGAGAATCCAATCACCAATCACCAAAAACGAAGTTAATCGCGCCCCTGTGGCAGAGAATCACCAATTACCAATCAGCCAAGCGAATGTGCTCACGCGCAATTATCCGCTGACACCGGAGCAACTCAAGAAGAAATACCGCCTCAAGGACGGCGGAGACAGTTACCTCATCGGCTGCAGGATGAACGGTAAACCGACCCTATATACTGCAGAACGAATAAACTAAATAATAACATTTATGAAAAAAATCATTCTTACTCTGCTTGCCGTCATGGCTTGCACCCTCTCATTCGCAGAGACCGTCAAGATTAACGGTTTGTATTACTCATTAGGTACAACGACCGCGACTTTGGTCAAGGACCAGAGTTCGGACCTGTCCACGTATAAAGCATACACCTCGGTGGATGTTCCGGCTTCGGTGACGTATAACAACTACACCTACCCGGTCGTAACAATCGGCACATCGGCTTTCGAGAGTTGCACCAACCTGCAGTCGGTGACGCTGCCAAATAGCATTACAGCCATCTACACAGATGCTTTCTATGGTTGTACCAAATTAGGAGATATCAACTTGCCGGAAGGCCTGACGACTATCAACTCCCGGGCATTCGAATACTGTAACCTGGATACCATCATTATCCCGAGTACGGTGACTTCGATCGGTAATAAGGCCTTCTACAACAACCCTCTCAAGTCAATCACCTGGCTTCCGTCCGGCAGTCCCATTAGTACCGGTACGGGAGAAGACTCTCCGTTCTATAACAGCAACGGTTCGAAGGTCACATCTTTCACCTTCGGTCCGAACGTGAAGATTGTGCCGGCGTATATCTGCTATAAAATGAGCCGGTTGGACACCATCGTGCTTCCGCCTTCGGTTTCTTCTCTGGGCCAATATGCCTTTTACTACTGCACGAACCTCAAGTCCATCAACCTGCCGGTGACGCAGAAGACCCTGCCTATCAGTTTCTTCGAAGGTTGTAGCTCGCTGGAGTCTATCGAACTGCCGGCTACCTTGACCACCATCAGTACGGACGCTTTCTACGGTTGTACCAAACTGGCCAATGTGACCCTGCATGAAGGCCTGACGACTATCAACAACCGGGCATTCGAATACTGCAAACTGGCCTCCATCACCATCCCGAGCACCGTCACTTCCATCGGAAGCGGTGCCTTCAAAGGCAACCCGACCACTTCGGTCACTTGGCTGCCCAAGACCTGCTCCATCGGTACCGGCGATGGTTCGCCGTTCTACAGCACCAGCTCGCAGATCACGTCCTTCGTCTTCGGTGACAGTGTGAAGAGTATTCCGGGCTACCTGTGCTATAACATGAACAAGGTGCAGAACATCGTTCTGCCCGAGAGCCTGACGACCATCGGTCAGTACGCTTTCAACGGTTGTTCCCTGCTCAAAGACGTAACCATCCCGGCATCCGTGGGCTCGATCGGCACCTACGCCTTCGCGTTCTGTACCTCCATCAAGCACTTTGAGTTCCCGGCCGGCATCACAACGCTTGCTACCAGTGTACTGGAGGGTTCAACGGCGCTCGAAGAGGTCATCATCCCGGCTTCGGTCACGACCATCAACCAGGATGCGTTCTACAACTGCTCCAAACTGATGGCCATTCATAACTATGCCATCACACCGCAGACGCTTCAGGAGCGGGCGGTGTACAACGTCAAC
The DNA here is from genome assembly GCA_902785605.1 of uncultured Bacteroidales bacterium. Taxonomy (GTDB): domain Bacteria; phylum Bacteroidota; class Bacteroidia; order Bacteroidales; family Paludibacteraceae; genus Colicola. Next base: position 134,912 of record CACZZL010000003.1, read on the forward strand.
AAGCACACCTGCATCCTCTATGTGCCCATCGACTATATCAACCTCTACCGCGCCAAAGCGGTGTGGTGCGATTTCGATAACATCATCGGTGTGCAGACCGATCTGCTGTTCGAAGACCGGATCGTGAACGTGACCTATCTCAAACCGGACAGTTCGCTTTATTACATGGAAGCCCAGACCTGGGCCGTGCCCCATGAGCCGCATATCGAAGGTTTTACCTTCGTCAAATGGCAAGTGCTGCCGGGTGACCTGGCGGACGGCATCGTGCTGGTAGCGGTGTACCAATCGAACAACCCGACCAACACGTCGGACGTAGTGGTCAACCCCGCCAACAAGGCACAGAAACTCATTCGTCAAGGGAACGTCTATATTCTCCGTGACGATGAGCTGTTCACCATTACCGGTCAAAAAGTACAGTAATTATCCGAACGGATTAAAGATATCCATTCCAAAGGCAGACGTGAAAGCGTCTGCTTTTTTTAGCGCCTCAGCCGTGTCTAACTGAATGCCCTTGTGCGGGGTCATGAGCAGAATCCGGTCACTCAACGCCAGCGCCAGATCCAGTTCGTGCGTGGAGATGAGCACCGTCTTGCCTTGCTCGTGTGCCAGCTTACGCAGCAAGCGTAAGATCAGTATCCGGTGCGGCAGATCCAGGTGCGCCGTCGGTTCATCCAGCAGAATGATCGGTGTCTGCTGCGCCAGCGCTTTGGCAATCAGAATACGCTGTTTTTCACCGTCACTGTGCGCGTTGAAGAAAGAGCGTCCGATGGCGGACATGTTGTCGAATCCCACCGCTTCCAGTGCCTCTTCAATGATCGCCTCGTCCGCTGCCGTCAGGCCGCCTAAGAACGAGGTGTACGGGTATCGTCCCATCGCCACCACATCATGCACCGTCGTGTTCTCCAGCGACACCCGCTCCGTCAACACCAAAGCGATGCACTTACTACCCGTAACCGGTAACCCGTAACCCGTAACCGGTAACCCGTAACCCATAACCGAGAACTCTCCCGACAACGCCGGCTGCAGTCCTGCCAGCGTACGTAACAGCGTACTCTTGCCGCAGCCGTTCGGACCGAGCATACACACCATCTCGCCTTCGTTCAGTGCGAACGTGAGATCGGTCTGGACGATCGATTCGCCTCCGGACGCGGTCCGGTAACCCGTAACCGGTAACCCGTAACCGATCGTTAACTTATTCGTAGAAATAGAGACGTTGGACACGGCGGGAAACGGAAGTTAAAATCTCATAGGTTATCGTGCCGAGTTTATCGGCCAGTTCTTGCAACGGCATATGTTCGCCGAAGATCTCCGCGCTGTCACCCGGACGGGCATCGGTGCCGGTCACATCGACCATCGCCTGGTCCATGCACACATTGCCCACTACCGGACAGCGTTTGCCACGCACCCACACTTCGCCGCCGTAGTTCGAGAATCGGCGGTCAAAACCATCCGCGTATCCGATCGGAATAACCGCAATCACCCGGTCTTCGTCCAACTTCGTATGACGACCGTAGCCGATTGTCTCACCGGCTTTGACGGTCTTGACAGACAAGATCGTCGTGCGCAGCGTACATACATTACGCAACTTCGCGCCCGCGAACGAGAATCCGTACAATCCGATACCCAGACGGCACATATCGAACTGATAGTCCGTGAACCGCTCAATACCGGCACTGTTACAGATATGCTTTAAAATCGGCGAATGGCTAACGTTAGCCTCTAACCTTTCGTCCATTAGCCCTTTCTTCAGTTCCTCGGCGCACGCATCAAAGTAGCGGATTTGGTCCATCGTGAAATCATCGAACTGCGCCTCGTCCGAACCCGCCAAGTGCGAGAACACCGATGCCACACGCACCGTCTTCTGCCCCTGCAGTTGGTTCAGCAGCCACGGCATGTCTTCCTTGTAGAACCCGAGGCGGTGCATGCCCGAGTCAATCTTGATATGAACCGGCACGTTCTCCAAGCCCTTCGCCTCCGCAGCCGCTATCACGGTCTTAAGCGACTGGTGCGAATACACATTCGGCTCCAGGTTGTTCTCCAAAATCAGATCCATCGCTGCCACCTCGGGGTCCATGATGATGATCGGCAGCGTGATACCCGCCTTGCGCAACTCCACGCCTTCATCGGCCACTGCCACCGCCAGGTAGTCCACCAACCCGCTCTTCTGCAGCGCCTTGCTCACTTCGATGCTGCCGGCTCCGTACGCAAACGCTTTCACCATGCACGTCAGCTTGGTCTGAGGCTTAAGCAGGCTGCGGAAATAGCGCACGTTGTCCACCAACGCCGACAGGTTCACTTCCATCACCGTCTCGTGCGTCTGGTGCAAGATGCGCTCGGCAATCACCTCTTCGTCGTATCCCAGCGCACGCATCACCGCAGCACACGTACGCACGTTCTGATGCGTCGGGTCCTCGATCACCGTCTTCGCATGCGCAAACAGCTTCATCTTCTCCTCCCGTTTCTGCTCCAGCGAGGCGAAGTTCTCATCGTGCTCGTGACCGATATACGTGATCACGCCTATCGTCGGACGAATGATCCGCTCCAACTTCTCCATCTCACCCGGCTGACTGATGCCGGCCTCAAAAATAGCCAGAACCGGCAGAGAATTTTTCATTTTTAATTTTTCATTTTTAATTTGAGTCAGTTGCCAAACTGACAACGGTACTCCTATCTGCGAGTTATACGACTTCGGCGAACGGATCACCGTGTACTCGTCCTTGAGCAACTGACACAGCCACTCTTTCACCACCGTCTTACCGTTCGAACCGGTGATGCCGATGACCGTGCCGTCGAACTGCTGCCGCACGTACGCCGCTAAATTCTGCAGCGCCTGTACCGCATCCCCCGTCACAAACGCCTTCACGCCTTTCGCCTGCAGTTCCGGGATATACTTTGCCCCGTCGTTCTTCGCCGTTTTGATTGCGAAGAACAAGGTCTGAGCGGCCTTTGTACCTTGTACATCGTCCCTTTGTACATCCAACAGACGGCTGTCCGTCAACAGATAGCGGATCTCCAAATCATCCTCGCCCGTCACCTCTGCGCACGAGCCTATCGCTTGCCTGATTTCGTATAATTTCATGATTGTAACACTTTGCGGCTGCAAAATTACAAAAACTTTTGCATATATGCAAATAAAAAACACACCGCGGCGATTTTTTATGCCAAATCCTTGCATATATCAAAAAATTGTTGTACCTTTGCACCCAAATTGTGAATCGCAAATTGCGCTGCGCAAATTGCGTGAAACATAAATAGTTTATTATGAGTGCATTACAAAATCCATTTGTCCTTTTTGGATATGCAGGAAAAGCGTATTTCTGTGACCGCGAGCAAGAAACAAACGAATTGATATCTGCTTTGCGCAACGGCAGAAATGTGACCCTGCGCAGTCCGCGTCGTGTCGGTAAGACCGGGTTAATTCATCATGTGTTTGATCAATTGGCACAGAGTAACCCGGAGATAAAGTGTTTTTATGTCGATTTATTTGCTACGCACTCCTTAGACGAGATGGTCACCGAACTCGGCAAAACTGTTATCGGGCAGTTGGATACGCCTATGCAGAAAGCAGAGAACTATGTGGTAAAGTTCTTCCAGAGTTGTCGGCTCTATTTCTCTACCGATCCGCTAACCGGGTCGCCCAAATTAGGGTTAGATCTTGTAACGGACAACCCTGCTGTTACGCTCGATGAGATTTTTACCTATATCCGCAAATCAGGGCGTGTATGCTATATAGCTATCGATGAGTTTCAGCAGATCGTGGACTACCCTCAGAAGAATGTGGAAGCACTGCTGCGTATGCATGTACAGCAATGCCCGAATGTACGGTTTATCTTCTCCGGCAGCAAGCAACACCTGATGTCGGATATATTCAACTCCCCGAAACGTCCTTTCTTCCGAAGTACCGACAAAATAACCTTGGATGTCATTCCGGAGCAGACCTATTATGCTTTTGCTGAGCAGTGGTTGCAAACGGTTGGCACGCATCTTCCGGAGGAGATCTTCCATGACATCTATACGCATGCAGAGGGATATACATGGTATATTCAGTATGTGCTAAATCGGCTGTTTGAGATGCAGCCGAAAGAAGTCAGCGAGGAAGATGTGTTGGCGTGCTTGAATTATATTGTGCTCAGAGAGGAAGATGATTATCGTAAGATGTACAGTTTGTTGACGAACAACCAAGCCCAGGTTCTGCGGGCTATCGCTAAAGAAAAAGTGGTGGCCGCACCCACCTCTACGGCTTTTCTCAAGAAATATAATCTGCCGGCCATGAGCAGCGTCAAGCGAGTAATCGATTTCCTGAAGGACAAGGAGTATATCTATCCGGCTAAAGACGGTTATATCATATACGATCGTTTCATGGCCATTTGGCTCCAAAGGCTGTAACCATATTTATGTGATTTTGCGTAATTTTTTGTGTTAGGTAAACGTTGTGCCATATGGATTATGCTGATTGTGTGCTGCGCAGGTATGTGGTCCTGTTCGTCGCATCGGTTGGAGGAAGCGCAGGCGACCGTTGCGACGGCGGATAGCCTGTGGCATAACGGGCAGAGTTTGAGCGACAGCGCACAGCTCGCGCAAGCGTATCACACGCTCCATAGGAGACGTGCCGTTTATCCGGATGAGTATGCCCATGCATGCTATCACTACGGCAAACTGCTGCGTGCGAAAGATGATCCGGTAGCAGCCATGCAGTGTTTCATCAACGCTTCGCACTCCCGCACTCACGACTACCATATCCTCGGCCGCATCTATAGCAATATGGGTTCTATATGCCACTTGGCAGGAGAGTATGCATTATCATATGATATGTATGAGCGGTGTGCTGACATGTATTTGTGTAATGGGGATACGTTATTACACTACTATGGATTAAATAATATGGCATACGAATTAGCGGAGCAAGGAAAGAAAGATACCTGCCTATCCTTAATTTCCGTAATAAAAAAGCATACCCCACACGACAATGTGCTCATGGCATATTGTTATATGACCGAGGCGCAGGCATTCTTAAGATGTCATCAATACGATTCAACCATACATTACGCACATAAGTCACAATGTTTTTATTCACCCATATCATCCGTAACGCTGCAATTGGCTCAGGCATTTTCTTCTTTAAGCATTAAAGATTCGTCTGTTTTTTATGCATCAAGAGTCCTTTTAGAAACGAACAAATTGTTTGAACGGAATAATGCATTATTCATTTTGACTAATGATGATGATACCAAAGACAAAGTTGCCATCCGCAAGACAGCAGCAGATAGAGCAGATACACAAAAACAAATAGAGATTCAAAGAAGCAAGTCTTCACAAGCCGTTCAACTATTAGAGCAAGACTTCACCCAAAAGCCTAATTTATGGTGGTTGTATTCTATTTTGATAACATTGGCTTTTGTTGGAACTGGAATAATCATTTATGTATATAGGAAACGCAAACGCCAAGCCTTGCTCGTACAAAAGTTGGAATTATTGCAGCAAGCTGCTTCAACTATTCAGAACAAGAATGAGGAATTGACAGAGTGCTACATGCAAAACCATAAGCAGATATTGGAAGATATAAATAATAAATGCTCCATGCTACAAGATCCTGATAAGATTAAAAAGACACTGGCATGGAAAAATTATAACAAAATGTGCGTCATTGTAGATAAACAATTTTATTTATTAGCATCCAAACTGCGTAGCAAGCAAATCCTAAACGAGACAGAAATACGTATATGCGTACTAACCTTATTAGATTGCGGATATGACCAAATGGCAGAACTGCTATACCGCTCATCTTCCAGTATAGGCACGCTCAAAATGCGTGTTGCAAAGAAGTTTGGAACCTCTTCCAAGCAATTGCGGCAGTATCTCATTGAAAATGAATGTATTAAATGATACGCAATAAGATAATTTGTCTATTTTACATTTCGCACTTCTCTCTGTAATTCAGATAGTTAAACAAAATCATTTGTCTATCTGAAAAATTTGGACATATTCTGCAAAAGCAGTACCTTTGTACCGTCGAACGATTGAACGTTTGGCGGTAACTTTTATTTACAAACAATCTAAAATATTCAGCAATGAAAAACAAGATTCTCATTTTGGCATTAAGTTTACTCTTTGCGATGCCCTGTGTCCTTCATGCAGAAGAAGTCGAGATCCAATTAATGGAAGTTATTCAAATGAGTCCTCTTCCAGGAGACGATCCGTTAGACGACCCGTATCAATCACCCGGTGACCCTCCTCGTCCAACCGATTTCCGTGCTACGATTAATGGAAACTCATTGTCCATTACCAAACGGAACGATGGCATTCCGTCTGCACAAGCAACGGTTGTGAATGCTTCTACCGGTAGCATCGTCGTTAACCAACAGTTCACCACCTCGTACCAAGGTCAGATCTCCAATGCGGGTGTGTATGTACTGCACATCCAGACCGAAGGAGGTGCGCTCGTAGGACAATTTATTGTGCAATAAACTATAATGTATTACATGCATATGCGTATGAAGAAGTTTATTAACTTGTTTATAATCTGGAGCGCCATCGTCCCATCGCAATTGGCGGCTCAGGTATTAACACAACGGCAGCATCTTCCGCTTACGACAGATAGTTTGCTCGGGTATAAGTTGCCATATGTGGCAATTTCAGATAGCAGCAGGTATCTTGGATGGGACTTCTCCTATTTATCTATAGATAGCGCGGAAGTAATTGAGATGAATTATTTTGCTCCGACAACAGATACCATGTATATTGGCCTCCATCGTGAACGCGCAAATTTCTATTATCATTTTGCTAAAGACACATTATGGCAAACAGGTTATGAAACTTCTCGTACGCATGTGCGGTACACATCTCCGTTGCCTTTATTGCACTTCCCGTTTGCGTACGGCGATACCATGCAAGGAATATTCTTCGGCAACGGGCAGTATTGCCACATACTGCCATTGTCAATTGCCGGCTCATATACCACCTGCGTAGATGCGATTGGAAAATTAGTATTACCTGAAATGGAAATAGACTCTACCATCCGTATTCATCAGCAAATTCGGTATAACGAACAGAAAACAATGCGGTATAGTATAGAGGAAAACCGATATTTATGGTATAGTCCCTATTGTAGGTATCCGCTATTAGAAGCTATTACTGTAAAAACGACTAAGGATAGCGATTCTATCTCATATGCTGCGTTGTATTATCTCCCACAAGAGCAAGAAGATGTGCAGGAAAGGAAAGATGTAGAACAGGATTTGCAAACAGAGCTTGCGGATAGTCTTATTACGGAAGTTTCTTTCATGCCTAATCCTGTATTTACGGATCTGCAAGTCAACTATTCACTAGTCCGCCCTGCACAGGTATATATATCCGTTCACTATAATGGAGGGATCAGTACCTATCAGACTCCTATCCGCAAAGAAGAAGAGGGGGGACACTCTGTTACAATCAGCATGGCAGGCATGCCTGTCGGTAATTATGTAGTGTATATCCATGCGGATGATATGATTGTTTCTGGAAACATAATTAAATTATAAGATGATATGAATAGTTATTTCTATAAAACATTATTTTTGTTAGGTTTTTTAGTTGTTGGAAGTCATGCCATACAAGCGACAAACGATGCGGCTAAAAAGCCCAATGCAACATATCCATCAGAAAACATAGGCACATCTGTTTTTACCGGTCAAATCAGTTATACAATTCCTCTATATACAGTGAATGATCCGGATTTCCCATTGGAGATAGCTCTTTGTTACCAGTCGGACGGGTTCAAGCCATTCCATCCGTCCGGATTCTATGGGCAAGATTGGAGTTTAATAGCCGGAGGATGCATTTCGCGTATCGTACAAGGATTTCCGGATGAGCAAAAAATTGATTATCAAAACAACAGGGGTAGTGTCGAATCTTTAATCGGTATGCATCAATCTTTTATTGAGGAGTGCATGCCCGACAAAAATTCAGTTTTCCAAATGTCACCTTCTGTTTATAGTAATGAATGTGGTGTAGCATGCGCTTTCGATGATTTTGGTCTCTACTGGTGGACAGTAGATTACATGCCGGATATCTTTCATTTTGATTTCATGGGATATCATGGACGATTTATGATAAACAACCAAAACAAACCCGTCATCATAAGTGGCGATTTCGTTGACATTGATATTTCATATTTAAGTGAATTGCACATCCCTTGTTTTTATGAGAGTACCGGTTATTCCCCGGAAACTTATTCTAAGATATCCATCACTACGGACGACGGTTACAAGTATGTTTTTGGAGGTTCATTGGCCTCTTTGGAATACGCCACGCTTACCAAACGTAAAGAAAGCCTTTCGTACCAAAGAGTTCCTGAAATTAACAAATGGTATCTTACTGAGATTGTAGCACCAAACGGACGAGTAATGCAGTTTCAATATAAATCAGGTAATGGTCTCAAGTTTTTTACAACAGTATATGACTGGAGCAAATCTCCTGACTCTACACATATTACATATCTTTGGCAAAAATCATGTTTACTGCAATCAATTACAACATCTGACGATACCGCTCTTATAATTTCCTTTTATGCATCAGAAGAAGATCACAAAATGTACGAAGATACAGCCTTTACAATGTGTCTTGCCAATCTACAATTAGATTCCATTAATGTTAGATATGGAAGTAGAATATTACAAACTGCCAATCTATCCTATAAGTATAGACAGTATAGTCCGATTGCCGAAACAAACACTAACTATTATTGGCGCTATTTGTCCTCTGTTAGGATTTCAGGAGTGGGCACATATACTTTGAATTACAATATCATAGACCCGCATCCATCAACAGCGCCTCCGTTTGTGCACTTCTACATATACCCGAATCTACGCGTAACAACCGATGAGGCTTATAAAGCGATTGCAGATCGTTTCGGGTATTGGAAAATGACAAGTTTGCAAGGGTTACTTTCCTCCATATCGCTTCCAACAGGCGGAAGAATCCGTTTTACATACGGAAATCATCAATATGGAGAAGAACGACGGTTTCGCAAATTAAGTAATCAAAATATAGAATTATATGCGCTCAACACATCTGATCATACAATTGGTGGTGCAAGAGTGGAAATGATAGAAACTCTTTCTGACAACAATACAGTCGCAGAAACAAAAACATACGTGTACGATAAACCGGGGACAACTAATTCATCCGGTGTATTCTATAACATTTATGAATTGTATGATAGCTTCAACGAACCGAAAACAATAGCTAATCCAAGTAATTACGGTATGATATATTCGCATGTCGGGTATTCTTACGTACAGCAGATTACAACTATAAACGGACGTACATACAAGACCATATATGTGTATGACACAGGACATAATGCCTATAATACAACTAATGATCCTACTATTAACCGCAATACCAATGTGCAGGATTACTCAGATTCTATAGAATTGTATTCCGGATCTTTAACCTATTGCCCGCATTTGGTACAGACAGGCAAACTTCTTGCTATCGAACAATATATTGGTAATACAATACAAAAAGCAACATATTTCCGCTATAACGGTATTGCAAATACGGCAGTCAATTTACCTGCGTTTACTGAACCTGTATTGGGATGTATAGATACTATCGTTTGTATGTCCTACTATTCCGGTCATATAGCTCGAAAACTATTCGTATATCCGGATGTATTGGAGCAAACTGTCTTTTATGAATACGGTAATAATTCCAACAACCAACCTATGATATCATCTTCAACCTATACATATGATGCAAGGTTCCGCAAAAAGCGAGTTACTTTTACTGACAGTCGGGGGCGAATAAACTTTACAAACTATACCTATCCTGACGAACTATCAGCCGGCAATCTTTCTCCGTTGGGGTTATTGAAACAATCGCATCGTATCAACATTCCTATAGAAACAGTATCCGGTTATATTGAAGGAGGAAACGAGTATGTTACAGCAGGTTCAATAAATCTATATGCAAATGGAGAATACGGAGTTATTGTCGATACCATGCCGAGTTTAAATGGAGATACTATGTATATTGGGGAAACGAGATATTACCCTTATTTATATCAAACATTGACACTGCCTTTAAGCGCGCCAATCGGTGACTACCAACCAATCGGCTCTTCCGGAAACAATGTCACTTACGATTCACACTATCAATTAGACACTGAGTATTTTTCCGATAAAATGGGAAGGTTGCTTTCTGTTAAACCATTCGGAGGAATTGAGACTAAATACACATGGAATGGCATATACCCTGTGACAAAGACTATCGGAAACCAGACTTGGACATACACTTATATACCACATGTCGGCATCAGTTCCGTAACAGACCCGCGAGGTATCACCACATACTACACGTATGATTCTGCAGGACGACTCGTCGAAGAATATCAAATTGTAAATGGAAACAAGCAAGTTCTCCATATATATCAGTACCACATCAAAACCGAATAATCATGAAAAGGCATTATATTTTATATACAATTCTATTTGTGATAATATGTCCAATGACGTTATGGGCGAATAACTACGTCATCTTCAATCAGATAATGTATGACTCTCCGAATAATGAAGACCCTAGTATCTCACCTCATTGCAACGGAGAATACATCGAGTTATACAATGCCGGCACATCTGCTGTCTCTCTACGAAATTGGGTATTGAGCGGCAGTGGTGTAACGGAGCAATACACATTTTGGGATGATATTACTCTTGCAGCCGGTAGTTATCTCATATTGGCCTGTCGAAGGGGAACAGATAATAACTTTCAACTCTCTGATTTATATTCATTGCCTTCTGGTTCCAATTATACCATTCTGTACCAGAGTATCATTATGCTTTCCAATGAAGGTGAAACACTGACTCTTTGCAATGCACAGAATGATACCATAGACAGGATGTTCTATGACGGAGATTCGCATATCACTAATCCGAGCCGCCTTTATGCCCCAAATAGGGATAACCTGGATGGAGATTCCTGTGTCAGTCTGCATCGCACATGGGTAGAATTTGATGTAGAGGGGAAAGTAATATCGGGGACAAGTCAGTGGAAAACATATCCAGTGTCATTCGCAGTGTCTATGCTACCCTCTCATTCTTATCATGAGACGTACATAACAGGGAGTCAACCTCTTCCTGCCGGAGAGAACTATATATTGTCCGTCACTCCGCTTGACCCGACGACTCGTATTGATATTAATGACGGTCGTGTTTCCTTAAGTAGCGGCATTCGCACAAGTACTACAATGCGGTATATGGATGGACTAGGAAGAGACGAAGAAACCATTGCGTTGGGTGCTACACCCGGTAAAAACGACATGGTGACTGTTACGGAACACTATGGAAAACACAGGGCCTCAAGACAATGGCTGCCCGTCGTTATGGAAACAGAAGGACAGCGGATGGTAGTTGCTGACGTCATATCACAGGCACAAACAGACTACGGAGATAGTCGCCCATATGCTGATGTCTCATACGAGAACGCAGCCAGTCAGCGCCCTACGGAGCGATATCTTCCCGGAAGTACATACGCTTCATATCCGGCAACACAAACATATAGTTTGAATACAGAAGGAGATCAAGTGCGCCTATACACTGTAAAAAATAATAATAGTTTATATACCGACGGCTCGTTTTATGGTTCTTCTACTTTATATAAAAACACCGTTTCAGATGAGGAAGGGAAATCCATGACAACATATATCGACAAACAAGGGCGCACAATCATGGAAGAGCGAGCCGGTTATCGAACTTATTATGTGTATGATAATGTAGGACATCTGCGCTTCGTATTACCCCATATACCATCATCAAAACTCAGTGATGGAGAATATACCTTGTCGGATTCTACGCTACGCAGAGCAGCCTATTGTTACATGTATGATACCTGTGGTAACCTAATATACAAACGTTTTCCGGGTTGTGAAGCACAATATATGATCTATGACAAAGCTAGGCAATTGATTTTGTCGCAAGACGGGAATCAACGTCCATTTAAAAAATGGACATTATACACTTATGATTCTATTGGAAGAAACCTATACACGGCAGAAGTATCTTCCATAGATGATTATGAATCTCTTATGTCCCACTTTGCAGAAAGATGGTATGTAGAGCATTATGGTAACAATCCCTCCAGCACATCGATTTCGGGTACCGGTTATGCATCATCTTTCTTCCCCAAAAGAGATGTCCACTTGTTAACTGTCAATTATTACGATGACTATGATTACTTGACTCGTTTAGATCCTCCGGTGCGCCAGAAGTTACGTTTCAAGCAAGAATCAGGCTATGGGTTACAGTACGAAAACGCCACTGGAATGTTAACAGGTACGCGTATTTACAGTTTGGCAGAGAAGGATGATTATACTGTAACCTCGTATTACTATGATACAAAAGGACGTGTGGTTCAAAGCCGAAGTGCGCACAATACAAACGGACACAGAACAGCGACCAGTACGGAATACCTATTTGACGGTTCTATCGCGCAACAACTCAGCATACAAGGAACTGACAGTAGTCTTGTTAGGGAACATTACCGATATGATTATGATCACGCAGGACGGGTAAAACAAACGTACTATAAGCTCAATAATGAGGAGGAAATACTTTTATCTGCATTTTCCTATGACAGCATAGGTCGATTGGCACAAAATTTGTTGCATAATACGCGAGATGCCATCACGTACGCATACGATATACGGAACATGTTGACGGGGACACATAACAAGCATTTTTCAGAGAGGTTGTATTATGCAGACAGCGTCTCTCAGATTGCCAATGCCACACCCTGCCACAACGGCAATATTTCCGTTGCGCGAATATCCTCTGCTGATTCGATATACCTATTTGCTTACACATATGACCCGCTTAATCGTCTGTTACAGTCTAAACGTCTAACCGGATATGGTTCTATTAATAGTGAAATATTCTCTTATGATGATGCAGGTAACATTCGAACACTTAAGCGTTTTAATAACAACAGTTTAATAGATGATTTGGATTATAATTATGGCAATGCAGGTAACCAGCTGTTAGCAATTACAGACAGAAGTGTTAATGCAGATAGATACAATATCATTGAGTATCATAATGGAAATAGTCAGGCGGATACTACAATGCGTTATGACGCCAATGGCAACCTCGTTTACGATGCGGATAGAGAGATAAGCGTTATCAGTTACAACATTCTCAATCTGCCGGATACTATTCAGTTTATCAACGGCAACCAGATTGTCAACCTATACGATGCGGTGGGGAATAAGTACAAATCCATTGTTTATACAGTTGTACCTACCGTTGTTACTACGCATTATGCAATAGAACCCTATACTTTTGAAACGGATTCGGTTGTCTTTTCCATTACCGAATATAACGGTAACATAGAAACGGTATGCTCCTTAGAGAGCGACACTACGCAACGAATACATAACACCATCGGCTACTATTCTAACGGTGTATATTATCACTACATCAAAGATCATCTTGGTAATGTTTGTGCAGTAGTTAATTCCGAAGCGGATACACTTATACAGAGCACCATCTATTACGCTTCCGGAGTTCCGATGGCATATAGTTTCGGACGTGATAAACAACCTTACTTGTATAATGGCAAGGAGTTTGTAGAAGCACATGGGTTAAACACTTACGACTATGGTTTCCGTGGCTACTATGCAACTATTGGGCGTTTCACGAGTGTTGATCCGCTTGCTGAACAAACGCCATGGATGTCGCCGTACTCTTATGCCGGTAATAATTTCATCAATGCCATAGATTGGATGGGGTTAGGTGGAATGACAGGATTTGCTAATGGCAGTCATGATTGCCATTATATTGTTATTGATGCTAATGGAAATTATATAGGAGGAGTGGATAATAATGATTATAATATCTACTTGTCTTTGGACGGTAAATGGAAACCTAAAGATGGAATAGATCATCTTAAAAACGTTGGTCATATGATTCTTCCTTTTTGGGTATATGATTGGATAGGGAAAGGAAACAAAGCCCCAGGATTTTATTATGATTTTACGGGAAGCCTGTCCATTAGTGTTGGATGGCAAGTTAGTGGCGAGGGGGGGCGTATATCGATTGCCTCATATGATATTTTTAGTTTTATTCAACATTTAAATCGAGATTGGAAGTCGGACATATATTACATAGGGGAAAACGATGTGTATAAATGCAAGGTTGGGGCGCAATATCTGGTAGGTGTTGATTATAATATGATGCACGATTCATATATAATGCCTTTATCAGAAAAGCCTATTTATACTTTTTCTGTAGGACCAGTATACTATCAATCAAATGGCTCTTATGGCTTAACAATAGAAATAGGCATTATTGGCGCAATTTCAATTTCTTTTACTGGAAGTATTTATTATGGCGGGTATTAGAAAATTTTTTAGAATTTTAAAGGTTCTATACTATGCGATATTAGGTGGAGGTATTGCATTCATCTTTTGGGGGGTGTTTGTATCGCTTATACTCGGTATATGCGGAGTTCTTGAAGAAACTTCTGACATATATATGTACGCATGGTATACGTATGTTGTGATAGTATTGCTAATTATAATTAGAAATGCTATTCATAGAATGAAATGGTATGTGTGTGCGCATCCGACTAGAATACAATGCCATCAGTGCAGGAAAACGGTTCCTGTTAGACGATATGGAGATGAACGCTGTCTTAATGCTCCATTTGGGATATATGTTTCTCGGAAAATTATTCAGTTCATTCATCCAATAAGTGATAAGATTCCATTTTTTGAGATATTTTATCGTCCTTATTTGCAATTAGACTGTCCGGAGTGTGAAGAAAAACAGGTCATCTGTCCATATTGCCATGAGCCTATCCCATATGAATCTATAAAAACTCTTTATAACAAACCCTCCAAATGCCCGCATTGCGGAAAGAAAATATATACTCCTGTGCCATTACAAGAGTGGGCAAACGATTTGGTTAAACTAGTATAGGATACATGATTAACTTTTAATAAAGGTAATACTAAGCAATCCATTTATAATCAATACTTTTAAATACAAAAATATAACATTATGAAAACGAAATTCTTTTTATTCGCAGTCGTTATGGCTATGTGTGTGGCTTGTAATACCAATAATCCTGAATCTAAAGAACTGATAGGAACATGGTCTGAACCATACCATGTGGAAAATATGGTAAAATCCATTACGTTTAATGAGAATGGTACGCTGATATATACCAATAAGCCGGATACCACATGGCCTGTGGTGATAGATTATGCCGGTGAGTTTGCAGAGCTCCAATTTGTAGCGAAAAATCATCAATTGCGCATATCCGGAGAACGGAATGTTTTTGATGAATCAACACTTCACTTTGTGCGCGAACCTTTTGCCTTCTCTACCGGCTATTCCATCGAAGGAACTGTGCTCACTCTTGATTCCTTCTCTTATGACGGAGGGCTCGATAGTAAATATTATAAACCCTTGATCCTGTATAAACAATAAAACAGCGCAAAAAAAATACCTATTTGTTTAACAATTTTTGCTAACACTCTTGTTTGTTTCAAAAAAAAGTAGTAATTTTGCAGCGAATTTGTCAGCTCTTAGACAATAAATGGGAGGACATAGCATATAGCACATAGTGCAGACAGGCATATTGCTTCACAGATAAGATTCGACACCTTTCAGCAAAAGAATATGTCCCTGTTGTTCGTGTTCCGGCACGGACAAGCGGGGCTTTGCTGAAAATGTCGAATCTTATAATTTATCTGTGAGCCCCGCTTGCCCGTGCTTTTTATGTCCGCCGCCTTTCTTCATTATCCTATAAAACAAATCGTTTACCATTTCCATATCAGTGGAAACTATTACGCCGGTAATCATATAGACATGCATACGCCAAGATTAGTTCACGTGTCGAACTGTGCAAACGGCTGTCCGCCGAGTTCGGATGGACGGTAGATCACTACGCGCTTGGGAGAAGCACCGGATTTCCAACCGGCCGCAAAAATGCGACCGAAATGTACGATGAAAGCCGGATGGCATCCGGCACAACAAACATAGAAAACGGCATTCAATGCCGGGGAAATGAACATACAAAAAGAAAAGAAGCAAAAGAAAAATAGCAACACTAAAGGTGGTACGTAAAGGTGGTACGTACTGCGTACGCGTAACAGCTTTTTGTAACACCCTTTGTAACACCAGTTAAAGGATTTATGAATGATTTTCAACAACTATGGGCGCTGCTCCGTCAGCATGGATCGAGCGCCAAACGAGAAACCGAATGTGCAGCACTATGGGCGAGCTACACGCCTGAGGTGCAGCAGCGAGTCTATCACGCCATCCGCACCAAACTGGAGCAAGGCAAGTTTGTTCATTATGATCCGCTGCGAGCCATGGAGGAGAATGCACGACCGCCACGGCAGCAGACGCTCTCTTATGCGGAGTACTACAAACAATTCGGGACAACCAAAGAGCGCGACGGATGGCAGATGGCGAACCCGACAGGGAACAAGGTTATTTATGTAAAAGCGGGATAATATCCCGCAGAAACTGACGCTACTAATGGCGACAAAAATGTCGCCAAAATG
>CACZZL010000004.1 GCA_902785605.1 uncultured Bacteroidales bacterium
CCACCACGTTATGAAAGCGCGCGGCATAAAAGACGAGACACTCGATACCATCCGCGAATGCGGCATTGACCTCAACCACTGGCTCGAAGGCTTCCGCGACACGGAGACTTCCGTTCGCAAGACCGTCAAGACCATTCAGACCCATCCGCTCATTCCCAAGGATATCACCGTCCGCGGTTTTATCATCGACTCCGTTACAGGAGAATTACAAGAGATAAAATAACTATATGAAAATTATTTTAACTGGAGCCACAGGTTATGTGGGCGAAGGCGTGATGCTCGAACTGCTGCGCACGCCGCAAGTAGAGAAAGTGCTGTCGGTCGGTCGCCGGTCGGTAAGGATTGACGACTATCCCTTGACCGAATCCGAAAAAGCCAAACTCGAAGAGTATATCATTCCCGATTTCATGGATCTCAAAGCCGGAGACAAGCATTTTGAGGGCTATGATGCTGTCTATTTCATTGCCGGTATCACCTCTATCGGTACGCCGGAGAATGTCTATCGACGTATCTCGTACGACATCCCGACGCATTTCGCAGATATCATGCCGAACAAAGCGCAAATGACCTATATCTACCTCAGTGGCGCAGGCACAGACCCCAACGGCAAACAATGGTGGATGCCAATCAAGGGTGCCACGGAGCAGTATATCAACACGCTCGGTTTCAAGCACGCTTTTGCGTACCGACCGGCATTGATGCGCTGGGCCAAAGGACAGCGTGGCACCAAGATGCAGAAGATGCAGTACGCCTATATCTGTTTCTATCCGCTCATGCGTCTCTGCGGTCTTGCCAACAATATGACCGAAGTGGCGCACTCCATGCTCGCCTGTACTCGCGACGGATACAAACAATTTGTCATTAACCCGAGGGATATAACGAAACTGGCATACCAAAAGACAATATAATAACTTCAAATATCTTACGCGAGAAATATAACTTTACCAAATATCAAGGTAGCTAAGGGAAACACTCAAGCGGGGCTATCACATGACGAGAATATAAATAACACAAAAAAGACACCCTAATGGATGTCTTTTTGCGGTGCGGACGAGACTCGAACTCGCGACCTACGGCGTGACAGGCCGGTATTCTAACCAACTGAACTACCGCACCTCGTCGAAAGCGGCAATCCATGACTTCGTTGCGATGCAACTCGTGTAATGGTTGCGCTTCCTCCTCTTCGATTTCGAAAGTAAACTTTCTCATCGATTCCCTTACGGGTGCTTTGTTAAAGATCACTCTTCTTTCAAAAGCGGGTGCAAAGGTACTGCTTTTTTTTGATATGACCAAATTTTTTGGCAAAAAAATGCACTTACACCCTCATTTTTTTTATAAAGAGACGAAAAAGAGGCCCTTTTGAGCCTCTTTTTCTAATTTTTGAGATTGTTTGTTGTTATTTAGTAGCACCCCCGAGGGCGATATAGAGGTCGATGAGACTGATCAGTCCGTTGTATCTATTCGTCATATCGGCGAGTTGCGCGTTGAGGTAATTCTCCTGCGCAGTAAGTACTTCCAAGTAAGATGCCTTGCCTTTTTTCATCAACTCACAGGTTCCCTGATAGGACTCGCTTTGCGTCGTGAGAAGGCGTTGATAAAGGCTATCCTGTACTTGGGCACTCTGGCAACGGAAAATAGCGTCATTGACTTCGCTTCCTGCTTTGAGCATGGTCTCCACGTACCGGTTAGCCGCTTCCTCCTGCTGCAACTTGGCAATCTTGAGGTTGGCTTTCAGTTTGCCGCCGGCAAAGATCGGTTGCGAGAGGCTCAGCGCTGCATTCATCAGTAACTGACCGGGGTTCGCAACGATACCGCCGTTATTGGTCCATCCGATCAGTCCGGACAAGGAAAGTGCCGGACAGAATGCCGCTTTTGCCATGTTCGTCTGATAGAAAGCCGCTGCTACGTTCCGTTCCGCCGCACGGACATCCGCACGGTTGCTGAGCCGGGAAGCCGGAACAGGTTCGAGTGTCCATGGAGTAAACGTATAACTGGACCACGGCGAACGGGCAATCGTTTGGGGCTCCTCATTGAGCAGCAGGCACATAGAGAGTTCCAACGAGTGGATCTGCTCCAAGAGCTGCTTGCGCTGTATCTGCACATTAATGAGCGAAGCTTCCATCTGACCGATAGAAGGTGAATAAGCCTGTCCGTTCTTAACCAAAACGCGCTGAATCTCCAGTACTCGCTGCCAGATCACTTCGGTACTGTCAAGGATTACTCCCTGGTAATCCAACAACTGCAGCTGCGTGTACATACGAGCAACCGTAGCAACGAGGTTCGCATGAGCTGCTGCGCGGTTATCCTCCGCTTGTTCACGAAGTACTTGAGCCTGACGCTTTCTGTTGGTGATGGTTCCGAAGCCTTCCCCTCCCCAGTTGAGAGAGAGTGGTACTTGATAAGTCAGAGTAGCCCCTGACGTACCCGCATCTGGCGTATATGTGCCCATAACACCCACGTTTGCCGGCGAGATAGCCAAGGTCGGCAGGAAGCCTAACTTAGTGGCTCTGAGCCGTGCGTCCGCTTCCTGAATAGCCAGTTTGCGCGAACGATAATCCACGTTGTTCTCCAGCGCCTTGCGGATATGTCCCTGCAGGATCGGGTCGGTGATATAGGTCTGCCAATTCTCCTCACTCACCGCCGTAATCAAACTGTCTTGCGGTGCTGGCTGCGCAGGTTCGAATTTCTTGAAGATACCGCAGGAAGAGAGGGTCATAGTGCTGGCAATCAACACAATGATGATTGATGATTTATTATTGATGATTGATGATTTTTTCTCTTCTTCGACGGGTTCGGGGGTTCCTTGGAAGCGCTCGTGGAGTTTCTGGAATATAATATAGAACGCGGGGACGACGAATACGAGCGCGAGCGTTCCGACTGCCATACCACCTGTCACACCGATTGCCAAAGCCCGGTTACCGTTTGCTCCGGCTCCTCCTTCTATGATCAACGGAATCATACCTGCAATCATCGTCACAACGGTCATCAGAATAGGACGCAAACGATCCTCGCAGGCACCTAGCGCCGCCTCAATGATAGGCATACCCTGTTTGCGTTTCTCAACAGCGAACTCGGTAATCAGAATAGCCGTCTTCGCGAGCAGACCGATCAACATGATCACACCGGTCTGGAGGTAGATATTATTCTCCTGACCGCAGAGCCAAGAGAAAGCGAACGAACCCATCAGACCGAAAGGCACAGACAGCAGGACTGCCAGCGGAATGAAGAATGACTCATACAACGAAGCCAAAATCAGATAAATCAACAAGATACAAACGAGGTAGATGAGGGCGGTAAGGTTAGATTTGCTATTTGCCTGCAACTCGCGGCTCATACCTCCGTACTCGAACGTATAGCCCGTCGGCAGATGTGTCTTTGCTACCTCTTCTATCACTTTCTGCACATTACTCTCGCTGTAACCGGTGCTCGGTTGCACGGAGCAAGCGATCGACTGATAGAGGTTGAAGCGTTTCTGTGTAGCCGAACCGACAGCCGGCGTAAGCGTCACAAACTGCGCGATAGGCGCCATCTCGTCGCCTATCTTGACGAAGATATTATTCAGCGACGAAGGATCCAGACGATATTCCGGCGCAGCGCCCGCCATGACACGATAGACCTTGCCATACTGGTTGAAGTTACTGATATACGCACTACCGCAGTATGCACCGAGCGTGTTCAGAACTACATCCGGGGAGATACCGGCTCGGTCACACTGCGTAGCATTGACATCGACCTTGTATTTAGGGAAGGACTCGCTGTAGAGCGACATTGCCATCTGCACCTCGGGGTGTTTCTGAAGCTCAGCGAGGAAGTTATTCACAATATCGTTGAACTGCGACATGTCACCTCCTTGCAGGTCCTCCATCTGGAGATCGATTGCGTTACTATTACCATAACCGGGAATCTGCGGCATCTGGAACGGAATGACTTGTGCGTCTTTGATATCCTCGCAAGAGAGGTACAGTTTCGCCATCACATAATCGATATAATGCTCGATTCCCTTACGCTGATCCCAAGGTTTGAGGCGGACGACAAGCGTACCATAGCTCACACCGGTACCGGAGATCAGACCGAAACCGGAGATCTTGGCATAACTCTCCACTTCTTCGAGCCGCAGCACGTGTTCCTCTACCTGCGCCATGATCTTATCGGTCTCCACGAGCGGCGAACCGGCTGGAGCTGTGACATCCACCATGATCACACCTTGGTCCTCCTGCGGCACAAGTCCGGAAGGCAAAGCACGCATAGCGAGCACCATCGCTACTGCTGCAGCAATGAGCCAAATCCACGCACGATGAGGTTTCTGAAGGAACTTAGCCACGCCGTTCTTGTATTTGCCTAAGATAGCGTTATAACCGGCGTCGTACGCTTCTTTCACATATTGTGCGAAGCTTTTCTTTCCATTCGTCTCTTCTTTCTTAGGCTTGAAAAGGACAGCCGTCAGCGCCGGACAGAGGGTCAGCGCCGAGAGGCAACTGAGTCCCACCGAACTGGCGATCGTGATACCAAACTGCGTGAAGAACGTACCGCTCGTGCCGGGCATGAAGGTCACGGGGATAAAGACTGCCATGAAGACCAGCGTACAACTGATGACTGCTACTGTCACCTCGCTCATGGCGTCTTTCGTAGCCTTGTAAGCCGAGGTATAACCGCTCTCCATCTTCGCCATCACCGCCTCGACGACGACGATGGCATCATCGACGACCGTACCGATCGCCAGCACGAGGGCGAAGAGCGTAAGGATATTCAAGGAGAATCCCGCTACTTTCACCACGGCAAACGTACCTAACAGCGATACGATGATCGAGATCGACGGAATGAGGGTTGCCTTGAAGTTCTGCAGGAAGAAATACACCACCAGGATGACCAGCAGGATTGCGATGATGAGGGTCTCTACCACGTTATGAATAGCTGCATAGAGGAAGTCATCAGAAGTCTGCAAGATTGTGAACTCCAAACCAGCCGGCATGGTCTGTTTAATCTGGTCATAAAGTTCATTAATCGCCGCATTGACCTGCGTAGCGTTCGCCCCCGGAGCCTGGTTGATGATGAATGCCACACCGGGTTTGCCGTCCACGCGCGAGGAGAAGCTATAGTTCAGTGCGCCTAACTCCACGTCCGCTACGTCCCGCAGATGCAGCACATTACCGTTCGAGGTACGCAGAACGATTGACTCGAACTCTTCTATGGATTGAAGACGACCTTTGTACTCCAAATTATATTGGTATGTGTTGCCGCTCTGCTCGCCAAGAGCACCGGTAGCCGCCACCATGTTCTGGTTACCGATGGCAGCGAAGATATCATTCGGTTCCAACCCATATTGCGCCATCACATCCGGCTTCATCCATATACGCAAGGAATAGGTGTTTCCCAACAACTGCACCGCGCCGACACCCGTCACACGCAAGAGACGAGGTTTGACGTTGATGTCGATATAGTTGGCAATGAAGTCCATGTCGAATTTCCCGTCACGGCTGACGAGCGCAGCGATTTGCAGGATATTATTCTGCCGTTTCTCGACCTTTACGCCCACTCGGGTCACCTCCTGCGGAAGTAACCCCAAAGCCGCTGACACACGGTTCTGTACATTGACCGCCGCCATGTCCGGGTCGGTTCCCTGCTTGAAATAGACGTTGATATTGACATCACCGGTAGCCGAAGCCTCGGAGGTCATGTACGCCATGTTCTCCACACCGTTCACCGCCTCCTCGATAGGCATCACCACGGATTTCATGACCGTGTTGGCATCCGCGCCGGAATAAGAGGTGGAGATCATCACCGTCGGCGGCGCAATGTCCGGATATTGTTCTATAGGCAGTGTCTTGAGGCATATAAAGCCCACCAAAGCGATCAGCAGCGATATACACACCGCCATCACTTTTCGATCTACGAATATATTACCTTTAGCCATAAATCTCTAATTCAAATTAAAACAACACCTGTTGTCCCTCGTGAACGTTTGCTGCTCCTTTGGCTACGATGGTTTCACCCACTTCGGCGCCGGAGAGGATGGCGGCACGTACGCCGTCGCCCAGTTCGTCTATCTCGACGATAGCGCTGGTAGCGAGGCTGTCTGCGCCCACTTTATAGACCAGCGCTTTGTCCTGAATACGCACGATAGCGGTGAGGGGCACTAACATCACATTCTCCCACTCGACAGGCATCACAACGGATCCTTGCATACCGGAGAAGAGTTCGCTTTCCGGATTGGGGAAGGTGACATAGCAGGTCACGGAACCGGTTTGCTGGTCCACCATACCGGAGAGGCTGGTGATGCGGCCTTTGTGCTTGTACTCGCTGCCGTCTTTGAAACGGAAAGTGAGCGGCGGAGCGATTTTTACCACTTCGTTCAGCGAACCTAATTCGCTGACCATGGCGTGTACCTGGCTCTCCGTAATGGAGAAGCTGGCTTCCATCTCGCTCACTCCGGCTACGCGGGTGAGCATCATTCCTTCGGAGATCACGTCGCCGACACGCGGAAGGACATTGCCCACCAAGCCGTTCACGGGACTCTTGATCGTGCAATAATCCAACTGCAGCTCGGCGTCACGGACAGCCGCCATGGCTTGTGCCACTTGTGCCTCTGCGGACTGAAGGTTATTCAGACTTTTGCGCAGGAGGTAATCGCTGATGATACCTTTGTCTGCCAACTCTTTGTTGCTCTCCGCCTCTAATTTGGCGTTCTCGCGGTTGGCAATCGCGGTTTGCAGATCGGCTTTGGCATGTACCAAGGCGTTCTCGGCTCTACGGCTGTCAATGAGGAAAAGGACATCGCCTTTCTTCACCCGCTGACCGTCTTTCACGCAGATCGCATCCAAGGTTCCTGTACTACGCGAGACGATGGACACATCGCCTTTACCGCGGATGGCGGCGCTCCAACTCATCGGCGCCGTCACCGTCTGACGACTCAAAGTAAGCGTCTCAAAACTGGTGTGCTGCTCTTCGGGCAACTTGATACAGCTCGCCAGAACTGCGGCGGCTGCCAACAAAATAGAGAAATGTTTTACTTTCATATGTGTTTGTATTGATAAATAACTAATTTGCGTGCAAAGGTAGTGAATTTTTTGCATATATGCAAATATTTTCCGATTTTTAATAAAAAACGATGTCCGAATTCAATTCGGACGCAATGGACGAAGAAAAAAGGCGGTGTTTGTTTTGACATGACCAGATTTTTTCGCATTTTTTTTGCCAAAAAGTGTATTTTCTGCATTTTTTCTTGGTGATTTCGCATATTTTTAGTAATTTTGCAGTCGAAATGAGAGCTATTATACAACGATGTTCGCGTGCGGAGGTGCGCATAGACGGCGCGGTAGTGGGATCTATCGGCCGCGGATTTATGATTTTGGTCGGTGTCACGGACGGCGATACGCGTGCGCAGGCGGACCTGTTAGCTAAGAAGATCGCGCAGATGCGCGTGTTTGAAGACGCGGAAGGGAAGATGAACCTTGCGCTCAAAGAGGTGGACGGTGCCATACTGTCCATTTCGCAGTTCACGCTCTATGCCGATTGCAAGAAGGGAAATCGACCGTCTTTCATCAAAGCGGCACGACCCGAGACCGCAGCGCCTTTGTACGACTACCTCAACGACGTGCTCCGTACGCAGTACGGACTGCACGTGGAGACCGGACAGTTCGGCGCGGACATGAAGGTCGATTTCATCAATGACGGCCCCGTGACGATCTTTCTGGACACGGCAGAGCTGTAAAATTGTCGAAAATAATGGCATATGCTTGCATATGTCATTTTTTTTTTGTACCTTTGCAGCCGCAAAGGTTTTTAGAACGTATGAATCGATTTGCTATGAAAAAAATACTCTGTTTTTTGATTCTTTTTCTGCCTGCAGCCGCGTGGGCGGAGGTATATACATTATCGCAATGTATCGACACAGCGTATGCCAACAGTATCGACGTGCGAATGGGGCAGTTGACTAATCAGCAGAGACAACTGTTGTATCGCCAGGCGTGGTATAACCTATCCCCGAACATCAGCGGCTATGTGAACGAATCATTGGGCTTCGGACGCAGTACCGGCGTAGATAATATCATCCGTGCGCAGAACATCGCGAACACGAACATGGGCGTGAGTGCCAGCATCGTGCTGTTTGACGGATTGGCAATGAAATTCAATATCGATGAGGCCAAAGCCTCTATGCTCGCCAGTGAGGCAAACATGGAAGCCGTGCGGCGTAATCTGGCGCTCAACATTACCTCCATGTATCTTGAAGTGCTGCTCAAAAAAGAACTGGTAGTCGTGGCAGAGGCGCAGCTCAACGAGACGGAGCTGCAGATGGAGCGCACCCGCGCCAAAGTGGAGGCACATCGTCTGCCCGAAGGCGAACTGTATGAGATTCAGGCGCAGTATAGCAAGGAGCAGTACCAATTGCTGCAGGCGAAAAACGACTTGCGTATTGCGCTGCTCAACCTGACACAGGCCATGGATATCCCCTACGACGAGGATTTTGATATTATCGTGCCCTCGGAGGAAGAGTTGGAAGGACCGCTTTTGCCAGAACGGGAACAAGTATGGCAAACGGCATTGAACAACCGTCCGGAGATCCGCGAAGCGGAATATACGCTGCAGGCCGAACAGACGGCATTGAAAGGACAGAAAGCGGCATACTCGCCTCAACTGAGTGCACAAGCCGGTGTGTCAACCGGATACTACCATCAGATGGGTGCCAGCAATACCGCGTTCGGCAAACAGTTGGAAGATAACTTCACGACCAATGTGTCCGTTTCGCTCTCCATTCCTATTTATAATCGCATGCAGACACCCACGCAGGTGAAGAATCAGATGATTGCTATCGAGAACGCCCGCTTGAAACTGGAGTTGCAGAAGAAATCGATTCGCAAGGAGATAGACCAGGCGTACTATAATGCTTTAGCAGCGCAGTCCGAAAAAATGGCAGCGCAGCAAGAGGCGCGCGCTACTGCCGAAGCGGCACGTTATGCCTCGGAGAAATACGATGCAGGGCGCGGTACAATGTACGAGTACAGCCAAGCCAAGCAAAACCACCTGCAAGCCGTTTCATCCCAACTGCGTGCACGGTATAATTATCTGTTCAAAGTGCGAATTCTTGAATACTACATGGGCTTATGATCACGTTGCATAATATACATAAATCATACAACATCGGCAAACCGAATGAGTTGCACGTCCTCAAAGGCATTGATCTGGAGATCGCGGATGGCGAACTGGTGAGTATCATGGGTGCTTCCGGTAGCGGCAAGAGTACGCTGCTCAATATCCTCGGTATCCTGGATAACTACGACCAAGGCGAGTATTACCTGGCCGGCAGGCTGATTCGCAGTCTGAGCGAGACACAAGCTGCCAAGTTGCGCAATGAACTGATCGGTTTTGTGTTCCAGTCGTTCAACCTGCTCAATTACAAGACCGCGTTAGAGAACGTGGCGCTGCCGCTGTACTACAAAGGAGTAGGGCGTAAGGAACGTAACAGACGGGCTATGGAGCAGTTGGAGCGCATGGGTTTGGGCGCATGGGCAGACCACTTGCCCAACGAGATGTCCGGCGGTCAGAAACAGCGTGTGGCGTTGGCGCGTGCCATCGTTTCGCAGCCGAAGATCCTGCTGGCCGATGAACCGACCGGCGCGCTGGACTCCAAGACAACGCTCGAGGTAATGGACATCTTCAAACAACTGAACGCAGACGGCATCACGACCATCATCGTTACGCACGAGCAGAGTGTCGCCGATGCCACCCAGCGTATCATTCATATCAAAGACGGTCTCATCGTCTAAATTTGAAATTATAAATCATAAATCATAAATCACAAATCCCTTGAATATCCTCTCGGAAATATGGTCCTCGCTCAGTCATAACCGCTTTCGCACGGCTATGACGGGATTTGCTGTCGCATGGGGTATCTTCATGCTGATCGTGCTCCTCGGTGCCAGCAGTGGCCTTGCGCACGCGATGCGCTCCGAAGTAGAGGGCGAGATGAAGAACAAGGTGGATATTTATGCCGGATGGGCGACCAAACCGTATAAGGGCTTGCGAGCGGACAGAAACATCCATTTCTCCGAGCGTGATCTGCTCACTCTTCGTTCTTTACCGTTTGTAGAAAACTTCTCCGCTATCTCCGGCTCAATGGGAAACGTGAGTGAGGAAGGCTATACTACCGGTTATATAAACGGTGTGGAGGCGAATTACGGTCGTGCTTTCGGGGTGACCATTCTCAAAGGACGATTCATTAACGAGATAGACCTGGCGCAGAAACGCAAGGTGTGCGTGGTGGACGAGGCAATCTTGAACGAGTTGGGCGGCAAAGACTTAGTCGGAAAAACGATCCAAATCAAAGGTATTAACTGTTTGGTGATCGGTGTGAGCGAAAAGAACAGCGGACCGTTCGCCCGTTCCGGTCGGGTCTTTATCCCGCTTAGCACCTATGATGCCCTTTTCTCACCTGATCACCTATACGACCAAGTCGTATTCTCGGTCAAGGAGGAGTATTACACCAATCATACACCGGATGATTTGGAGAAGAGCCTGCGCCACTTGTTGTCCCCGTCCATGCTTTTTGACGAGGAAGATGAGAACGCACTATATGTGTCAAATGACAAAAAAGGAAACGCATGGATGTCTAAAATCATCCATGGTATCCAGCTGTTTATCCTGATCATAGGTTGGCTGATGCTTGTGTCCGGTGTCGTGGGCGTAAGCAATATCATGCTTGTGTCGGTGCGCGAACGAACCAAAGAATTCGGTATCCGCAAAGCGATAGGTGCCCCACCGCGCACCATCTTGCTCATGGTCTTGGGAGAGAGTTTGATCATCACACTCCTTTTCGGATTCATAGGCGTTTACTTGGGTGCATTGGTGGTGGCGTTGATTGACGCTCTTGTGCCCGAAAGCATGTTCTTTAAGAACCCCTCCGTGGATGTGTCCATGATCATCATCGCCTTCGTCACTCTGGTTGTGGCAGGCAGTTTGGCGGGATTGACCCCCGCTATCCGATCCATGCGTATTAAACCGATTGAAGCATTGAATTACGAGAAATAGTGGATTTCTTTTTGGAAATATGGCAAACGATTAGCAAGAACCGTTCCCGTTCTTTCCTAACAGCGTTCGGCGTGTTCTGGGGCATGCTGATGTTGATTGTATTGTTGGGCGGAGGAAATGTCCTCACACATATGTTTATGAAAGAGACGGATGGAATCAGCTCTAATGCAGGTATCATGTGGTCACAGCCCACATCCATGCCCTATGCCGGTTTTCAAACAGGCAGGTCTTGGGATATCCGAAATGAGGATATAGAGGCTATTCGGGAGAAAGTGAATAGTGTCGAGGCAATCGCTCCTTGCATTACCGGAGGTACGATGACCGTTTCTCATGGTGCGCTGCATCACGATTATTCGGTGGAGGGCATAACACCGGACTTGCGTCTGGCGGAGAATATCAAAGTGGAACTCGGAAGAGACATCAGTGAGATGGATCTAATGGAAAATCGCAAGGTGTGCGTGATCGGTTCGCAGGTGCGCAAAGTGATTTTTCCGAATGATGAAAATCCCATCGGACAATATATCCTGTGCGGTTCGATGTATGTGCAAGTGGTCGGTGTGCTCAAAGAAGCCACGTCCGATGCAACCAGTTCGGCGAACGAGCAGGTACATATGCCCTTGACTACCCTGCAGCATATGTTGCAGAAAGGAGATGAGATTCATTATATGCATATCGTTTCCCGACACGATGTGCCGGCGGAACAGACCCTTGAGCAAGTGGCAACGGTCCTCAAACAGAGGCATCAGATAGCGCCGGATGACAAGAAAGCAGTCGGATACTTTGATATGTCTTCTATCTTTAAGGTGCTTAATATCATTACGATGGGTATCTATGCACTCATATGGCTGATCGGACTAGGTACGCTCATCTCCGGCGCGGTGGGGGTAAGTAACATCATGCTTGTCACTGTGCGCGAACGCACTAAAGAGATAGGAGTCCGCCGTGCAATCGGTGCTTCGCCTTGGCTCATCGCACGTCAGATATTGGCAGAGAGCGTCACGCTGACCGCTATGGCGGGTGTGATGGGCATCATGACCGGAGTCATTGTGCTTGACATCGTGGAGCGTGTCCTGGCGCAGATGGAGACCGAGGTTGGTAGCATACAAGTGTCCCTCGATATCGCCATCGTCAGTCTGGTAGTCATCATCCTGGTTGGCGCGCTGGCAGGTTTGATGCCGGCTCTCCGTGCATTGAAAATCAAACCGATAGAAGCATTGAACGAAGAATAAAAATACAACAATATGAAAAAAGCATTCAAATGGATTTTTGTCGGCCTTCTGGTCGTAGGTGTCCTGGGAACGTTCTTCTTCCTTTGGAAACGGCAACAACCTGCTCCCGTTCAGTACGAGAGTTTGCGGGTTGAGAAACGCAATCTGGAGAAACAGACCATCGTTACCGGTAAGGTAGAACCGCGCGATGAAGTAGCTATCAAGGCACAGATCAGCGGTATCATCGCCGAACTGTACAAAGAGCCCGGTCAGACGGTGCAGGTGGGTGAACCGATCGCCCGCATCAAAGTAGTGCCGGAGATGGAAGCTGTCACGACTGCGGAGTCGCGTCTGCGAGTGGCGGAACATAGCCTCAAGAACCTGCAGCAGGTCTTTCGGCGTGACTCGGTGCTCTTTGCCTCCAATGTCATTTCGCAGGAAGACTACGACAACTCGTTCCTCAATCTAGTGAAGGCGCAGGAAGAACTGCAGTCTGCCAAGGACAACCTGTCCATTGTCAAAGAAGGTGTGGCTTCATCCGGTGACAAGGGAAACACCATCGTTCGCTCTACGGTAGCCGGAACGATTCTGGACGTGCCGGTCAAAGTGGGTAACTCGGTCATCAAAGCCAATACCCTCAACGATGGTACGACCATCGCCTCGGTAGCCGATATGAGCGATATGCTCTTTGTTGGACAGATAGACGAGACCGAAGTGGGCAAACTGCATGAAGGAATGCGAATGGAACTCATTATCGGTGCACTCAATGACCAGCGATTTGATGCTGTGCTGGAGTATATATCACCTAAAGGAACTGAATCCAACGGAACGATGAAGTTCGAAATCAAAGGTGCTGCCCGGATACCGGACTCGGTCTTCATTCGCTCCGGCTACAGTGCCAATGCGCAGATCATTCTTGACAGCCGCACGCAAGTGCTGACCTTGGACGAAGCGGCAGTGCATATCACGCCGGACAGCACTTATGTGCTGCTGGCTGCTGATTCGACGGGCAAAGAGGTGAACAAGGTGCTGGTGGAGACCGGTATGTCGGACGGTATCTATATTGAGATTACCTCCGGACTGACGGAGGGACAGACCGTTCGGGGTAATGCCATTGAGCAGAAACCGGACAACAAGAAGTAAGAACCTGTATATAGAACGCAATGATACACATTGATCATATCAGCAAAGCTTTCGGTAAGCAGCAGGTGTTGCGTGACGTGACGCTGGATATACCGGAAGGGCTGGTGTTGGGTTTGTTGGGTCCTAACGGAGCCGGCAAATCGACACTGATGAAGATCCTTATCGGGCTGTGGTCCGCGGACAAGGGTTCGGTGAGTGTGCCCGAGCGGATAGGGTATCTGCCGGAGAACAATCCGCTGTACGAAGAGATGTACGTGGTGGAGTATCTGCGCTTTATGGCACAGATGACAGGCATTCAGCATTCAGCTGTAAGTGTTCAGACACTCATCGAGCGAGTGGGGCTCATACCTGAGCGGCATAAGCATATTCGTGAACTGAGCAAAGGTTATCGTCAGCGTGTCGGCTTGGCACAAGCCTTGTTGGGCGACCCGCAACTGCTGATCCTCGATGAACCGACTACCGGTCTCGACCCGAACCAACTCGTTGAGATACGTGCGCTGATACGCGATCTGGGCAAGGAGCGGACCGTGATCCTATCTACCCATATCATGCAGGAAGTGCGCGAGATGTGCGACCGCGTTGTGATCCTCGACCACGGCGAGATAAAAGCAGATAAAACCATTCAAGAGATAGCCGATTTGGAAACCCTCTTCCACGAGGCTACCCGTAACCCATAACCCGTAACCCATAACCCATTTATGGCAGAATTTGATATACGACAGCAGATGAGTGAGAAGGAGCAGGACAATGCCTTGCGTCCTTTGTGCTTCGCGGACTTTGCAGGACAGAGCAAGGTGACCTCCAACCTCAAGATCTTCGTTGAAGCCGCTAAGATGCGTCACGAGAGTCTCGACCACGTGCTCCTTTTCGGCCCTCCGGGACTCGGCAAAACAACGCTCAGTAACATCATCGCCAATGAGCTGGGCGTCGGTTTCAAAGTGACCAGCGGTCCGGTGTTGGACAAACCCGGTGACCTGGCAGGACTGCTCACTTCGCTCGAACCGAACGATGTGCTGTTTATCGACGAGATCCATCGTCTCAGCCCCATCGTGGAGGAGTACCTCTACTCGGCCATGGAGGACTACCGCATTGATATCATGATCGATAAAGGTCCTTCCGCCCGTACGATCCAGATTGACCTCAACCATTTCACTCTCATCGGTGCCACCACTCGCTCCGGTCTGTTGACCAGTCCGCTCCGTGCCCGCTTTGGCATCAATTGCCACCTCGAGTACTACGATGCCGACATATTGGCAGGTATCGTGAAACGTTCGGCGCGTCTGTTGGGTGTGGAGATCAACGAGAAAGCAGCCGGCGAAATAGCCCGTCGCAGCCGTGGTACGCCCCGTATAGCCAATGCGCTCCTGCGCCGTGTACGCGACTTCGCGCAAGTGAAAGGAGACGGTACCATCGATCTGGAGATCGCTCAATACGCCCTTGAGGCGCTCAACATAGACACCTTCGGTCTCGATCAGATTGATAACAAGCTGCTGCTCACCATCATCGACAAGTTCCGCGGCGGCCCGGTTGGCCTCAACACCATCGCCACCGCCATGGGCGAGGATGCCGGTACCATCGAAGATGTGTACGAACCCTATCTCATCAAAGAAGGTTTCATCAAACGTACCCCGCGCGGACGCGAAGCGACCATCCTGGCCTACCAGCATCTGGGTAAGACACCCCTCGCTGCCGACGGACAACAATCGATCTTCTAATCGAAATCTGCCAAAATGGCAGTATACATGCCTTTGGCATAGTATTTGACGATGCCAAGGTGTAAAACTATGCAATTATGAGTAAGAAAGAGAAAATAGAAGAACAAGTGGAAGAGCAGGTAGAACAACCTGTTGAGCAACCTGTTGAGGAACAAGTGCAAGAAGAACCGACACCGAGTGTGGAGGAACTGGAGGCACGTATCGCGGAACTGGAGGACAAGAACCTGCGTATGATGGCGGAGTTCGATAACTACCGTCGCCGTACCAACAAGGAGAAGATTGAGCTCATGGCCACAGCCGGCGAGCGTATCTTCAAAGAGATGCTGCCGCTGGTGGATGATTTTGAACGGGCTACCGAGGCTATGGCCAAGACCGATGACATCGAGTCCGTACGCGAAGGCATTCGTCTCATTCAGCAGAAGTTCATCTCCTTCCTCGACAAACAGGACGTACACGCCATCGAGACCGAAGGCGCGGACTTCAATACCGACGAGCACGAGGCGGTAACCACCTTCGCAGCCGGTGAAGAGAACAAAGGCAAGGTGATTGACTGCACCCAAAAAGGCTACAAACTTGGCGATAAGGTCATTCGCTTCGCCAAAGTAGTCGTCGGAGAATAAACATTAAACCTGACGGTGTCCCCGCTAAACGGGGAAACCCTAGACGGAAAGGGCAATTATAAATGGCAGAGAAACGTGATTATTATGAAGTGCTTGGGGTGGATAAGACCGCAAGCGCAGAGGAGATAAAAAAGGCGTATCGTAAGAAAGCGATACAGTATCACCCGGACAAGAACCCGGGCGATAAGGAAGCCGAGGAGAAGTTCAAAGAGGCTGCCGAAGCCTATGAAGTGCTGTCTGACCCGCAGAAACGGCAACGCTACGACCAGTTCGGTATGGCCGGTATGCAGGGTGCAGGCGGATTCAGCGGAGGCGGTATGTCCATGGAGGATATATTCAGCCATTTCGGAGATATATTCGAAGGCGCCGGCTTTGACTTGGGCGATATCGGAAACATGTTCATGGGCGGTGGCCGCAGTCGCGGACCGCGTGTGCCCCGTGGCAGTGACCTGCGCGGACGTGTCAGTTTGACACTCGAAGAGATAGCGACGGGCTGCGAGAAGAAACTCAAAGTGCGCCGGTTGATAGAGTGTAAGGACTGTCACGGCACCGGTAGCTCTGACGGTACCACCGAGACCTGTCCGATCTGTAAAGGTGCAGGCCGCGTCACTCGTCAGCAACGTGGTATCTTCGGTATGATGCAAGTGCAGACCGAGTGTAGCAACTGCGGCGGCGAAGGACGTGTGATCAAGAACAAGTGTCCGAAATGCGGCGGACAAGGTGTCGTACGCGAAGAGGATGTGATCACCGTCGCCATTCCGGCAGGCGTAGCAGGCGGTATGCAACTCACCGTACAGGGCAAGGGTAACGCCGCTCCGCGTGGTGGTGTGCCGGGGGACCTGCTTGTCATGATCGAAGAACAGGAGCACAAGAACTTCGTTCGGCAGGGTAGTGACATCATTTACAACCTGCTGCTCGACATGCCGACCGCTATTCTCGGCGGACAAGTGCAGATACCGACACTCTCCGGCGATGTGAAGATCACCATCACACCGGGTACCCAACCCGGTAAGGTGCTGCGGATGCGAGGCAAAGGACTGCCGCGTATCGACCAGTACGGACGCCGATACGGTGAAGGAGACCTGCTCATCAACGTAGGTGTCTACGTCCCGGAGAAACTGAGCAAGGATGAGCGCAAGCTCATTGAGCAACTCCAGAACAGTCCGAACGTGGTGCCCGGTAGCGGTAATAAGAAGAGTTTCTTCCAAAACCTGTTCGGCGGCTGATGAAACGACGCTGGCTCATAGCGTTCCTGGTATGCCTTAGTACGATGGCTCGTGCTGAGGCATTTCCTGTTTTTGGTGTGGACACCGTGAGCAGCGCTTTCTTCCGAGATTGGTACCAGACGACCGACCTTGGGCATTACCTCGATAACAGCAACCCCTATACGGTCTATGAGACCGAGACGACCGGCGAATGGAACCTCGGTGACCGCAATGTGTTCTCCGTTGCCGGTAACTCGTTCAAGAACACCCGATTCCGGCTCAACGGCATGCGTATCGACAGCCGTACCATGCCCGGACACACCATGGTGCATACGCAGATGGACCGCACATCCTTGGCGCTCGACTACCACAACGGGGAACTGATTTTCCGGGACGACAGTGCCCAGCGGCAGCAGATTCGCCTGACCGGAAACATCGGTAACTTAGGCGGCATCTCGCCCGGTACCCGCCAACTGATCAACCTCTTCCACTCCTCCGGCGAGGAGCGCACGATGGACAGCCGACCGATGGACATGCGCAACCATATCCTCGGTGCCGGCACACTCGAGGCTACCTTCCGCATCGGCTCGTACTACCAACACGCGTACGTGACTTACGGACAACGTGCCATCACCGCATTTGACCACACCGGCATCAGCGGAATGAACACATCCGACTACTACACTGCCCAACTGGATGGCGAGCTGCCGCTCAACCTGCATTATTTCCTGGTGACGCAGGGCCGCTCCGATTATGGTTCGGAGTTTCTCTATAACGCGAACGAGCAAGCCACCATGCGTGCTTACCAAGCCGGTTTGTATTATGCGCATGGACCCTTGGTGGTCGGTATGAGTTATGAACTGCAGCAGCTCCGGCACAACGAGCTCTCTTTCTCCCGTAACCTGTTCGATCACGATGGTGAGGCGTTTGACCCGTGGTATGCGGACGGGCGTTTGCACAGCATCAACCTCTCTGTGCAGTACGATCAACCGCTTTTACCTTGGCTGCGCATCCACGCAGAGGGCTATAACTCCTTGCTTCATTTCCGCCCGACTTCGGACCCATGGTCCAATGCGGTCTATACGCAGTCTATCTCCGACCCGACACCCACACCCCTCTATACCTATTCGTGGCA
The DNA here is from genome assembly GCA_902785605.1 of uncultured Bacteroidales bacterium. Classification (GTDB taxonomy): domain Bacteria; phylum Bacteroidota; class Bacteroidia; order Bacteroidales; family Paludibacteraceae; genus Colicola. The sequence goes on from CACZZL010000004.1 coordinate 18,049, forward strand.
ATCCTCGCCCTTCACCGGCGGTCTGCTGGAGAACGAAGCGATGGTGATCGCAGCGCATGACTTCGGCAACGGGCTGCGGCTGTACGGGCATGTGGGGGTGTCCTTGGACGGAATCGTCTTAGGGCATGGCCGTTCGGTGGTCACTCCCAACTGGCTGGCCAAGGTGGCATTGGATTATCAGCCGGTAGGATGGTTCCGCTTCGGCCTGTCGGTCAGCCATCATCGTATGTCCTATACCTGGGATGAACTGAGTTACCTGAGCCGCGACTACCTGAACGGTGAGATACGCTATGCGGACAACACGCTCTTGGCGACCACCGGTAGTGCGTACCACACGCCCGATAAGCAGCTGTGGATGCACCAACCTTCCTACGCCGTACTCGATCTGCCGATCCAATTCACCTTCGGCAAGTCGCATCGCCATGAGTTCGCGCTGCTCAACTCCATCCGCAAGTACTACAACACCTGGTTCACGGACTATACGGACGGCTTGGATGCCAACATGGTGCAGCAAGGGGATTTCTATTTCCTGCGGGAGGGCGCCAAACAGTACACCGTCACCACTCAGCCGCTGGATCTCATGTCCGCGCGCGTGGGCGGGCGTACTCCTTATTATATGTCGAATACGGTGCGTTATACCTACAACGGCCGCAAATGGTACGTGATGGTCAGTTGGCAGAGTTACCTCATGGCAGGCCTGAGCACCCTCGGGAACGGTCCGCTGCATAATAACATCGGTGTGCTCGCCGAGAGTTCGGCCAACCCCAATACCTATATGGCATTGAGCGAGGGGTCCAAACCCTATCAGGGTAACTGCCGCTTGAACCAGGATAAATCGTTCATCTTACGTCTTCAGGTAACCTATAATGCATGTAAGTATTTCTCTATCGGGCTGAATGGTAAGTTCAAGGACGGTCAGGCTTTCTCCACCTTCACCGCCAAGCCACAAACCATCAACGGACATGAGCAGATCGCGCTCATACACTCCGATGCCAAAGGTATTAACATGGCGAATAATGCATTCGGAAAACGGGAGGACGCTTTCTTTAATATCGAATTGAAAGCAACAGGAAGATGGTGGGTGCGCGAGATCCCGATGTCGCTCGAAGTGCTATGCTACAACATCTATGACTTCGGCACAGCGCTCACCGAATACACATTCGATGATTACAATCACCCGACCTATCCTCATTGGACGGTGGAGCGCGGCATAGCGTCCATGAAAGACAGCCGCACTTCAATGAGTCTCTGTATTCCCCGCGGTCTGCTCGTCACGCTCCGCGTCGGATTGGAGAAAGATCACAATTAATCCGACTGCCCACAGCGCTATGCCGCAAAAGCGGCCGAACATACAATCTGTGAACATATTCAGCACGAATAGGGTCGTGAAGAGGATGGCGGTTTGCCGTCCTTTCTTTTGTGCGCAAAGCGGAATAGAGAGCCATGCTAACAGAAATAGCAATAAACCGCCTATACCGATTTCCATCAGTTCCTCCAGATATTGGTTATGACTATGGTACTGTTTGTATGCATAATGGTCAAACTGCGCATCGGCATACCGTTCTGCCATATAGTGCTTGCTTTGGCCTGCACCTAACCCGTACGCGAGATAATCTTCAGGATGTTGCAAAGCAGCTCCCCATATATTAAACCGGATGTCGTGGTCGTAGCTCATCTGCCGCATCTCGGTGATGTCGCGTAGCTCGAACTGTTGCATGCGAGGATGATACTTGAGCAACCCGATGCCTAACAGCACACCTATTGCTACTACACCTATCCCATATAACCACCGGTGAGACGCTTTGGGAAGAGCGAACAGAACCAGTATGGATAACAGCACGACTGCGGTGATAATGGACTGACGTGAACCGGTTAAAGGAATGGCGGACAGCATGATAGCTGCCGTAGGAAGGAGAACTTTTAACTGTTTTCGGTAGAGATAGAACGCACTGACTACACCTGCCAACTCCACGCTGCATAGGAACAGACGATGCTTGAAATGGGAGATATTTTCGGACAAATAAGACCACCAAGTCGGCTGATCTTTCCATTCTTCTTCCAAGGGGATATAGGACAGCCATTCAGGATGATGGTAGAGACATATCATCCAGCAGAGGTATAGCGGTACTGCGGCTACACAACTGAAAACGAGTACTTTCCCTATCTGTCGTGTCTTGTAATGTTCGTTCAGACCCCATATACTTACCGGCACGAGTAGCGCGAACGTCATGTATCGCTCCATCTGCCATGACCATGCATTGAGGTCGGCAGACCATAGACCGGACACGGCTTTCCAGACATACCATGCTCCGAAAAGGAGGAAGGGAATGCTCCTTTTGGATAAGCGATTCGGTTTGTTGAGCCAACGGCCTTCTAAGAACCAAGTGATGATCCAGAGTACACACGCATAGCGCAGCACCAGTTGCGGGAATGGCAACAGCGCTACTACAACCAGAAACAGGGTGTAGTTCACTCGTCCTATGATGTCTCTATACTTGTTCATAACCTTCCTGTAAATAGTTTAATCCTTCTTTCCCGATTCGCGCCAACCGTGTAAAGGGCTTGTAACCCATCGGTTTGTGCCGGCGGATACGGTTCAAATCAATCACTTCTATCTTACTGCCGTCCTCGTTAAACAGGATATTTCCCTGCGAATAGTCGCGATGCCATATGCCGCGTCGGTGCAGTTCCGCGGTAAATCGTCCGATAGCCAATAATAGCTGTGAGCGGTGCGGGAAATCCGGGTTGTCAATCAGTTCCTTGAAGGTATGTGTGCACTCGGATTGCCGACAAGCATACCAACTCTCCCGCAGGATCCCGCATACCCGCACTTCCCGATAGGCAATAGGCGCAGGTGTCAAAGTCCCTAACCGTTGTGCGTTCTCATAGCTACGCCGTGCTTTGCTCTTGCCGAAAAGGCCGTACCATAAGCCGCGTAGTATATTCGGTGTTCGGAACTGCTTCACCACCACGCCTTCTGTCAATCGCAGTATATTCCGTCGTGCGTCAATGATTTCCCCTTCCGTCCAGCGGTCAAAATCACCCACTTGTGTCACGGAGCGGAACCGGTTCAGGAACTTACTCCACGACCGATGGTAATGCAGCGGACCGCCTAAGTACCGCTCCATATAGGCGGTGTGGAGCCGGTTCATCGCATCCACGATAGCGCGTTTCTGTTTCTTGGCCGTGTGACGGCGTGAACCGGGAAGAACGCGGTAGTATAAACCTGTTTCGTTCAACCGCACATATCGGCCGCCTAACTCAAACAGACTAATCCAGAAACTCCAATCTTCCCGATAGATCTCTTCGGTACAGAACCCGCCGACGATGAACCAATCTTGCTTGCGGAACAGACTGCTGATGTGAATCATGTTCTTCCGGGCTAACAATTCATAGGAGAATGCCGGCAGTTTCCATTCGCCGCTCTTGGCTCCGAAAAACTCCGCACGACAGCCTATCACGCGCACATCGTCCGCTATCTGTTCCACCGCATGTTCGATATAGGTCGGACTGATCTTATCATCGGCATCCACGGGTAAAATCCATTCGCCTTGCGCTTCACGGATCGCGTGATTGCGTGCGGCACTGACCCCCGCATTGGAATGATGCAGCACGCGCACTTCCGCATGATGTGCCGCAAAACGTTGCGCTACCCGCAGACTCTCATCCGTAGAGCCGTCATCGACAACCACCACTTCGATGGGGCGATAGGTCGATGCTACAATGCTCTCTAACGCTTCCTCAATATACGGGGCAGCGTTATACAAGGGAACTATGACGGATACTAACGGTTTCATATCTTATCGCGACCTTGGGTCAGTTTGCGCCAATAATAGAGCAGCGGGTTTGTATATTTGAGCCGCTTCCACGGACGACTCGAATGCGGTTGGTGTAGTACGGAATTCGTGATCTGCAAGATATTGACGAACCCCATTTGTCGTGCTTGATGACTGATAAACACATCGTACCAGTTCTTCTCCGGATCGAGTTGCGCGAAGTCATATGCCTGCAAAAAGGCCTTGGTCAATAGTGTGCAGCAGAAAGAGAGCCGTTTCTTACATTCCCCGTCTTGCGTCCACCCTTTTGCGTATTCGTAGGGAAAATTAACCTGTCCCTGCTCGTCTACTGTCACGGCTGCCACCATACCGACTTTCGACTTTCGACTAGCCACCATCATCTTATCTATCGTTCCCGGTCGTACGGTCACATCGCTCTCTACGATGACCAGATCTTGTCCGTTCTGAAGAGCTTTGCGTTGAGCGTCAATCAGTACCCAGCGGTAGTTGGGGGACGGGTGATCGATGTGCGCACTGATATGCACGACCTCAATGCCTAACTCGCTCTGTAACGCATCTAACCGTGCGGCATTCTCAGCTGTGGAGTGATCGTCATAGACGCACAGCGTATAACCGCTCTCTGTGATCGCGCGGATCGCTTGCTCTGCCGTCTCCAACGAATCTTTCACCGGCATGATGATATGTACCATTTGGTCCTTTACCATGTACCCATTATTCCTTTCTTTGTAATAACAATCTGTCCTCCGAAACTGTTACCGAACTGCGTACCGATGTCGGCTCCTAAGCGCAGTCCAAAGTCCATTCCCCATGCTTGCGGTACGTGTTTGTACACTTCCAACAGCAGCGCGGTGTTTGTGCTGAGTAGCGCACGGCTGGTGTTGTCATTGCCGTAATTGCGGGCATACGAAGCCTTGATGCGGTATCGGAATCCGTAGATGTCGCCTCGCACACCGATGTGGTGTACGCGTACGCGGCTGTTGAGCGTGTGAACGGTGCCATCCGTATTGTACAGCGGCGAAGTGATGTAGGGCGTGCCCATGGAGCGGTAGAAATAGTTCCATCCGTTTTTAAACACGCTGTTTTGGTAGTAACAGTCATTACCGGCATAGCATAAACCGTCTCGGTCATGCCACGGACCACTCTGATCCGTCGTATTGAGAAACTCGTACGTCACTCCTTGGATGAACGGCCAACGGGTCTGTTTCATGCATACTCCCCATAACCCGTCCGCGAGGTTCTTGCCCATCCCGATGAAAGCGAAGTTGTCTTCAAAGAAATTCTGCCAATACGCACTCACCTCCCATCCTTGTCCCTTGCCGGTGAGCATGAGTTGCTGACTACCCACATGGTTGCCTTGCGCGTTCTGTTGGTCGTTATACATGACCCCTCCGCTGTGTGCGGTCAACACATTGATAAAATCATGCCATCCGCTGCCAATATCACCATAGACAGGACTGATACCTCCCCATTCGGCAGCATGATGGAACTCGTAACTGATATTCACCGGTAACTTACCACCAAAGCGCACGGCTGCGAACTTATGATGTACATAACTGCCGCGCATATAGATGTTATCCGCCATCCACGCATGCGTAAAACCGCCTTTCAATTCGAAATAACCGTAACAACCGGGGAAAGGTACGTACTTGTCAATGCCGATCGTGATATGCGGCAGGGGTTGCGCATTGCCCGAGAAAATGAGTGAACCCATACCAAGCAAGCTGTCCTGCGTCTCATAGATCATCGGCTTGATGCCTGCCGTGATATCAAAGATATACAGCCTTACATGCGCGTAGAGTTGATTGAAATAGCCGGTTCCGGTTTTCGGGTACTCCACGCGTCCTGTCAGTTGCACACCGAAGTCGTAGTCCCACCATCGTTCGGGATGTACTGCTTCCTTATAGATACCGGCTGTGAGGTTTCCGGAGAACGGACTGCTGCTCACATCGCCGTTGGTGTTGCTCGTGAGTAAGAACGGGGCATACGGACCACTCGAAGCGAGTGCACTGACCCCGGCCATCCAGCGCAAGGTGTCCTCTCCTGCGCACACATTGTCCCGGAGGCCCGTCGGCCACCAGTCCCAACTCAACTCGCGGGCACTCATACTCGCGCTGAGTAGCAGCACTATGAATAGGATCTTACTCTTCAAACCAATATAACTTATCTGTTATTTCCCATTCTTCTGTTTCGCCTAACCCTATATACACCCGTTTGCCGACAGCAAAGCACACATGGTTAAACAAGCCTTCCGGCAGGATGGCTACATAATGCCAAGTGTCCGTCTGCGGATCATATCGCCGAATATCGCGCAGCACTTCTCCGGTGGTATTGGCTCCTCCATAGTGGAGTCCGCCGCATAGATAAATAGCATCCTTCGTGGCAGTTGATTTCGCCAAGGTGCGCGTTCGTCCGGGCACAGCCGCACGACGTTCCCATGATGTGCCATCCACCAACTCGGCCCACCAGTCCAGACTGTTGCCGTAATAACCCGTGCCCATGAAATGCCGACCCTGGCACGTGCAACCTGTACCTCCGAACGAGCGGGTGGGGTAACCGTGGAAAGAGACATTCACATCAATGGAATCCCATCGGTTGGTGGCAATATCGTAGCGGAACATGTCGCGGCGGTAGTTCCAGCAGAAACCGTATCCGACATATAGTTCGCCTTGCCCGACGAACGAGGTGGCGCAGTCGGTGTAGAAATTGGGATAGTCCGCCAACTGTGTCCATTGTTGCGTAGCCGGTTCGTAGGACCACCAATCCCGCAGATACGAGGTGTCTTTGCTATACCGTCCCAGAAAACCCAAACCGAGATAGACCGTTCCTTCATGTACACAAGCGGTCGCATTAACGCGCGGCGTGAGAGGAGTAGCACCTAAGTTCTCCCATGTGTCCGTCTCCGGGATGTAACACCAGAGATCATTGAGAGATGTTCCGGCACTGTCTCTACCGGCGAAGACATATGCCTTGTCTCCTACCACAAAACCGGTAGCACTGGCTCGCGGGGAAGGCATCGCAGCACAGGTATGCAGCGTCACTTCCACTTCGGGCCTCTCGCTACAGGCCACAAGCGACACCGCCATCAAAAATACTATGTACCATTTACTGTTTACCATTTATTACTAACTCATCTTTCACTATTCGGTGAATATATTGCTGGATATAGGCTTTCAAATAGTCCACCATCGGGGCAATGCGTTCAGGTCCAATCGTATGGACAATGTTTGTATGCAGGCACGGGTCCTCGCGGTAGTCGTACACCGCTACCACCTGTTCACCATCGAATTGCACCAGCAGGCTGTCCGAGAAAATCTGGAACAGCGGTGCGTTGTAACACACGGCATATGAATGGTCCTTGATGGTCGTCAGCGCGTCTTCGCCGAATGCCACAAAAGGTTCATCATAGTCCACATACATCAGCACAGACGGCATGATATCCGTTTGGCTGACCACTTCCTCTCGAACCCCGTGTAGATACGGGCTGTTGGGGTGGTAGAACGCAATCGGCACTTCGTACAAGCCTTTCGCGTTCGTGTACTCGGGGGTCTCTAACTCATTCGTATGGTCCGCCGTGATGACAAACAGCGTGTGTTCGTACCACGGTTGTCGGCGGACGGTCTCGAAGAACCGTCGCAGCGCGTGATCCGTGTACCCGATGGTCTGATGAATAGGCAGTGTCCCTTTCGGGAACGAGTCCTGGTACTGCTTGGGCACCTTGAACGGATGATGGCTCGAAGCGGTGAACACCGCTGTCATAAACGGTTCTTGCATCGAGTTCATCGTTTCCGCATAGTACTGCAGGAACGGCTCGTCCCAGATGGCCCATGTGCCGTCAAAATCGTCACGGTTGCCGTATTCGTCCATGCCGTAATACGCATCAAAGCCCGCACTCCGGGCATAGGCTTGAAAACCCATACTGCCGTTTGGCGCACCGTGGAAGAACGCCGTGCTGTACCCTTTGCGTTTGAGACAGTCTGCGATTGACGAGACGTGATTGGTTGAATAGGGGGTGACGATATACGGTTCAATCAAACTCGGTATAGACGACAGAATAGACGGCATGGCATCAATGCTCTTGCGTCCCGATGCAAAGCTGTGCTCAAAAGTGAGCGATTGGTGCATCAGACTGTCCAGGAACGGTGCATAGGTTGGGATATACTCTGTACTGAACGACTCCAGGATGATTACTACGATATTGTCCGTCGGCCCGCTGTAATAACCATACGCCCAAGGTATATGTTCGGGGTTCATGTGTCGCGGCAGTTCCTCTTGCGAGAAATACTGCGGCTCTACATAGCGTGTGTTCTCCAGCGATTTCATCAGCGAGAACGGGGTGTTCAGTACCAACGCCGTCTCCCGCGGGTCGTTGACATACTGCATCGCATTGCTGATGGTGATAGGACGTGTGTAGCGCCCGAAACCGCCGCGGATACCAATGACACCCATATAGACCGTCACAACCAATATCAAACACTCCCGTACATAGTACGTCCACGGCATCTTCTCTTCAATCACAAAGCTCTTGCGTGCGACCCAATAGAGGATGACCAGCACGGCCAGGGCCGTTAAGGTCACGTACCAGTACTGAATCAAGCCTTGCCCCGCAATGCGCAGCAGGTTGTCTTCGTTCACGAATTCGGAAAAGAACGTACAAGTCGTTCTGCGATCGGTGAAACGAATGTAAACGATGTCGATTGCATTGACAAGGAGTCCGATAGCATTCGGAATCCAAAAGAGCCAGAACAAGGTCTTCTGAAAAGCGGCGTTTTGCCGCCAGCGTGCAGGGAAGGGGAGTAGGATGCCTATCAGATACAGGGAACTGAGGTACAGCACGGCGGTTAAGTCAAATCGGATACCGCCTGCCATCATCTCCAATAGATGGGCACCGCTCACGTTCGGAAACATGGACCCGTTCACCGCGTAGCAAAAAAGGCGCATACCACTATATAGCGCCATGACCAGCAGTATATTACAAACTGCTACGCTCCACGGATGTCTCCAAAGTCCTTTCACACTTCTTTACTTCTTCTCTTCAACTCGAAGTCGCGTCCTAAGTAGTTCTGTCGTACGATGGGGTTGGCAGCTAACTCTTCCGGCGTGCCGTGGAAAAGGATCTTACCTTCAAACAGCAGGTACGCGCGGTCGGTGATCATCAGCGTCTCATCCACGTTGTGGTCCGTAATGAGAATGCCGATGTTCTTATCCTTGAGTCGCCATACGACGTCTTGAATCTCCTGTACCGCAATCGGGTCCACACCCGCGAACGGTTCGTCCAACATCACGAACTTAGGCTCTATCGCCAAACAACGGGCGATCTCCGTACGGCGTCGCTCACCACCGCTCAAACGGTCACCGAGGTTCTTCCGCACATGTGCCAGGTTGAACTCTTTAATCAGTTGCTCCAGTTTCTCTTTTTGGTACTCCTTGCTGAAATCCGTCAACTCTAACACCGAGCGGATATTGTCCTCTACGGTCATCTTGCGGAACACGCTCGCCTCCTGCGGCAGATAGCCGATACCCATCTTCGCCCGTTTGTACATAGGGTAGGAGGTGATGTCCTTGTCGTTAAGAAAAATCTTACCGTTGTTGGCAGCCACGAGACCGGTTGTCATGTAGAACGTAGTTGTCTTGCCGGCTCCGTTAGGACCCAACAAACCGACTATCTCGCCTTGCTCCAGCTCGATAGAGACATCATTGACAACCGTTCGCTTGCCGTATTTCTTAATCAGATGTTCTGTTCTTAGTTTATCCATAGTGCAACTGGACAATGGTCCGAATGGACTGCTTCGGTTAGTATTTTGCCGTCTTTCAACTTTCCTCTCAGACTCTCTGTCACCCATAAATAGTCAATGCGCCAGCCTACATTACGGGCACGTGCTCCGGCGCGCCAGCTCCACCAGCTGTAGCGTTCGGCACTCTGGTCGAACACGCGGAATGAGTCCACGAGTCCGCTGGCTTCCCATCGGTCCATCCATTCGCGCTCTTCCGGCAAGAATCCCGACACACCGATCTGACGTTCTGGGTGGTTGATGTCAATCGGCTTGTGGCAGATATTGTAGTCACCGCAGATGACGAGGTTGGGGCGCTCTTTGCGCAGTTCTTTCACCCACACCAGGAAATCCTCCAGAAACTCCATCTTGAAGTCCTGACGCACATCGCCTGTTGTGCCACTCGGGATATACGCATCCACTATTGTGATGTCGCCGAAGTCTGCGCGGAGCACACGCCCCTCGCGATCGTACTTCGGGTTACCCATGCCGACAACGACCTTGTCCGGTTCCTGCTTGCAGAAAATAGCCACGCCCGAGTACCCTTTCTTCTCGGCGGAGTGGATGTAACTGCGATAGCCTAACTCCTGCATCGCCATCACATCAATCTGTTCCGGCTGCGCCTTGCTCTCCTGAATGCAGAACACATCCGGATCTTCGCTCTTCAGCCACTCCAACAAACCTTTGTTGATGGCGGAGCGAATACCGTTGAGATTATAACTAATGATTTTCATGAATCAATCGACCGTTCAGGTCGTACGTATTGTTATTGCGAATAATCAGTACTTGTCCGTCGCGCAGCACTTTCTGCGCATGCACTTCGGTGTCCGGAGTGTTCTCTATTCCTTCCGTCCAGCCACCGTTGTAGAGGAACGTGATTGTACCATCCAGCGTGCGTTTGATGTCCTCTATCTCATGTCCTTCAAAGTCATACCACTGCGTTGCACCCTTCGGGAACAGATCGGTAGTTGCACCATAGGAAGAGGTGTTCTTTTTGGCTTCAATGATATCGACACCCAGGTTGCCGGACGTGTTGTTCACCGTGTTCTGTGACCATTTGGTGGCGCTATATTGTACTTTGGTGATCATCATTCCGTATCCGGGCAGGTACTTGTCCCAACCAGCTTTGGTACGGGACTCCAGCAGATAGAACGTCTTCGGTTGCGGATTCAGTCCGTCCAGGTTGTGTGCATCTCCGTCGCACAGCAGCAAGGCCTCTTTGTACTTATCCAACAGTCGCAGCGTCACATTCTCCGGTTCGGTCAGCACACGCGGCGTGATCCAGCCCATGAACCAGCGCTCGTAAGCGGAGTAGCAGGGTGGTGTGTTGCCGTCATTGAGGTACGGACCGTAGTCCATGATGTCCCACTCGCACATCGTGCGATGCGAAGCGTTGTTGGTTGCGTAGAAATCAGGCAGACCCATCACGTGGCTGAACTCGTGGCAGAACGTACCGATACCGCAGCGTTCGCCGCTTTGACCGTCTATCTCATTCAGACAGCAGTAGTGGTCCACGGTCTTGCCGTTTAACGTGATCTGCATGCCGGTATAACTCAGTTCGTACTGGTGCGGCCAAATGGTAGTGGCTGCTCCGCCGTCCGCTTCGCCTTTGCCGGCATAGAGAACAACAATCCAATCGACATAGCCGTCGTTGTTGCTGTCGTATTTGCTGAAATCAGCTCCTGCATCGGCAGCCAATTGACATGCCTCGCGCACCATCTCGTCCGGGTGCTTGTCGTTGCCGCTCCAATCATTGGAGCCGTAGTAACTCGCATTCCTGCTTACCGTCACAGGGCCTACGACATCAATCTCCATATCGTACTCTCCCCAGCTCTGGTCGTAGAAATACTGGTGAATGGAACCCGTTGCTCCATTGTACGTGTAGTCCTCGCCCATGGCCCATTCTGTCATATCTTTGTTGGTCTGTTGGAACTCTTTGTCTTGGAAACTAACCAGAATGATGATACCTCTCGGTGCTAACAGACGGTCGGTTCCCGTCTCTTGTTTGGCACGACGTGCTTTGGCCATGCGGCTTTGACCTTTTGCCTTTAGCCTTTCGCCTTTACGCTCCTCGCTCATAGGTAGGAGCGTCTCTTCGTCTAACCAGTTTCCATTCGCATCCGTGATGTAATGGAAGGTCTCATCTCCGTTCAGGAACACGGTCTGTTCGGTTCCGTCTGCTGCTGTCCGGACAACACCACCACGGCGTGCCGGTACGGCTATCGCACTCACTGCGACAGCGCATAGTGCTACTATGCCCACTAATTTCCTCATAAAAATATAATTTAAAATTTCAATCTTCAATTCACAACGCTTTCTTCACGCCGTGCTTCTCCAACCACCGTTGTTCGCACTTGCAGCGTTTGTCGGCATTATGTGCCTTGCGGCAACTGATGACCACTTTGCCCTTGCGGTTAGTCTTTACGTACTTCAGCCAGCCTTTGTTATTCTCTTTGATCTGCCAGCCGTCTTCGGTCATCATCCAATGCATATGTTCGTCTCCGCGCAGGTAGGTGCGCAGCGTGTCTCCGTTCGGTTGAACGCGCTCAATGATCCCGCGATAAGCAGGCACTTTGGCCGGGCCGTCTGCGTAGCAGACCCCAACCCCCATCATAGCCATTACGGCTATCATCCAAACAATCTTTTTCATTTTCGTATAGTATTAAATCTGTATTCTGTGTTTTGTGTTCTGTCAGCTGTTGGCTGCCGTCCGTACTTTCTTGAACAGTTCGCTGGCAAACACGAAATCGTTCAGTGCTTCGTTGTCGCTATCCATGATCTCGTGTCGGGATCCCTGCCACTCTTTCTTGCCGTCTTTGAGGAACAGCACATTGTCGCCGATCTCCATGATGGAGTTCATGTCATGGCTGTTGACGATCGTACAAATATTGAACTCGCGTGTGATATCGTGTATCAGTGCATCAATTACCAGACTCGTTTTCGGATCCAGGCCTGAGTTGGGTTCGTCGCAGAACAGATACTTGGGTTCGAGCACGATGGCGCGCGCGATAGCCACACGTTTCTGTTGACCACCGGAGATCTCGCTCGGCAGCAAGTTCCACACTTTCTCCGGCATCTCCACGCGCCTTAAGCAGAACTCTGCCCGCGCGCGTATCTCCTCTTTCGTCTTGTGCGAGAACATCTCCATCGGGAACAGTACGTTCTCCATGACGGTCATGGAGTCAAACAGCGCTGAACCCTGAAACAGCATGCCCACTTCGCGGTGGAGCAGGCGGATGTCTTTGTTGCGCATCTCCGCCAAGTCCCTTCCGTCGTACAGGATCTGTCCGCTGTCCAGCGGGTGTAACCCGATCAGGCACTTCATCAGCACGGTCTTACCCGAGCCCGATTGACCGATGATCATGTTGACCTCCCCGTCTTTCATCCGGGTGCTCACATGGTTCAGTACCACTTCCCCGTCGAACGACTTCACTATGTCTTTAACTTCAATCATAAGAGCAGTTTGGATAAAATGAGGTCTAAAAACAAAATCATGATATTGGAGTTCACTACGGCACTCGTGCTGGCACGTCCGACATCGAGCGCACCGCCTCTGACGTTATAGCCGTAGTAACTGGCCATGCTGGTGATCACAAATGCAAAAACGAGCGCTTTGATGATGGCGTACCAGATGAAGTAGGGGTTGAACGCATATTGTACACCGATTAGGTAGTCGTGTACGGTGATGATGTCGGTGAACGCGCCTACTGCCCAGCCGCCTACGAGGCCGGCTGTGGTGGAGATGATGAACAGGAACGGCATCATGCTCATGAACGCCAATATCTTGGGCAGAATGAGATAATTGGCACTGTTCACACCCATGATCTCCATGGCATCGATCTGCTCGGTGATACGCATGGTACCGATCTCGGATGCGATGTTAGAGCCCACTTTTCCGGCGAGAATGAGACACAAGATGGTGCTCGAGAACTCCAACAATAAGGTATCACGCGTCAGCAGACCTGTGATATAGGTCGGCAATAACGGGTTCTCCGTGTTGGTCTTCGCCTGAATAGTGAGAATGGCACCGATGAAAACGGAGATCAGCAGCACAATAGGCAGCGACTGCAAGCCCTGCTTCTCCAACTCACGACTGTACTGCCGCCAGAACATACGCTGCCGATCCGGTAAGCGCAGCACGCGACCCATCAGAAGCATGTATTCCCCTATGTGTTGAAAGATATGCATATTACTCCAACTTACAAAAAGCGTGCAAATTTACTACAAATTTCGCACATATGCAAGATTTTTACTAAAAATTAGTAAAATAGTTGCAATTTTGCAATAAATACAACATTAAAAACACAAAAAGAGCACCTCGCGAAGAGATGCTCTTGAAAATGTTGCATTTCGGAATTGGGGTCACATCGGACTCACATCGGAGTCAAGTCGGAGGCAAGTCGGAGGCAAGTCGGAGGCAAGTCCTACCCAATTTGAGTGCAATTTCACGTGCTATAAATGTCTTATTTGACCACTACACCCTGTGCGTTGTAGATCACGCCGTTCTTCTCAATGAAGAGTTGTCCATTCTCAATAACCTTTGTACATTGTACATGGTCACCTTGTACATGGTCCAATGCCTCTTGCGGATCTACAGGTTCTTGGGTGGGATCAAAAGCGAGACCTTCGATTTGGACATTGCGCATACAGATATACTTGCCACTCTTTGCTTCTCCTAAGTTGTGCCAAGGCAGAACGCGAATATGGAGCGTCTCGCCGGCAGGGATCGTGAGGGTAGGTGTCAATTCCAAGTGCTCGATCTCTAAATTGGTCATGTTTACCTTCTCAGCGATTGTCTGCACGTCTGTGAAATCGGCTCCAAAACCGGTGTTGATATGGTAACACATGGTAGAGGTACTGTGTGCGGCGATGTCTAAAGATATCTTGGTGACACGTACTTCCATGGTACTTGGAGCCGTGAGAGCAAAGTCAATATAACGCGTAGCGTTCTCATCGATCTCATTAGCCGGCCAAGCCGTCTTGGAGCCTCCGTCGTCGGCATTGTGAAGACGTACGAGCGTGATACCGGTTTCGTCGCCTTGCGTGAAGTCGGACTTCGTGTCGGCAGCCATCATGTGGTTCAAGGAGCAATTAGCAGCTACAGGACCTTGAACGGTCGCATTGGTTACGGTTGCTTTGTCAGCAATCGGCCACAAGGCACTCACCGCACTACCTCCATCAAGCGAGATGATGTTAGCCGTTACAGGCACGGTTAACTGCGTGTTTCCGGAGGTAATGGTGATCGTGTTGTTTTGTGCGCCTTGACCTGTGTACGATACGCGTACGAATACTTTTTGGAACAAGGTACTACCTTGGTAATTAACGGTTGCACTTTGACTATAGTTCGTTTTGTCAGCTGAGATCGTAAGGTCTCCGTCGCATGTGATGGTTACCGAACCTGCTGCCGGCTCCAAACCAAAACCGGTGATCAACAGCTCTTTGTTCTGCTGCACGCCGCTATATACTTCGCCGAAATCCAATGCAGTCGGGTTAGCCGAGATAGAGGTGGGAATGCTGATATGATCTGCCAAAATGCTAGCCTCTTTCATCAGTTGCGCAGCTTGGCGCGCGATGAGGTTAGCACCCATGGTGTTGGTGTGAGTCTTGTCGCCTTCGCAGAAAAGGAGGTTCAGACACTGTGTCTCTCCATAGGAGAGGTAGAGATCGCGGGTGGCTTGCATCAGGTCAATGAACGGCACGTTTTTCTCCTGGGCAACGATCTTCATGGCCTCTACGTAGTCCATCGAATGGTCATCGGCCGGTACGGATTGGTTCTCGTATAGCACGCCGTTCTCGATCTTGGAGAACTTATCGCCGAGGTCGTGACGGCCGTTACGTTTGATGTCTCCGTTAGCGAAATAAGCGCGGCAGATAGGTGCAACGAGGATGGGGTTCACGCCGAGTGCGCGTGCTTCGTCAATGAACAAACGCAGGTAGTCGCGATAAGTGGTCTGCGGGTTCGTACCGCGTGCATCGGTAGGAGCCGGAAGGCTGTTGTCTGTGCAATATTGCGCGTACTCCAGGTTATCCATACCATAAGTCACGGTGCCTTCGTCGTTATGGGCAAACTGAATGATGAGGTAGTCACCGGCACTCATCTGCGATTTGACGGAAGCCCAATAGGCTGCGCCGGTATAGAATCCGCGCGTGTCAGCGCCCGATTTACCACGGTTATTGACGGTCACAAAAGCGGGGTCAAGGAACGAACCAAGGTACATACACCAACCGCGTTTATCGGTTGTGTTCTCGTCGTACTCGGCCATCGTGGAGTCACCGATAGTATGCACTTTGATAGCTCCGTTCATGGTGAGTAAGCTCATGGCTCCTACCATCAAAAGGGAAAGGAATTTTTTCATAATTCTGTAAAAAAATAATAAGAGGGCCCGTTATGCGCGCGCCCTCTTATTTGTGTGAATGAGAATTATTTTACGATAGCGCCTTGTGCGTTGTAGATCACGCCGTTCTTCTCAATGAAGAGTTGTCCGTTTTCGAAGAACTTAACAGATTTAACCTCAGCATCGGTGTTATCAATACCGGTAGCGATATCGCCAAACGTAGCTGCAACAGTTACATCCTCTGCAGGCATCGTGAAGCTGATCGGAGCGCCCGGAGCCGTTTGTACCATCTGGGTGCCGTTATAGGTGAGGCTATTCAGGGCGTATCCTTCGTTGGAGGTGATATTCATTACAACTTCCTCATTCGGGAAAGCGATCGTCCAACCGGTAACGGTACCACCTTCGCCGATGTTATAAGTGATCGGGTACATCCAAGTATTGATCGGCTCGTCAATCATGATCTGCTTGATAACAACGGTCTTGTCAGTGGTCGTCTGGAGCTTAACGAGCTTCTCCACCATGATCGGGAATGCCAGATCAGCGATCTTATTGTCGGTCGGAGCCAAACGCATTGTATCATTTCCGGCGATTGCCAAAACATCAGCAGCTACATAACCGAACTTAATGCGGATGGTCGTACCCGGCAGTACGTTGCAAGCGAGGTAGCCGCCAGTTTTCTTGATCTTCAGACCGAGGTACGGTTCGTTACGAGCTGCTCCCTTATCATTATTGAGCGAATCCAGAGCGTCGATAGTTTTGTAATCGTAGAAGTTCGCATCCAGAGCGGACTTAACATCATAGCTCTTACCGTTATTTATAACCATTCCCTCGAAATCAATCGATTGAGCATAAGCCTTGGAGAACTTAGCGTAGAAAGTAACATCTGCAGAAATGACTTCGGCAGCCATAGATTCAACCTTTTGGGTCAATTCAGCGTCTTTGTACCATCCGCCGAAGGTTGCAAGAGGCATGGTCTCATATTGTGCGTATTCTGCCGGATTTCCGTTAGCCGCAACGATTTCAGTACCCAGAACTTGCTCGCCATACATGTAGGTAACGGTGCGGCTGGCAGCTATTGAAGTATATACATAGTATGAGTTACCATTGATCGTAGCAGAAGCACCCCATGTAGTAGTTGCTGGCTGGGAGGTTACTTCAATGACTTCGTCACTCTCTTTAGTGGTCTGGTCATCGTAGGTGATAACGATATGCTTAGTGAACTTAACGACCGGAGCGGTAACATACGCATCCGTAAGGAAAAGATACGTGTTTGATACTAGAGAGGCGAGAGCAGTTGCGCTGATAGCTACGTCGTTAATAGTAACGGCCGTTAAGCTCTCTTCGGTAGAAACGATGGTCTTGGTTACGGCCTTGAATCCGATAGCATAGTAGTTGCTGTTACCTGCACTTGAACCACCTGTTCCGGTGTCTTCTGCGCGAACTACTATCATGTATTCTTTGGTAGCATCGAGTTCGTTAAGAGCAATGACTGCCATAGTTGAAGACTCCATGCTAATGGATTTTGTAGGAGTAGCAGGTGCTTCTCCGTTCGTCAACTCATATGCCTCAAGGAATACGGTACGTTTTTTATTAGAACCGCTCTTCACTAAAGCAGCAACATCCGTTGTATTAGTAATGCGATAATAGTACGGACCTTTCTGACCTTGACGGACGGTAGCTACTTTACCATCATTAGTGGTCCAAGCACTTTGTGCAGGGAACGGGTCTGTAGCATCCCAACTACCGTCAGTAGAACCTCCGGCATCTTTTGCAGCCCACGTTTGTGCGTTTGATTGATAAATCTCATACGGAGAGAAGCAAACCCAATCTCCATTGACGATTGCTGCTGGAGCATACTTACCCGCCCATCCTTCGGTCGGAACATCTGTCGGATCCAATGTGGTAGTAGGGACTACTGCCCACAAGCTAAAGCTTGCTAATACAGCAGCGGCTAATGTGAAAATCTTTTTCATGTGTTTTTTTGTTTTTGTTTTTGTTAAACGAAAAAATTGGTTTTTTATAGTGTTTTGATAACTATACTTTGCAATTCGGGTACAAAAGTACTACTTTTTACGCACATACGCAAATATATTAGGTGGAAAAATTGATTTTCGGCAAATTCCGTCAATTTTTACACATTCAAAATGTCGAAGAAATAGTTCGGTAATAGAAACTTGCAACATTATGTCATTTTTTTATGCTGTAAATTTGCGTATATCAGAAAAAAGCAGTAACTTTGCACGCTTTTACGAAGCGAACTGTATAATAAATTTAATAGGAATACACATGAAGAGGATTGCAATTGTTGCAGTATTGTGCAGTCTGGTGATGGCTGCTAACGCTGTTCCCGCGCGTCGTGGATGGCAAACACGCACGCAAGCAGATGGTACAACCATCGAAGTGCAGGTGATTGGTGATGAGTTTTACCACTACACGATTAATCGTGACGGTAAACAGGTACGTGAGATCAACGGCATGTATGTCGAAATAGGCGAGGCTCCTGCGCCCGCAGTTGCGAAAGCACGCCGTGCGAAAGGTGTTGCTCGCCGTCAGCGTAAGGATATCGGTACCGAACCGAACATGGCACCGAAGGGAGTGGTTATCTTGGCGAACTTCAGCAACAAGAGCATGCAGAGCGGTCACACGCAGGCTACGTTCAATGAGCTGTGTAACTCGCTGAACTGTACGGTTAATGGAGGCTATCCGTCTGCAGGTCAGTATTTTGCAGATCAGAGTAACGGATCTTATCGTCCGCAGTTTGATGTGTTTGGTCCGGTGACCTTGAGTCGCAATGTGGCTTATTACGGAACAGATAATGATACAGGCAATCCTGATGATGACGAAGGCGATGACCAGCACGCAACCGATGCTGTTGTTGAAGCTTGCCGCTTGGCCAATGAGCAATATACGATCAATTGGGCTGACTATGATTCGAACAATGACGGCTATGTGGACTTTGTCTATGTGATCTATGCCGGTAAGGGTCAGGCCGATGGCGGTACGTCGGAGACCATTTGGCCGCATAACTGGGAAGTAAGTTCTGCTATCAGCTCCGGTTATTGCACCTATTCGAACGCGCAGCGTACGCTTGGTGGTAAGAAGATCGAGAACTATGCAATGTCGAGTGAGTTGTCCGGTAGTGCGTTGGGAGGTATCGGTACGCTCTGCCATGAGTTCGGTCACGTAATGGGTCTGCCCGATTTCTATGACACCAAATACGGTACCAACTATGAGAGCAGCCTGACTCCGAACGACTGGGATGTAATGGATGGAGGTGCCTATAATGGTGATGGTCATTGTCCTCCGTACTACAGCCCATGGGAGAAAGAGTTCTTCGGCTGGCACACGACCATTAACTTGGGCAACGAAGGCCAGAACGTAACGCTCTATGCGAACGGTACGCAGAACTATCAGGCTTATCAGATTAATTCGAGTGGCAGTTATGTAGGTCCGACCACTGCCGGTGTACGTTATTATATTGAGAACCGCCAGGCACAAGGTTGGGACGCTCCGTTGACCGGTCACGGTATGCTGATTTGGAAGGTGAACTTCAATGCCACCAAATGGACGAACAACGAGCCGAACAACACAGCGAACAACCCGTACTACACCGTTGTTTCGGCTTCCGGAAACAAGATCGGATGGGACGGTAGCACGGACAACTGTCCGAAGAATACTTTCCCGGGAACGAAGAAAGTGACCTCTTGGAACGAAGTGAGCGGCAAGCCGCTGTTGAACATTGCGGAGAGCAATCAGGTGGTTACGTTGACCTATATTGAGGAACCGAGTATTGTAACCGATCCGTTCAATGTGCAGTTCATGGCGTTTGGCAAACTGTATGAGACCGTACAGAGTACGGGTAAGCTGGTGTTGCCGGCAACGGATCCCGTAGCTTGTGCTGATGGACGCGTATTCGTAGGTTGGTGCAGCCAGGCTAATTACAGCAGCCAGACCACCGCTCCGACGTTTGCGAAAGCAGGCGATGTAGTAGCAGAAGGCGCTGTTTTCTATGCGGTATTCGCTGATCAAGAAGGTGAAGGAAGTGCTGAAACAACTTGGGATCTGGTGACCAATGCTTCCTCGCTCAATGCAGGCGATGTGCTGGTTATGGCTTGCAGTTCAAAGGGCTTTACTGCCGGTGATATATCTAATCAAATCATGGCTTCCGTAGAATCGACCTTTAGCAGCAACAAAAACCAAATTACATCGCTTGGCAGTGAGACGGTTGAATTGACGTTAGGCGGTAGTACGGGCGCTTGGACATTGAGTTCTACTAGCGGTTTGTTAGGCGCAACTGCAGTGAAGAAACTGGCTTGGGGTAGCGGTACAACGACTTGGAGTATCAGTATCTCCGGTGACGACGCTACGATTCAAAGTACTACAGAGAGTTACGGCCGTTTCCTGTACAATGTGAACAGCCCGCGCTTTACGACCTATTCTTCCAACACCAGCGCTTCGATGTTGTTGCCGCAATTGTATCGCAAGACAGGCGGTGGTGCCTCGTATAGCAATTACAGCACAGCTTGTACGAGCGGAACGGGTGTTGAGCAGGTAGAAGTAGCTCCTGCAGCACAGAAAGTGATCCGCGACGGTCAGTTGGTTATCATTCGCGGTGAGGAGGTTTATACCGTTACCGGTTTGCGCGTTCAATAATTGATGCGAAATATCCTGAAACATAGCGTTTTTGCATGCTTGTTGGTGATCTGTGCGGCTTATTGCCGCGCAGAACTGACAGGCCATACGCATGACTTTAACGAAATGTTGAAGGGTACTCCTACGTTGACGTTTACCGGCACTACGTACGGTGCAGCGTCTATTCCGCCTGTCTTGGCGTACCAAGGTGCTGGAGGAGGGGCATTTGCTGTTGAATCAAGCCTCTATGTGTTTAAATTGGCGAGTAAAGGCAGTACGTTGGAGACGCTGTCGGCAGTAGAGGATTTGACGAGATTTGAGATAATGCGCAATTCTACCACTGACACCTCGCTGAAGTTTTATATCTCTTCGGACGATGGTGAGAATTGGACCGAAGTGTCGGAAGGAATAATACCTAGGGGCAATAGCATGGAGGTGCCGATGCCGGCAAAAGGGAACTATCGGATTAAGATCGAGCGAACGAGCAAGGCTCCAATAAACATCCAGGCTGTGGTCTATTACACCGATCCCTGTAACTGTTTGCGCGTAGTGAACGAATGACGGTAGAAAACGATATATTGATCCCGTTTCAGGCGCAGTTGCTCAGCGAGCAGAAAGAGGTGCTTTTTACTCCGGCTGGCGTGAGTATGCGGCCGTTCATAGAGGGTGGCAAGGACAGTGTGGTGCTCAAGTCTGTAACGGCAGAGCCGCAAGTGGGGGATCTTATCCTGGCAAGTGTGGCGACACCGAACGGAGGAAAGACCTATGTGCTGCATCGTTTAATCCGCATACAATCAGGTGAGAAGGGTAAAGTCTATATCTTGCAGGGCGACGGAAACTTGGTGGGCGAGGAGACCTGTAGCCGCGAGGATATCATCGGCCGTGTGACAGCGATTCAAACCCCTTCCGGAAGCCGCAAATGCCTGACCAGGGGGCGAATATGGTATCACTTGCTGCCTGTTCGCAAATGGCTGCTTAAGATTTATCGTCATACGGTGTTGGTATGGTGTTATAATTAATTTTTAATTCGTAATTTTTAATTTTTAATTTCAATGCATACAATCGACGGTTTTAAACTGCGTAAATTAGGCAACGAGTACATTTTGGTAGGAGAATCGATGTCGCTGATCAATTTCAATAAGATGATCACGCTCAACGAGACGGCGGCTTTCCTTTGGCAGCAAGCGGAGCAGGGTGAGTTTGATGCGAATAAGTTGTGCAAGGCATTGTGTGCGGAGTATGAAGTGGAGCCGGCTCAGGCGCTCCTGGATGTAGAGGCGACTCTGAAAGCCTGGAAAGAAGCAGGAGTTATTGAGTAAGGGACAAAAGACTGATTTTTAAGAATCGGCTACACCTTATTATTAATCGTGCGCGTACGCGTACGATTTTTTTGTTATATCAAAAAAAAGTAGTAATTTTGCGCGTTTTTTGGTACGAATTTTAAGAATAACAAAAAATAGATTTAATAAATTAAGGTATGAAAAAAATCTTTACATTATTTTTAATTGCTCTGCTTGGTATGGGTCAGGCTTGGGCAATTTCTAAAACTCAATTGACCGTAAACATCAACGGTAACGGTCAAATCGCCGTGAATACCTCTGCGGCGCAACCTTCCGGTTGGTCCTCTACGAGTGTGACCAAGGATCAGAGTCATGGGGGTGTAGCACTTTGGGAACCGGATACCTATTATATCTGGGTGAACCCGAATAGTGGCTATTATTGCTCGGGCGTTAGTGAATGTACGTGGGATAACAACGGTTATTACACGATTACATTTACAGGTAGTACCGGTACTACCAAAAAGACCGTTACGGCTACTTTTGTTGGTAACTCGTACACCTTGACTTTTGACGGCAACGGCGCTACTGGTGGTACGATGGCGAACCAGAATTTTGTCTATGGTACCGCGCAGAACATTCGTTCGAACGCCTTCGAGCGTGCTTTCACGGTAACATACAATGCCAATGAGGGCGAGTGCGCTGAGACCTCGGCGAATGCTAACGCTGCGTTTGCAGGATGGGCAAAGAGCGCTAATGGCGAGGTTGTTTATGCAAATCAACAATCTTTGAGCACTCCGACACCGCTTCCTTCGCACAACAGCACGATTAATCTGTTTGCTAAATGGAATGAGGCAACGGTCGTTCTGCCGGAAGTAAGCCGTGAGGGTCTGTTGTTTGACGGTTGGTATAACGGCGATGTATGGGCAGGAAATATCGGTGATACGTATGTAGTTACCGCTGATGCTGAGTTAACGGCTCATTGGGCAGCGAAACGTACGCCTGTTTTTGTGCTGGACAAGACAGAGATTGAGTTGGACCAGACAGCCCAACTGACGATGAGTAATGTCAATAACCCTGCTATTGAGATTAATCCTACGGGCATTGTGTCTTACGATGCAGAGAGCGGTGTATTAACCGGTATCGGTGTGGGTGAAGTGACGATCACGGCTACCCAACAAGAAACGGATGAGTTGTCGTATAAGCAGGAAGAGTTGACGCTGAATGTAACCAAGAAAACGGCATCGTTGTCGGTGCTGCTGAACGGTATTGAGCAGAACAGCGTTGTTATTTATCAAGGTAAGACGACGACCGTATCGTTCAATAAAGTATCGGACGCTGAGGTGGTAGTGGAAGCTATCAGCGGAGCGCAGCATGCTTCGTATTACGACGGTGTGCTGACAGCCGGTGAGATTGGTACGGCTACATTCCGCGCAACACTGCCGGAAACGGATACGTACAAGAGCACGTATGTTGATTTTACGGTTGAGACGCAAAAAGACCCGGTTCACCTGCCGATGGATTTCACACAGGCTTTGTGGAATAACCCGAACATTAAGGTAGGTACGAATAATAGCGTAGAGTGGGATGGCGATAATGGTATTCACCTTGGTGACGGCGGAGGCGGTGGTCTGACGTACAACGATAAATGGGTAACGATTCATTTTGTGGGTGTCCCCGATAAGTTGTCCTTCGAATATAGTTATGATTATAGGCAAGATTGGGCTAAACCGTCGGCTGTATTTACGGGCCAAACGGCAGATCCGAACAAGATGTATTTCCTGTTTGTGGAGGAGAGTGCGGATAACAACACTTGGACTGCACTGACTTGGCAGGATACGGATCCATTCCGTAACTCTTGGAAGCAATCGGGTGCTTTGCAGTTGAAGAAGACGACGCGTTACGTGCGTCTCCACTATAATGCGAACCTCGGTGCATACTATCGCAATATCCATATCTCGGAGTTGAAGTATGTAGATGATCCGGTTCCGGCAAGTGTGGACTTCGGTACGAAGATCATTTACAGTGGTGAAGAAAGTGCAACTGTGAATGTGAACTGGTGTAACATTGCACCGCTGAGTGTGACTTGTACCAACCCGAAATTCACGGTTAGCCCTTCGAGTTTTGCGAACTACGATCAGTATGGTTCTCAGGCTATTACGATTGGATATACCCACACCGATGAGGTAGGTGATTTCAGCGGTGAGGTTGTTATCAGTAACGGTAACGATACGTATACGAAGACTATTCCGGTACATGCACAGACGACCAAGCGTATTCAGACGATTAACTGGAACGCAGACCTGGAGGGTACCGGTTTTGCAATGAACGTAGGTGAGCAATATCCGGACGAGGTGATCACAGTGATTGCTACCGCACAGAACGGTGGACAGGTTGTATTTACGTCCAGCGACAACGATATCATCGAGGTAGTGGATGACACGATCTTGGTGGCTAAGGCTGTTGGTACAGCAGAAATCACGGCTTATCAGGCAGGTGACAATGAGTACGCAGAAGTAACGGATACGAAGACCTTCACCGTAACGATGCTGCAGAAGCAGACCATCACATGGGAGCAGAACCTCTACGGTCTGTTAACCACCAGTGATCCGGTTGAGTTGACGGCTGAGGCTACAAGCGGCATGGAGATCACGTATGTATCGGCTGATGAGAGCGTTGTACGTGTAGAAGGTAATGTGCTGTATGTAGTAGGTGAGGGCGAGACCTATATCACTGCTACGCAGGCAGGTGGATTGGATTCGCTGGATGTAGAGTGGTTGGAAGTAAGCGCAGTGAACTACGTGATCGTTCGCAACCCTGCATCACAGTGTAACGAGATGGCAATGACGCAGGCTTCGCTGGAGTTGAATGCCGATCATCTGTCGCAAGAGTTTGCTTTGGTTGGTGTTCCGGCAGGTTTGACCTTCACTGCTAAGCACGGTGAGAAGAGCACCCAGTGGGGTACCGGCGCAAGTTATGCTACCTTGGTAGTAGAGCAATATTCGTTCAGAAACGGTGTTTGGGATTGGTATCAGGTATTTAACCAAGTTGTAGGTACAGATGCAGCCAATTACGGCGAGTTTGCATTGGACGAGTCGGCTACGAAGATTCGTTTTGCAACCGGTGAGCGTGCGACGAACCATACGATCACGAACATCCGTGTGCCGCGTAAGAAGTTCATGCGTGCAGATGTAACGGCTATCGATGAGGAAGCAGAAGCGAATGCGATCTGGCAGAAGACGATCACTGTCAGCCACTCGAACATCGACCTGATGACCGTTTCGACGGCTCGTGGTGTGGTTAGCCTGAATACAGCTACGCTGGGCGAGGGTTGTGGTGACTTCGGCGACGACGCATTCATTGCATCCTTTACGACGACACAGAAGGGTATTGAGTACCTGGATACGATCATTGTTACCGATGGTAAGGCACAGCCGACCACGTTGCTGATTCCTGTACGTCTGGTAAGTACCGGTTTGAAGCAGCATATTAGCGACTTTGTATTGCCGAAAACGTGTCTGACAACGGATGAAGTGGAAGTGTTGCCGACAACGGCTACGAGTGATCTGGAGGTTGTTTACCTCAGCTCGGATAGCACGATTGCTTATGTAGAGAATAACCAACTGGTGATCCTCTCTGCAGGTCCGGTACAAATCATTGCTTACCAGGCAGGTGACGAGCGTTTCAACGAGGCTTCGCTCGCTAAGATGATTGAGATTCAACTGACTCCGAGTCAGATCATTGAGGCTCCTACGGCTACGGAGATGGCTATCGGCGCTCCGCTGAGCATGTCTCAACTCCAAGGCGGTTTGGCTTCTGTAGAGGGTACGTTCGCTTGGCAGAACCCGGATCAGATTATGAACGAGGGTGGATTTGCTACGGTAGTGTTCACTCCGACGCTGAGCAATATCTATGCTCCTGCAACGGCAGAAGTACTGGTGCCGGTTGTGGAAAACCCGACTATTTATGTCGAGTACACGGCAGAGTTCTGCGAAGGCGATTCTATCGAACTTTACGGCGAGATGATGGAGGCTGTAGCAACCGAAGAGGGTGAGCCGATTGAGCTCACGTTCGAAGGCGCTAACCAGTACGGCGGTGACTCGATCGTTTACCTGACCATTATTGTACATCAGGCTGAGATGGTGGAGCTTTATGACACCATGTATATTGGTGACACGCTGCGTGTAGAACCGGGTGTTTGGACCGAGAGCGAGTATCAGATGGTACTGGATCAAGCTGAGTATCCGATGGACGCAGAGAACGAGTTCGAGTTAGTTCAGCATACCCAGACCGAGTTCGGCTGTGATAAGACCATTGTATGGTATGTCAAAGTCACGAAGAAGCCGGTAGGAACAGGCATTGAGGATGTACAAAGTGACGATGTACAATGTACAAAGATACTGCGTGACGGTGTGATTTATATCCGCCGAGATGGCAAAGAATACACCATCACAGGATTGGAAGTGAAGTAATTTACGCTGATTAATATGTAAGCGGTGCAGAGGACTCTGTACCGCTTATTTTTGTATATGATTTTTAAGAATCGGCTATACCTTATTATTATTCGCACGCACGCACACGTAAAAATTTGCACAAATCAAAGATTTGTATTAATTTTGCACGCTATTTTGAGGCTAAAGATTTAGAATTTGTGCATAAAATCTTAAAAATCGTCAATTTTGCAAAGTACACTTGACAAATATAACTCACAGGGCGAGATAGTGATCTATCAGACGGATGACGGCAAGGCATCGTTGGATGTTATGCTGGAGAATGAAACCGTTTGGTTGACGCAAAAGCAGATGGCGCTGCTATTTGAGACGACTCCTCAAAATATTACGATGCATATTGGTAATATTTTTAAAGAAGGAGAGTTGACCTTAGAGGCAACATGTAAGGAATTCTTACAAGTTCAAATAGAGGGCTCCCGAGAGATACGGCGCTCTACGAGATTTTACAACCTCGACGTCATCATCGCAGTAGGTTATCGGGTGCGCAGCCAGCGAGGCACACAGTTCCGCAAATGGGCGACCGAGCGACTGAAGGAGTATATTGTTAAGGGCTTTACGATTGATGCAGAACGGCTGAAAGGCAATGCCGGCGGACAATACTGGTACGACCTGTTAGCGACTATTAAAGATATCCGCTCGTCGGAGAAAGTGCTCTATCGTCAGGTGTTGGACTTGTATGCAACGAGTGTGGACTATGATGCCAAGGCAGAGGATACGATATTGTTCTTTAAGATGGTACAGAACAAGTTGCATTATGCCACGCACGGACAAACGGCTTCGGAGTTGATCTATCATCGTGCAGACGCAGAACAGCCGTTTATGGGTTTGACAACCTTCAAGGGAACGCACCCGACGCAGGCAGATGTAGTGATCGCGAAGAACTATTTGAGCGAAGAGGAGTTGAGGAAGTTGAACAACATGGTATCGGGTTATTTTGATTTCGCGGAGAACAGAGCTATTGAGCATATCCCGACGACCATGCGTGAGTACAGAGAACTGTTGGATCGAATCCTTTCGGCAAACGGATCGCCGGTATTGGATAATGCAGGAAGCATCTCGGCAGACGAAGCACGTGCGAAAGCAATCGCGGAATACCGCAAGTACCAAGTTCGCGCCCTCACGCCGGTAGAACAAGCCTACTACGCTTCGTTAAAAGCGATAGAGGCAACAACTAAGAAGAAATAATAAGCAATATGCCGCAACAGGAAGCCATAAAACTATTCGAGCAAGCGAAGATACGCACCGTTTGGGATGAGGACCAAGAGAAATGGTTCTTCTCCATTATTGATGTGATTGCTGTGCTGACGGAGAGTGAAAATCCTCGTAAGTATTGGAGTGTTTTAAAGACTCGTCTTAAAAATGAGGGAAGTGAGTTGGCTACAAATTGTAGTCAACTGAAATTGCAAGCTGCTGACGGGAAGAGATATTTGACAGATGTAGCGGATACAGAGCAGGTGTTGCGACTCATACAATCGATTCCGAGCAAGAAAGCAGAGCCGTTCAAATTGTGGCTGGCGCGAGTAGGGCAAGAGCGTTTGAATCAACTGCAAGATCCAGAATTAAGTATTCAGCAGGCCTTGCGAGATTATAAACGTCTCGGGTATTCGGACAACTGGATCAATCAGCGCCTGAAGAGTATTGAGATCCGCAAGGACTTGACAGACGAGTGGGATCAGCACGGTGTGCAAGAAGGGCAAGAATATGCAACGTTGACAGATATTATCTATCAAGCATGGTCGGGAAAGACAGCGCGGCAGTACAAGAAGTTTAAGGGGCTGAAGAAAGAGAACTTGCGCGACAATATGACCAATGAGGAATTAGTGCTGAATATGTTAGCAGAATTGTCTGCGACAAGTATCACGAGAGCGCGTGACCCGCAAACGCTCGATGAAAACAAACAATGTGCAGCTGAGGGAGGAGATGTAGCGAGAGTTGCACGAGAAGAATTAGAGGCCAAGACAGGCAGAGATGTGGTAAGTCCGCTGAGCGCAAAACGCTTCTTTGAAGGTCAAGAGCCGAAATTAGAATTGGAAGACAAAGAAGAGGATTAGTCCAAAAGGACCAAAAATGATCCCAAAAATGAAGATGTCGCAATGTCGTTTTGACACTTTGACACTTTCGGAAAGGAGAAAATGAAGATAAGAAGCTGTGAAACAACGAAATAGATAAAAGTGTCAAAGTGTCAAAGTGTCACGACAAAAATTGATGTTTGCCAACTTTGCCAACTTTGCCACAACAAAAATATAACAACGTAATTTAAGGTATAGAAAGATATGAAAAATTTTTACAAAGTAAGTAATACTATCGAAAACGGATCGAGAATGGACCGTAAACGGACCGTAGTTGGACCGATGAAGGACCGAGTAAAGTCTAGGATTAGTCCGATAAACCACCGACTTTGGACCGTAATTGCCCCGATGTTGCTTGTGCTCTGCACCCTTTTCGGCGTGAATGAGATGGCGTGGGGATATGCAGCTTCAAAACTTACTGTCAAAGTAAGCGGACAAGGTCAAGTTGCTGTTACAACTTCATCTACTCAGCCCGGTTCTTCGAGTTATTCGTCAACACCTGCATCAGATGACCAATCAGATTTGGGAATCTTATCAACGCATACATATTATGTTTGGGTTAAGCCTAATGAAGGTTATCGTTGTACTGGTGTAAGTGACTGCAGTTGGAATGATGCTGGCTATTATACAATATCAATTACCGGACGAACGAGTCAAGTAAAAAAAGAAGTAACAGCCACGTTTGTTGGTAATTCCTATACTATTTCTTTTGCCGGAAATAGTAATACGAGCGGTACGATGTCTGGTCAGAGCGGCTTTGTGTATGGAACACCTAAGACATTAAGTACGAATACATTCGGTCGTGCCTATACGGTTACTTATGATGCTAATGGTGGTAGTTGTGGAACGAGTTCTGCAACGGCAACCTATACTTTTAATGGCTGGAAATCAAGCGATGGAACATCCTATGCGGACAAAGCAAGTGTATCTACGTTTAGTCCAACACCGGCTCATGGTGCGACGGTTACATTAACTGCACAATGGACAAGTGCTTCTGTGACCTTGCCGAGTGCGACAAAGGATGGAGCTGTGTTGGAAGGTTGGTATGTCGGATCTATTGCAGAAGGAAATAAGATTACTACAGCAACCTATACGCCGACAGCAAATGTAAAGTTGGTGGCTAATTGGATTAATAAGTATGATTTTGAAATAACGGGTGACGACTATACGATCAATAACGAGGCTTGGAATAAGACAGAGGCATTTAACTTTGTTCATGCCGATGAGAATCATATGACCACAACTATCGAGAAGACAGATGTGATTAGTTATGATAGAGCAAAAAATACCATTACTGCGTTGAAGATTGGTACGTCGAAGATTACTTTTACCCAAAATACATCTACCACGGTTAATAATGGTACTATAGAGTATACAATCACAGTAGATAGTGTGGCTAATACATTGACTGCGTCTCCGTCTTATACTTGCTATGTGGATACTGCTAATTTTGCGAATATTATTTCGAACAAAAATAGCAACGCTACCGTAACAACGACCAGTACGGCTGCGTCAATTGCATATTATAATGTTAGTGAGAACAAGATTTATGTTCCTAATAGCGAGGCAAAGTCATTCACGGATACGACCGTTACAATCCACATTAAACAAGCTGCTACTGGAAAGTATAAGGCTGTAGATAAAGCTATTACATTGACTGTCAAGAAACGTTTGAATACGCTCTATGCAAATGGAAGTGACAATTATAGCGTAGATATGTATGTGGATAGAACGCAGAATGTAACGCTGACGGCAATGAATACGGATTATTCGGGAAGTCCGATAAGTGTGGAGCAGATAAATGCTGCTGATTCGGCAATTGCTAAGTATGTATATTCGCAAGCATCTCATTCCGGTACTGTAACATCAAGACAATTTATCAATAGTAGTACCAAATGGCGCTTTACACAGCCGGAGAACTACAAGTATCTGGCAGGATGCGATACTTTCACGGTTGTTGTAAAGAAACTGGCGGAGGCAACGGATTGCTATGTGCTGGATGATGAGAATACATATAATTGGGGTACATATGGCGAAAAAGAATATAATTTCACCGAGCGAGGTGTGAAGTTATTTTACGAAATACAACGTACCGCGATATTAGGATTTACGGATAATGTGGCATGGAATCTTTATTATTATGACGCGCAAGGAAATGAATTGAAGAAAATCTCTTTATCTGTAAGTAATAAAGATAAATGGTATAGTTTTACAGAAGATACATATTTTTCCGACAAAGTTCGTTCTGTGAAATTTGCATCTGAAGGTGGAGCTGCCGGTAATCACTTTGTCCGTAATGTAAAAGTTACTCGCGAGACATGGCTTAATGTTGGTACGGACAATTCTGCAATCAATGGAACTCTGACGATTAATAAGAAAGCGGATGGTGTGAGTGCTATCTATCCTGGCGAGAAGGGGCAAAAGAGTACGACTGTATATTGGAGCATAGCAAATGGTGGTAACCTGAAGATTAAGTGCGATGATCCGCGATTCTCGTTTAGCCAGAGTACTATTACGGGAGTGGATTGCAACTCGGGAACAACGGCTATTACTGTGTATTATTCCGATACTGTTGTCGGCACTGCGACGGCTACCGCCACGGTATACAACGACGTATACAACCAGACGTTCACCGTCAAAGGTATCATCGAGAAGGCTAAGCAACCTGTGACTTGGAACTATAATGTGGTTCGCTACAACGATACAATTACAGATGCAGTATCTGCGACTGTTAGTCCGGTGACTTATGAGTCTGCGAATCCGAATATTATTAAGGTTATCAAAGATAACTTGAATCAGAATACTATATTGGTAGCAGTAGATACGGGTACCGTAAACATCACTGCTCACGTTCCGGGCAATGCTTATTATGCAGCAGTTGATACGGTACACGCTATCAAGGTGACGATGAAGCAACTCCAAACAATCGTTTGGAATCAGTCCCTCTTTGATTTAGAGTTGGGCGGTGACAATAGAACGCTTACGGCTACGGCCACTTCTGATGTAGAAGGATGTATATCTACTCGTTTGGTAGAATATGTCTCCAGTGATCCTGACGTGGTTTATATAGCGCCAGGTACTAATGTGTTGCAGATTAAAGGTGTTGGAACTACTACAGTTACTGCTTTCCAACGAGGTGGTTGGGATGTTGATGGTCATGACTATGATAGTATCGCTACGCAGAAGACGGCTATCGTACGTGATCCGAATGCTCCGTGCGAAAGTTATATCTATCAACAAACATCCGAATATAAATTTGATTTAGGAGCCAATGCTCTTAATAAGCAGACAGTATCAAGTACCCCGGAAATTGACCTTAATGGCATGATTGCTGACACATGTACGTTCCGTTACAAAGGAGAACAAAGAGGAACGTTTAAAGTGTTTAATGGAACAATGAAAGTTGA
This sequence comes from uncultured Bacteroidales bacterium, assembly GCA_902785605.1. Lineage (GTDB taxonomy): Bacteria > Bacteroidota > Bacteroidia > Bacteroidales > Paludibacteraceae > Colicola. Next base: position 49,845 of record CACZZL010000004.1, read on the forward strand.
GCAATATGTTATGGTGGGTAGTTCCAGACAATGGGTAGAGGCAAAAACACTGGCTAAACCAACTGAGTTTAACAACCATTATTATAAAGATACAGTTGTCTTTAGACGCGATGCTACAAAGGTCCGCTTCAAGGTATTTGATGGATATGGAAACCATTACTATACTGACTGTCGGATCAAACAAGCTCGTTTCATAGAGACGACGACTCCTACAAAGTTCACTCTTAATGTTGGACAGACGCAAGATCAAACGATTTACTTGAGCTATTCGAATGTGGTAGGTAATATATCTTTCACTCTGGGTCAAGGAGAAAACTCGTCGTTCTCGGTTAACCGTACAATCATAACTGACACCTGTGGTGGACACGCAAAGAATGTAGCCGTAGTAATTACCTATAATCCGCAACATGAGGTACAAAATGAACAGGATGTATTAACTATCTCTGACGGAACTACAAGTTGTGAGGTTATATTGAAAGGTTCTGCTACTCGTGTAGGTAGAACTATCACATGGAATCACACGGACGTTCGGTCTATCTATACGGTCGAAAAAGATACGTTGATAGCAGAGGCAAGAACCTCACTGAATGCGTTGGCAGGAACGGTAGAATTTACCTATGTTAACAATACATCAACGGCGAATGGAAGTATAGATGCCAATAATATATTGTCATTTACCAGTGCCGGAACGGCTTATGTGGTAGCTAACACTCCAAACCACGATTATTATTTCCCTGCGGCTACTGTTGGTCCGAAGCGGTGGGATGTAGCCCTTACTCCGACGGAGGTGGTAGAAGTTCCGACGATCGGTAGTGTTGTCAGCGGAACCGCACTGAGCGATATTACTGTTTCGGGCGGTACAGCACGAGATATCATTAATCATGGTTCTGTTTCCGGAACATTTACTGTACAGAACGGTAATGTGACAGATGTTGGACCCAACAATCCGGTGACGGTTAAGTTTACTCCGGAAGATGGAACGATGTATGATATGTGCACGTACAATATGTATATTGAAGTGACTCAGCGGCCGGCAACAGATGAAGAGATTGGTACGGTGACGGCAGGTCATATCACTTTTGGAGAGAAGTTGAGCGATGCTGTACTGAGCATGAGCGGTACGCTGAATGGTCATGGCACACTTGTGATGACAGACCCGCAGAAGGATGAGGTAAAGGATGTAGATACGTACGAGAACTTGAAGGTTCTGTTCACTCCGGGTAACACGAACATTGCTCCGAAAGAGTTGACGGTTTCGGTAACGGTGGATAAGGCTAATCCTGCAGTAACACCTCAGGCAACTGACATTACTTATGGACAACCCATCAGCGCTTCTAACATTACTACAGCAAGCGGAGATGTAGCCGGTAGTTGGGCATGGGCCGTAGATGATACGCAAGTATTGAGTGTCGGAGACCATGTGCTGAAAGCTAACTTTACTTCGGATAGTGCGAACTACAATAACCTGAGCAATGTAGATGTAACGCTGAAGGTGAAGAAGATCGAGAAACTGGAGGTAGAAGTTCCGTTGAGTTTCTGTGCCGGCGGATCGGAGACGTTCCATGGTGAGACCTATACGACAGCCGGAACGGACCAGATAAATGCCGTAGGCGCAACGCGTGACACGATCTATAATGTGACCGTGACTGTTCTGCAACCTACGACGGGTACAGATAGCAAAACTATTACTGTAGGTGATAATGAAAGTTGGCACGAAATAGACCTGTCCGGTTATGCAGTAGGTTCGCACGAAGTAGAATACCATACAACGAATGTGGCAGGTTGTGACTCGACCGTAACGCTGTCGCTGACGGTAAATGCCGTTGTTCCGGTAGGACCGAACACGTTTACTGGTAATGGCGAGTGGGAGAACCCGAGCAACTGGAGTACAGGTATAGTACCTACGACGGCTGAGCCTGATATTATTGTAGTTGGTCAACTGGTGATCAACGAAGAAAAGACAATCGGCGGTTTGACCATTATGCCGACCGGTGGTGTGACCATCGTGGATGACGGTAAACTGACCGTCAATGGTACTACGACCACTCAGACAGGCGGATATGGAGATCTGTATGTAGCGAACGGTGGTGAAGTAGAAGTGGCAGGAAGCCTAACAGTACGTGATTTGATTGTTGAGGCTTCGATTGGTACTTCGGAAGGTAATGCTGAGAGCGGTCAAGTGGCAAGTGCCGAGAACATCGTTTACACGAATGCGTACATAGACATCAACATGGATCCGAGTGGTGTATTGGATGATACCAAATGGTACGGATTCACCATTCCGTTCGCAGTGGATGCCTATAATGGTGTATCGCGCTTGGAAGGAAGTACTTTCCAACAATGTGGATATGGTGTTCATTACATGATAGCTGAGTATGACGCAAACAAGCGTCTGAATACAGGTAACGGATGGAAGTTCATTGGCGGAAATACGCTTAACGCAGGACAATTCTATCTCTTCACCGTGGAAGGTTCGTACAATACCTATCGTTTCAAGGCATCGGGAAGTAGCTACACACCTGCAGCAGCTGCTTCGCTGAACGTCAACGGTCCTACGACCAATTATGACGCGAACTGGAACGGTGTGGGTAACTCCACTTTACAGCACGTGACGGCAAGCTATTATGGCGGCGAATACGTGCAGGTATTTATGAACGGTCAAGATGCTTATAAGACGGTATCTACCAATGACGCGAACTTCGTAGTAGGCTGTCCGTTCTTTATTCAGGCGAAAGAGGCAACTACGTTGTTGTTGAGTGGGGAGAATACTTTGGTGGATAAGTACTATGCTCCGCGTCGTATGCAGGCAGAGGCAACCGCAGTATCCCGCATCAACTTGAGCGCAACGGATGGCGGTTACTCCGACCAGATCTATTTCAGCGCCGTTGACAAGGAACAAGATGCTTACATCATTGGTCAGGATCTGTCGAAGGCAGGAGAGAGTAAGGTAGTTCCGCAGTTGTGGATGGCTCAATACAACCAGAAGCTGAGTGTGCACGAGGCAGCATGGAATGGTGACCAAGCAACTTGTCCGCTGGGTATCTATGTGCCGAAGAGCGGAGAGTTCGTTCTGACGGCTACACAGCCTGAGGATGGCACGCAAATCTACTTGACTGAGAATGGTGCACCGATTTGGGATCTGACCATGTCCGAGTATGTTCTGTCGCTGGAGAAGGGCAACACAAGCTCGTACGGCTTGATGATTGTTCGTGCTCCGCAAGTAACGACCGGCGTGGAGGATGTACAAGGTGCAGGCGCAGAAGTTCGCAAGGTCATCATCGACAATACGATGTATATTATTACGCCGGAAGGTACAATGTTTAATGTAATTGGAAAAAAAGTACAATAAAATTTGCGTATTCCAAATAATTGTTGTATCTTTGCACAGTTTTTTGAAAAAAGCATAAATTAGAATAACGAGAATGATGCAGAAACGCGGTTATATTATTCCGGAAGTGATAGTGGAGAGCTGTTGCACCCGCGAGTGCTTGATGTTTTTAGATGTATCCAACGCACCTAACACTGCTCCCAAGCGTCGTACTACGGAAGTGTTCTAACGAATGTGAAGATATGTAAAAAGGCTGCAAATCGCAGCCTTTTTTCGTGTCGTGCGGGTGGATGTCCGAATACTATTCGGACGAAACAGACGCTGTTATTTTAACCCTTTTGCCCATTTGCGAAGATAGACAATCCACTCTGTTGCGTTGGTAGCAACGGGGTGGTTTTCTTTGGTGGCACCGCAGACGGTGAGGTAGAAGTGGGCTGTCGCACACATTGGTGATTGGTGATTGGAGATGGGTGATTGTTTCAGGATACACAACAGATTCTGCTTGTCGTGGACGATGTCACCGGCGTAAGGGTAGGGGATGAAGACGGCGAGGCCGACGGTCTCTTTGGCGTACTTGGCGGAGTCGTTCACGGGCCAATCGGTGCCCCAACTTGCGAGGAGAACACCATTCGGCAGATAGACGACACTCGTATCACATCCTCCCTTGGCAGGGATGGTCTGCACGCCGGTACAGAGACCGGAGAGGGTGTCGGAGAGAGACACATCGCAACGGAGATCGCGGTGGCCGGCTAACATGGTGTATTGGACGGAGAGGTCCAATAGTTGAGAGTTTAATATTGAGAGTTGAGAGAAGTCGTTTAGTTGAGAGTTATTAAGTGGTACTTGCCAGCCTTTGACGGCGACCTCGATGGTGGCACTATTCTTTGTTTGTGAGACGATGCGCTGGGAGCGTTCTGCGACGGGATCAATGTGGACCATCTTGGTGCCGTTCCAGTACTTGACAGAGCCGACACCGACTGTTCCGCTCACGCGGAGGATATCATCGCCGTAGCCGAGGGCGAGAAGGCTGTCGTTGGGGTACCAGTGACTTTGAGCGAGTTCGAGCTGCGGCTTGCGTTTGCAGTAGGGATCGATGGTCTGCTTCTTATCGAAATAGATGCGGTAGGCCATCCATTCGGACTCTACGGCGACACCGTGGTGATGCAATTGGTGGTACGTATCTACCGCAGGGTCGGCTGTCCATTCGGTGATGGGGTAGCAGTGCCGCATCTTTGTGCCCTCGTAGAGCACGGCGTAGCCAGAACGGACAGAGTCCGCGGGGGTACCAATCTTCCAAAAGGAAGTCGCTATGCGCGGCTGGCATGCCGCGCATAGCAGAGCTATTATCGAGATGAAGAGACCTCGAGATCTCGAGATTTCGATGGATTTATTAGTTGATCTTGACATTCTCTACGGTCGGGGCAAGTGAGAACGCTTCGCCCTTGGTGCAGTGGATGTGCACGTTGTTGATGATCAGGCCGTTGGTCTGACGGAAGAGTGCACCTTCGGTGGCGTTCATGATGATGTTGGTCAGCGTCACGTTCTGGATCTTCATCTCCGGTAAGCCGTTGAAATAGATTGCGCGTTGGATATTAGCACCTTTGACATCCTCAATGACGATGTTGCGGAATGCCGGCGTCTCTTCGCTCACTTCCGGAGCCTCGGCGTTCATGCGTGCAGCCAGTTCCTCTTCGGTCTCTTCGCCGGCACCTTTACCGCCGTAGAAGAGGTCAAACAGCAGACCTTCGTTCGGGATATTGACCATGTTGACATGGTTGATGTAGATGTTCTCCACGATGCCGCCGCGGCCACGGGTTGATTTGAAACGCAGACCGACATCGGTTCCGATATAGAGGTTGTTGCTGACTTGTACGTTCTTGATGCCGCCGGACATCTCCGAGCCGCACACGAAACCGCCGTGTCCGTGATAAACGACGCAGTCATCGACAACCACGTTCTCTGTCGGGATACCGCGATCACGACCGGGTTTGTTCTTTCCGGACTTCATACAGATTGCATCGTCGCCTACGTCAAACGAGCAGCGGCTGATGACTACGTTCTTGCAGCTCTCTACATCCACACCGTCGCCGTTCTGGCTGTACCACGGGTTGCGGACGTTGAGGTCGCGCATGATAAGGTTCTCGCAGCACATGGGGTGGAGGTTCCACGCGGGGCTGTTCTCAAACGTCACGCCTTCGAGCAGGATGTTCTTACATCCTACGAAATGGAGCAGGACCGGGCGAAGGAACGACTTGACTTCGTTCCAGAGGCTGTCATCGGTGATGACGGGCACGTTCTGGTCTTCGCAATAACTCTGCGCGAGCACCGATGCCTCATCCGGATACCATACGTCGTTCACAACCACACCGCCTTTCTCCTTGAGGTGTTTCTTCCACTGTGCAGGAGCCATTTTGTTTTTCTTGAGCGGACGCCACCAATCGCCGTTGCCGTTGAATGTGCCGTGACCGGTGATGGCGATGTTCTCTGCGTTGAACGCGTTGAGCGGGCTGTTGCAGCGCTTGGTCGGGATACCTTCAAACCAGGTGTCGTAGATCTCGTACTGGTCCAGGTCATGGGTGAACTGCACGAAACAGTTCTTCTCCGTGTACAGACGCACGTTAGATTTGAGCGTGATCGGACCGGTCGTGTAGAGACCTTCGGGGATGATGACGGTACCGCCTCCTGCTTGAGTGCAGGCATCGATCGCCTGTTGGATAGCCTCGGTAGAGAGGTTCACTCCCGTAGGATCGGCTCCGTAGGCCAGCACGTCGTAGGTGCGACCCGGGAAAGAGGGGAGTTTCACTTGCGGCATCTCGAACGATGCGGCTTTTGTCAGCGCGTCAATGTCGCCTTGCTTGGTTGTTTGGTACTCTGCCGAACAGGCACTTACGAGTGCTGCAGCCAGCAGCAAGAATGTTAGTTTTCGCATAAGTAACTATTTTTAGGATAAATGATTTCTACTAAGGACAGACCTTCTGCGGGAGCCGAGTGCCCTGCGCGGCATCGGTCGTGTGCCGCGATGATGTCCGCCAGTTGTGCGGGAGTCATTCTGCCTTTTCCAACCTCAAAGAGTGTTCCGACGACAGCGCGTACCATGTTTCGCAAGAACCGGTCGGCGGTGATGACGAAGTACCATTCGGTATCCGACTCCTGCACCCATTTCGCTTCGCGCACATCGCAGATGGTCGTTTTGACATCCGTGTGGGTGCGGCAGAAGGACGCGAAGTCCTGTTTGCCGAGCAGCGCCTGTGCCGCGTTGTTCATTGCCTCGAAGTTCAGGCCTGCTGCCACGCGTGTGTGGTTGACGCAGAGGAACGGATCCTTGCGTGTGGTGATGCGGTAGCGGTAGGTACGCGCCGTGGCATCAAAACGTGCGTGTGCATCGTCGTTCACGCGCTGGATGTTGCGTACGGCGATCGATGCCGGCAGCAGGTTATTGAGTCGGCTGCCAAAGTTGGCGGGCAGCGGTTTGGCAAAATCAAAATGCGCCACCATGTGCTCGGCGTGCACCCCTGCGTCAGTACGACCGGCGAAAGTGAGGGCAACGGGTTCGCGCAAGATCGTGGCGAACGCGGCTTCCATCTCTGCCTGCACTGTGTTTCCGTTCGGCTGCGTCTGCGAGCCGTGGAAATGGGTTCCGTCATATGCAAAGGTTATAAAATAGCGCATTATGATGTACGATTTACAAATTTACGATGTACGATTTATTTACGATTTAACGAATTTACGATTTGGTCGTTGACCTCAGGTGAAAGTTTTGCTTTGTAAGCAATGAGGGCTCCGCTGCCGAGAATGACTACGGAGCGGAGGATGCTGTCGAGCCAGATGTTCATGGTCGGCAGATAGGTCTGCCATGCCCAGTTGAGCGCGAACAGGACGACAACGAGGGCCAGGATAGCCCACCATTTGCGGTCGATGATGTGCACGCGGCAGAGCGGTACGACAGTAGCAATGATAAGCAGGTAATACAGTCCGTAGGACAACATGTTACTCCACGCTGCGCCTTCCATTCCGTACAGCGGAACGAGGTAGTTGTTGAGCAGCAGCGCACTCACGGTCAGTAGCAACGACAGCAACAGACTGAACGCATAGAAACGTGAGTACGTGAGCAGCGTGAAACAGATAGAGAATGTCGCCAAAACCAATTGGCTCACACCCAGGATCAGCACGACATACTTTGCGGTGGCATAGGTCGTGCCGTTTGGTAAGATATGGAAAATGAGGTCGATATTCACCCACATTGCCAGCAGAATGAACCCACCGATGAGGAGCATGTTACGCGTCACCTGACTAACGAGATGCGAACACTCGTCGCGGTTCTGCTCCTTGATGGCTCGTGCCAGTTGCGGAGAGGCGATCGCAGCTACCGAACGGTTCGGCACGCTGACCATGACCGCCATGTAGGTTGCGATTGCGAAGATACCGGTGTTGTCCAGACCCATCTTAGCGGTGACGAAGAAGGAGGAGAGGGTAGGCGCTAACACCGTCGTGACAGCAGAGATGATCAGAAAACCGGTGTACACCAGGTATTTACGTACGATATCGCGGTGTGCCCGCAAGTAGGACCAATCCGGTCGTAGGTTGATTCGCTTGAGCGAGAAGAAGTAGCAGAGGTTAATGACGGCAGCCAACGAATAGTTGACGCATATACCGATGACCAATCCGTCAATGGAGAGGAAGTCGAACGCGTAGAGCAGGTATATTGCCAGCAGTCCGACGCGTACGATCAGTTCGCGCACCGCACGAGGCACGACGATGTGCATCAGCACGTTGCATGTCGATTCGCAGATCGTTTGATAGAGCATGAAGAACGCCAGCGGGAGTACGAAATAGTAGTACTCCACGAAGAGCGGCGATTTGTCTCCGAACCATGCGCCTAAGGGTACACGACATGCCCAGTAGATGATGGCGAACAGCAGGAAACCGATGAACGGAACGACTAGTGCCCAAAAGAAGAAACCATGGTCCTCTTCGCTGTCTTTCTCGCGGAAATACGGATAGAAACGGATGATGCTGGCGTTGGTGCCCAGTTGGGCGAGGCCGACGAACAGCGTAGCGGCATCAATAAGCACTCGTGCCAACCCGATTTCCTCGGTAGTGAGGAAACGGGTTAACACGAAGAACGTGGTGACAATGCCAACGGCAATGCCCAGATAGGTCACTATCGTACCACGTATCGATTGCTTAGCGATGACGCCCACCTTATTAAATTTACGATTTACAAATTTACGATGTACGATTTATGTACGATTTTGTTTATGTACGATTTGCGCGGCGTGTCCTTCGTACTTTATTTGATTTCCAATAACTCAACCGTGAAGATGAGGGTGGAGAACGGCGGGATGGAAGCACCGGCACCGCGCTCACCGTAAGCCAGATCGTACGGGATGAACAGTTTGTACTTGGAACCTACCGGCATGAGTTGCAGACCTTCGGTCCAGCCTTTGATCACACCGTTGAGCGGGAACTCAATCGGCTCGCCGCGCTGGTAGCTGCTGTCGAAGACAGTACCGTCGAGGAGTGTACCTTCATAGTGTACCTTCACCGTCGAAGTAGCACTCGGTTTAGCACCCTTACCCTGAACCAGTACTTCGTACTGCAGACCGGACTCAGTTACCTGAACCCCCTCACGCAGTGCGTTCTCTGCCAGGAAACGTGCACCTTCCTCTTTGGTAGCACCGTAGCGCAGATCGTTGATCACTCTGTCAACGTACAGGTTAGCATCCTGCATCGTCATCTGCTCGGTGTACTGGTACAGACCGTTGATGAAACCTTGTTTGATCAGCTCGTAGTTGGTCTCCAGACCTTCGATACCGAGCAGACCTTGCGGCTCTTGCTCGCGGATGGCATTACCAATGTTCTTGGCCATGTTAACCATCTGCGGGTTGCGAACGTTCGCTTTGAGGCCCTTGTTCACGTTCTCAATGAACTCATCGATCGGTTTGTTGGAGGTGGTGTCGGTATCAATGATGTAGTTCTTGATCTGCGCACCGTTCATCATACCGAACGCGTAGTTAAGCGAGTCGTTCTCGCTCTTGAGCTCGACCGTCTTAGCCTTGTTCGGGCACTTAGCCAGAATAGCTTTGCCTTCTGCTTTCTCGTCCGAAGAGCTGGATTGGAAACAAGCCATGAGGAACATCTCAGCGTCCGTCTCGTTCATGACGGTGGTGTCCTCGTAGAGAGCGTTCACGAGTCCTTGGAAGAAGAGTTTCTCGTTGAGAATCCATGACGGGTTCTCTGCCAGGCCTTCTTTCTCGAAGTTCTTAACGGTGGTACCCAGCTGATAACCGGCTTTCTGCAGTTCGGTCAGCTCTTCGTCTTTGTCCAGATAAGCGTTCTCGAGTGCGTCGATAAACTCCGTTACTGCCTCGTCGCTGCTGTCGTTGGCGAGGTAATAGGTCTTGATCTGCAGACCGTTAAGCAGACCGAGTGCGTAGTTCACCGAGTCGGTTTGGTTGTTGAGGACTGCGTCCTGCGCTTTGTAACTGTTGCCGCAGGAAATCATTGCCAGTGCGGCCAACAAAAAGATACTTGATTTTCTCATTTCAAATTTATGATTTATGATTTATGATTTTTGAATTACTCGATTCCTAACAGTTCTACGGTGAAGATGAGGGCAGCGTAGGGCGGGATAGAAGCTCCGGCACCGCGCTCGCCGTAAGCCAGTTGGTACGGGATGAAGAACTTGTACTTCGAGCCGATCGACATGAGTTGCAGACCTTCGGTCCAACCCTTGATCACGCCGTTGAGCGGGAACGTGATGGATTCGCCGCGACGGTAGCTGCTGTCGAAGACAGTGCCGTCAATGAGGGTACCTTCGTAGTGTACACGTACGGTGTCGGTTGCTTTGGGTTTCTGACCTAACGAGGGTTCGAGGATCTCGTACTGCAAACCGCTGGCGGTCGTCTTGACGCCTTCGCGTTTTGCGTTCTCAGCCAAGAACTTCTCGCCTTCTGCTTTGGCAGCGCCGGCTACTTTGGCTTCCAACTCCTGGAAGAACTGATTCAATACTTGTTGTGCCTCTTGGTAGGTGATCTTCGGCTGTGCGTGTGTCAGCACATCTTCGATGCCGGCTGCGAGATCCTGATAGTTCAGTTTCTCCACACCGCTACCCATGAGGTTTTGTCCCATAGAGAGACCTAATGCATAACTGATTTTGTCCATTTTATTTGTTATTTTTGATTTAATATTGTCGCATAGCGGGAGAGGTACTTGCCGAGGATATCGAACTCGATATTAACCACGGTGCCCTCTTGAATATATTTGAAATTGGTGTTCTCGTGTGTGTACGGGATAATGCACACGGACACGTAGCCTTTGTTGCCTTGTATGTCGGGTTCGCAGACCGTGAGGCTGACGCCGTTGATGGTGACCGAACCCTTGTCCACGCAGAAATAGCCGCGCTCGATCATCTCGCGTGAACTGTTGTACTCAAAGCGGTAGTACCAACTGCCGTCGGTTTCGCGGGCTTCGATACAACGTGCTACTTGATCGACGTGTCCCTGCACGATGTGTCCGTCGAGTCGTCCTCCCATGAGCATGGAGCGCTCCACGTTGACAAAGTCACCGACTTGGAGCAAGTCCAGATTGGTCAGACGCAGGGTCTCCTGCATGGCCGTGACGGTGTACAGGTCACCTTCTATTTTTACAACCGTCAGGCACACGCCGTTGTGCGCAATCGATTGATCGATGCTGAGGGCTTCGCCAAACGGGTTGCGAAGGGTGAAGTGTTTATTGGTTTGCTCGGTCTCAATGCGCACGACCTGAGCTATTGTTTCTACGATTCCTGAGAACATAAAACTATTTATGATTTCAAATTTCAAATTTATGATTTCTTAAAGTATTTTCCTACTACCGGCAGCCCGGAAAGCGGGAAGTCCTTGCGGGTAAGAACAACGACATAGAGGGAGATTAGTATAGTACCGATACCCATCATCGCCCAAGTGTTGCTGATCACCCAAATACGCAGGCTGTAATAAACGGCGAGCAGCGCAATCGTCAGTACGGTATAGAGACCGATACTCTTGAGGTCGTACGGGATGGGTGCTTTGCGTTGTCCGATGAAATAGGACAGCAACATGATCACGAAATAGCATACCAGACTGCTGCCGCAACTTGCCCAATAGCCGATGAGCGGAACACCCACTACTTGCAGTACGAGCGTGATCACCAGACCGATGAGCGAGAAATACGCGCCCCACTTGGTCTCATCCGTCAGTTTGTACCAGAACGAGAGGTTGAAATAGATACCCTGGAACACATAGGTCCACAGTACGACCGGAACGATCTGCAGTCCCTCCCAGTAGTCGGAGGAGATGATGAACTTGAATATGTCCAGGTAGAAGATGACACCGAGCAGAATGAGATACGAGAAGATGACGTAGTACTTCATCGCGTCTGCGTACGCTTCGACTGACTGCCGGTCTTTGTGCTTAGCGAACACGAACGGCTCGTAGGCGTAACGGAAGGCTTGGGTGAACATCATCATGACCATGGCCACCTTGAAGCATGCACCGTAGATACCGAGTTGCGTTTGTGCGTCGTCTCCGCTGTACAGATACGGGAAGAGGATTCGGTCGAGCGTCTGGTTCATGATACCCGCTACACCCAGTACCAATAGCGGCAAGGAGTAACGCAACATATCTCTGAGCACAGATCCGTCGAATCGACCTCCTCGCGGTAAGGTGAACGGCAGCAGACACAGCGTCTGAATGGTTGTTGCGAGGATGTTACTGAGGAAGACGTAGAAGACGTCGTTCCGTTTTAATACCACTAAGAACAGAAGGTTGAATCCGATGTTGAGCAGCACGAACAGTAATTTCAGTACCGCAAAACGAATCGGTCGTTTCTGGTAACGCAGGTACGCAAACGGGATGCACGCAAACGCATCCACGGCGACCGTAGCGAACATCATTGCCACGAACTCCGAATGGTCCGCATAGCCCATCAGACTCGCTAAAGGCTGGCGGAAAAGAACGACCAGTACCGTGAACAGCGTACTGCTGGCAAGCAGTGTCAGGTAGGCGGTTTTATAGACACTCTTGGCATCGTAGTCCTCTCGGTTGGCGAAGCGGAAGAAGCCCGTCTCCATGCCATAAGTCAGGAGCACAAGCAGGAGGGCCGTCCAGGCATAGATATTGGTCACTATACCGTAATCAGCCGTGCGCGCCAGCGCGTACGTGTAGAGCGGTACGAGCAAGTAATTCAGGAACTTACCGATGATACTGCTCAATCCATAGATGGCGGTGTCCTTCGCCAAGGATTTCATTTCACTCATTGCCTGCTACACAAATTACGATTTCCCCTTTGGGTGGGGTGGTTTTGAAATGTTGTATCAATTCTGCCAGGGTGCCGCGCACGGTTTCTTCATGCACCTTACTGATCTCACGGGTGACAGACGCTTTGCGTTCTTCGGTACAAACAGCGGCTAACTGCTCCAGAGTCTTGACAAGCCGGAAGGGCGATTCGTAGATGATGAACGTCTCGTCCAAAGCTGCCAAGTACTGCAGACGGGTCTGACGACCTTTCTTCTGCGGCAGGAACCCTTCAAAATAGAAGTGGTTGTTGGGCAGTCCGCTGTCCACCAATGCCGGCACGAAGGCCGTAGCCCCGGGCAGACACTGGATCTCAATATCCGCTTCCGAAGCAGCTCTGACCAGGAAGAAGCCCGGGTCGCTGATAGCCGGCGTACCGGCATCGGAGATGAGGGCGATGTTTGCTCCAGCTTTGAGCCGCTCTACGATATCGGCGCTCGTCTCGTGCTCGTTGAACTTATGATGGCTCTTGAGCGGGGTGTGGATATCGAAATGCTGCAGCAGCACGCCACTGGTGCGTGTGTCTTCGGCCAGTATCAAATCAACCGATTTGAGTACTTCTATAGCGCGGAACGTCATGTCCTGCAAGTTGCCGACCGGTGTGGGAACGATGTATAGCATTCAGTATTCAGTGTTCAGTGTTCAGCCAAATCTCCGGTGCAGGGTTACAAGGAACTGTTGGTAGGTGCTGCTCTCAGCGTCCCAGCCGAACTGACCAATGTATTGCAGGGCCTCGTCGAACGAACCCAGTTCATTGAGCTCGGTCAGCGTGCGTTGCATCAACTCGGCGTTCTGGCCGAACAACTCACGTTGGTACAGGAAACGGTCGCCGAGCGAGATGGCCTGACGGATATCATCGACCGGCTTACCGTACAGCATCGCCTTTGGCGAAGCGGGTTCTTCCTTCGGCTCCTCTTTAACAGGCTCCTCTACAACCGGAGCAGGTTCTTCTACTACCGGCTGAGGCTCTTCTTTTACCGGCTTCTCGACGATCACCTCTTTGATGACCTCTACCGGTTTTTCCACCACCACTTCCTTGATGACTTCGACCGGTTTCTCCACGATCTTCTCTACCACTTGCGGCTCGGCAGCGGGGCGGCTCTTGAGTTCTTCCACTTCCGCCTCCAGCGATGCGATCACCGCTTCGTTGGTTTGTTGCGCCTCTTCCAACGCGGCAATGCGCGCTTCGAGAGACTCAAAGTATTTGATTACTTCTTCCATGTCAATGGTACATTGTAAATGAATAGATGGTAAATTACTTTGTTGCGTCTTCCAGTTTACGCATAATTGCGAACATGAAGATAGCAGCTACCAGACATACTCCCAAGAATACGCACCAAACGGCCCAAACAGGAATATTGCCCCACAAATAACCGCCTACACCAACCAGTTTGTTACCGATGGCGGTAGCTACGAACCAACCACCCATCATCAAACCTTTGTATTTGGGAGGTGCCACTTTGCTGACAAACGAAATACCCATCGGGCTGAGCAACAACTCAGCGAAGGTTAAAATCAGATAGGTGTAAATCAGTAATTGCGGCGACACATCGGCTACGTGCAGCGCTACCGTCTCACCGGCTTCGTTGATCTCGGTGCTCGGCATCGGTAAACCGATTGAACCAACCGACATGAAGCAGTAAGCCAATGCGGCTACTAACATACCATACGCGATCTTACGCGGCGCACTCGGCTCTTTGCCTTTCTTTGCCAACGCACCGAAGATAGCCAAACTAACCGGAGTCAGCGCTACAACATAGAACGGGTTGAACTGTTGGAAAATAGGAGCAGAGATGCTGACCTCTCCCGTCAAACGGTAGTATTTCCAAACCAACAGACCTAACACACCTGCCAGAATAACGGCAGAAATGCCTTTTCCTTTGCCTGTTTTGCTTTGGAAAATAGAGAAACCTGCATATACGCCGACAATGATCAATACCAGGTTCCATACGTCAAAAGCCATGCTTTCCAAACCGGTGGAACTCTGTGCGGTGAACTCATCGGCAAAATAGGTGAGTGACAAACCGTTCTGATGGAACGCCATCCAGAAGAAGATCACAACGCCGAATACCAGACACAAAGCCACGATACGTTTCTTGGTCTCCTCTTTGGACAACTCCACTACTTCGCTTTTCTGCTCTTCTTTCTTCGTACCGCCCTCTACGTGACGGAAAGTCTTACGGAAAGCATAGTAAATACCGATGGAGAGAATCAGCGATACGCACGCTACAGCAAACGCAAAGTGGTACGAATCATTCTCCGATACACCAAGGCTGGTCTGAGCCCATTCCATGATCTTGATAGCAGCGGTCGGAGCAAACAACGCACCGATATTGATCGCCATGTAGAAGATGGAGAAACCCGTGTCGCGTTGAGCTGCATAGCGCGAATCGTTATACAAATCGCCTACCATCACCTGCAGGTTGCCTTTGAACAAACCGGTACCTAAACCGATCAGTACCAGCGCTGCCAGCATCACTACCAGTGCTAATGTGTCACCGCCAAGAGGAACAGACAGCAATAAATATCCGGCGAACATAACCAGAATACCGGTAGTTACCATACGACCGAAGCCAAAACGGTCTGCCAGCCAACCGCCTACGATAGGCAAGAAATAAACTAACATCAAAAAGTCGCTATAGATCTCACCTGCCCACGAGGCACTAAGCCCGTAGTTGGCACGGAGAAATAGCGAGAAGACGGCTATCATCGTGTAGTAGCCGAAGCGCTCACCTGTATTCGCAAGCGCGAGAGCATAAAGCCCTTTGGGTTGATTTTCAAACATAATTTTATTATTTACGATTTACAAATTTACGATGTACGATTTATTTACGAAGTAGCCATTTAGTCAATGATATCACACCAGTGATGTTTGTCTTCGGCTCTTCCGAACTGGATGTCCCGCAGTGCGTGATAGAGTTCGGTCAGTACGGGTCCGGGTTCGGTACCGAATGTATAGGTCCGGTTCTTCTCCGGGTCGAGCACTCGGTCTATCGGCGAGATGACGCAGGCTGTACCGCACGCTGCGGCTTCGCTCATGTGTGCCAACTCTTCCAATCGGATATGCCGCCGCGTCACTTTCATCCCTTTCTCCTTCGCCAAGGTCATCAGACTGTCGTTCGTGATGCTCGGTAAGATGGCAGAGGAACGCGGAGTCAGGTATTCGTTCCCCTTCACGCCGATAAAATTGGCAGCCGAACACTCGTCAATATACCGGTGGTACTTGGCGTCCAGGAACAGACAGTCATATCCCAGGGCATGAGCCGCTTCGGTCGCGCGGAACGATGCAGCGTAGTTACCGCCTACCTTGAATTGACCGGTTCCGTTCGGCGCTGCGCGGTCCACATGACGGTTGACAATGAAGGTCGTGCAGTGGAACTTACCCGGGTAGTACGGACCAATCGGGGAGGGAATGACAATGAACTCAAAGTCACGTCCCGGGCCCACACCCAAACGTGGTGTCGTACCAATCAGCAGCGGACGGAAATAGAGCGTTGCCCCTGTGCCGTACGGCGGCAGCAGATCCAGGTTATTCTCCAGCGCCAGACGAATCGCTTTTCCGAATAACTCTTCCGGTACCGGTGTCATGTACAGCCCTTCTGCACTCCGCGCCATACGTTTGGCATTCTCCCGCCAGCGGAAGATACGGATCTTACCGTCCACGCCTCGGAATGCTTTCAAACCCTCAAACGCCTCTTGCCCGTACTGCAGACAGGTAGCCGACACATGCAAATGCAGGAACTTGTCCTTTGTGGCGTACGGTTCTTCCCATACACCATTATGACAAGCCGCCCGAACGATATAATCGGGTTCGGTATAATGAAATCCTAATGTACTCCAATCAATCTCTTTCATTCTTTCACTCTTTCATTCATCAAATAGCGTCTCCAATACGCTTAGTTCTGTTTGCCACGGATGTTGGTCAGTCCATATCTGTCCGCTCCACTCCGTTGTGCGATGTTCGATTATCGATTTATCGATTATTGAGGGCCTTTCTTTTTTTAACAATGCGACCAAGGTGGCATTCATCTCGTCATTCAGATCCAACAGCCATTTGTATTCGCGTTCGTAGAACGGTCGCAGGTAGTCCGCGAAATACATAAAATAGGGCGTGTGCTGATAGCTGCTGACGAGTGTTATCCAGTGTTGGTGTTGCCACCGCGTCTGATAACTGATCTCGATATCCCGCGTCAGTTGCTTATGCTCCACTTTCTTCACCGGAACCGTTAGCCGAACCGGATCTCCTTTGGTGTCGCGAATGAGCGCTCTGTTGCGGAACGTCTGTTTCTCAAACGTCTCCATCTGCTCAATCGTAGCCGGCTCGCGCATCAGCGCTTCCAGGTACGACAAGGGCGGCAAATATGCGGTAGGCATTACCATTTCTTCTTCGAGTCTCCGATGCGGTTCCAACGAATCTTATGCTTGTCCTTGTCTATGCTCAGCCAGATGAACACCGGTCGACCGACGATATGATCTTCCGGCACAAAACCCCAGAAACGACTATCGGCACTATTATGGCGGTTATCACCCATCATCCAGTAGTAGTCCATGTCGAACTCGTATTCCTCTCCGATCGTGATCGGTTTGAACTCATACGCGTCGGCAATGCGCTTGTACACCCAGTAGTTCTCTTCGGTGATCAGTACCTTGTCTCCTTTTCGCGGAATATAAACAGGACCGTAGTTATCACGCGTCCACTCGTTGTGGCCCAAGGGGTACACGGCAATCTTCGGACTAGGCTCTTCCAACTCAACGGCTACTACGTGCGAGTGCTTCTCCAGCTCCGCTTTCATCGCTTGCGTCAAGGGGAAATGGTACACTGTGCCGTCTGCACTCTGTTTGCGGTCGGCGAGGCAGATGCCGAGTTTGTCCATGTACTTGCTGCTGAAGATAAACCCGTCCGTGTGCACGAAATAGTTGAGTTGTAACCCTTCCCGTTCCGGCTCACGCTGCCACTCGTTCGCCTCTAACCCTTCGCCTTTCGCCTTTGTGAAAATCACGTTATCAATGATTTTCAACGAATCGCCCGGTTCACCTACGCAACGCTTGACGTAGTTCTCGCGTCTGTCCACGGGGCGTGCCACGATCTCTCCGAACATCTCCGGATGGCTTAAAATCGCACCCTCACCATAGTAATACTTCAGCGTGTAGAAGTCATTCTCCTCGCCTTGCGGGAGACCCGAACAGATCGAGTCGCCTGCCGGGAAATTGAAGACCACAATATCGCCTTTCTTCGGACTTGTCCATCCTTTGAGGCGCTTGTAGTTCCAATGCGGATGCTCAAAATAACTCTTACCGCCCCCTAACCATTCCGGCATCGTGTGTTGAACCAGCGGCATGGACAACGGCGTCTGCGGCACACGTGCGCCGTACGCCATCTTGCTCACGTACAGAAAATCTCCGACGCGCAAGGTCTTCTCCAGACTCGAACTCGGGATCTGGTAGTTCTGGAACAGGTACAAGTTGATGAAATACACCGCTACCAAGGCGAACACGATCGCATCAATCCACGAGCAGATCGTGTACAACATTTTGTTGGTGTCCTTGTACTTGCGCCACCAGGAATAATTGATATACTTGGTCGTGAACGCATCCACAATAAGCGGCAGCAATGCCAGCCAGCCTAAACTCTTCCAATCGCCCCATGCGACCCAAATGATGAACGCGATATACACCACGCTCCAAACACCTGCGCGGATCCATCCGCCGGGCTTCACTTCTGCAATTCTATCTTGAAAACTTTTCATATGCTGTTTTTATGCAATTCTTCTGCTGCCAATACCGCGCCTAACGCAAAACCTCTGCGTCCTTTGGCAATGTGGGTGATAACGATCGTATCTTCCTCGCTGTCCCATTTCACCTCGTGCGTTCCCGGCACTTCGCCTTCGCGTATACTCTCTATTACAACATTCGTGCCAATTTGCTCGGCTAAGGTCTTTGCTGTGCCGGATGGTTTGTCGAGTTTGTGAATATGGTGCGTCTCGGTGATGCTCGGCGTGTACTGCGGCTGCTTTGCCATCTGTTCTGCGAGGAACTTATTGACATCAAAGAAAATATTGACACCCACCGAGAAGTTACTTTTCCAAATGAGCATCGGCTGTGTATGTGTCCGCTTGTCTTCTTCCAGCAGCGAAGCGGCATCCCATCCCGTAGATCCGCACACGACAGGCACACCTTGCGCCCATGCCTTGCGTACATTCTCTTCCGCTGTAGCAGGCGTAGTGAATTCGATTGCCACCTCTGCGCCGTTTAAGTCAAATACGTCGCCTACATCAATGCGCGCCACGATCTCGTGTCCGCGCTCTAGGGCAATAGACTCAATCATATGCCCCATTTTACCATATCCGATAAGTGCTATTTTCATCTCTATCCACAAAAATCGCGCAAAGGTACAAAAAAAAAATGATATATGCAAGAGCATATATCGTTATTATGCATATTCCGTCAATTTTTCTACATCCAATGTGTAATAATTGATACTATGTCGGCGAGGGAAGTATTCCCGTCGTTGTTGATGACTAAATCGCCTGTGGGAATATGCTGCGCACGCATGCGGGCACGAACCTTATTGATATTAGCCGGGGAAGTATCGCCATGATAATCGCGGGCTATCGTTCGGGCAATGCGAATGTCTTCCGGAGCCTCAACTACAATGACCTTATCGCATAATTTGTCAAAACCGGACTCATGGAGGATGGCAGACTCAACGAAAAGGTCCTTAGTGTCTATACGGTCTTTAATGTTCTTAAGGACAGCAGGGTGAATGATAGCGTTTAACTGAACGAGAAGAGTAGGATCGGCAAACACGCGCTGAGCCACATACTGTGTGTTGTAGATGCCGTCTACGAACGCTTCTTCGCCCAGCAAGTGGATAATGGCCCTCTGCACTTCTTCGTTTTCGGCGATGATCCGTTTGGCCTCGCGGTCGCAGTCATAGACGGCGAAGCCCTGCTTTGCCAATTCGCGTGCAATAGTGGATTTGCCACTACCAATTCCTCCTGTGATACCTATAATCTGCATAGCCTAACTTGGTTAGAATTGGAAATAGATGAAGGGTTGCATCTCGGCGGAGACGAACTGATAGATAACGACAATTGCGGCGCAGACGGCAATGACCATCAGCCACAGCGGCATCTTGGCGAACCACAGCCGGTAGCGTCGTTTCCAGTTTGTCGGTAACCAGTGAATGACCATACCGGCTACGAACATCGCGACTACCCAGCGGTACTCCCATAGGAAATCCGGAATGATGGCATTGTTCCATGCTCCTCCCATCTGGTTGACCATGTTCTTCGCTGTTTCCCATGCCACTTCATTGGCGGTCGCCGGGTCCAGATTGCTGCTGGAGCGGAAGAACAGACGGGTGAACGTAATGAACGTGAAGGTCTGTAGAATCGCCCAAGCAGTACTTGCCGCCTTGGTGAACCGGTTCTCTTTGCCTTGGCACAAGAAATAGATGTAACGGATAGCTGTGCCGACCCATACGAGTGCTGCCCAAACGGCGAACAGACGCCATGCGGGTAGGTTGGTTAGCAGATCCAGTAAGCACAGCCCGAACGTGAGTGCGGTCATGCTCGCGAATCGGATATGCCAGTTCATCTCTCGCCAGATCTTGTTGATAATCATTCCGATACCATTAATGCCGCCCCAAATGATGAAGTTCCAACTGGCCCCATGCCATAAACCGCCTAACACCTGTGTGATGAACGAGTTGAGGTTTGCGTAAACGAGTTTGCACTTATCGGATAGTTGACCTTGCTCATTGGACAGTTGGATCTTATTCCATATGGCGACGGCTAGCATGAACACGGCAAACGGAATCAGGATCCACAGCCACCATCCGGTGAGGGCTGCGGAGACAAAGGCAATCAGGCTCAGCCAGAAATACGTACCGAAGCCGATTCGGCGATTACCTCCCAGCGGGATATACAGATACGTCTTCAGCCACCGACCGAGTGACATGTGCCACCGTCTCCAGAACTCCTGCGGGTTCTGCGATTTGTACGGCGAGTTGAAGTTCATCGGCAGATAAAAGCCCATGAGCATGGCCACACCAATCGCTATATCCGTGTATCCCGAGAAATCCGCATAGACTTGCAGCGAGTAGGCAAAGAGCGCAAACAGGTTCTCAAAACCCGAGAATAGCAGCGGGTGGTCGAAGACGCGGTCGATAAAATTCACGGCCAGATAGTCGGACAGAATGATCTTCTTCGCTAAACCGTTCAGTATCCAGAACACCGAGAGACCGAACAGTCGTCTGCTGAGTCGGAAGGGTTTGTACAGTTGCGGAATAAACTCCTCTGCTCTTACGATCGGCCCCGCTACCAGTTGCGGGAAGAAAGATACGTAGAATCCGAAATCGAGTATGTTCTTAACCGGCTGAATACGTTGCCGGTACACGTCTGCCGTATACGAGATGACCTGGAAGATATAGAACGATATACCGACCGGCAGAATGATCGTATCCACACTGAACCGCCCTGCTTCGGCGAAGCCGTTCCCGATATAGGCAAAGATATCGAATACGCGGAAGCCTGTTCCAAACAGGTCGTTGACCATGTTCGTGAAGAAATACGCATATTTGAAATAGGCCAGCAGACCCAAATCGATGATCACTGAAAGTGCCAATAGGATTTTAGGTATTGGAGATTTGATATTGGAGATTTGATATTTATGGATTCGGCCGGCAATGATCCAATCGCTCAGGGTGACAAAGGCCAAAATCAGCAGAAACAGTCCGCTCGTTTTGTAGTAGAAGAACCAGCTGACGAACAGCAGATAGATGTTGCGTAAATGCAAACGCCCCTTCGCCGTTTGCCTTTTGCTATTGACCATGATCAGCGCAAACAGCGCATAGACCAGCGCAAAGAAAGCCCAGAAATAGAACTGAGTGAACAGCAGCGGGCTATTCGGGTCAAAGCCTAATATGTGGTGGATAAAATCCATTCTGCTACAGCATTTCCTGCTTTGCGGGCACCGCTTCGGTAGAAGTGCACTCCGTCTTCCCCGGCTAAGCCTGTTTCCTGCCAACGTTTCATACTTCCGACCCCTCCCATCCAACGGTAGAGACTGAAATAGGCGATGTGTTCTTCCATCGACATCTTTTGCAGCAACTTGTCCATATACGATACCATCGGATAGGACTGCCATTCGCCGTCCACCTGTCGCATCATGTCACTTGGGCCGATGAACAGAATGGATGCCTCGGGTGCGCAGGCTTGCACGTACTGCACTTGTTCGCGCAGCCCTTTGACGATGGCCTGAATGGTACTCGGGTTCTCGTTGAACGGAATCGCATTACCACCGTACTGCATGATGATCAGTTTCACGTTCTGCTCGCGATAGAACGTGCTCAGTTGCTCGCTATCTATCTTGGTGAAAACCAGACCGAGACAACCGCGCATAGGGATGTTATCCACGATCACACCCGTCTCACTCTCTTGCGACAGGCCGTACACGGCACCGTGTCCGTTCAGCCGCACTGTGTCACCGGACGTGCTGTACTCGATGCCGTCGTCTGCGAACACTTGCCAACGGGTGTACCGCCGTTCGTTGCTCTGCGGGGTGCACACCGCCATGATCTGCTCACTGCCGCTGACCAGGCTGTCGTTCATCATCGCCACTTGACCCATCACGCCGTATAAACCGTCCGAACGCTGGTCGCGCTTGGGACCATAGACCAGATAACGCCTTGGACCTTGCATGGGTGTGACAAAACGGCCATTCATATGCAGTTGTTGCTTGACCGTGCGGGAAGGAATCGTCTGTGCCAAGGGGAGTAGACCGCATCCTGCACCGCCGTAGCGTTGTTGGAGTTGGTCACGAATCTGTTGGGTCATACGATCCTCTTCAATCTGGCTGTCACCATAGTGCAGCACTCGCACACGGCGTGTGGAGGCTTGCTCCAGTGCCGCATAGAACGAATGCAAGAACACACGGCTGTCTGTTGTTGAATCGACCGCCACTTTGGGGACCTCTACCGGTTTGGGTTTCTCCGGAACAATGGTATCCACGGGAATAATGGTATCTGTCCGTTCGACGATCGTGTCACTCAGCAAGTCTGCATATGCATCACTAACCGTGTCATTCTTTATGTCGAACACCTCTGCCAGTGTGGGCCAGCGGAGGGTCTTGTCACCTACAGAGATACAACCGGGTAGCACCAGACACAGTGCTCCCAAACAAACCATCACGCACGCAATGAAAAAGAGAACTTTATACGGTTTCATGCCACTAACCTTTCGCCTTTATTTCTTCCACAACGCACGGCTGAAGAGCAGCAGCACCGTGAAAATCTCCAAACGACCAATCAGCATCACAAACGTAGCGACCCATTTAGCAACATCCGGCATGGCTGCATAACAACCGCTCGAACCCCACTGGCCGATGGATACACCGACGTTGCCTATCATGGAGGTGGCAATACCGAACGACTCATCGAAACCGATGCCGCACGCGCAGAAACAGATGGTTGCTGCCACGATGATCAGCAGGTAGAAGCACATGAACGCCATCACATTACTGGTGGTCTGTTCCGAAAGGGTTTTGCCGTTGAACCGCACCGGAATGACCGCATTCGGGTGAATACGGCGTTTGATCTCCGTCATGGCCGACTTGGCAAAGATGCCGATACGTACCCATTTCATACCTCCGGACGTGGAACCCGAGGCACCGCCGGTGAACATGAGGAAGAATACGATCACCCACAGCACAGGCGGCCACACCATATAATCCGATGCTACAAAACCGGTACTGGTAATGGTAGCGATAGAGGTGAAGAAGCCCAGACGGATGCTGTCCCATGAACCGGAGGTGAAAATCAACAGACCAATGGTCAGCGCAAGACCGGCAATGAGGCAGGCACTCACGTACCAACGCGTCTCCTCGTCATTCCAAATACGGTGCGGTTTGCCGCGGAAGAGGTAGATGAGTTGGGTGAAGTTAATACCCGACAGTAACATGAAGACGAGGATGATCCATTGGATCGCAGGTGTGTAACCGATGACGCTGCTGTTGTGCGTTGCAAAACCACCGGTAGAGATGGTGGCGAGCGAGTGGCAGACGGCATCGAACTTATTCATTCCGCATAGCCACAGCAGCAGACCTTCAGCCAGCGTGAGCAGGATATATGTCAACCACATATGCTTGGCGGTGTCGGCAATTCGCGGACTCAGTTTCTCGTAGCTCACACCCGTCACTTCGGCGCTGTAGAGCTGCATTCCGCCCAGACCGAACATCGGCAGGATAGCCACACTGAGCACGATGATACCCATACCTCCAATCCACTGCATGAGTGAACGCCAGAGTAGGATCGAGTGCGTCTGTGCCTCTACATCGGTGAAGACGGTTGAACCTGTAGTGGTGAAACCGGCCATCGTCTCGTACCATGCGTCTGTGATGTGAGGCAGTGCGCCGCTGAGCCAGAACGGCATCATACCAAACAGCGAATAGACGATCCACACAAACGCCACAATGACGTATCCTTCGCGTTCGCCTACGCGCTTCTCCGCTTTGCGTCCGAACGCCGTCATCCACCAACTGCTGAACCATGTGATGGCTGACGCGGCGATCCAAGCACCTAAGTCAGCCTCGTGGTAGTACCATGCGGCAAACGTAGGAACGAGCATAAACAAGGCCTCGAGTGTCGTGAGGACACCCATCGTCTTGAATACTATGCGCCAGTTAAACATTCGTGTCATTTGAAGAAACGCTCTAAAGTTCGTATCACATGACTCTTACAAAACACGACGACGATATCGTTCGGGATGATCTGTGTGTCTCCGTTTACCAATATACCTTCTCCGGCACGTACGATACCACCTATGTTCGCCTCGTCCGGGAGGTTGAGGTCTTTCACTTTGCGACGAGTGACTGTACTGCCTTCTTTCACATCAAACTCCACGATCTCCGCATCGGCACTGGTCAGGTTGTGTACACCGCGCACACTCGCGTCCAGCAACATCTGGTAGATGTAGGATGCGGCAATCGTTTTTTTGTTAAGCACCGTGCCGATATCCAGACCTTCGGCCATCGGGATGTAATCGAGGTTCTCCACTTCGGCTATCGTCTTACGCACACCAAATCGTTTGGCGGCGAGGCAGGCGAAGATGTTCGCTTCGCTGCTGTCTGTAACGGCTACGAACGCGTCAGCATCTTGTATTCCCTCCTCTTTGAGCACGCTCATGTCCGAACCGTCGGCATTGATGATCAGCGCGTCCGGCACTTTGTCACTCAGTTTCTTGCACATCTCACGATCCAGTTCGATAATCTTGATGTTCATCTCTCCTGTCAATTCTGTTGCGGCTTTGCGAGCGATGCGACCTCCGCCGAAGAAGATGACGTTCTTGATCTCGCGTTTGGACTTACCCAACTCTTCGCGCATGAACTCCATGTTTTCTTTGGGACATACGCAATAGACGATGTCGCCTTCTTCCACGGTGTCTTGTCCACGCGGGATGATGGTCTCCTGATCGCGTTTGATGGCTACAATACGGTATTTGCCGTGGTTGTAGATGCCGGAAGCAAAACTCTTTTCAATCACTTTCGCGCTTTTGCGCACTTTGACGACACAGAGTTCCAGCGCGCCTTGTCCCAGATGCAAGTGATAACGCATCCAGTTGGTGCGCAGACTCTCTTCGATCTCATTGGCTGCCAGCACCTCCGGATAGATGAGGTGGTTAAGACCCATTTTCTCGAAGAACTTCCGGTTCTCCGGCAGCAGGTATTCGTAGTTGTCGATACGTGCCAACGTTCGTTTGGCGCCTAATGAATTGGCAATCAGACAAGCAGTCATGTTTTCCGTCTCCAGCGGAGTAACGGAGATGAACAGATCGCAACCGTTCACACCTATCTCTTTTTGGTCATGAATAGAAGTAGGATTGCCGACCTTGGTCAACATGTCATAGTTGGCACTGAGGTCTCCCAGCCGATCTTGTTTCTCATCCAAGAGGCTGATCTCCATATCTTCGCGACTCAGCAACTTCGCCAAGTGCGTACCTACTTCGCCTGCACCTGCAATAACGATTCGCATAAACCCTCCTTGTCTAATTTAAGCATATGATAAAGCTCTTTGGTAGAGCCGTGTTCTACAAACTGATCTTTCACTCCCAGGCGAATGACACGCGGGGTGTAACCGTGATCTGCCATCCACTCCATGACTGCACTGCCCAGACCTCCTGTAACGAGTCCGTCCTCTGCCGTCACAATGGTCTTGAACTGTTTGCCCACTTCGTGCAAAATGTCCTCGTCCAGCGGTTTGAGCCAACGCATGTCGTAGTGTGCTACGCTGAGGCCGGAAGCTTCAATCGCTTCGCTCATGGTGTTGCCGATGGCGCCAATGGTCAGTACTGCGAAGTCCTTCCCGTCGCGCAGCTTGATACCTTTGCCGTACTCGACCTTTGTACATTGTACATCGTCACTTTGTACATTCGGTGTGCGTCCTCTCGGATAGCGAATGGCAACCGGTCCTTCGAGACGCTCCGCCATGATCATCATTTGGCGTAAGTCTTCTGCTGTGCGCGGCGCGCATATCTGCATGTTGGGTATCGGACGCAAGAATGCCAAATCCAATAAACCATGGTGCGTAGCCCCGTCGTTGCCGACAATGCCGGCACGGTCGATACAGAGCACCACGTGCAAGTTCTGCAACGCTACGTCATGCACAATGTTGTCGTATGCACGCTGCAGGAACGTGGAGTATTCGTTGCAGTAGGGTAGCATACCTGCTTTGGCGAGTCCGGCACTGAAGGTCACGGCGTGTCCTTCGGCAATGCCCACATCGTATACGCGCTCGGGCAACTCTTTTTGCATGATACTCATCGAGCACCCGCTCGGCATGGCCGGTGTGATACCTACTATCTTGTCGTTTTTCTTGGCCATCTCCAGCAGCGTTTGTCCGAACACCTCTTGCCACAGCGGTGTCTCAGCACCATTAGCCGTTAGCCGTTCGCCATTAGCCACATTGAACTCTCCCGGTGCATGCCAAACGGTCTGGTCGTTCTCTGCCGGTGCGTAGCCCTTGCCTTTCTTGGTGATGATGTGCAGTACTTTGGGTCCACGGTGATTCTTGATCTCGCTCAAGATACGTACCAATCCGATGACATCGTGTCCGTCTGTCGGGCCGAAATAACGGATGTTCAGACCGGTGAAGATATTATTCGCCTGCTTGGAAAGAGTAGCTTTAATATTGTTGTTACGGCGTAAGATGACTTGCCGTTTCTGCTCGTCTACGAGATGCAGGTGTGCCGCCAGTTTATATAGTTCCCAACGTACTTTGTTGTATCCCGCACTTGTGGTCAGGTCAACCAAGTACTGGGTGAAACCGCCTTTGAGTGGGTCAATTGCCATGTGATTATCGTTGAGCACGATGAGCAGGTTGTTCTTGTCCATCGAGGTGTTGTTCAGTCCCTCAAATGCCAAGCCGCCTGTCATGGCTCCGTCTCCGATGATAGCGACCACATTGGTGTTGGTTTTCGTATTGGCATTGGCTATATCAATGCCGAGTGCTGCCGAGATCGAGTTGCTGGCATGACCGGCAATGAACGCATCGTATTCGCTCTCAGCCGGATTGGTGAACGGAGATAGACCTTTGAACTGACGATTGGTATGGAAGCGATCCCGACGACCGGTCAGAATCTTATGCGCATATGCCTGATGACCTACATCCCAAATCAGTTTGTCATTGGGGGTGTCGAATACATAATGGAGCGCTACTGTCAGTTCGATAGCTCCCAAAGACGAACCCAGGTGACCGGGGTTCTTGCTCAGCGCTTCAATGATGAATTGTCTCAATTCGGCACACACGGCAGGCAGCTCATACAACTCGAGTTTCTTCAAGTCTGCCGGTGAATCGATATGATTGATATAGTTATAATCCATAGGTTTTTCGTGTGTGCGCATATATACGCAAACTAAAATCGCGGCAAAATTACAAAAAAAATCCCACATATGCAAGCATATGCGGGAAATTTTTCATTTTTTCGCTTTTTCTTAGCGAATCATGTCGTCTCCGAAGAACGGTTGCAGTGCTTTCGGGATACGAATTCCCTCTTCACACTGGTTGTTCTCGAGGAGCGCTGCCACGATGCGCGGGAGTGCGAGAGCCGAACCGTTGAGCGTGTGACAGAGCGTTACTTTCTTGTCCTCTGCACGACGGTAACGGCACTTGAGGCGGTTCGCCTGATAGGTGTCGAAATTCGACGTGGAGGATACCTCGAGCCAACGGTGTTGTGCTTCGCTGTAGACCTCAAAATCATAGCAGAGTGCTGCCGTGAACGACATGTCACCACCGCTCAGACGCAGGATACGATAGGGCAACTCCAGTTTCTGAAGCAGACCCTCTACGTGCTCCAACATCTCTTTGTGGGAAGCGTCCGAATGTTCGGGCGTGTCAATGCGTACAATCTCGATCTTGGAGAACTCGTGCAGACGGTTCAGACCGCGCACATCCTTACCGTACGAACCGGCTTCGCGACGGAAACACTCCGTGTAAGCGCAGTTCTTGATCGGCAGTTGAGCCTCGTCGATGATCACATCGCGGTAGAGGTTGGTGACAGGCACTTCGGCGGTCGGAATGAGGTAGAGGTCGTCTACCTCGCAGTGGTACATCTGACCCTCTTTGTCCGGCAGCTGACCGGTTCCGTAACCCGAAGCAGCGTTCACCACAGTAGGCGGCATGATCTCCGTGTAACCGGCTTTGTTCGCTTCCGCGAGGAAGAAATTGATCAGCGCGCGTTGGAGACGTGCACCTTGACCGATATAGACAGGGAAACCTGCACCCGAGATCTTAACGCCCAGGTCAAAATCGATGAGGTTGTACTTCTTAGCGAGTTCCCAGTGCGGCAGTTTGGCTTCGTCGTTGTTGACCTCGCCTACCCAGGTACCGACGGTGTCACCACCGTGGTGGGGTACATTGGATTTGACAACGATGTTGTCCTCTGCGCAACTTCCTTCCGGTACGATGTCGTACGGTACGTTGGGGATGGTGAGCAGCAACTTGGTCTGTGCCTCTTCGGCTGCAGCCATCTTCTCGTCGTACTCGGCGATCTGTGCTTTGAGCGCACCGGTCTGTGCCTTAGCCGCTTCGGCCTCTGCACGTTGACCTTTGGCCATGAGCATACCGATGGACTTGCTGATCTGATTCATCTGTGCGGCAGCAGCGTCTTTGAGTTGCTGCGCACTTTTGCGCTCTCCATCAAGACGAAGCACTTCGTCGATTGCCTCTTCGGCGCCTGAGAAGTGCTTCTTGTTTAAACCGGCAATGACTTTCGCCTTGTCGTCGTAAATTTGTTTTAAAGTTAACATACTTACGCCTCTACCGGTTGGATGGATACGTACGATTTGTTGTCGCGTTTCTTGCGGAATGTTACGATTCCGTCGCAGAGAGCGAACAGCGTGTGGTCGCTACCCATACCCATGTTTTCACCCGGGTTGTGAACGGTACCACGTTGACGTACGATGATGTTACCTGCCTTTGCGAATTGACCACCGAAGATCTTCACGCCAAGACGTTTGCTTTCTGATTCACGGCCGTTCTTAGAACTACCGACACCTTTCTTGTGAGCCATACTGGTTGTCCTTTCTTTTAAGCAATAACAATTTCTTTAACTACTACGTTGGTCAAATCCTGACGGTGACCATTGAGCTTGCGATAACCTTTGCGACGTTTCTTGTGGAATACAAGAATCTTCTCGCCACGGCACTCGTTGTCGAGTATTTCGCAAACTACTTTCGCGCCCTTCACATAAGGAGCACCTACTTTTACTTTGCCATCGTTGTCGATGAGCAGAACGTTCTCAAACTCAACCGTTGCGCCCTTCTCGAGCTCGTTCATGCGGTTGATGAACAGTTTTTTGCCAGCTTCTACCTTAAACTGCTGGCCCTTCATTTCTACAATTGCGTACATGTGTACAATACTGTATTTAATGTGATGGCGGTGCGGCGAGCGCTATCCAAGCGCTACTTTTACGAGCCTTTCCGTATAAAAAATTACTACACTTTTGAGCCGAATGGCTAAACGGGTGTCGAGCCGCTCGACAAAAAGCCTGCAAAATTACAACTTTTTTTTGATGTGACCAAATAATTTGACAAAAAAATGCAAAATTTCTGCTATTTTGCTGTTTCTTGTCTGCAAAACGGGGCTATTGGCCTAATTTTTCGTGGCATTGACGAATATACATCTCATTCGCTTCACGTACCCAACTGTACTTCCACCGAGCCCCGGTAAAACGTTTCTGCGCTTTCTCAAACCATTTCAACGCTTCCGCTTTGTCTCCGAAGGGTTTTGGGGCATAGAACAGGCAGGTGCCGTAGTAACTGAGTACCAGCGGATCGTTCGGTGCCAACTTCGTGGCCTCTTTGGCCAAACTCATGGATTTGAACGGATGAATGGACTCGTGCAACCTCAGTTCATACACATACACGGCACTGAGATACATCTCATAGTGACCGACAGGCAGTTGGTCTTTGAGAGCCTCCACATGGACCTTGAACTGCTGCACACGCCGTTTGGCTTCCGGCATCAGGGTTTCCTTGCCCTCTTTCTTCGCCTCCGCTACGATGTATCCGCAGTAGCCGTATTCGTATAATAAGGCTGAAGGAGTGAAAGAGTGAAGGAGTGAAGGAGACTCAAGATGGTTCTTCCACACCGTCATGTCTTCGTGTTGGTAAGCAGCGAAGAGTACGCTGTCTGTTTGTGCGAAAAGGGTGACGCTCATACAGAGCGTAATCCATAGAATGATCGTTTTTCTCATTTCAATAGTCGGTATAAAATCTCAATCGGGTGGTGTGCCGTGTAGCCGGTGCCATCCTTGATCTGGGTGCGGCACGAGATACCCGGTGCCGCAATGAGGGTGATTCGTTCGGTGCTCTTCATCGCTTGTCGTACGGTGGGGAAGAGTACCATCTCGCCAATAGCGATAGATGTTTGGTAATGTGCTTTCTCGTAGCCGAACGAGCCGGCCATTCCGCAACAGCCGGATGGGATGACATGTACGGTCGCGTTTACCGGCAGGCGCAGCAGTTCGGCTGTCTGCTCAACGCCGACCAGCGCTTTCTGGTGACAATGACCGTGCAGCCAGATGTCCACTTCGCGGTCGCTGAATGCGTCTCGGGTGATTCGTCCGGCGCGCACTTCACGCATCAGGAACTCATCGAAGAGCAGACTGTTCTTGCCTAAGTCTTCTGCCGCTTGCTGCAGTTCGGGAGCAACGAGGTTCGGGTACTCGTCACGGAATGTCAGAATACATGAGGGCTCAATGCCTACCAAGGGTGTCTCGTTGGTGATCAGGTCCTTGAGCAGCCTTACGTTCTTGTTTGCATAGCGCTTTGCCTGCCGCAAGCAGCCCTTGGAGATGGCAGCACGACCGCTCTCTACATGCTTGGGAATAAGCACGTTGTAACCTAACTTGGTTAACAGGTCGATGAAGGTCTGCACCAACTCCGGTTCGTTGTAGTGGGTGAACTCGTCGAGAAAAAGGTAGACCTTTTGGGATGTACGATGTAACGATGTACGATGTACGATTGATGTACGATGTATCGTCGGAATGCTCCGTTCGGGTGCAAAGCCCACGATCTGTTTGAGCAACGACGAAGTGACGCTGTTGGCGGCAAAGAAATTATAGATATGCGGTACGAACGAACCGAGGTGTTGTACGTCGGCATTATGTGCCACCATCCATGTGCGCAGCGGGGTGCCTTCTTGGTCGTATAGTGCCTGTAGTGCCTCTGCCCGCAGACGTGTCATATCCACACCCGACGGACACTCTTTCTTACATGCTTTGCAGGCCAGGCAGGAAGCGAGAACCGACTTTAGGTCCTCTTTCGCCAATAACCTTTCGCCTTTAGCCGTTAAGTACTCCCGCAGCACGTTGGCCCGTGCACGGGTGGTCATTAACTCATCGCGGCTCACTTTGTACGCCGGGCACATGGTGCCGCCAATAAGATTGGATTTCCGGCAGTCACCGGCTCCGTTACATTGTTCTACGCGGCATAGTTGCTCATCGCCCATGCGTGAACGGTCTGCCCGCAGGGACTCGTCCATGCGCGGGGTGTCGACTATCTTATGCGGGTTGAACAGGTTGTCGGCATCCCAACAGTACTTGACTTGTCGCATCAGTTCGTATGCTTCCTGACCGTACTGCAGGGGAATGAACTCACCTCGCAGGCGCCCGTCACCGTGCTCACCGCTGATGGTGCCGCGGTGCTTGCGGACGAGTAGGGTGGTCTCGTGCGCAATGCGGCGGAACAGCTGCTTGCCTTCGGCGGTCTTGAGGTTGAGTATCGGGCGTAAGTGCAGTTCACCGGTGCTGATGTGTCCGTAGAAAACGCATGAGGTACCGAGGCGGGAGAGCATCTCGCGGAAATCGCGCATGTATGCCGGCATTCGGTAGGGGGCCACGGCGGTGTCTTCGATCACACCGGTCGGCTTGGCATCCCCTTTCATGCCGTTGAGAATACCCAGACCGGCTTTGCGTAAGTTCCACACCTTATTTACTTCGCCCCCGTACACGCGCGTGCATAGGGTGACGAGTCCGCTTTGGAGCAGGTCTTGCTCCAGCTGTTGTGCTTGGGCATCCAAGTCTTCGCGTGTCTCTGCCCGTAGTTCGGAGATGAGCAGTGCTGCCGGGTCGCCTTGAATGAAAGGAATATGCTGAGGGCTGAATGCTGAATGCTGACGGCTTAATGCAATGATCTCGCCGTCCATCAACTCAATAGCCGTCGGTCGGTGTCGGAACGCAATGAGGTTGGCTTCGAACGCTGCATCGAGCGTCACACAGTGTGCGCAGACGACCATCACTTCTTTGGGCGGCAGCGGGTCCAGCGACACCTTGATGCGAGTGAGGAACGCTAAGGTTCCTTCGCTTCCGGCGATGAGGCGGCAGAGGTTGATTGTCCGTTCGCGCCAAGGCTTGTGCTCGTCGCACAGATTGGCTATCACTTCATCGATCGCGTACCCGCAACTGCGCCGCGTCAGTTCCTTGTCGGGATAGCTGTTCTCGATCAGTTCCCGCGTCTGAGGGCTCAGTGCCCATTGGATGAGTTGCGAATAGATGCGCTCGATCAGCACGTCTGTCGGACGGGTCCAGAACGCTTGTCCGAACCGTTGTTCCAGTTCGGCGATGCTGTACGTTGCAAAATGCTCTGAACAGCCGTCTGCCAGAATGGCGTCGGCTTCCAGTACATGCGGACGTGTGCTGCCGTAGATGAGCGAATGGGTGCCGCAGGAGTTATTGCCGACCATGCCACCGATGCAACAGCGATTGGAAGTGGAGGTCTCAGGGCTGAAGAACAGGCCGTAAGGTTTGCAGGCTATGTTCAGTTCATCGCGCACCACACCGGGTTCGACTACCGCAAAACGCTCCGCCTCATTGATCTCGAGGATGCGGTTCATGTGCCGGCTGATGTCTGCTACAATACCGTTGCCTACCACTTGTCCGGCGATAGACGTGCCACCGGCCCGGGCAATGAGGTTCGTGTTACGGCGGCGGGCTTCGGCAATGAGCGAACGGATATCGTGTTCGTTCTCCGGGTACGCTACGCCGTAGGGTATCTCGCGGTACACACTGGCATCTGTTGCGTAGGCGATCTTATGAATACTGTCGGTTAATATCTCCATTGGCTTTGAGGGGGTGTCAAACCTTTGCGGCTGCAAAGGTACGGTTTTTTTCTGAGATATGCAAGCAAAAACAAAAAAACTGCCACCGAAGTGACAGTTTTTTTTAGAATTGTGTATAAGCCATTACTTGCGAACAACTTTCAAAGTAGCCGGCTTGAGAGCGTTCTTAGCAGCTGCTTTCTTCGGAGCAGCTGCAGCCTCTACTGTCGGGTAGTCGAACGAGAATTTGTACTTGATACCGTCGGTAGCAATAGCCCAGCCGCTGAGGTTAGCATTGTTGCCGTTACCCGGTACGTTCTTCAATTCAGCTTTTACGATAAGAAGAGGATCTGCCACATTCATATCTTTCGTCCAGATAAACGAATACTCACTTGTCTCCAGATCTGCTTCTGTGTAGTCGCCACTGAAATCATCGTCGTAGATGTTGAATGTTACGTCATAGGTAGCCATGTCCGTAGCATAAGCAATGTACGAACCGTCTTCCGAACGATAGTCCTCAAATCCGCCACCTTGCAGTACACCTAAATCCACTTCGCCCTTGATCTCGATGTCTTTGGTCTTGAAGGTCTTGTAGGAGATCTCCTTGCCCAGTGTTACAACGTCACCGTTAACATTCAGTTGGAATGCGATCAGTGCATACTCTGTTTTCGGAGAAAGACCCTCTGCCGGAGAACTCAGTTTGCCTTGGAGAATGTAACCGTGCTGGATCAGCGCGCTTGCACCGTATTTCTGTGCGAGCGTAGCCAGTTGGGCAGCGTAGTCAGCAGCCAGTGTGTCTGCACCATACTTAGCAAAATCATCTCCGTAGAACAACGTAGCACCGTAATAAACGGTTGTGTCAGCAGGAACGACCTCTACGTCAACGGTGGTTGCCTCGATGTTCGAAACGGTGAGTTTGAAGAAACTCGAACCTGTTTGCTCATTGTTGCAGGAAACGAAGCTGAACGCTACCAGCGCTGCAGCAACAATAGAAAAAATCTTTTTCATACTTTTTTTAAATTTTAATTAAGTTAATGTTGTTATTGTTATTTATTTACCACGCTCAAGGAGCAGTGTTCTTGTCGGTTGGTCGCATACCTCGGTCGGGCCGTAGTACTGGATCGGACCCGGGTAGATGTAACTGGTGTTAGCGTCCGCCCAAGCAGCACGGTGTGCCTCGAGGTACTTGAACGGCGCGCCGTCGAGTTCAACGAGTGCTTTTTGGATCACGGGTTTCATCTTACCGTTACGTTTCTCCATGTTCATCATCATGGTGATAGGCACACCACCTGCGATCCACTCGGCAGCCGGTTTGGTGAGGTTGCGAACGAGGGACATGTAACCGGTCTTGCCGGCAGCAATGAGGTGGGTAGCGTTCACGCCGATCGAGTAGCAGTAGTCAGCATCGAAATTCGACGGCATAGCGCAACGTCCTTCGTAGCCGAAGAAGTGGTTGAGGGCGCTGAACTTACCTTTGTACTCGCCGTTGGCTTTGAGCACAGCCAGACGTTTCTGTACCATCTCGATGAGCAGTTTCTCGGTCTCGATCTGAGATACCATCACGTTTCCGTGCGGGTCACGGTCGAGTGTGAGCTGACGAGCGATGCCCTTCGGCAGCGAGCGGTAGAGTTCGCAGGAAGCCGGGCTGAGTTTGGACTTGACGTACTCACGCTTCGCATCATCACCGTCGAGAGAGGTGAACTCTTCGTTGGCAGCGAGCATGTCATTAAGCTCTTGGATGAGCACACGCATAGCCGGGATGAACTCGATCAGACCTTCCGGAATAAGGATGGTACCGAAGTTAAGTCCTGCGTTAGCACGGGCAACGATCACCTTGACGATGTCCTCTACGATGTCGTTGAGGGTCATTTTCTTGGCTTCTACCTCCTCGGAGATGAGGCAGATGTTCGGTTGGCTCTGGAGTGCGCACTCGAGGGCGATGTGCGAAGCCGAACGGCCCATGAGGCGGATGAAGTGCCAGTATTTCTTTGCGGAGTTAGCGTCGCGCTGGATGTTACCAATGAGCTCGGCATAGGTCTTACAAGCGGTGTCGAAACCGAAGGAGGTCTCAATCATCTCGTTCTTGAGGTCGCCGTCGATGGTCTTCGGGCAACCGATGACCTGGATTCCGCACTGTTTCTGCAGGTAGTACTCTGCGAGCACGCATGCGTTGGTGTTGGAGTCGTCACCACCGATGATGACTACTGCCTTGATACCCAGTTGTTTGCATATCTCGATGCCGTTGTCGAACTGCCAAGTCTCTTCCAGTTTGGTACGACCCGAACCGATGATATCGAAACCGCCGGTGTTACGGTACTCGTCAATGATGGCACCGGTGAGTTCCTGGTACTTACCGTCAATCAGACCGGAAGGACCGCCGAGGAAACCGTACAGTTTGTTCTTCGGGTTGATGGCTTTCAGACCGTCGTAGAGACCCGAGATGACGTTGTGACCGCCGGGAGCCTGACCACCGGAGAGGATGACACCGACATTGAACGGCTCATCTTTGTGGTTGTTACCGATGGTGGGTTCAAACGTGATGAGCGGCAGACCATAGGTGTTGGGGAACAATTTCTTGATCTCCTCCTGATCTGCTACCGAGTGTGTTTTCTCGCCTTCCACGAGGCGTACTGCGCCCTGCAACGCTACCGGCATCTTCGGCTGATAGCTCTGGCGAGCGATTTGTAATGGACTTTTTTGCATAATGGTTAATGTTTAATATTAATATTTATGATTTATGATTTCAAATTTCAAATTGTCTTTCGTTATTTCGAGTGGTCCGACTCTATGAGTTTGAGCAGTTGCTCTACAGCCTCTTCCTGCGGGATGTTTTTGAGGATGCACTCCTTACTGCGGTAGAGGGATATGCGGTCACGACCGGCACCTACGTAACCGTAGTCGGCATCGGCCATCTCACCCGGTCCGTTGACGATGCAACCCATGACGGCGATCTTGAGACCGGTCAGGTGCGCGGTTGCGGCTTTCACTTTGCGGATCGTCTCTTCAAGGTCGAACATCGTACGTCCGCAACCCGGGCAGGAGATATACTCCGTTTTATATATACGCACGCGCGCGGCTTGCAGGATGTCCTTACTCAGGAAATTGAGTTTGGTCTCCGAGAAGTTCGGGTTGACGAGTGTCAGTTCGGTGGCTTTGTAGTCCCAGAGCAGTCGTCCGCATTCGGCAGCGGCTTGCAGGCAGAACTGTTCCCACTCGCTCTCCAGCGAAGTGTAGCGTATCTCGGCGCTGCCGCCTATGTTATCCAGCACTTCGGCCCGAACCGAACCGTCGTAACGGATCGAGTCTTCGTCTTCGAAATAGTCCACGAGGTCGCGTGCAACAGGTATCTCGTTCTCCGGTGCTTCGCTGAGGCTGACACGGATCGTGTCGCCGATGCCGTCTGCAAGCAGGGCACCGATGCCGACAGCGGACTTGATGCGTCCGTCTTCGCCTTCACCGGCCTCGGTCACACCGAGGTGGAGCGGGAAGGCCATGTGCTCGTGCTTCATGGTCTTGACGAGCAGACGCACGGTCTCGACCATCACGCGGGTGTTGGAGGCCTTGACGGAGATGACGATATCGTTGAAGTGTTGCTCTACGGCAATTCGGAGAAACTCCATGACGGAAGCGACCATTCCTTCAGGTGTGTCTCCGTATTTCTCCATCATACGCGGGGAGAGCGAGCCGTGGTTAACACCGATACGAATCGCCGTCTCGTGCTCGCGGCAGATGTCGAGCAGGTGCACAAAACGCTCTTTAAGTTTGGTGGCATCCTTGCTGTAATTGCCCGGGTTGATGCGAACGGCTTCCACCACTTCAGCGGCTGCATCGGCTACGTCTGCCTGAAAATGCACATCCGCTACGAGCGGCACGGCAGTCAGCACCTGCGCATGGATCTCGCGCAGCGATTCGACCTCGCGCAGACCTTGCGTCGTGAAACGCAGCAGTTCGGTTCCGGCCTCAATACACCGGCGTGCCTGGTCCACGGAAGCGTCGATATCATTCGTGGAGGTGTTCGCCATCGTCTGGATGCGAATGGGGTAGTCGGAACCTAAAAATATGTTCCCAACCCGAACATTTATGGTCTTTCTTCTGTTATAATCTAAATTTATTTGCATAAAAATGCATTTTTTTCAAAAAAAATTTGGTCAATTCAAAAAATTGTAGTACCTTTGCACCCGCTTTTGTAAAAAAGGCGTTGAATCAGTAGCTCAGCAGGTAGAGCACATCCCTTTTAAGGATGGGGTCCTGGGTTCGAGCCCCAGCTGGTTCACAGAAGGGAGACGAGGCAACTCGCCTCCCTTTGTTTTTACCCCATCACAATGTTAACGATTCGACCTGGCACAACGATGATCTTCTTGATCGCTGCACCGTTGAGGTACTTAGCGGTGTCTTCGTGTGCAAGGACGAGTTTCTCCACTTCCTCTTTCGGGGTGTCCTTCGGGCACTCGAAGGTGTAACGCACCTTACCGTTGAACTGAACCGGGTACTTCTGCGTGTCCTCGACGAGGTACGCTTCGTTGCACTCGGGCCAAGCCGCGTCAATGACAAAACTATTGTTGCCGCATTGATGCCACATCTCTTCTGCGATGTGCGGAGCGTACGGCGCCATGAGAACAGCTATCTGCTCGAGGACAGCGCGTTTGTTGCACTTGAGGGCACTCAGTTCGTTTTGCGCGATCATGAAGGCCGGGATAGAGGTGTTGAACGAGAAGTTCTCGATATCCCACGTGATCTTCTTGATCAGTTTGTGCAGACTGCGCAATTCCTCTTTGGTCGGTTCGGCCTCTTCGATATGCTCGTACATGTTCCACAGACGTTTGAGGAAACGGTGTACACCGTCGATTCCGTTGGTATCCCAGGGTTTGGACATCTCCAGCGGGCCGAGGAACATCTCATAGAGACGCAGCGTGTCGGCACCGAACTTAGCGATGACATCATCGGGGTTGACGACGTTGAACATGGACTTGGACATTTTCTCCACGGCCCAGCCGCAGATGTACTGCTTCGGTCCGGCGGTGTAACCCGTCAGTTCGGACGAGGTGCCGTCGGCGAAGACGAACTCGGCGTTCTTGAACTCCGGCATCCATGCCCGGAAAGCGTTGATGTCCAGCACGTCGTTGTTGACGATGTTGACGTTGACATGAATCGGCTGCACTTTGTCCTTGTACTCCGGATTCTCAATGAGGTTATACGATATATAGAGGTTACCCGTTGCCCCTTCGCCGATGTAGCGATAGACGAAGTTGGAGCGACCTTGGATCATACCCTGGTTGATCAGTTTCTTGAACGGTTCGTCCTCGCATACATAACCGAGGTCGTAGAGGAACTTGTTCCAGAAACGGCTGTAGATGAGGTGTCCCGTGGCGTGCTCCGAACCGCCGAGATAGAGGTCCACCTGGCGCCAGTAGTCATTGGCTTGTTTGGAGACGAGCGTCTGGTCGTTATGCGGATCCATGTAACGGAGGTAGTAAGCACTCGAACCGGCAAAGCCCGGCATGGTGCAGAGCTCTAACGGATAACCTTTGTATGTCCAGTCTTTGGCGTTACCCAACGGAGGACGACCGTCCGAAGTCGGTTTGAAGTCCGATACCTCGGGTAGTGTGATCGGCAGGTCTTGCTCATCGACCGTGTAGGGCATGCCGTCCTTGTAGTAGATGGGGAATGGCTCGCCCCAATAGCGCTGGCGGGAGAAGATCGCGTCGCGCAGACGGTAGTTGACCTTAACCCGACCGATGCCCGTGTTGGTGATATACTCTTTCATCGCCTGAATAGCGTCCTTGACCTCCATGCCGTTGAGGAAACCGGAGTTGATCATCTTTCCTTCCTTGGCATCGAACGACTGCTCGGATACGTCTGCCCCTTCAATCAGCGGAATGATCGGCAGGTTGAAGTGACGCGCGAAAGCGTAGTCGCGGCTGTCGTGTGCCGGAACCGCCATGATTGCACCGGTGCCATAGCCGGCCAGTACGTAGTCGGATATATAAATAGGTATCTCGCCCTGCGTGAGCGGGTTGATGGCATAGGAGCCGGTGAACACACCTGTCACCTTACGGTCGGCTATTCGCTCCCGCTCGGTGCGGTTCTTGCAACGTGCGAG
The DNA here is from genome assembly GCA_902785605.1 of uncultured Bacteroidales bacterium. Classification (GTDB taxonomy): domain Bacteria; phylum Bacteroidota; class Bacteroidia; order Bacteroidales; family Paludibacteraceae; genus Colicola. The sequence continues at coordinate 89,180 of CACZZL010000004.1, forward strand.
GTAAGCGTCCACTTCCTCCTTGTGCTCCGGTGTCACCACCTTGGCCACATACTCGCTCTCGGGTGCCAGTACCATGAACGTCACACCAAACACGGTGTCTGCACGGGTGGTGAAGATGGTCATGGACAATTCTTCATTTTCCTTGGTACTTGGTACTTTGTCCCTTTGTACCTTAAATACCATCTCCGCACCTTCTGAACGACCGATCCAATTACGTTGCGTCTCCTTGAGGGAGTCGGTCCAGTCGAGTCGGTCGAGTCCTTCGAGCAGACGGCCGGCGTATGCGCTAACGCGCAGACACCACTGACGCATGACACGTTGCTCTACCGGGAAGCCACCACGGACGGAGAGTCCTTCGGACACCTCATCGTTCGCGAGCACCGTACCGAGAGCAGGGCACCAGTTCACTTTGGTGTCCGCCAGGTAGGCGATTCGGTAGTTCATGAGCCGCTCCTGCTGCTCTTTCTCGGAGAGCGTCGCCCACTTGGGGTCGTTCGCTTCCCATTCGGCGATCAGTTTGGAGATAGGCTGTGCCTTCTGGGTCTTGGGGTCGAAATAGGAGTTGAACATCTGCACGAACGCCCACTGGGTCCAGTGGTAGTACTTGGGATCGCAGGTACGGATCTCACGGCTCCAGTCGTAACAGAAACCGATCTTCTTGAGCTGCGATATGTAACGGTCGATGTTCTCAAAAGTGGTCTTCTCCGGGTGTTGTCCTGTCTGGATAGCGTACTGCTCAGCGGGCAGACCGTAGGAGTCAAAACCCATGGGGTGAAGGACGTTGAATCCTTTTTGCCGTTTGTAACGGCTGTAGATATCCGAGGCAATATAGCCCAGCGGGTGACCGACATGCAGACCTGCGCCCGAGGGGTAGGGGAACATATCCAACACGTAGTAGTGCGGCTTGTCGGATTCATTGGAGACGGTATAAACGCCGTTCTCATCCCACGCTTTTTGCCACTTTTTCTCAATGTCACTAAAGTTGTATTCCATACTTAAAAACAAATTTGCGTGCAAATTTACTACTTTTTTTTGAATTATGCAAGGGTTTGTATATTTTTATACAAAATTTGCACTTTTTGAAGTGTGAAAATTTGCATATATGAAATTTTTTTTGTACCTTTGTCGTCGGATTTGGAGATTGAATTAAAATTCTTTGGAGCACATTATAATTATGTACCAATAGAGTAAGGATGTTGGATGGAGAACCCATTGAGGACCCATTCAGCATCCTTTCAGCATCCATTGAGCATCCATTGCAATCAGGTTGCAACCCCGAGGCGTATTGGGAATGAAGAGGAAAAAACAAAAGCAAGTGGCAGAGATGTCACTTGCTTTGAATATTATTAGAAGTTTACTGTAGTTCCTACGCCATTACCCGTATAATTAACTTTCATGTCTGCGATTCGCCTTCCATGAACAATAAGTGGGATACTTATGATTGTAAGAGACGCTCCAACACCAAAAAGATAATAACTGGCTTCCACACAATTGGCTTTTTGCTCAATATTTGATGTTGTAACATTCACATTTCCAGCAACACAAGTGGCTATTCCTGCCACAAAGCAAGGGAGACCAATGCCTAATGCGACACCTCCTGTAGATAGAAAGGCTCTACCAATTACCTCATTGGGATTAGAAGGAAGCGTTGATTGCGGTTTTGCAGATTTTTCGGAGAGTACACGTTGCCAAAAATCTGTGGACACTTCTTTGGTGGAATCATTAGCTAGACTAACTGTCAATTCTTGTTGTTTCTGATTAACATATTGGTTCACAGTACTTTCATCCAATATGAATTGTCCATCTGTTGAGAAATAGCGTCCAACACCTTCAATCTCAAAACTATTAACATCCTTCGGTTTTAGTTTTCTCGAATATTTGATAAACGCATCAGGTTCAACAACCAATAATGATTCATTATATGATATTAACTCTCCATTTATCTCTGTTCCGTCTTTCAAAAGGACTTTCACGTTTTCTGCATTTATATGTGCAGATGTGACAAGAATTTCCACTAAAATGAATAAGAATCTTTTCATACCAATTATTGTTTATTTGCTGTGATAATTTGACTTCCTTCTATTGTTCCCGAATAACCTCCTCCGGAAACGGTACCTGTAAGTTCTACGTTAATAGTTATAGAGCCATTTATTAACTGAGCCGGTGCATAAATAGCTCTCATTACTATTGTTATACCATCTTTTGTTTCTGTTTGCGATTCAGGATCCAATTTTAATACATCGTGTTCAACTACTCCTTTCCCAGAAATTTCATCACCAGTAATTTTTACGCGATTGCCGCTCCCGTCTTTTTTTATCTGCATTATTCCTCCTTGTCCTAAAGGAACATTTATATTTTGTCCAGCAAAATGCATTACATAATTTCCAGTCATGGTATATGAATACGTGCCGAGCAGTAAATCTCGCGAATCAGGTCCCGATGATTCACATGAGGTAATGGTAAAAAGACCCATAATCAAAGAAACATAAAATAATAATTTTCTCATAATTTATTTCGCTCACTTATATCCCATCGAGTATCGGTTTTAATTTGTTTATATCGTTTTTGATAAGAATATACAAAAAGCGTGAAACTTTTTCGTTTTTTGGTCATACAGGATTCTGGACTACCTACAAGTACCAATTATCGAACAAAGCTCACGCCTCTCGTGAGCATCGTGCTTTGTTCTTGTACTTGTGTCAATTGAAGTGTCCAGTTTCGTATGACCAAGAATCGCGCAATGCTATATTATTTATGTATGTTGTTTGTCTGTTGTTTTATGCCATAGGCTGATTTTGTTTGTTTTATATTTGTCTTTCTCCTTTCCCAGAATGCTCGGAAGCATTGTCTCGGAGAGGGACGATTGTTTTATTTTGCCATCAGTTGGTGTTGGACACTGCCGATGTGTTCATCATTTCATATAGATCGGGATCTTATGCCGTTACAAGATGTCGTCTTTGGAGCGCTGTTAAAACACTTTCTGACGCGATAGGATTTAAGCCTCGAAAAGTAGTGCGGCTTTTCAATTCGGAGAGTGGCATCGTAAGCAATAGTTTGGCAATGCACTCATCGGCAAACGAATTGCTCACCACGTTTACACCTGTAAAATCAAGCACAATGCGCTCGTCTTGTTCCAATAACGGCATCAACTGCTCGCGCACACGTTTCCCTAAAGGACGCGTGCCGAGATTTTCTCCATATTCTCTAAAACTGAATGTTACCATAATTGCTCTAATTCGTTATCATCTAAAAATGCTTCTCTATATTGCGCAGCTACATCTGTGCGGTTTGCTACCACTTCTGCCGGATTGATCTCCTTATCGGTCTGCAACTGCATATAGACGATAGTTCCCTGCCAAGGCTCAGTTTCTTTAGTGGTTATCTTTCCGTTCTTCACCTGCATTGCATGATTTCCGGAACGGACTTCAAACAACAAACCGGCTTGATTATTTAGCAAAGATGTAGAGAAAAGACCAAATCCCATTCCCTTACCATCTGTAATTGTATCTTCTATACAGATTTTCAAAGCCTCTGGTTCTGAGATATGTTTATATTTTTCATTCTCAGAAAGCGAAGCTTGTACACCTATTCCGTCATCTGCTATCAAGAAACTAAGGATATGATTTGTCGGATTGTATTGTGTAATAACTGTTCCAAGTTCCTTGCCGGAATGTGTCAGCACATTGTCCAATATCTCATAAAAGCAATAACTCATTGCCTCCAACACCGTGGTCTCAATGTCTAAATGCTGTGTCAATACACTCACGACACGATGGTAAACATCGTAAATGTTTTTCTCGTCAAACACATCAATCGTGACATCATTCTCAGATGTGGAAAAGTATTGTTTTATGAGCGTTGATAAGTTCATTTTTGTTAGTCTTTGCAACTTTCGGCTGCAAAGTTACAACTTTTTTCTGACATATGCAAGAATTTGGGCAGGAAAATGCAAATTCATTTGTATTTTGTGCCGCAAAGCCTTGTTATTTGCAAAAAAAATCTGCACTTTTGATGCAGATTTTCTCTTTCTCCTTCCCCTGAGTGCTCGGAAGCACCGCTCGGAGAGGGACGTTTCCTTATTTCGCCATAAGCGGGATTTTGTTATTTTACATGTTTTAGTTATCCTCTTGTTGAACTAACGCAAATTTTGCGACAACTGGATTCTAATTTCTCCCTAATGTGCAATTTTTGCACTTTGAAAATGTATTATTTGTACTTGTTCGGGTACTTGTTCGGGTGCTTGTTCGGGTTTTACACTGGGTATTACTATACATTTAATATACCAACTCCCAATAATCTTGTCCGCGATAATTATTGCGTTCAAGGAACCTGTCTTTAATCAAGGTCGCTATGAGCGATTTTACCTCTGCTTCCGACTTGCCCAGACGGATAGCTATCTGTTTTTCCGTTTCGGTATCATATTGCCGAACTGTGCGTAAGATAGCTATCTCGTCCTTATTACATTTTCTCCTCTTGCGTTCTGCGCTTTCAGGAATAATGTCGTATGTGCAAGCGAATCCACCTATTTCCTTTTGGCGGATATATTCCTCATAATTGGGAATATACCGATTCTCTATGTCGTTTGTCTTTGCCATAAAAATCCTGAACTTGTTCGGGTAATTTCAACTGGTTACAATTTGTTACCGTTTCGTTACCTTTACAATAATTTCTTTACTTGGTCATAGACGTTCTGGGCGGTGAAGCCGAGTTTCTCGTCAAGGACCTTGTACGGAGCAGAGAAACCGAAAGAGTTGAGACCCCATATAGCACCGTTCTCGCCGACGAGGCTCTCGAGTGTGCACGGCAGGCCGGCTGTCATACCGAAGCGTTTGATGCCCTTCGGCAGCACTTCATCCTGATATTTCTTATCTTGGAGACGGAACAGTCCTTCACTCGGCACGCTGACGATCTGCAGACGGATGCCCTCTGCGCGCAGCAGTTCGGCACCGGCGAGCAGGGTAGAAACCTCAGATCCGGAAGCCAGCAATACGACTTGCGGGTTCTCGTCTTTGGAAACGATATACGCACCTTTGCGGAAGCCTTCGAGGTTGACGTTGGGCACCGGAGCGATATCCTGACGGCTGAGGATGAGGGCAGTCGGAGTAGCAGTGTTCTCGATGGCTGCACGCCAAGCGAGCGTGGTCTCTTCGGCATCGGCCGGACGGAGTACCAGCATCGACGGAGCACCGTGGTGGTTGTGCAGTTTCTCCATCAGACGGATCTGTGCCTCTTGCTCTACCGGCTCATGGGTCGGACCGTCCTCACCTACGCGGAAGGCGTCGTGCGACCAGATGAACTTAACCGGCAGCTCCATGAGGGCAGCCATACGAACAGCGGGTTTCATATAATCGCTGAACACGAAGAACGTACCGCAAGCGGGGATGATACCACCGTGGAGGGCCATACCGATCATGACGCACGCCATGGTGAGTTCGGATACACCGGCTTGGAGGAACTGGCCGCTGAAGTCGCCTTTCTTGAGGGCATGGGTCTTCTTGAGGAATCCGTCGGTCTTGTCGGAGTTCGACAGGTCGGCAGACGAAACGATCATATTGCCCACGTTCTCAGCGAGGAACGAGAGGACCTTACCGCTGGCATTACGGGTTGCATCACCGGCTTTCTGCTCGATGAGGCTCCAGTCGATGCACGGCACTTCTCCGGCCATGAAAGTCTCGTATTCATTAGCTGCCTGCGGGTTGGCTTGTGCCCACTCGTGGTAAGCGACGTAGCGCTTGTTGCACAATTCGCGCAGTTCGGCTGCACGGTCGTCATACAGTTTCTTCACTTCGGGGAAGATCACGAACGGATTGGTCGGGTCGCCTCCGAGGTGCTCGATGGTCTTCTCAAACGAAGCGCCGGCTTTGCTGAGCGGAGCACCATGCGTGGAGCACTTGCCTTCCCAGTTAGCACCTTCCGCGGTGACGCAGCCCTTACCCATGGTCGTGTGACCGATGATGATAGACGGGCGACCTTTCTCCGCTTTGGCTTTGACGATGGCCTGACGGATGGCGTCGGGATCATTGCCCGGGATCTCCTGTACGTACCAACCCCAAGCTGCGTACTTAGCGGCTACATCTTCGGAGGTCACTTCGCCGCAACCTGTGGAGAGTTGGATGGTGTTGGAGTCGTAGAACATAACGAGATTATCCAAACCCAGGTGGCCTGCCAGACGGCCTGCACCTTGCGAGATCTCCTCCTGCACGCCGCCGTCCGAGATGAAGGCGTAGATAGTCGGGTTGTGGATGGCACCGTAGCGTTGGTTGAACCATTTGGCAGCAATCGCTGCACCGACAGCGAAGGTATGACCTTGACCCAGCGGACCGGAGGTGTTCTCGATCATACGCTCGATCTCACGCTCGGGGTGACCCGGGGTGACTGAACCCCATTGACGGAGGTTCTGGAGGTCCTCGAGGGTGAACTTACCGGCGAGGCATAACTGTCCGTAGAGCATCGGTGCCATATGACCCGGGTCGAGGAAGAAACGGTCACGTGCCTCCCAACCGGCGTTGTCCGGATCGTACTCCAGGAACTCCGAGAAGAGTACATTGATGAAGTCTGCGCCACCCATAGCTCCGCCCGGGTGACCACTCTTAGCTTTCTCTACTGCTGCTGCGGCCAGGATGCGAATGTTGTCCGCCGCGCGATTCAATAACTGTGTTTGGTTCATGATGTGTATTGTTTTAAATTTTCAATCTTCAATCTTCAATTTCTTCAAAATCTCCACCCGAGGTAGTAGTTGGCTCCCCAACCGATCTTGTCGCGGTTGCCGAAGCCGGGGATGTAATCGGGGTTGAAGTATCTCTCCTGCCGTGTGAACAGACATTTGAAACGTCCCATCCACCCCATGTAAAAAGACATAGACCGTTCGCCTTTCGCCGTTTGCCACTCGCCTTTATATATCTCGACCTGGCAGCCGGCAACAATCTCTCCCCAGCAGTCGGTGTAACCACCTTCTTGCACCGCTGTTGCGCATCGAACTCCGACAAGCAGGGCGTGCGGACTCTCCGGGTGCTTCTTGAGCGGGTTGAGGTCACAGCCGAGGCGCATGAACCCGCCGTTGGTGGCGTAGCCGAGTTCGGCCGTCGGGTACCACCGCTTTGCCAGCCGTACGTTCACCGCTACCTCATAATGCTGCTTTTGCCACTGATGGGTTGCCGGCGTGAGGATGGGCGAGGCGATGTCCAGTTTGACTTGGGTGCCGTTGTAGATGGTGTCGTTCTTTGCGAAGGAAAATGAAAAATGAAAAATGAGAAATGAAAGGAATATCCATCCTAACACCCGATGCGAATATATGCCTTTTTCATCTTTCATCCTTCATCTTTCCTCTTTCATCTTACATCAGCGATTTGGCTTCGTCTTTGAGCATCTCCAGCGCTTTCTCCGTGGGCGTGGTGCCGTTGGAGGCATACGCGGTGAGGAGGGTGGTGGCGTAGGTCTGTGCCGTAGCGTTGGCAGGGATCTGCGTGGTCATGGAGATGATGAACGATGCCGTCTGGTCACGCGCACTGACGATTGCGTCCCACACTTCGTCCGACACATAGACCTGCTGACTCTGGTTATGATCAAACTCCAACCGAATGGTCTGCAGCAGGTACTGCTGTAACTGTGCAACGGTCCAAACGCTCAGCGCCTCGGGTTCTTTGGAACGCAGCTCCATAAGCATATGTTCGGGTTTGGTGCGCTCCAAAAGGAGTGCCAAACGCTCGTACGCGCGCAAACGAATAGGCGACACAGATTTCTGGGATTCCCGCTTGAGTTCGAACTGGCGCTTGCGCTCCTCGTTCTTGAACTGCGAGTGCTGGATGAACCAAAAACCGAATATCATCATCGCCACAATGGCGAGAATTAAAACGATCATCTCTGTTGTAAACATAACTATCTAATAAAATCGGGCACAAAGGTACAAAAAATTTTTCATATGTGCAAGATTTTAATAATTTTTTATTAAAATAATCATTCTTTTCCTACTTTAGCCAATAACCATAAGCCATTAGCCTTTCGACCATTAGCTTTTTGTGCCAAAAACACCCTAAAAATGCAAAAAAATACATATTTCCCTTGCGTATATTAAAAAAATGTAGTATCTTTGCTCCGAAAAATGTTGCATTATGAGAAACATCATTGTTAGCATCGTGATGTTATGCCTGTTAATGACAGGTTGTAACTCGCGTACACCGCAGTATCGCATTGGTGTAAGCCAGTGTCTGGATGATGCATGGCGGCAGAAGATGAACTATGGAGCGTGAGTTATTGCTTCATCCCGATATGACGCTCTCGCGCCGTATAGCTTACGGCAGCAACGAGTTGCAGTGTGCCCAGATCGATAGTTTTATCAAAGAGCGTGTAGATCTGCTGATTGTCAGTCCCAATGAGGCGAAGCAGGTACAACCCGCTGTGACGAGGGCTTATCGGGCAGGTATTCCTGTGATTGTAGCCGACCGCCGTGTCCCCGGTGACGAATGGACCGCTTTTATCGGCGGCGACAACTACAAAGTCGGCCGACTGATGGCGCAATGGGTGATAGGAAAAGCGAGTGACAAAGGATCAAAGGCGAAAAGGAAGCCGTTCGTTGTACTGGAGGTAGCCGGCCTGCCGGGATCGACGCCTGCTACGCTTCGCCATAAAGGAATGATGGAAGGTATTGAAGAGGCGAAAGGCGAAGGGTTAGAGGCTAAAGTAGAGGTGCAGAGCGTGATGGGAAGATGGTACCAGGAGAATGCCTATGAGGTTGTCTCTGCTTATGGACGGCATCCATCCGGGCTTGCAGGCTATCGTAGATGGTAAAATAGAATGTTCCGCCACGTACTCTTCTCGCGGCGATATGATAATTGATGCTGCCGCGCGCATACTACATAAGGAATCGTACGTGCGCGATACGGTGTTGGAAACGGCGCTCGTAGATATCACAGCAGCGAAACCTATGCTCAAGCAGGACGAAGCTATCACGCGTGATCTGGAGACATTCCACGTGATGCAAGTGAGACTGGATAATAAATGGCGTCTTCTGCAATTGGATCGGAATATCTTAGTATGCTGCGTATGTTTCTTTTTCCTGCTCTTTGTCGTATCACTATCCTTCATCCTCTTCAATCAGCACTTTGCTGAGAGACTGCGTCAAGTGGTGGACGACTATCTGAAGGACCCGAATCTGAATGTAGAGTTCTTAGGCGGTAAGTTACAACTAAGCCGTACGCAACTCTTCCGGCGAGTGAAAGCGGTAGCAGGGAAAGGACCACTGGACTATATCCGTGAGCGGCGGTTAATCCGCGCGGACGAATTGCTCCGCACGACCGATATGACTATCCAGCAAGTAGCCTTGGAACTATGTTTCTCCAGCCCGGGCTATTTCACTAAATGCTATAAGGAATACTTCGGACACCTGCCCAGTGTGCGCTAAAACGAAACATTTGTAGATAGTAATTTTGTTGCATAATATGTCACATTTGTTGCATTGAAACATCAGTGGCATATTTTGCAACATTATTATTTGCGCATGTGTATAATTAGATGTACTTTTGCAACGGAATTGAGTTTTGCTCTGTTTCGTTGCTTAGCTTTTATATTTAAATTTTAATATATCATGAATTCAAAAAGTGTAATTTTAGCCTTTCTTTGGATGCTATGCTTCACGGCATTCGCTCAGGCGCAAGTGACTGCGACGGGTGTTGTGGTGGATGCAGCTACGGGTGAGCCGATTATTGGAGCGTCTGTACTGGAGGAAGGCACATCGAATGGTACGATCACCGATTTCGATGGTAATTTCTCACTTTCCGTCGGCAATGATGCCATGGTAGTGATTTCGTATGTGGGTTATAAGACCCAGCAGTTATTCCCCAATGCGAACATGAAAGTCTCCCTTGCGGAGGACAGCGAGGTGCTGGAGGAAGTGGTAGTGACCGGTTATACGACGCAGCGTAAAGCCGACCTGACCGGTGCGGTATCTGCTATCTCGGCTAAGGATTTAGAGAAACAGCAAGAGAGTAACCCGATGAAGGCCCTTCAGGGAAAAGTGCCGGGCATGAATATATCAGCCGATGGTAACCCCTCAGGAACTGCTACCGTCCGTATACGTGGTACAGGTTCTTTGAACTCATCCAATGATCCTCTTTACGTCATCGACGGCGTACCGACGACCTCGGGTATGCATGAGCTCAACCCGAATGATATCGAGTCTATTCAGGTGCTCAAAGATGCCGCGTCCGCGAGTATATATGGTTCGCGCGCGGCTAATGGTGTCATCATCATTACCACCAAGAAAGGCTCAGAGGGTAAGTTAAGTGTCTCTTTGGATGCATCCGTAGCCGTACAGAACTACGTAAACCGTATGCACGTCCTCAATTCCGAACAGTTCGGTCGCGCTATGTGGCAGGCATATGTCAACGATGGTACGGCGGATCCGAATACGAACGTGCTTGGTTACCGTTACGACTGGGGCTATAACGAGCAAGGCCAACCGGTTTTGAACAACATCATGCTCAATAAGTACCTTGATGCTGCCGGAACAGTACCCGTAAGCAACACAGACTGGTTCGCTGAGACCACCCGTCCCGGTGTAATACAGAACTACAATATCTCTGTCAGCAACGGTGGTAAGAAGGGTAGTGCGTTCTTCTCTCTGGGTTACTACAAGAACGACGGTATCATCAAGACGACTAACTTCGACCGTTTCTCGGCGCGTGTTAACACCGACTATAAGATGCTGAACGATATTGTGACTATCGGTGAGAACTTCACGCTTAACCGCACTTCTGAGGTAGGCGCTCCCGGCGGTTATATTGAGAGCGTGCTCCAATACAACCCCTTGCTGCCGGTCTATACGACCAACGGCGATCTGGCGCAGGCTCCTTCGTCCAGCGGCTTCCCGCAGCGTGAGAATCCTCTCTCCATTCTGGAGCGCAACAAAGACAACCGATACACCTATTGGCGTTTGTTCGGAAACGTGTTCATCAATATCAACCCGATCAAAGGTCTGAATATCCGTACCACGGCAGGTATTGACTATGCGCAGAAGAAGCAACGTTTCTTCACGTATCCTATCACCGAAGGCGTAGTAGCCAACGATAAGAATGCCGTTGAGGCAAAGCAGGAGCACTGGACGAAGTGGATGTGGAACGCTATTATTACCTATGATCTGGAGATTGGCAAGCACCGTGCAGACTTCTTGTTGGGAACGGAGCTCAATAGACAGATAGATGAGTGGTTCTCTGCTTACAAAGAGGACTTCATTGTGCTCAATCCTACCTATATGTGGCCATCCGCAGGAACGGGTATAGCCCAGGCTTATGGAGGCAGCGGCAGTTTCTCGCTGATCTCTTTCTTTGGAAAGGCGAACTATAGTTACGACAACCGCTACCTCGTATCTCTGACGATGCGTTATGATGGTTCAAGCCGCTTCGGTAAAAACAACCGCTTTGCTTTCTTCCCCTCTGTTTCCGCCGGTTGGCGTATCAGCCAGGAGAAGTTCATGGCAGGAGCCAATTCGTGGATGGACGATCTGAAGCTGCGTGTCTCGTGGGGTCAGACGGGTAACCAGGACATCAATGCTACCGCGCGTTATACTATCTACGACTCCAACTATGGTGTGAACGAGAACGGTGGTCAGTCTTACGGTACGTCGTACGACATCGCCGGCACCAACGGTGGCGGTATTCTTCCTTCGGGTTTCCGCCGCACGCAGATCGGTAATGACGATATCAAATGGGAGACTACGACCCAGACTAACGTCGGTCTCGATTTCTCTTTCTTCAAACAGACGTTCTACGGTTCGTTCGACTGGTTCTATAAACAAACGAAAGACATCCTCGTGCTCATGACCGGTATTGGAGTAATGGGTGAAGGTGCATCGCAGTGGGTGAACGCCGGCGCGGTGGATAATATGGGTGTTGAGTTCCAGTTAGGTTACCGTAACCAAACCAAAGGCGGCTTCAAATACGATATCTCCGCCAATATCTCTCATTATGATAATAAGGTAATCGATATGCCTGCAACAGTAGCAGCCAGCGGTGCCTTTGGCGGCAATGGCGTACAGTCCGTAGTTGGTCACGCTATCGGATCGCAGGTGGGATATATAGCCGACGGTATTTTCAAGAGCCAGGAGGAGATTGACAATCATGCTTATCAGGAGGGTGCCGGCTTAGGACGTATCCGCTACCGTGATATCAACGGCGACGGCATGGTCAGCGAGGCAGACCAGACATGGATCTATTCGCCGATACCCGCGGTCGCTTTCGGCGCTAACTTCTACTTTGAGTACAAAGGATTTGACCTGACGCTCTTCTTCCAAGGCGTAGGCGGTCAGCAGGTTATCACGAAGGACTTCAAGCAGCAGACGGATCTCTGGTCCGGTGTGAATGTAGCGAACCTTAATAAAGGAACGCGCGTGTTAGACGCGTGGAGTCCCTCCAACCCCGATAGTGATATACCCGCTCTGTCCACTAACAATAATAACAACGAAACCCGTGTCAGCACCTATTTCGTAGAGGACGGTTCGTTCCTCAAACTGCGAAACCTGCAGCTGGGCTATAACCTGCCCAAGACTGCGTGCGACAAGATGAAAATGCAAAACTGGCGTTGGTTCGTGTCGGCGCAGAACGTATTCACTATCCACTCGGCGAAGTTCACCGGTGTCGATCCGGAGGTGCCTACGTTCGGATATCCGATCCCGTTAACCGTAACCTTGGGAACGAAAGTAACTTTCTAAGTTGAAAGTTTAAAGTTGAAAGTTTAATGAAGTTTAAAAGTTTAAAGTAGAAAGTTATGAAAACATTCAATAAAATAGCCTTTGTACTTTGTGCATTGTTCCTTTGTGCTTCCTGTGACAGTTTTCTGAACCAGGATGTGCCGCAAGCAACGCTGAGCGAGGAGCAGGTCAATGACCCTCAGTATATCGACAATATCTGTATCTCCGCGTATGCAATCTTCATCTCTGCGGAGGATATCAACTCGTCCTTCTCGATGTGGAACTTCGATGTCCGCTCCGACGATGCTTACAAAGGCGGTATCTCGGAGAACGACGGTGATGTCTTTCACCAGTTAGAGGTGAGCCAGGGTATATTGACGACCAACTGGAATATCAACGACATGTGGGTGCGTCTGTATAACTGTCTGAGCCGTGTCAACGCCGCCATCGCTGCATTGGATGCCATGGATGACAGTTATGAACTCAAAGAGCAACGTCTGGGCGAAATGAAGTTCTTGCGTGCGTATGGTCATTTCCTGCTCAAACGGTTGTACAAGAATATCCCCTTTGTCATGGATCCGCTGATGAAACAGGCGGACTATAACGAGTTGAGCAACACCAAATATACCAATGACGAAGGATGGCAACTTATTGCTGATGATCTTGAATATGCGTACAGCGTATTACCTGCTACCCAGGCGGACAAAGGCCGTCCGACGCAGGCGTCAGCAGCTGCATTGCTGGCGAAGGTGTATCTGTATAAGGCTTACCATCAGGACGATCCCGCTTCGCATCAGGTGACCGAGATCAACCGTGACGATTTGGAAAAAGTGCTTCAATATACCGAGGAGGGTATCTATACCGCCGGCGGTTATGGCTTGGAGGATGATTTCCATAATAACTTCCGTCCGGAGCCACAATATGAGAACGGCAAGGAGAGTCTTTGGGCGATGCAATACTCGACCAACGACGGTACGAACTTAGGTAACTGTAACTGGTCTTACGGCTTGATGGTACCGGGTATCGAAGGCGTGACGGATGGCGGTTGTGATTTCTACAAGCCGAGTCAGAACCTCGTTAACGCTTTCCGTACCAACGCCGAAGGGCTGCCCTTCATCGACACGTTCAACGACAAGGATTTCGATCCTTCCACTGACAATGCTGACCCCCGTCTGTGGCTGACTGTAGGTATAGCCGGTTTCCCGTATGAGTTCAACCCGAACCTCATCATGAGCCGTACGCATAACTGGAGTCGTTCCAATGGTCTGTATGGTTATCACGTGACTCTGAAACACAACGTGGACCCGGAGAGCGGTTACCTCATCCGTTCTGCCCTGTGGTTCGGTACGCCGATGAACCGTATCGTCGTCCGCTACGCAGACGTACTGTTGATGCGTGCGGAGGCCATGGCTCAACTGGGACGTGACGCTGAGGCTATCGAACTGGTTAACCAGCTCCGTAACCGCGCATCGCGCAGTATTGGCATGCTTGCCGGATATGACACCAACTACGGAGCCAAGATCCGCGTCAAACCCTATACCGACTATTCGAACGCACTGGCGAAAGTGAAGATGGAGCGTCGTCTGGAGCTTGCGATGGAGAGCGAGCGTTTCTTCGACCTCGTGCGTTGGGGCGAAGCGGCGCAGGTGATCAACAAGTATTACGTAGAGGAAGCAAACGACTGCCGTATCTATACCTCTGCTTCTTTCACCGCCAATAAAAATGAGTATCTGCCTATTCCTCACGAGCAGGTATCCGCCTCCAACGGCCATTATAAACAAAACATAGGAGGATGGTAATGAATAATGAATAATGAATATTGAATATTGAAAAAATCGTGCCCGTAAGGGCTAAGAATATTGCGTTATGAAGACATTCTATAAAATAGTACTTTGTACATTGTCCCTTTGTACCATATTGGCTTCCTGCCAGAAGCAGGACAACCCGTTCAATGTCGATGGAGACTGCCGCATTGATTCGCTGGTACTGGATGAGATTTATCCGGGTGTAGTGGACCACGCATCGGCTACGGTCACAGTAGCTGTGCCCGAGGTGCATGACGACCATCTGATGACCCTCACTACGCTCCGTCTCTCTGCGGGAGCAAAGGCTACGCCCGCTCAAGGCGCTCAGGTGAATATGACCTCTCCGATAGTAATACATGTGGAGAACGGCAATGTTTATCGCGACTACAAAGTGCGCGTTAAGCACGACGAGGCCCGTATCCTCTCTTTCATGCTCAACGAGCTCTACGTAGGTATCATTGACCAGGTGGCTCATACCATCACCGTCTCTGTACCTATCGGAACGGATATCAAGACCCTAATTCCGAATATCAAGACCACCGAAGGCGCAACCGTATCGCCACAATCCGGTCTGCCATGTGATTTCACTAACCCTGTGGACTTCACCGTGACTTATAATACCGCTTCTACTACCTATAAGGTAACCGTTAAGGAAAAAGGCAACCCGGTTGTGCTCTATCTCGGTCTGGCTCAAACGGCCGCGCAACTCAACCCCGAGGAGCAAGAGGCGGTTAACTGGATGCTTGCCAATATTGAGAACTCCGACTATGCTTCCTTCGCTGATCTGGCTGCCGGAAGGGTGGTGATGACGGATTGTAAGGTAATCTGGTGGCATTTCCATAAGGACGGAGGTCTGGAAGGCAAGGGTGCTTTCGAGGCTAACGCTCCTGAAGCAGTCGATTATACCGTGCTCGACAAACTCAAAGAGTTCTACCATGCCGGAGGATCGTTCCTGCTGACCCGTTATGCGGTGAACCTGCCGTACTACTTAGGCGAAGCCGAGTGCTTCCCGAACAATGCCTGGGGTGGTAAGGAGTCCGATGCAGAGCGCGTAGGCGGTCCATGGGAGTTCGCTATCACCGGTCATACCGGCCATGCGCTTTGGCAGAACCTGACCATGAACCCTTCAGCGCTGGATCACGTCTATACTTGTGACGAGGGTTATAAGATCACGAACTCTACCGCGCAGTACCATATCGGCTCCGACTGGGGCGGATATGCAGACCGCGATGTGTTCCACGAGAAGACCGGTGCTTATGACATCGCCGGTGGCGCGGACGCAGTAGTGGCATGGGAGTTCCGCAAGACTGCTGAACACGGTGCTATCATCTGTATCGGATCCGGCTGCTACGACTGGTACACGGTTGCAGATCCCAGCGAGTACACCTCGTACTATCACGAGAATATCGCTAAGATAACCGAAAATGCGTTTAATTACCTAAAGCAATAATACGTTATGAAAACCAAGAAAATCATATCCTTTGTACTCTGTACAATGTTCCTTTGTACCTTCCTGACTTCCTGTCAGGAGAATATTCCGCAGGAGCAAAAGGACTGGGAGAATATCACTACCTATTTCAATGCGTCCGATGAGGCAGGAACGACTACCTATTATATTCCTTCCGCAGGTTCTGTAGGTGACCCCTTGCCTTTCTTCGACCCGGTAGCGAAGGATTACAAGATCCTTTATCTCCATAATTTCGAGCAAAATATGGAGGAGACTTTCCACCCCTTGTGGGGCATCCGTACTACCGATTGTGCTACCTATACCTCTATGGGCGAAGTGCTGCCTACCGGTCGCGCCGGAGAGCAGGATGCAGCCCTCGGTACCGGTTGTGTAGTCTATGACGAGGCGCAGAAACTGTACTATATCTACTACACCGGCGAGCGCTACAAACCCGCTGCTGACGAAGACCGCCAAGTCGTGATGCGCGCCACTTCTCCGGACTTTAAGACATGGACCAAGGATCAGCTCTTCCGTCTGCGTGGAGGTGACTACGGCTATAGCACGCTCAATTTCCGCGATCCGTATATCTGGAAGATGGAGGACGGCTATCACATGATTGTCGCTACCAAACCGATGCCTGCGGGTTCGCGTGCCGAAGACAAAGACGGTTGCTTCGCAGAGTTCGTCTCTACCGACCTGCAGACCTGGGAACACAAAGGTGTCTTCTCCAAAATGGTGTGGGATCGTTTCTTGGAGTGTCCCAATGTGTTCAAGATGGGTGACTGGTGGTATCTGACCTATAGCGATATGAGTGCCTTCGAGCGCCGTGTGCACTATCTCAAAGGGCGTACCATCGACGAACTCAAATCCGCTACTGCTCCCCATTGGCCGGACAGCAAAGAGGGCGCATTGGACGGTCGTGCTTTCTATGCCGGCAATACTGCCTCCGACGGTACCGACCGCTATATATGGGGATGGTGCCCCGAGCGTCGCGGTAAGGACAACACGGATATCAGTCCGGATGCTGAGCCTAAGTGGGGCGGTACCCTGGTGGTGCATCGTCTGATGCAGCGCGAGGATGGTACGCTCTATACCGCTGAGGTGCCTGCTATCCGTACCAAATACAACCAAACGGCTACCCTCAAACCCGTGAAGAAATGGGGTGAGGAAGAGGGTAATCTCACCATTGCGGACGATGTTTATTCCATGAAGGCTTATAGCTCCGTCATGTTCAACACCCTCGGCTACCACAACCATATCTCCATGACCGTCACCACCGCTGACAAAGCCGACCGATTCGGCATCTCCTTCGTCCGCGGCGACCGCAAAGACGGCGACAAGACCTACGAGAAATACTACAGCATCATGGTCTGCCCCGACGGCAATAATAACTATATCCGTTTTGAAGAGGAGCAGGGCAAATGGGAACTCAAAGGCGGTGGTAGCTATCCTTTCCCGATTCCTGCGGACAGAACGTATAATATCAACATCTATACCGACAACTCCGTGCTTGTAATGTATATCAACGACGTGCTCACTTATACCCAGCGTATCTATGGCATCCA